>JBEKRP010000041.1:0-24281 GCA_049518595.1 Steroidobacteraceae bacterium
GCCGTACAGCAGGCCAGCCGCGAGGGCATCCTGACGGCCGCCAGCCTGATGATGGGCGCGTCCGCCACCGCCGATGCCGTGCGGCGCGCCCGCGAGTTGCCCGGGCTGCGGGTTGGCCTGCATCTGGTGCTGGTCGATGGCGTCCCATTGCTGCCGGCCTCGGAAGTTCCGCTGCTGCTGGATCGAAGCGGCCAGTTTGGTAGCCGGATGGTTCTCCATGGTGCGCGCTATTTCCTGTCACCGCGCGCACGGCGGCAGCTCGAGGCTGAGATACGCGCGCAGTTCCGCGCCTTCGCGGCCACCGGCCTGATGCTCGATCACGTCAATGCGCATAAGCATTTTCATCTGCACCCGACGCTGCTGACGCTGCTGCTGCGCGTCGGCCGCGAGTATGGGATCAAAGCCGTGCGCTATCCGCATGAGCCGGCGCGGCTGCTTACCGGCGCATCCCTGCCCGAGCGCGCGGCCGCGGCGGCGCTGAAGCCCTGGCTGCTGCTGATGCGCCGGCGGCTGCGCAACGCCGGGCTGATCCACAACGATCAACTGTTCGGGATGGGCCGCAGTGGTGCTATCGATGAGGCGACGCTGATCGACGCACTGCGAGCGCTGCCGCCCGGTGTCACCGAGATCTACCTGCATCCTGCCACGCGTTCCGGCGCGGCCATCTCCGCATCGATGTCGGCTTATCGGCACGCCGACGAACTGAGGGCGCTGCTGAGCCCGCGGGTCGGTGCGCTGCTCGCAGAGTCGCAGACACCGCGCGGCGGCTACAGTGACTGGCTGCGGCTGCTCAACGCCCGGCACGCCCCATGAAACGCCTGACCCGCATCGTCGGCACGGTCGGCCTGCTGCTCATGATCGGGCTGATCGCGCACGAGGGCGCGAGCGCGATCCTGGCGCTGCTGTCGCAGGCCGGCTGGGTGCTGCTGTGGCTGGTGCCGCTGCACGTGCTGCCGCTGCTGCTCGACGTGATGGGCTGGCGCACGCTGCTCTGGCGCGCCGATCCGCACAGGCGCGCCGGTCTTGTAGCCTTGTTCAGCTTCGCGGCGGTGCGCGAGGCGGTCAATCGCCTGCTGCCGGTGGCCAACATCGGCGGCGAGATCATCGGCATTCGCCTGCTGGTGCTGCGCGGTGTGCCGGGCCCGGGCTCGGCGGCCAGTGTGATCGTCGAAACCATGCTGGCGATGATCTCGCAATGCATGTTCGTAGCGCTCGGTCTGCTGTGCCTGCTGCGCGTCACGGCGGCGCGGCCTTGGACCGGCAACATCCTGCTGATGCTGGCGGGCACGCTGCCGATCATCGTCGCGCTGCTGCTGCTGCTGCGCTATGGCTCGGTGTTCGAACGCTGCGCCCGCTGGATCGAGCGCCTGCTCGCCGAGGATTCGCAGTGGCGGCCGCTGCTGGCCCAGTCGGGCGACCTCGACCAGGCCATCCGTCTGCTCTACCAGTCGCGCGCTCGCCTGCTCGCCGCCGCCGGCTGGCAGCTCAGCGGCTACGTCGTCGCGACGCTCGAGACCTGGCTGGCGCTGCGCTGGCTCGGGCATCCGGTCACGCTCGGCAACGCGCTTGCGCTCGAGAGCGTCGCCCAGGCAGTACGAAATTTCGTGTTCGTCGTGCCCGCCGGCATGGGCGTGCAGGAGGCCGGACTGATCGCTTTCGGTGCGATGCTCGGCATCAGCGGGCCGGCCGCGGTCGCGCTCTCACTCGCCAAGCGCCTGCGCGAGATCCTGTTCGGCCTGCCGGCGCTGCTTGGCTGGCATTGGTTCGAGGGCCGGCATGCGCGTGCGCTCGCCGCGGCGCCGGCCACCGAGGCGGAATCCCAGGGGCAGCGTCTGGAGTGACGAGCGCCGCCTGGGGCTGTATGAGCGGCGCCTGTTACGCGCGCGCCTGGTCCTTCGATCGCGCGACTGCCGGATCGCGTGCTACCCGCGAGCTTCCAGAAACCATCGCACGGCATCGTCGATTGCCTGCTGCGCCGGACGCCAGCGGTAGCCGAGCTCGCGCACCGCCTTGGCGCTGGAGAAATACATGCGATGCCGCGCCATGCGAACGCCATCGACGGTGATGCGTGTCTCGCGCCCGCTCAGCCGAGCCACGGCTTCGGCGGCGTAGGCTAGCGGCAGCAACAGCGCGCGCGGCAGACGCAGCCGCGGCGCCCGCCGTCCCGAGGCTACGGCGATCATCGACAGGATCCGCTGCAGACTCAGATCGGTGCCGCCCAGAATGTAGCGCTCGCCGACGCGGCCATGCTCGTACGCCAGCAGATGCCCGGCGGCGACGTCATCGACATGGACGATGTTGAGGCCGGTATCGACGTAGGCCGGCATGCGGCCGGTCGCGGCATCCAGGACCAGCCGGCCCGTGGGCGTGGGCTTCACATCGCCCGGACCGACGGGCGTGGACGGATTGACGATCACGATCGGCATGCCGCCACGCGCGGCCTCGCACACCCATTGTTCCGCGAGAAACTTCGAGCGCTTGTAGTGACCGATCATCTCATCGAGGCTCGCTGAATCAGTCTCATTGGAAGGCCTGCCGTCCGATCGCAGGCCGATAGTGGCCACGCTGCTGGTATAGACGATGCGCTTGACCGCGCTGCGCCGCGCGGCGCCGACGATATTGCGTGTACCCTCGACATTGCTGCGATAGAGCGACTGTGGATCGGGCGTCCAGAGTCGATAGTCGGCGGCCACGTGGAACAGCGCCTCGCAGCCCTCGAGCGCGCGCTCGAGGGCTGCGATATCGGCAAGGTCACCGAGCGCGGGCTCGACCTCCAGACCCTCGAGATTGCGGCGATTCGAGTGCTCGCGCAGCAGCACCCGCACCTGAGCGCCCGCTGCCAGCAGCGCTCGTACGACCGCAGCGCCGACGAAGCCGCTGCCGCCAGTGACCAGCGCCCGCATCAGCGGCCTCCCGGGCGCTGCATCAGGCGTGTCGGTTCGGCGCGCCGGGCGCAGTCGCTCAAGGCCCGCCGTGCGACGCGATACTGTCCTGCGAGCCGCAGCAGCGGGCCCCAGTCCGCCGGCGCGTTCAGCAGCGGCCGCAGCAGCGGCCAGGCACGCCGCAGCCCCGAGCGGCCTGCCGCTGCCGGCTCGAACGCGCGCATGATGCTCTCGGGCAGGCTGACGCGCGCGGTGTCGAGGATCACGCGCAGAGCCATGAACGGCAGACCATGATCCGCGGCCACCTCGGCCACCGCCGCGCTTTCCATATCGACTGCCACGGCCCGCGTCTCCTGGAACATCCTCGCCTTGAGCTCGGCCGCCGCCACCGGTACCGCGCTCGTCAGCAGCGCTCCCGCCGCCAGTCGAGCATGTGTCTGCAGCGCCGCCCAGAGGCGCTCGCGCCATGTCGGGCAGGTCTCAAATCGCTGTAGCGGGGAGGGTCCGAGCGCATTCGACCGGCGCAATACCTCGGTCGGCAGCACGACGGTGCCGCAGCTCAAGGCCGGATCGAGCGCACCGGCCACGCCCCAGCTCAGCAGCGCGCCCACGCCCGCCGCGACCAACTGGCGCGCGGCCCGGGCGGCATTGTCGCCACCGATGCCGCTGACGCTGACCAGGGAACCGTCGGTCAGGCCCGATAGGCCGCCGCTGCGGCGCTGCCGCGTCCCCAAACCCTGCGCCTCGAATTCGAGCGCCGCGACGACGCCCGTGGCGCTCAAGCGTCCTTGCCGTCGCGCAGCAGACGGCGATAGCGAGCCAGGGCCCAGAGCGGAAAGTAGGCGCAATAGCCGTGATACTTCAGATAGAACACGCGTGGAAAGCCCGGTGCGGTATAGCTCGGATGGTCCCACAGCCCGTCGGCCTGCTGGGCGCGCAGCAGAAAATGCACGCCGCGGCGCAGGACCGAGGCGTCCACACCGCCGACCGCCATCAATGCCAGCAGCGCCCAGGCGGTCTGATACGGCGTGCTGCCCAGGCCGCGGCCCGCCAGATCGCTATCCAGATAACTGTCATTGCTCTCGCCCCAGCCGCCATCGGCCTGTTGGCAGCTCGCGAGCCACGTCATGGCGCGCCGCACGGCCGGATCGTCGGCACCGATACCGGCGGCCGCGAATGCGACCAGCACCGACCAGGTGCCATAAATGTAGTTCGTGCCCCAGCGCCCGAACCATGAGCCGTCCGCCTGCTGCGCCGCGCGCAGATAGGCGATGGCACGCTCGAGCGCTGGCCGATCCTGCTCACGGCCGACGCGGGCCAGCACCGTCACCACCCGCGCAGTGACATCCTCGGTCGGCGGGTCGAGCAAGGCGCCGTGATCGGCGAACGGAATTTCATTCAGGTAGTAGCAGGTACCATCGACGTCGAAGGCCGCAAAGCCGCCATTCTCGCTCTGCATGCCGACCAGCCAGTCGAGCGAGCGCGCGATGGCGCCAGCGTAGTGCGCGCGCTGCGGCGCTGCGTGCATGGCCCAGGCGACTGCTGCGGTATCGTCGAGGTCGGGATAGTAGCTGTTGTTGAATTGAAAGGCCCAGCCGCCCCCGGGCAGTTCGGGACGCCGCTCGCGCCAGTCGCCCGCCGCCTCCAGCAGCTGCAGCGGCCGCAGCCACTCGAGCGCCTGGAAGGCCGCGCTACGGCCGGCGCCGCTGCCTTCCTCCTCCAGCGCCAGACAGCTCAGCGCCGTGTCCCAGACGGGTGATACGCAGGGTTGGCAATACGCCGTGCGCTCGCCCACGACCAGCAGCTTCCACAGCGCACGCTTGGCCTGCACGCGGCGCGGGTCATCGGCCGCATAGCCGAGCGTCACCATCACCTCGAGCGCATTGACCATCGCCGGAAAGATGGCGCCCAGGCCATCCTCGCCGTTGGCTCGAGCATTGATCCAGTCCTCGGCCCGCTGGAGCGCCCGCGCCCGCAGTGACCGCGGAACCAACGGATCGATCAGACGGCCGACCCGATCGAGCAGCAGAAACGCCCGGTTGGTGAAGCTGCCACGACGAAAGTAGTGCCGCTCGAGCTCCGGAGCCACGCTGAACAGCTCGCGGATGTGCACCGCGCGCGGGTTCTTCGCCGCGACTTTGCGCGAACACAGGATGAACAGCGGCACCATTACCGTCCGCGACCAGTAGGAGACCTTATCGAGATGAAATGGAAACCACTTCGGCAGCAGCATGATCTCCACGGGAATATAGGGCACGCCGCGCCACGGCAATTGGCCGAAGATCGCCAGCGTCAGGCGCGTGAAAACGTTGGCGCGCGCGGCACCGCCGTACTGCAGGATGGCGCTGCGCGCCCGCACCATATGCGGCGCCTGCGGATCGTCACCGACCAGCTTGAGCGCGTAGTAGGCCTTGACACTGCAGCTGATGTCGAAGCTGCCGCCGTGATAGAGCGGCCAACCGCCATGTTCGGCCTGCCGATCGCGCAGGAACGCTGCGAGCTTCGCTTCCAGCGCGGCGTCGATCTCGTCCAGGAAATGCATCAGCAGAATAAACTCGGCCGGGATCGTACAGTCGGCTTCCAGCTCGAACAGCCAATGGCCGGATGTGTCCTGCCGCGCCAGCAGGGCCTCGCGCGCACTGATGATCGCCCGCTCAATCGCCGAGCCGCCGACGGCGTGCACCGCCGCGAGATTTCCGACTACCTGGTCAATCGACATCGCTCAGCCTCTCCTGCAATTCAACCGCGCAGCGCGGAGCGCGGATTGGCGTCCTGCTGCGCTGGCAGCGAGTCCTGCAGCACCACGCGCAGCTGCGCCGGGTCGCTCGCCTCCGATTGCTCGATCAGCGGCAAACCTCTTGCGGCGTAGGCAAACAGGCGCCGCAGCAGGCGATCGCTGCGCGCGGACAGGTTGCAGATCGTCCTCACCATCATGACCGCGCGGCGCGACACCTTGACCTGCGCGCCGGCCGTGAAGCACGGATTATCGTTGATCTCGCGCAACGTCAGCAGCGCGAGTCCGATCGACCACAGGCAGAATCGGCGGATCCCGGTCTGCGTTGCCGGGATCAGCAGCGTGAACGACAGCGCGTTGCGCAGATGCCCGTGGGCGATGCCGATCAGCTCCTGCAAGCCGTCGCGAAAGCTGCGCTCGTGCTGCCTGCCTGCAACTTGCTCCAGTTTCAGGCCGCGGCGCTCGAAGATCTCCCGCGGCAGCCAGCAGGCGCCACGGCTGCGATCCTCCCACATGTCCTTGAGGATGTTGGTCATCTGCAGCCCTTGCCCGAACGAGGGCGCCAGGCGCCGCAGGGCCGCCGCGTGTTCCTGCACTTCGGGAACTTGCGCGCAAAATAAATCCGTCAGCATCTCGCCGACCACACCGGCGACGTGGTAGCAGTAGCTATCCAGATCAGCCAGGCGATTCAGGCCCCGCACACTGGCGCCGCGCTGGAAGAAGTGCATGCCGTCACACATGACCTCGATGCAGCGCTGGATCGCCGCCTGCTCACGCCTGTGCATGCGGCGAACCGTGCCGACGACCCGCGCGAGGTTGCGCGCCAGATCGCGCTCATGGGCGGAAGTCCGATCGGACAGCCGCGGCGCCAGTTCCGCGGCCAGCAGCTCGGCGTCGGCCTGTCCGCCGACCACGTTGCTGAATTGCCGCAGAAATCGCAGCTTGTCCTCGGGTGGGAGCGTCGGCTCATCTTCAATCGTGTCGGCGATCCGGCACAGCAGGTAGGCGCTCGTGACCGTCTCGCGAAGGCCAGCCGGAAGCTCTGGAATCGTCAACGCGAAGGTACGCGAGACATAGACGAGGATGTCGCTCTGATAGTCCTTATCGGAGCGCGTGTCACGCTGGGGTACGGCTCGGGACATGGTTGTTCAATCGCCGGCTAGGAAGTCAGAGCGGATGCTGCGCTGATAGGTGCTGGCGCGCAACATGGTTTGATCGGTGACGTTATCGCTGGGAAATTGCAAGGTTTATGGCGCCCTCCGGGGCACGATCGAGGGCAATGTTAGCAATTTGCGCGCCCAACGGTGCGCGCGTGGCGCCTAGCGGTGCTCAGGGCTAATTCTCGCCATTCTCACCATCCTCGCCATCCGGGGCGCGCCTGCGGTCCGGGATGATGCGGGACAGCCCCGTGGTGCCCGGCGTGCGCATCCCCGGGCCGCCGACACCCCAGATCCCCGTGTCTTCGTTGTCCTGTCGGCTGCCGCCAGCCACCCGAAGCCCGGCCCACTGAGCGCGCAGCACCCGCACCCAGAGCCACAGGCCGATCAGCGCCAGAATGCCGATCAGGCCGGCTCGCAGTTTTCGCTCCCATGGCAAGCCCTGGCTCACCAGCAGAGCGGCGACGGCGATCACCATCGCCACGTACAACAGCGTCGCCAGCACCAGCGCCTGCCTGGTGCGTCGCGGTCCCAAACGCTCGATCAGTCGACGCCAGCGCGTGTTCCGATCGGTGCTCCTGCGCTTCACGATTCTTCCGTCCCCTCAGGCCTTGCCGGTCCTCGGGCCGAGGAAGGCCCAGAGCACGAACCCCAGCACGGGCAGCACGATCACGAGTACCACCCACAGCACCTTCTTACCGGTATCCGCGCCGCTCTGCACGATATTGACAATGGCCCAAACGTCGCCAATCAGGACCAGTAGACCCCACAGACCTCGGTATTGCACGCCTGTTCCCCGTTAAGCGAAAGATCCCCGCCTATCCTACCAGTGGCCATAGCGCCACCTATTTTCGTGACTGCACGCTCTGCAGGATAGCAACGATGAACCAGCACAGGCCGCCGATCACGAGCAGCGCGGCCAGCGTGGCGGCCAACCGGCCGCCGCGTGGCCGGTGACTGACGGCGTCGGCGGCGATCACGCCGAGCACGAGCGTCAACGAGGCCAGTGCAAGCCGCCAGCGCAGCTGCCTGGGGGTCAGTGGCGGCGTGATCGAAGGCTTGGGAACCAAGTTGAAGGCCGACGGCGATCCAAGCGGAGCGCCGCAACCGATGCAGGCGGCGGCCTTGTCGCTCACCGCTCGTCCACATTCGCTGCAATGGATGATCGCCATCAGCTCACCCTATGTTGCGCCGGTAGGTCTGCAGGAATGGCTTGCGGTTGTGCGCGACCTTCGGGTGGCAGGCGGGTGCAGCCGGCTTTCGAAGCCCATCGAGAATCTTTAGAGTATTATCCAATAATATATTGATAATAAACATTATTATAATGTGCATGCGACGCCGAAATCCAGAGTCCTTGCGCGCGCCAGCAGGGCCGCGAAGTTATGATGTGCCTACGCAGTAACGCCGACAAGCTCGGCGCCGGTTGCAAGGACGCCATTCCGTGGCCCTAAGGCCGGTGATCGGCGCTGCCAGGCACGATCGATTCGTGCGCTCGATACGGCGCGCGTCGGCCTTGACACGCCTCATTCCGCAGCGCGCAGGTTATCGAGCCCGGCTTCGCGCAGATCGAGTTCCCGTTCGATTCGGCGCCGCGCCTCGTCCTTCAGCTTACCGTCCCGATACAGATCATTGACCACCTGCCGCTCGACTTTGATCAGCGTCAACTCGATGTCGTCGTAGAGCTCGACGAGCTTCCGGTGGCCGTCGTGGCCGTCGATTCTATGCTCGAGATTGTTGAGTCGATCGTGCAGACCCGCGAGCAGCGGCTTGACCACGGCTTGCGGCAGCGCTCGCCCCGCCGCAAGCTGCTTGAGCCGTTCAGTCGCTGCGCCGACCGCCTGCCGCCGAGCCTCAAACTCCTCGGTGGCGTCGGCGTGATGCTCTCGGCGCCCGGCATTGGCCAGGCCCAGCGCACGGATCACCGCGGGCAGCGTCAGGCCTTGGCCCACGAGGGTCACCAGGATCACAGAGAACGTGAGAAACAGGATCAGATCGCGATCGGGGAACGGCTGGCCGCTCGCGGTCTCCAGTGGAATCGCGAGCGCCGCCGCGAGCGAGACGATTCCGCGCACGCCGGTGAATGCGAGCGCGAATGGCGCCTGCCACGGCGGCGACGGATCCTTGCGCCGAACCGCAGGAATCAGCCAGCGCGGAAGATAAGTTGCCGGATAGGTCCAGACGAAGCGCGCAACGATCACCACGGCGCTCAGGGTCGCGGCCGACACCGCCAGCTCGGACGGGGAATAGCCGCCGACACCCGCCAGCATCGTGCGCGCCTGTAGGCCGGTGATCAGAAACACCATGCCCTCGACCAGGTAGATCAGAAAATCCCAAAAGAATATGCCCTGCAGCCGCGTCGCGGCGCTGATCAGCCGCAGGCCGTTCCAACTGATATAGAGTCCGGCCGTCACCGTGGCCAGCACGCCGGAGCCGCCCAGTTGCTCCGGCGGCAGATAGGCAATGAACGGGGTGAGCAGCGACAACAGGATCTCTACGCGCGGATCCCCGACCCAGCGCCGCAGGCGCAGCATCACCCAGCCAACGCCGATCCCCCAGAGAATTTCCCCGGTAACGATGGCGACGAACATGCCCGCGGCATGGCCTAAGGAGAATACGCCGAGGCTCACGGCTGCCGTCGCGAAGCGGTAGAGGATCAGCGCGGTGGCGTCATTGGCCAGGCCCTCGCCCTCGAGGATCACCAGGATGCGCCTTGGCAGCTGCATGCCGCGAGCGATGGCCAACGGCGCCACGGCATCCGGCGGTGAAACGATGGCTCCCAGCACGAATGCGACCGGCCACGCGAGACCCAGCATCCAATGCATTGCCGCAGCCGCTGCGATCGTCGTGAACACGACGCAGCCCACGGCCAGCAGCGAGATCGGGCGCAGATTGAACCGGAATTCACGCCAGCTCATCGCCACCGCGGATGAATAGATGACCGGGGGCAGCACCAGCAGCAATACGAATTCCGGAGCGAAGCTTACTCTCGGCAAACCGGGGACGAGCGCCAGGATCACGCCGGTCAACACCAGCAGAATGGCTGGCGGAATCTTCAGCCGCCTTGCCACCACGGCAATGGCCGCGACCACGACCAGCAGAGCTACCAGGACCTGGATCGTTGCAATCACGCGCACACCATTCGCCAGGAACGGCCCTGAACCCGATCCACTCTAACGAAAAAATCAGCCCGACGGCTGCAATTGCCGCACTATCCTAGCGGCGCTGTTGGCACGAAAATCAATAGGGGACTTTAAATGACGATGTTGATCGGCATATCCGGCAGCTTGCGCCAGCGCTCCTTCAATACCGCGCTGCTGCGCGCAGCAAACGCGCTACTGCCGGGCGAGACCTCGCTGCAGATCAGCACACTGCACGGCATTCCGCTCTACGATGGCGACCTGGAATCCGCTGCGGGCGTGCCGGGCAGCGTCGCCACGCTCAAAGAGGCTGTGGTCGCGGCCGACGGCGTGCTGTTGGCGACTCCCGAATACAACAACGGTATTCCGGGCGTATTCAAGAACGCGATCGATTGGCTGTCGCGACCCGCCGCGGACATACCGCGGGTCTTCGGCGGCAAGGTGATCGCCCTGATGGGGGCCTCTCCCGGGGCCTTCGGCACCGTAATGAGTCAGGCAGCCTGGCTGCCGGTGCTGCGCACGCTCGGCACGAGTCCATGGTTTGGCGGCCGGCTCATGCTTTCGCATGCAAACGACGTGTTCGATGCCGCACTCGCCATCAAGGACGCCGCCGTGCAGGAGCGGGTCAGGCGGTTTCTCGCGGGCTTCGTCGACGCCGTGCGGCGTTCGCAGCGCTAAGCCATGGACTTTGAGGCCGTCGATCTGCGGCAGGATCCGAGCGCGTCGTGGTACGTGAAGGACGAGATCGTGGAGGTCGTGTTTGCGCGCAGCGCCGGCAGCATCGCCAGCCGCGAGGGTCCGAACCGTTATCGCGCTGGGGATGCGTTGGTCATCGGCTCCGGCGGCGATCGCTGGAGTGTGTCGCGCGATCGCTTCGATGAACGCTACCAGTCTGTGCCGCCGCTGCCGCACGGCGCTCACGGCGCCTATCGAAACCAGCCGCTGCCGGTACTCGCCAGGCAGATCCTCGACGCCTTCACGGTGCGGCGTTGCGCCGCGGGTGACCTGCTGCAAGGATGCGCTGGCGACTGGCTGCTGCAGTACGCGCCCGGGGATTGGGGCATTGTCGATGACGCCAAGTTTCGGCGGCTGTACCAGCCCTATAAGTCCGCGACGGCGGCAACGGCGCCACCAGCTCGGCGCTGACTCGCTACCGCGGCTTCGTGAACCGCCGTGAGCACATCGGCGCGCCCGGCGCCCGTTAGTGGCCCGTTGGCGTTGGGGGAGTTGGCGCGGCTGGGGCCGTCGCAGCTCCCGGGGCTCCCGGGGCTCCCGGGGTTGTGCCCGGTCCCGGCGCCGGCGGCACAATCGCGACCAGCTCGATGTCGAATTCCAGGCTCGCGCCGGGCATGATCTTGGGCGGCGCGCCACGATCGCCGTAGGCCAGTCCCGCCGGACAGACGATGCGGCTCTTGCCCCCCACCTTCATGAGCTGCAAGGCTTCGGTCCAGCACGGAATGATATTGCCGACCTGCAGCGTCGCGGCCTGACCGTGTTGGGCCGAACTGTCGAATACCGTGCCATCGATGAGTCGGCCCTCGTAATTCACCGTGACCCGATCGGTACGCGCCGGGCTGGGCCCGGTACCCGGAGCGACCGGAATGTAGAGCAGGCCGCTGACGGTCTTGGTCGCCCCTGGGGCCGATGCGGCCTTGTCCAGATACGCCTGCCCGGCCTCCTTTTCACGGGCCGACAGCGCTTGCACACGGCTGCGTTGCAACGCTTGAATCTGCGGCAGGGAGGCCTCGGCCGATGCGGCCGCGGGTTTATTGTGGAAGCCATCGACAAGGCCTGCTTTGACGTGAGCAAACTCGGCTTCCGACAGCTGGAACGAGTCGAGGTTGCGGCTCAGTAACACACCCAGGGCGTAAAGAGCCTTGTCCTGGTCCGTATTCGCCGATCCGGATTTGGCGTCAGCCCCATGAGCTGCGGCGGACTGCGTGGTCGCGCTCTTGGGCGCTGCGGCCTGGGCCGACGCGGCTGGAGCGGAGTCCGCTGCCATCGAGATGCCGGCGAGCACGAGGCTGAGCGCCGGCACCAGCCCGCGCGTAACAAACTGATTCATACAACACTCCTATAAGGGATACTTAGATCAACGGATTGGGGATCCACCCCGCCGCGACCAAGCTGTCAATGATACCGTGCCAGCTGCCGCCGCGTGCGACCGGTGTCGGCGGCGCCCACCATCGACCGCCGCCGACGATGCCGACGTGGTCGGCGGATCGCGGCCTGCCGCGAATCTAGGGACCCTGAACGAGGTAGCCCTCGGCTCGAAACTTCGCCAGCGGCCCCTCGCTGTCGAGCAGGTCATAGATCGGCCGCATGGCAAAACTGACCCGATTGCGACTCAAGAGCGACTCCGCCTCGCTGCTCCACGCCTGCGCCACGCTATCCACCAGCGCCTTGATACGCGGCGAATTCGACAGCGCGTTGATGCAGACTTCGCGTTGATTCGGGTACGGTAGGGCGCGCAGTCGATCGACGTCACCGATCGCCCAGGCCCGGGCACGCTCCTGCATGCTCGGCAGGTCGGTTTCAATGCGCGCCACCGTGGCCGCCAGACAGTCCACTTCCACGGTCGGGGGCAGCGCGCTGACTTCCTTGAGCGCGCCCGATGGATCATCGACTTTGAGCATGGCGCGTAGTATCGGGACACGCCGCCGTTTGGCCAGCTTGATAACGACCTGCTCCACTTCATCGTGTGCGGTCATTCCCGCGGCATCGACGGCGTGCTCATACAACCGTAGCGCCGCAAAGCTCGGCCGCAATTCTTCGATGCTGTCATCGCCGGCATCAAAGCGAGCCTTGAGCGCCTCAAAGCGCGCATACAGCAGCGCGGGCAACCATACGTTGAGCCTGAGGCGATCCGGATTTTTCTGTGTCCGGCGCCACTGCACGTATAGCCGGATGGCCGCGATGGGCCCGATGCTCGCCGACACCGAGGGGCCGCTGGTCAATAGCTGCTGCGATTCGGCCAGCGCGGAATCGACTTCGCTCGAGCGCCAGGTCATGCGCTTGGGTAGATGATTGAGCGTGCCGAGCAACCACAACACGTGATCGCCCTTGGAAACTCTCCATAGTCGCGGCCCCGGCCGCTCGCCGATGATCGCGATCTCTTCGAGCTGCTGCGGCCCCGCGGCGGCCGAGACCGGCCCGCCGGCGGGAGCTGTGGTCGAAGTGCCGGCGGGCAGCCCCGCGGATCGAGCGATGGGGCTGCTGACCAGCGCCCCAAGGAGAATCAGTGCGGCCGATCGACCGCCCATTTCTTCACCGCGGCGAGCGTGTTGGCGACATGCTGGTCGGGGTTCAGAGCCGTGTAGCTGTAGATGATCTTGCCGTCGGGCGAGATCACATACGAGGTGCGGTCGGCCAGGGTCGGCTTCATCTTCAGCACGGCGTCGTAAGCCTTCATGATGTGCTGGTCAGGATCCGCCGCCACGGCAAATTTGTTGCGGCACTCGGTGACCGAGAACTTATTGAGCGTCTCGATGTCGTCGTGCGACACACCGATCACGGTGGCGCCGAGGGCCTGGAATTCGGCCGTCGCCTCCGCAAACTGGTGCGCTTCAGCCGTGCATCCGGGCGTGAAGGCGGCCGGATAAAAATACAGCACCACCGGCCCCTTCTTCAGGGCGTCGGCCAGTGAGAACTGAAAGGCTTTGCCGGCGAGCGTGGCCTGAGTGGTGAAATCCGGCGCGTGCGCGCCCGGCGCCAACGCCGCCAGCGCCGAGCCCATGCCCGTGCTCAGCACCAGCAGGACCAGGAATCGTTTCATGATCGCGTCACCTCGCCGCGTAAGGGCCTCGATTATGGGACGGCGCCGTGTGCGCCGCAAATCTGTGACCGGACGCTCAATCCACGCACGGCCGCTCGGCACTACCATTTGTCCGACATCGAATTGTGACTCCAGGCGCTGCCCGACCTTCCTCAAGACACCACAGTCGCGACTCCTTACCGGCGCATGCGCTGCCAGAAAGGCCGATGAAGCCACGACTGCAGGATTGGACTCACTTTGCCGATGTCAAAACGGCTCGCACCCGTCGGACCGAATTGCTCATAGTTTCCCGGGACACCGACTTTCTATTAGAACTGGGCTCGATTCTCCATGGCCATTACCGCGTGCGCACGGTCGACAGTGCGCATCCGATCGCCCCGCCGGGCACAGCCTCGCATTGGCTGGCCATCATCGATACCGTCTCGCCAGCCGATGGACGCGCCGACGTGGCGATCTTGCAAGAGCAGTACCCGCTCGCCCCGATAATCGTCATCACGAACGCTCCCTGGCAGTGGAGCGCGGCGGTCGCGCGCGGCAACATCATTGCGGCGATCGCGCGCGAAGAACTGCGCGGCCCGCGCCTGACGGATGCGCTCAGCGCGGCGGAGCGGCGGCTGTCGAGCGAGCATCGCGTGCCGACGGTCGCTTCCACGCCGGCTTCACTCACCCGCTCCGCCCTGCCGCTGCTGGGGCTGCTGCTGCTGGACATAGCGTTCGCCGCGTGGTGGTTGCTGGCCGAGCCCAACAGCGACCGCGGCCTGCGCGGCCTGCTGCTGGGCGCCAGCGCGGTGGCCACGCTGCTGCTACCGATGATCCTCTACCACTTACGGCGCGCACGCGAGTTGGCCGCCGCCGCGGCCACGGCGCAATGCCAGGCCGCGAACATCCTCGGCTCCATGCGCGAAGGATTGTTCCTGATCAGACGCGATTTGCGGCTGGGCGCGATATGTTCCGGGTCGTTGACCGAAATGCTGCGTCTGGCCGCGCCCGCAGGCCGCCGCTTCGAGGATGTCCTCAAACCGCTGCTCGATCCACAGACGCTCGCCGCGGCGCTGACGTTCCTGCGCCTGTTGTGGAAGGACGAGGCCAATGAGCAGGCAATCGAATCGATCAATCCCTTGAGTCAGGTCGAGGTGTCCTTTGCCAACGCTCACGGCGGCAGCGAACTGCGCTATCTGAGCTTCGCGTTCCGGCGCGCGCGTGGCACCGAGCCTGCCGCTGATTGCATCCTCGGTGTCGTCGACGACATCACCGATCGGGTGCTGCTGGCGCGCGAGCTCGAATGTGCGACGGCCGACGGCGACTCGCAGGCGGGCTTGCTGCTGCAGCAGATGCGGCTCGATCCGCTCACGCTGCAGGCCTTTCTCAACAGCGCCGACATCGCATTTCGCAAGAGCAATGCCATGCTCACGGCGTCCGGCATCGGGCAGCAGCAGTTGCAGAAAAAGCTCCATGGCGTGCGGCGAGAACTGCAAACCGTCAAAGCCGAGGCTGCAGCGCTCACTCTGGCGAGCTTCATCGCGCGCCTGCAGCGCGTCGAGGACACGCTCTCGGGGCTGTGCGCCAAATCGTTGCTCAATGGCAATGATTTGCTGCCCGTCGTCGTCGGTCTCGATGAGCTCATAAGCCACGCGGCCACGACGCGCGCGATCCAGGCGCACATCGCCGCGCTGCGCGCGCCGCCGGCGGCCTCGGCGGTGCGGCCGCCACGCAGCGAGATGGAAGGGCTCAACCGTCGGGACACGGCGAGTAACACCGGGCCGGTGGTGCTCGAACGGTCATGAGCAGCGAAGCCGAAGTCAGCGTGTTCGTGAACAGTGTGCTGCATTATTTCGAAACCACGGTGCAGCATGACGCTGCATGCGGCACACTGCACCTGGCGCTACGACGCGATTCCGAGCTCTCCGACTACACCGGCATCGTCACAGGATCAGCGGCGAGCGCGACGGCGTGGTGCGGTTCACCGCGCCCAGGAGCGTGTTGTGCGTAATGCCCATGTGCATGCAGGACACCGACATGAGCCACGACAATCTGTGCCACGACAATCTGTGCGAGCTGGTCGGCGAAATCGCCAATACGCTCTCGGGCAATGCGCGGCGCAGCTTGCGGCATCAGTTCAGCGTTGCCGTGCTGTCGGTGGCGCATGACCGCGATGCGCCGATGGGCTATCCACGCAATTCGCACCCGATCATGATTCCGATTGTCTGGCACAGCTATCACGCCCGCCTGGTGGTGTGTCTCGACAGTTAGACGGCTCGGCGCGTACTCGAGGCGAGGGCGCGATACTCGCTGATGACCGGCGGCAGCGCAGCGGAATTCAGCGGCGCCATCAGATGCACCCCGGCTACGCCCGGTATCTGCCGCATCTGCTGCATCAGCTCGACACAGATTCGATGACCCTCGAGCTTCTCATCCGCGGCCGCCTCCATCCGCCCGATCAGTGCATCGGGGATAATCGAACCGTACAGATGCTGGCGAATCCAGCGGGCCGATCGCGCCGAAGCCAGCGGCGCCAGGCCGATCAGGATAAAGAGCCGCTCGGTGAGCTGGTGCTCGCGCAGGCGCTCGATGTAGCGGCGCACCACGCCGGCGTCGAGGCAGAACTGCGTCTGCACGAACTGGGCTCCGGCCTTGAGCTTGCGCTTGAGCCCGACAGGCTGCCAATCGGGCGGCGGATCGATCGGTGTGTCGGCTGCCCCGAGAAAAAATTCGGCTTTGCCGCCCACCGCCCGGCCGTGCGGCAATTCACCGCGGTCGCGAATCGCCATCGCCGTGGCCAGCAGCGTATTGGAATCCAGATCGAACACCGGTTTGGCTTCGGGCTGATCGCCCGCCCCGGGGTCATCGCCCCTGAGCACGAGGATATTGCGCAGCCCTTGAGCGGCGGCGCCTACCAGCATGCTCTGCAGTGCGATGCGATTACGGTCGCGGCAGGTCAGCTGCAGCACCGGCTCGATTCCCGCCCGCCCCACAATGGCGGCGGCAGTCAGCACGTCCAGCTGTGCCCTGGCGCTGGCGCCATCGGTCACGTTGACGGCGTCGGCAACACCGCGCAGCGGCAGCGCCACATCGAGCACGGCCTGCGGATCAGCCGACAGCGGCGGCGTAATTTCGGCAGTGATGACAAATTCGCCGGCGCGCAGCCGCCGTTCCAGAGCCACGCTGCTCATGCTTGCTCGACTCGCCCGTGGATGAGATTCAAGGGCTCAATCTATCAATCTCGAGCGCGCGCGGGCCGCTTTTGCCGGCCACATAGTCGATCTGTCCATACAGATCGCCGCTGTGCGTGAGTGGGCTGCCGGAGGCGGAAATGCGCGCGATCACCGACACCGTCTGCCCGGGCTGCACCCCGTGGCCGGCGATCATCGAGTCGGCCGCCGATAGATCCACGTCCTGCGGCAGGCTCGCGGCACTGCGCTTGGCGGCCAGCGGCGGGCCGCCGGTCGGCGAGCGCACGAAAACGAATAGCGAAGCGTTCGCGGGCACCTGGGTGGTGAGCGTCGGTGCCAGCGTCACGTGCAGATGAATTGCCGTGGCCGCATCGACCCTCGGATGCTGTCTGGCGTCGATCGCGTCAATTTGTTCCTGCAGCGCAGCGCGCACGTTTTCGGGCGGCGACAGCGCCAGCATGGCCGAAAAGCGCTCGCGCGCCACGTCGAGCCGGTCCTGGCGGTAGGCGATCATCGCACCGTAGAACAGCGCCTTGGGCGATCTGCCGTCGAGCTGCAACGCGCGTTCGATGAATTCGGCAGCCTGCGCCGCCTGCGCACTGTCCCCGCCGAGCAGCATCGCCTCCCCCATGCCGGCGAGCGCGGCGGCACTACCGCCTTGAGTGAGGCGATTGGCGCGCTCATAGGCGCGCAGCGCCAACGTATATTCGCCGATGTCGCCGTAGGCTTGACCGAGCGCCAGCCAACCCGACTGATCCTGCGGCTGGCCCTCGAGGTGACGCGCGAGCGCGGCAACCGTTCCATTGCCGTCGCTCGCGGCCTCCGGACGAGTCCAGGCACGATTGCCGATCAGGCCATAGAGGATCGCACTGGCAGCGACCACGGTCAGCACCGCCACCGTCGCTGTGATCGGCGCCGACGGCGCATCCTGCCGCCGTCGCAGCAGCGGCAATCCCAGGAACAGCCCCGCGAGTACAGCGAGCAGCAGCGCGGCGAGCAAAAATCCGGTCATGGATCGAGCGACTCGCCTTTCGAGCCCGACTCGTCGCTATCGCTCAGGCGCGCTCGCGCACGCACGATGCGCCACCCCACCACCAGGCCGATACCCATGAGCACCGCCGGCGTGGCCCAGAGCCAGGCATTGCGCCAGGTCATGCGCGGCCGAAACAGGATGAATTCGCCGTAGCGCGCGACCATGTGATCGCGGATCTGATCATCGGTCTGGCCCGCCACCAGCAGCTCGCGCACCTGCAATCGCAGATCGGCGGCCAGGCTGACCTGCGAGTCGGCCAGGGCCTCGCTCTGACACTGCATGCAGCGCAGCTCGTGCGTGAGCGCGTAGTAGCGCTGCTGCAGCTGCGGATTGGGCAGCGGCGGCGAGGTGTCGACTGCATCGGCCGGGCCGGCGATCACCAGCCCGCCACACAGCAGTGCGAGGCCGCAGACCCATCCAGGCAGCTTCATGCGCCGGGGCCCGCCGCGGCAGGCGCGCTCGCCGGGACGCCGGGCATTACCGGCTTGCCTATCGTGGCGCTGACGCGCGGCAGAAATTCGCGCTGCCAGACTTGTGATGTCATGGCGCCAATGTGCTTATAGACCACGGTGCCGGACGGGTTGATCAGAAAACTCTCGGGTGCGCCATAGACGCCCCAGTCGATCGCGACCCGCCCCTCGTGATCGGTGCCGACGCGCTCGTAGGGGTTGCCGAGCTGCGCCAGCCAGGTCAGCGCATCCTCGTCCTGGTCCTTCCAATCGATGCCGATGATCGGCACCCGCGCTTCCTGCTTGATCTGCAGCAACGCGGCATGCTCGGCCCGGCACTCAACGCACCAGGTGCCCCAGACATTGACCAGCGACCAATGCCCCTTGAGCGCCTCGGAACTCAAGGGCTGGGTGGTGTCGAACAGATTCGGCAGCGTGAACTGCGGCACCGGCTTGCCGATTAGCGGGGAAGGCAGGTTGTTCTTGTCAGGCGCACGCTTCAGGCCGACCAGCAGCACCACCAGCAGCAGCACAAAGGCCGCGAGCGGCAGCACGAAGCGGTTCAAGGTGCGCCGCCTTGTTCGCGGATTCCCCCGGGCGCGGTCGTAGCGAGCGGCAGCGCCACACCGCTTGCAACCAGGCCGCGCTGGCGCCGGCCGACCACGGCCGTGACACCGCCGATCGCCATGATGAGCGCACCGACCCAGACGAAGCGGATCAACGGTCGATATTGCAGTCGCAGGCTCCAGGCGCCAGCCCCCACGTCCTCGCCCAGTGCGGCCAGCAGGTCGCGATTGAATGCCGGCGCGATCGCCGCCGTGGTCTGCACGGTGCCCTGCACCCAATAGCGGCGCTTTTCGGGGTAGAGCACACTCACCGGCTCGCCGTTGCGCGTGATGCTGACCTTGCCGCGAAATCCTTCGTAGTTCGGACCCACGATGTCCTGGCCACCGTCGTAACGAAATCGATAGGCGCCGACCGGTGCCGACTCTCCGGGCTTGAGCGCGATGTCGCGCTCGATCGTGTTCGACTGCACGAAGGTGATACCGAGTACGAAAATTCCCAGACCGATGTGCGCGATCGACATGCCGGCCACGCTGGCCGGCAGGCTCAGGCGGCGGCGCAGCCGGTCGACCGGATCGATGAGCGCCGAGAGGATGATCCAAAAGCCCACCGTGGCACCGACCGGCGTGAGCTTGAACGGATGCCCGTAGACGCCCAGGCTCAGCGCCAGAGCCAGCACCAGGGACACGCCGAGTGCGAGCAGTAACGGGCGCCGCGCCTCACCCAGGCGGCCGCGCCGCCAGCGCGCGTGCATGCCCAGCGCCACAAGCGAGAGCATCGGCAGGATCGGCACCAGAAAGCTTGGGTTGAAATAGGGCGGACCGACCGACAAGGTTCCGAGCCCCAGCGTGTCGGCGATCAGCGGCGCCAGCGTGCCGCCGAATACCACCGCGGCCGCAATCGTCAGCAGGATGTTGTTGAACAGCAGGAACGACTCACGCGAAAGGAAATCGAAACCGGCCGCCGATTTCATCAGCGGCGCTCGCCAGGCGTACAGGCCGAGCGCACCGCCGATCATCAGCACCAGCAATACCAGAATGAAAATGCCGCGGCTGGGATCGGCGGCAAACGAATGCACCGAGACCAGCACACCGGAGCGCACCAGGAAGGTCCCGAGCAGACTCAATGAGAACGCGGTCACGGCCAGTAGCAGGGTCCAGCTCTTGAACAGCCCGCGCTTGTCGGTCACGGCGAGCGAATGGATCAGCGCCGTGCCGACCAGCCAGGGCATGAATGAGGCATTCTCGACCGGATCCCAGAACCAGAACCCGCCCCAGCCGAGCTCGTAATAGGCCCACCAGCTGCCCAAGGCGATGCCGCAGGCCAGGAACGCCCAGGCCATCACGGTCCAGGGCCGCATCCAATGCGCCCAAAGCTGATCGCGCCGCCCTTCGATCATCGCTGCGCAGGCCAGGGCGAAGCTGACGCTGAAGCCGACGTAGCCCATATATAGAATGGGCGGATGCACCGCGAACGCGGGATCCTGCAGTACCGGATTGAGATCATTGCCGTCGGGCGCCGCGGGAATCAGGCGCACGAAGGGATTGGAGGTTGCGAGCGTGAACAGCAGGAAACAGCAGCTGATGATGCCGAGTACGCCAAGAGCGCGCGCGGCGAAGGACGGCGGCAGATGGCGCATGTTGGCGACCAGGGCCATTGTCCACAGCGACAGCACCAGAATCCACAGCAGCATCGAGCCTTCGTGCGCGCCCCACAGGGCAGTGACACGGTAGAACAGCGGCAGCACCGAGTTGGAAGTCTCGGCCACGTAGCGCACCGAGAAATCATTGTTGACGAAGGCGTGCACCAGCACACCGACCGCGAGCGCGACGAACACAAACTGACCGCACGCCGCCGAAGGCACGACCGCGAGCCAGCGTTCACGCTTGAGTGCCGGGCCGGCCAGACCGAAGAACGCCTGCGCCGCCGCAAGCATCAGGGCGAGAATCAGCGCGTAATGCCCCAGTTCGACGACCATCAGCGCGCACCGCCGGATGTGGCTGCGGCTGCGGCTGCGGCCGCGGTCTTGCCCGGCTGCGCCGGCGTGCTCGATGCCGTGTTCTGCCGCAGCGAGCGCGCGACCTCGGGCGGCATGTATTTCTCGTCGTGTTTCGCCAGCACCTCATCGGCGACGAAGGTGCCGCTGGCATCGAGGCGACCATGAGCGACCACGCCGGCGCCCTCGCGGAACAGGTCCGGCAGCACGTTGGCGTAGCGCACCGACACATTGTGTTTGAAGTCGGTGACCACGAAACGCACCTCCAGCGAGCCCGGTGTGCGTTGCAGGCTGCCCTGCTCGACCATGCCGCCCAGGCGGAAGCGCTGCCCAGGCTTGACCTCCCCGGCCGCGATCCGGCTCGGGTCGAAATAGAACATGACGTTCTGCTGGAAAGCGCGCAGCGCCAGGCCGCCGGCGATGCTGACACCGGCGAGGATGCCGAGCACCCAGAACAGCCGCCGCCGCCGCGGTGTCATGAGGCCACCTTGAGGCCCGCCAGGCGCCGTCGCGCTTCAGCCTGGGCGGCGCGCAACGAGCGCCGCGCCCAATGGATGTTCAGGCCGACGACGGCCGCGGTCAGCGCATAGCACGGCCACAAATAGCGCGCGTAACCACCCATCGCCATAAACTTCAGCATATCTACCCCTCTCCTGTCGCCGTGGCGCCCAGCGCCTTGGCAATCCAGTGCGCATTGCGCTCGCGGCGCAGCAGCTCACCGCGCGCCCGGGTGAGCAGCAATGCGACAAAATACACGGTGAATCCTGCCAGCATCAGCAGCAACGGTATCAGCATCGCGGCCGGCATGGTCGGTCGCCCTAATTTTAGCACGCTAGGCGCCTGATGCAGCGAATTCCACCAGGTCACGGAGTAATGGATGATCGGCACATTAACCACGCCGACGATTGCGAGCACCGCGCTGGCGCGGTCCGCGCGCCCGATGTCATCGATCGCATTGCGCAGTCCCATGTAACCCAGATACAGGAACAGCAGCAGCAGCTCCGAGGTCAGCCGCGGGTCCCATACCCAATACGTCCCCCACATCGGTCGGCCCCAGAGCATACCGGTCGCTAGGGCCACCGCGGTAAAAGAGGCCCCGATCGGCGCGCAGCTCGCCGCCACGGCATAGGCGACCGTCATGCGCCAGATCAGGCCGACGGCGGCGCTGCTGGCCATCACGACGTAGATCATCAGCGACAGCCAGGCCACGGGCGCATGCACATAGATGATCCGAAAGCCGTCGCCTTGCTGATAGTCGGGTGGCGCCAGCCCGAGGCCCCCGATCAGGCCGGCCAGGCACAGCGCCGCCGCGGGCCAGCCAAACCACGGCGCCAGCCGGGTCGCCAAGCGATAGAAATGCGGCGGTGAACCGAAGCGATGAAACCATACCCAAGCCACGTTGACTCCCGGCCCTATTCCAGACCAATCCGCACTGCAGCCGCCAGCGCCCAGGGCGCCAGCGTCGCGCTGAGCACCGTGATGGCTGCCAGCAGATACAGCGGCGCCGCGAGCGGCTCGCCGGCGATCGCCAGTGCGGTCGCGCGTGCGCCGAATATCAGCACCGGCACCGCCAGCGGCAGCACCAGCAACGCCAGTAACGATCCATTGCGCTTCAGACTCATGGTCAGGCCCGCGCCCACGGCGCCAATCAGGCTCAGGGCGATGGTGCCCAGCAGCAAGGCGGCCAGAATGCCCGGGATGGCCTCATAGGGCGCGCCGAGCGCGGTCGCCGCCAGCGGCGCAATCAGCACCAGGGGCAATCCTGTCAATAACCAATGCACCGCTGTCTTAGCCAGCAGCAAGCCCTGAAACGGCAAGCCGCACAGTGCCAGCTGTTCGAGCGCCCCGTCCTGCGCATCTTCACGAAACAAAAGATCCAGCGCCAGCAGCGAGGATAACAGCGCGCCGACCCATAGGGCAGCCGGGGCGATGTCTCGCAGCAGCGAAAGCTGCGGATCCAGCGCCAGTGGAAACAGTGCGGTCACCACCACAAAAAATCCCAGCGGCTGCAGCGTATCGCCCGAACGCCTCAGCGCGAGGCGCAGATCGCGCGCGATCAGCGCCCCGGCCGCGCCCGCGAACCTGACGCGCTGCCCGCTCATTGCAGCGTCAACGACTGCAGCTGCGCGGCTGGCAGATCCAGCGTCCGGTGGGTCGCGACCACCGCCGCGCCACCGGAGCGCAAGTGCCCATCAATCAGCTCGACCAGCAGGGCCTGTCCGCGCTCATCGAGGTTCGAGCCCGGCTCATCGAGCACCCAGAGCGCTCCGCCCGTGAGCGCCAGCCGCGCCAGCGCCACCCGGCGGCGTTGGCCTGCCGACAGGCGTCGCAGCAATTGACCGGCCGCCTCGGCAACCCCGGTGCGCGCCAGGGCGGCGGCGATGTCCCGCGCCTGCACCCGACGCCGCAGCGCAGCGGCGTAGCGCAGGTTCTCGGCCGCGGTCAGATCGGCCTTGAGGCCGTTGTCGTGTCCGAGATAATTGAGCTCGCCGTGGAACGTGGCCGGATCGTCCACGATATCACGGCCACGCCAGCAGATGCGGCCGTGCTCCAACGGCACCAGGCCGCACAGCGCGCGCAGCAGCGTGGTCTTGCCGGCGCCGTTGGCACCGGTGACCTGCAGGCACTGCCCGCCCGCCACGGCCAGGCAGATGCCGCGCAGGACATGCTGCTCGCCGCGCCATAGTTGCAAATTATCGGCCGTCAGTTCATCCATCTGGTGCGGACGGCGGGACTCGAACCCACACTCCCTGTTAAGGAAGCAGATTTTAAGTCGCAAAAACAACGCATTGGCGTTACGTAGTCACACGCAAGTGCATGTTGCGCATGGTAACTGGTCGAAGCGCAAAACGCTTGTTTTGCTGATATTTGGAGCGCAGTGCAAATCAAAGTGCAAATCGCGGCGAGCTGTCCACTGAGGAGCATAACTACCGTCCCTGCGTAGCTCAGCGGTCCGTGCTCGGCTATATGGGCGGCGAGTTACGAGCGGGCGTGCCCGACCTTCGATCAGTTGAGCACGCAAGCTAAGGCGATGGTGGGCGCGTTTCTCGATTATGCGGCAGTAAAGCGGGATGCATTCGCTGTTGCATGGACCGCGGCTCAAAAGAGTAGTGCTGACGCGCCAACCAATGGTCCTGCGCCAGCCCCGGCGGCCGACGTGCAAAAGGGCGATGATCAGAACCGAACAGGTGAACCTGTTCAACTTAGCTTCCCGAGTCAGCGAAACCAGACTGCTTGAGCACAGGGTTTGCGCAATGTCAGTTCAATTGCGATCCATACTCAATCTTCACGGACCACCATCGCAGCCGAGAGACATACTTTATTGAAGAGCTGCTCATATCGTCTGCTGCGGCACCATTGCGCAATACACCGCCCAGCGCCTCG
>JBEKRP010000042.1:0-23818 GCA_049518595.1 Steroidobacteraceae bacterium
ACGGCGACCGGGCGCCGCGGTCCTGGCAAGGAAGGGGAAGCCTATCGGCTCAGCTTCGGTCCAGAGGGGGCTGGGCCAGAGCGCAAGGACGGATTGCACTACGCCAGGCTGGTGCGCGCAGGAAAATAGCTTCTTCCTGGAGGGACATTGCGCCGGATGACTGCTGCATAGCGGGAATCATTGAGGAAAGATGCCAGGTAGTTAGACATTCCCAAAAAGAAGTGGCGGGCTCAACGGGTGGATCCGGTCATTCAGCCTGGTCCAGGTCTGAGCAGCGATGTAGGACCTTAAGATTTAGATGCCAAGTCATAGCGCTGGCGACGAGGGTGGTGATACCCGACTCCGGTGGATCGAGGCGCGCTTACAATAGGCACGGTTTAGCCACGCATCTGCCAACATCTCGCCCTACCACGATTGAGGAGTGCGGACCATGACGAGCCCGTTGCTGACGCGCACAAAAATGGCCGACGCCGGCGTATTACCTCGACGGTCCACCTCGAGTGACCAGCGGGTAATATTGGCCGACCCTGCCATTAATGTCATGAACGACTTTGCTCGCGAGTACCCAGTTACGGTAGACGAGGACCGACAGATCGATGCCGCGCTGGCCGATATGATTCGGCTTGGTGTTCGCGCATTGTTAGTGGTGCGAGAGCGGAAAGTGGTGGGATTCATTACATCCTACGATATCGAGGGCGAACGCCCGCTGCAGTGCATGCAACGCTTGAATTACTCCTATCGCCAGGACATCCAAGTCGGTCATGTCATGACTTCCTGGACCGATTTACAGACCTTGAACTGGCGGGCCGTCAAAGACGCATCCGCCGGCGACCTGCTCGAAGTTTTTCGCGAAACCGACTTGATGCATTTTTTGGTCGTTGAAACTGCGGCAGATGCGACGACCTGCATACGTGGGCTTTTTTCCAGGACCAGGCTGGAGCGGCAACTTGGATTACCGCCGGCGATGTCGGCTAAGCTCCGACCTTTAATTGGCTTTAATGCAACGACTGGCGCTGCAGATTAGAAAAGTCATACCCGGGCTTAGAATGCCTGCGCTGAAGCTGCCGTACCAACCCCGAGAGAGATCCGGCGGCTGCTCGATTTCCGAGGGCAGGACGGCGTGCTCCGTGACGTGATGCTCGCTGGTGGTCTGCGACGATAGCCAATCGCCGCTCATACAGCACGTCCGACACCCAAGCTGCAGCAACTGCGTCGATAGAGAAATCAAATGCGTGTCGGTGCTTGGCGTACGTAAAAATCCCTTCCATGCGGTCACCCCGAACCGCCCGGTGCGGACCCGCACGCCGGCCGGTGTGGCAAGGGACGCAGCCGTCATGGCTGCCCCCCATGCCGATCAGGAGAACCATCGCAAAAATGCTGCCGCGGTCAAGGCCGCCAGGGCAAACCCGAACAATGCGGACCAGGCGCCCTGGCGGCGTGCCGCCGACCAGCCGGATGCGCGCACCAGGTAAAGCACCCCCAGCGAAAATCCGGCGGCGGCGCAGACCATCTTCAGTGCCAGCGCGGCGACTGCGATGCCATGGATGTCGGGAAAACGCCCATAAGTGGCGTAACTGATGGCGCCA
The DNA here is from genome assembly GCA_049518595.1 of Steroidobacteraceae bacterium. Classification (GTDB taxonomy): domain Bacteria; phylum Pseudomonadota; class Gammaproteobacteria; order Steroidobacterales; family Steroidobacteraceae; genus FEN-1191. The sequence goes on from JBEKRP010000042.1 coordinate 1,587, forward strand.
AAGGTCGCGCCGCTGGCGCCCTGGGCTGCCCAGCCGGCCAGCACCAGCCAGACAAGCCGCCGCTGAGCCGCTTGCGGTTCGGAAAACCTCAGGCAACGCGCAGCTGCAGCACCGCCCGTCACTGAGACGGCGCCCAGGTTGTGAACGACCTGAGTCAGCGCATACCCGAGGTCCTGCGCGTCCACGCCGGGGGCCGTCTCACCCGCGCCTGATCCGGGTCGTTTTCAGCCGGCCGTGACCTTAATGCACTTTTCCACGCCAATCGGCGTGTGGCTCTTGTCGACGATCTTGATGCACAGCGTGTGCGCGCCGGCCTTGAGCGAGTCGACCGTGTAGGTGCCCTTGAGCTCGTGCAGGACCTTGACTTCCTTGTCGTCGACGTAGAAGTGAACATGATCGCCCTTCGGGCCCGTCACGACACTGTAGGCGACGTTGATACCGCTGGTGCCGACCTTGGCGCCATCGGCCGGCGAAGAGATCGTGACCGAGCCATCCGCGGCCAGTGCGATGCCGGAAATTCCAAGCGCGCAGGTCAACAGCAGGGCTTTGAGCAAATTCATGACTGACTCCTTGTTTGGATCGAATGGATCAATATAGCAGCTTGCACCCAGGGGCGGCACCGCCGGTCGTGACGCGGATCGGATCAGTGTATCGGGCGCGGCAGGATGAAATACCAGCTAATGATTCCCCCGATGATACTGAAGACGGCAATCGCCACGCTGCAGCACGGATGAGTCAGTGTGTTGGCGTATGGATTATGGCTGCCAGAAAGACAGAACCACCTGGCCGAAGCAAGGGCAGCAAGAGCCTGGTCGGGGCGACGGCCAAGGAGAACATCCTGGGGTGCACTCAAGATTCGGGCGTTTACGTACGTTAGCGGCATCGCACCATATGCCAGATCAGATACTTGCATCGGCGCTCGTACCGCACGTCCGACACCCAAGCTGCACCAGCCGCGTCGGTAGAGAAATCAAATGCTTGTCGCCCCTTGGCGTACGTAAAAATCCCTTCCCTCATGCGGCTAATCTCGGCGCGGTAGGCGACCCCCAATGAGCGCCGCCAATACGAGGGCCGCTAAGGCGGCATAGCGAACATGAAAAACGAGTGCGACTTTTCTAAGGCTGAGCGCGGCAAGTTTTATCGCAAAGATGCGGCGATCGAGATTCCTCTCTACCTGGATTCGACCGTGCACCGCTACTTTGGCGAACGCGCTGCGGCCAAGGGTATCCCGGTGGGAGATCTCGTGAACGAACTCCTTAACCGGGACATCGAGTTGATCGAGGCGGCTAAGTAAGCGTCAGCACAAAAATCTGACGCGCTGACCCGACGGATGCGCCGCCAAGTGTAGGTGTGGTGGGGCAGAGGTGCCCTGATCAGAAACACCGCGCTCAGTAGCGACATTGGCTTCTATCAGCAGACACGCTCGAGGATACAGATATGCCGAATGTATATGTTGAACCACGACCCAAAGGACGTCCCGAAGGAGAGGACTGACCAACGCGGTCTCGGTGCGGCATCGGCAAGCGAGGGCGCTCGGCTGGGCGGAAATCGAACAATTCTTGAAGAGCGCCGGGGCGAGTCTGCCGGCCACGCGCGAGCGAGCACTCATCTGTGTCGCGTATGACACGATGGCGAGACGCAGCGAACTCGTGGCGTTTGATCTGGATGATTTCCGATTTCTTACCGATGGGACCGGGCGCGCGCTGATCCAGCGATCGAAGATCGACCAGGTGGGAGAGGGCAATAGCGCGTATCTGTCGCGCACCACCGTGCGATATCTGCGGCTGTGGATCGACACAGCTGACTTCAAAAAAGGAGCGGTATTTAGAAGGGTGATCGGGCGGGGAACTGTCACCACGGACTCTGACGGAAAAGGCAGAATCGGCGAACGACTGAGCGTCGATGCCATCGCACAGGCGTTCAAACGCGTAGCAAAGTGGATCAGGATGCCGGCAGAAGAAGTCGCGCACGTGAGTGGGCATTCGATTCGAGTCGGGGCGACGCGGGATCTGCTGGCCCTGAATATTGATCTGGCCTCCGTTATGCAGGCGGGGCGCTGGAAAACCAATAGAATGCCCATGCGCTACGGTGAGAACGTGTTAGCGGCTCGTGGTGGAATGGCGAGGGCCGCAGCGGTGCAGGGGAGGGACCGGGAATGAAGGGTTTCCAAGCTTCTGTAGCGGGAATCGGTAATGGTCGTTGGCTGGTCCCACTTAGAGACGCGCAGCCTAAAAGAGCCTTAATCTCCCGTGCAAAGACCACCCGCGCGACGGACTCATGGCCGGTGTCGGCGGCTATTTCTGAGCGCTGGCAGCGGTCAATACTTGTGTCTCCGGCACCAGTAGACGGTTGACGTCAGTTACCACGCTACCGCCGGCTTAGCGGACTGATCAGCCGCATAAGCGGCCGATACGGAGCCGGCAAAGAACCACCGGGTCAACCGTTTCGCACCAGCGGCGTTATTGCGCAATTATCGTGCGGGCAGTGCCTGCGCCAGTTGGAGCGTAAGAACATAGTCCCACACGCAGGCAGGCTCCCAGACCCAGACTCACCAAGGCGCCATTAGCATTGATCTCGGGCGTCAGGCATGCCGTGTCCACCAAACCGCTGGGGCGAGAGGATGTGCGGAGCTTCGGGCCACTACCCGTTTGCTGCACCGGCGATTTGCTTCTAATCTTGTTCGTCGCCATACGGACTTGACGGGCTTTGCTATGCGCCAGCTGCTTTCACTGCCGGTCATCGGACTGGCCACTGTACTGTCGGGATGCGGCGGAAGTAGTGCGCAATCCACTTCCACGATCGTTCCGCTCACCTATTCGATCGGCGGCAGCATCGCGGGTCTTTCCGGAACGCTCGTTCTGCAGAACAACGGTGGCGACAACCTGTCTCTGTCGAGCAATGGTTCCTTCGCTTTCAGTGTTACGTTGCAACCGAACTCGCCGTATGACGTAACTGTCGCCACGCAACCGGCCAACCAGGTCTGCTCGGTCAGCAACGGGAGCGGTACGGCCAGTGCCTCTGTCACGGGTGTCACGGTCGTGTGCAGCTTGAGCTCGACTGCCACGGATGTGTGGACGTGGGTAACTGGCTCAGACTACGTGAATGCCCCCGGCGTCTATGGCACAGAGGGTACGGCGGCGGCGACCGATACGCCCGGCGCGCGCCGGCAACCCGTCGCATGGACCGATGCCGCCGGTAATTTCTGGCTGTTCGGCGGCAACAGTGTGGGCAATGTTGGCATGCTCAATGATCTATGGGAGTACGGTCCCTCTGCGGGACAGTGGGTATGGCAAGGCGGTTCTGACATCGTGGGCGCCGCAGCCTCATACGGTTCGCAAGGCGCGCCGGCTGCCAGCAATAATCCCGGTGCGCGCGAGGGCGCCGCAAATTGGACCGATGCGGCGGGCAATCTCTGGCTGTTCGGCGGCGACAGTCTCGCTGGTCAGAACTGGGAGGAATTCAACGACCTCTGGAGCTACAACCCGACCACCGGACTGTGGACCTGGGTCGGCGGCTCGAACATTGCGGCCAACGCAGGCAGCTACGGCACACCGGGTGTCCCCGCCGCGAGCAATCTGCCGCCGGCGCGTACCGATGCGATCAGCTGGGTGGACAGCGCCGGGATCTTCTGGCTGTTTGGCGGGGCGCAGCTCAATTCGAATGGCAGCTATCTCGCTGTATTCAACGACCTCTGGAGCTACAACCCGACCACCGGACTGTGGACCTGGGTCGGCGGCTCCAATACGCCCAATGCCGCGGGCGTGTATGGCACGCAGGGAACCGCGGCCGCCAGTAACGTGCCTGGTGCCCGTGCGGGTGGCAGCGCCTGGTTGGATGCCAGCGGCAATGTCTGGCTGTTCGGTGGTTTGGGTCTGGACCAAGGCGGCCTGGCTCAGGAATACAATGACCTGTGGGGGTACAGCCCCGCCAGCGGCCAGTGGACCTGGGTCAGCGGCTCCGATGGGGCGAATGCCGCGGGTGTCTATGGCACGCAGCGCGCGGGCGTCGCTGGCAATGGCCCGGGCGCGCGCGTCTCGGCCGTGTCGTGGAAGGACAACGCCGGAAATTTCTGGCTTTTCGGGGGTTACGGGTATGCACAGCAAGCCGGCTCTGTCGGAAATCTGAACGATCTGTGGGAGTACAACCTCGGCGCCGGTGTGTGGACCTGGATAGGCGGCTCCTCGTCGACAGCCGGACCGGGGACCTACGGTACGCAGGGCGTTCCCGCCATCAGCAATGCTCCCGGCGCACGCGAACAGGCGGTCGGCTGGCTCGACATCAGCGGCAATTTCTGGCTGTTCGGCGGCTTCGGCTTCGATTCAACCGACGTGGAAGACGACCTGAATGACCTGTGGCGCTTCACGCAGAGCCCCTAAAGGCCCCACCACCGCGACTGGGTCTAATAAAGAGAAATGCCATGAAAGGGAGATCGAGCAAGCCCCGACTCACACTGGGCGCTGCGGTACGGGGCGTCTATCTGATGACAGCCGTACTGGCGCTCGTAGCCTGCGGTGGTAAGGGCAGCTCTTCGAACAGCTCGAGCTACACGGTTGGCGGCACGATCAGCGGTTTGAATGCCGGTAGCGTCGTGCTGACCAACGGCAGCGCCACCGTGACCGTTGCGGCGGGCGCGAGCACCTGGGTTTTTCCGAGCTCCTTTGCCGCGGACAGCGCCTACTCAGTGACGGTGCTGACGCAACCGGTCGGAGAGCTGTGCGAAGTCACCAGTGGCGGCAGCGGGACGACGCTCACCAGCGATGTGGACGATGTGGCGGTGGCGTGCAGCGATTATGGGCAGTGGATCTGGGAAGGGGGCCTGAATACGGTCAATGCCGGCGGGGTCTACGGCACGCAGGGCGCCACCTCGGCCAGCAACCTGCCAGGGGCGCGCTATTCGGCCAGCTCCTGGACTGACTCCTCCGGCAACTTCTGGCTGTTCGGGGGGGTTGGCTACGACTTAGCCGGCGGTGCAGGGTACCTGAACGATCTGTGGCAATACAGTCCAAGCACCGGACAGTGGACCTGGGTCAGTGGCGGCAACGGGGACAATGTCAGCGGGGTCTACGGCACTCAGGGCACCGCCTCGGCCGGCAACCTGCCAGGGGCGCGTTATTCGGCCAGCACCTGGATCGACTCGTCCGGCAATTTGTGGCTGTTCGGCGGGTATGGCTACGACTCAACCGGCGGTGCGGGATACCTGAACGATCTGTGGCGATACAGCCCAAGTACCGGACAGTGGACCTGGGTCAGTGGTGGCAACGCAGACAATGCCGCCGGAGTCTATGGCACTCAGGGCACCGCCTCGGCTGGCAACCTGCCAGGAGCGCGTTATTCGGCCAGCCCCTGGATCGACTCGTCCGGCAACCTGTGGCTGTTCGGCGGGATAGGCTATGGCTCAACTGGTGTCGGAAACTTGAACGATCTGTGGCGATACAGTCCAAGCACCGGACAGTGGACCTGGATCAGTGGCGGAAACGCGGACAATGCCGCCGGAGTCTATGGCACGCAGGGCACCTCCTCGGCCAGCAACCTGCCCGGAGCGCGCCAGGCGGCCAATTCCTGGATCGACTCCTCGGGCAACCTGTGGCTGTTCGGCGGCTATGGGCGCGACTCAACCGAGGACTTGGGCTACCTCAACGACCTGTGGCAATACAGTCCGAGCACCGGGCTATGGACCTGGATCAGTGGCGGCAGCGGGGACAATGCCAGCGGGGTCTACGGGACCCATGGCACCGCCTCGGCCGGCAACGTACCCGGAGCGCGCCAGGCAGCCAGCTCCTGGATCGACTCCTCGGGCAACCTGTGGCTGTTCGGCGGGGTTGGCTACGACTCAGGCGGTGGTTTGGGCGACCTCAACGATCTGTGGCAATACAGTCCGAGCAGCGGACTGTGGACCTGGGTCGGCGGCTCCAATACGCCCAATGCCGCCGGCGCGTATGGCACGCAGGGCACCGTCTCGGCCAGCACCGTGCCCGGAGCGCGTTATTCCGCCAGCGCCTGGTTCGATTCTTCCGGCAACCTGTGGTTGTTCGGCGGGGCGGGCTATGGCTCAACCGGCAACGGTTACCTCAACGATCTGTGGCAATTTCTACCGCCGTAGTGACTAGAACACGCTGGCGACTGCAGCGCGCCGTGAAATCGATCCGTGAGACCGTACAGATCATTGCCTCATCCCGGCGTGCGCCGGCCGGCCTCCTATAGGGATCCGGAGTACCGCTTCTGATCAGGAGAAATACTAAATGTGTCCACGAGCAAGCCGCGCCCTGAGCGCCCTCGTCGCGGCAATGCAGACGATCTGTCTGGTTGCAGTCGCGTTAGCACTCGCGGATTGCGGTGGTAGCAGCAGCACCTCGATCAGCACCACCACTTCGATCGTCGAGACCACGAACTACACGGTGGGCGGCACGATCAGCGGTTTGACTGTCAGTAGCGTCGTGCTGGCCAATGGCACTGCCACCGTGACCATCGCGGCGGACGCGAGCAGCTGGGTGTTTCCAACCTCCTTTGCCCCGGGCAGCAGCTACTCGGTGACAGTGCAGACGCAACCGGTCGGAGAGCGGTGCGAGGTCACCAGTGGCGCCAGCGGGATGGACACCGGCGATGTGGGCAATGTCACGGTGGTGTGCGGTTTTGGGCAGTGGACCTGGGAAGGCGGCTCGAAGACGGTCAATGCCGCTGGCGTCTACGGCACGCAGGGCACCGCCGCGGCCAGCAATCTGCCGGGGGCGCGTTATTCCGGCAGCTCCTGGACTGACTCCTCCGGCAACTTCTGGCTGTTCGGGGGGGTTGGCTACGACTTAGCCGGCGGTGCAGGGTACCTGAACGATCTGTGGCAATACAGTCCGAGCACCGGGCAGTGGACCTGGGAAGGCGGCTTGAACACGCTCAATGCCAGCGGGGTCTACGGCACGCAGGGCGCCACCGCGGCCAGCAATCTGCCGGGGGCGCGTTATTCCGCCAGCTCGTGGACCGACTCCTCCGGCAACTTCTGGCTGTTCGGGGGGGTTGGCTATAGCTCAACCGGCAGTGTCGGAAACCTGAACGATCTGTGGCGATACAGTCCAAGCACCGGACAGTGGACCTGGGTCAGTGGCGGAACCGCAAACAATGCCGCCGGAGTCTATGGCACCCAGGGCACCGCCGCGGCCAGCAACCTGCCAGGGGCGCGTTATTCCGCCAGCTCGTGGACCGACTCTTCCGGCAACTTCTGGCTGTTCGGGGGGGTTGGCTATGGCTCAACCGGCAGTGTAGGAAACCTGAACGATCTGTGGCGATACAGTCCGACCACCGGACAGTGGACCTGGGTCAGTGGCGGAACCGCAAACAATGCCGCCGGAGTCTATGGCACCCAGGGCACCGCCGCGGCCAGCAATCTGCCGGGGGCGCGTTATTCCGCCAGCGCCTGGATCGACTCCTCCGGCAACCTGTGGCTGTTCGGCGGGTATGGCTACGACTCAACCGGCAGTGTGGGCAAGCTCAACGATCTGTGGCAATACAGCCCAAGTACCGGACAGTGGACTTGGGTCAGTGGCGAAGACGCGGCCAATGCGACCGGGGTCTACGGCGCGCTAGGCACCGCCGCGGCCAGCAACCTGCCCGGCGCACGCCAGGCAGCCAGCGCCTGGATCAACTCCTCCGGCAACTTCTGGCTGTTCGGCGGGGTTGGTTATGACTCAGCCGGCGGTGCAGGGAACCTGAACGATCTGTGGCAATACAGTCCGAGTACCAAAGAGTGGACCTGGTTCAGTGGCGGCAACGCAGACAATGCCACCGGGGTCTACGGCACGCAGGGCGCCGCCTCGGTCGGCAACGTGCTCGGAGGGCGCGATTCCGTCAGCTCCTGGACTGACTCCTCCGGCAACCTGTGGCTGTTCGGCGGATATGGCTACGACTCAACCGGGGACTTGGGCTACCTCAACGACCTGTGGCAATACAATCCGAGTACGGGGAGTTGACCTGGGTCAATGGCTCGGGACTTTTGCCTAATCCGGGGTGCACTCAAGATTCGGGCGTTTACGTACGTGAGCGGCATCGCACCATATGCCAGATCAGATACTTGCATCGGCGCTCGTAGCGCACGTCCGACACCCAAGCTGCACCAGCCGCGTCAGTAGCGAAATCAATTGCTTGTCGCCCCTTGGCGTACGTAAAAATCCCTTCCCTGCGGCTACCCCAACACGGTCTGGTGCGACCGCCGACGTATCACCGCCTGGCAACGGAGCTTTGAAGGCCGCGCGGGAGTTGATATCGAATTGTCATTATTAAGTGCCCATAACTTAATGATTACTAACTATTCAATAGCGAGTTGGCAGCTGTTCGCAGGGGCTGGATGAGGTCTCGGCCCGGGAGGCCCATCACGGCGCATCCGCGGCCGCGACTCGGGCGATATATCCCGCGGGGCCGGTCTAGAATCCCGGCATAACTGGAATCCGGGCTCGAGGCGCGCATGATCTGGTTGCTGCGATTCGCATTCGGCGACGTATTGATCACCATGCTGTGCGTGAGCAGTGGGGTGAGCGCTCTGGTGCCGCTGAGGCGGCTTGCGATCCCCGCGCTCGGCAACATCGCCATGTCCGCGTATATGCCGCTATCGCCATGGCGCCTGCCGGCCAACGCCTCAATCGACCGGTTGCTACTGCGGCGCGAGGCGTGACGGCCCCGCCTGCGCCTGAGCACGCTTCAGCCATCGAGCACGCGTGGCGGCGGCGCGTGCTCGATCTCCTTCTGGCGCAGTTGCGCCAGGGCATTACGCCGGAAAAAATTGCGCTGACGCTGGCAATAGGCCTGGTGCTCGGACTGTTTCCAATCTTCGGCACCACCAGCGCGCTGTGCCTGCTCGCGGGGCTGTGGTTGAAGCTCAACCAACCGATGATCCAGCTCGTCAATTGGTTCGCGGCGCCGTTGCAGTTGCCGGGGATCTACCTGTTTGTGCGCATCGGTGAGCGCCTGACACGTACCCCGCCGGTGCATTTCTCGATCGCCGGCCTGGTGCAGCAGTTTCGCGCCGCGCCGCTGCAGTTTCTGCAGCAGTTCGGCATGACCGGCCTGCGCGCTATCCTGGCCTGGCTCTTGATCGCACCGGCAGTGGCCGCCGTGGTGTATGTCGCGTTACTGCCGCCGCTGCGTCGTCTGGGGAGGCTGCGGGGGCGGAGGCAGGAGCGGACAATGTGAGCTGAATTCCTGCGCCGGTGGTCATCTTGCCTATCTTTGCGTGTGCGATCGCGGCGCGGTGTGTCAGGTCGGCTTGTGGCGCTACTCGCGTCATCCGAATTATTTTCCCGAGTGGCTCGTGTGGGTGGCCTACTTTGTAATCGCGCTGGCATCGCCCTGGGCTTGGCTGACGCTGTATTGTCCGGCACTGATGCTCTACTTTCTGCTGCGCGTGACCGGCATTGCGCTCACCGAGCAGCTGTCGCTGCAGAGCAAGAGCGCGGCCTACGCCGAGTATTAGCGCCGCACCAGCGCCATCGTTCCCTGGTTCCCGAAACGCGAGTGAAGCGCCCTCGTATTGCGCCGGATTGCCCACTCGCCTAGCTTACGGCGGTGTCAATCAGCCCGCCCCCGCTGGTACTCGATGAGATTACCAAGCGCTATCGCCCCGAGAGCGCTCCAGTGCTCGATCGCCTGCAGCTGCAGCTGCCGGCCGGCGAGTATCTGGCAATCATGGGTGAATCGGGCTCCGGCAAGTCGACCCTGTTGAACCTGATTGCGGGCCTGGATCGACCCGACAGCGGCCGGGTGGTGTTCGAGGGCAGCGATCTTGCGAGGCTGGACGATGATGCGGTCACGCGGTGGCGCCGCGCCAGCATCGGGTTCGTATTTCAGGCCTTCCATGTTCTGCCCTATCTGACCGTGCTGCAAAACGTGGCGCTGCCGCTCGATCTGCTGGGCGTGCGCGATCCGCAGCGGCAGCAGCGCGTACTGCAGTTGCTGGAAGCCTGCGGCATCGCCGCCCTGGCGCCGCGCTATGCGCGAGAATTGTCCGGCGGTGAGCTGCAGCGCATTGCGATTGCGCGAGCGCTGGTGCATCGGCCGCGGCTGGTGCTCGCGGATGAGCCGACCGGCAATCTCGATGCGCGCACGGCGCAGCAGATCCTGCGCCTGCTGCGCGAACAGCTGCACGCGAACGCCGCCAACGCGATCCTGATCACGCACTCCGTCGCTGCGGCGCGTACTGCCGACCGCATCCTGCAGCTGGAGGGTGGACAACTGCAGCCGGCGACAGTGGCGGCCGCGACGCAGGCGCCGCCATAAGCCCGCCATGATCCCATCATGAATCGGAACGATTGCGCACATGGCGCCTGGATCGCCTGGCGCACGCTCACGCGCTCGCAACTGCGTGAGCATCCGATGCAACTGCTGGCGACGGTCACGGCCATTGCGCTGGGTGTCGCGCTCGGAACCGCGGTTTATCTGGTCAACAGCGCGGCGCTGGATGAATTCGATCAGGCCATCCGGCGCCTGGTCGGCGCCGCCGACATCGTCATCCGCGGTCCGCCGGAAGGATTTGACGAGGCGCTGTTTTTGTCGCTGGCGCGCCAGCCGGTAGTCAGTGCGGCCAGTCCGGTGCTTGAGCTCGAGCTCACGCTGGCCGGCCAACACCCGCCGCTCAAGCTACTGGGTCTGGATCCGTTTCGCGCCGGCGCGCTGCAGCCGGCGCTGATGGGCGAGATCGGCGCCGATGTCAAGCGTCTGTTCGCTCGCGATACCATCATCCTCAGTCGCACGGCCGCGCAGGAACTGCGCCTGCAGCGCGGGGATGCACTCCCGATCATTGTCGGCGGCGCCCCGAAGTCGCTGCGTGTCATCGACATCCTGTCGGACAGCGTCTATCCCGAGCCGCTCGGCATCATGGACATCGCGACGGCGCAATGGAGTCTGGAGCGCATCGGCAGGCTCAATCGGATCGACCTGCGGCTGCGGCCGGGCACAAACCTCGAGGCGCTGCGCGCCGATCTCGCGGCAGCGCTGCCGCCCGGCGTGGTGGCAGTCACGCCCGCCATCGAGCGCGGCCGCGCCGTCACCGCCAGCCGCGCCTATCGCGTGAACCTCAACATGCTGGCGCTGGTGGCCCTGCTGACCGGCGCGTTTCTGGTGTTTTCGACCCAATCGCTTGCGGTGCTGCGGCGGCGCGCGGTGCTGGGTCTGCTGCGGGCCCTGGGCGTCACGCGCTCGCAATTGCAGTGTGCGCTGCTCGGCGAGGGCGCAGCGATCGGCGTTGCCGGCTCGGTACTGGGAGCGCTAATGGGCGCTGTCGTGGCCGCGCTGGTGCTGCGCTATCTGGGCAGCGACCTCGGCAACCGGGCATTGGCCGCGATGAGCCCAGTGTTCGCGGTGCAGCCGTTGCCGACTGCGGCCTTCGTGCTGATTGGCACCGGGGTCGCCTGCCTTGGAGCGTGGATTCCCGCCAGCGAGGCGGCGCAGCGAGCGCCCGCGCTGGCGATGAAGGCCGGCGATGCCGAGCCTGCCCTGAGTCGGCTGTCCACGACGCTGCCGGGATTGGCCCTGATCGCCGCCGGCGCCGCGTTCGCCTGGCTGCCGCCGGTGGGCGGCCTGCCGCTGGCGGGCTATCTGGCGATAGCGGCATTGCTTGCGGGCGCGGTATTGCTGATACCGACACTGATGCGGTGGGTGACCGGCACTGCGACGCGCAGCGGTCGCGCGCCGCTCGACACCGCCGTGGCCCAGCTACAAGGCAGCGCCGCCATTTCAACCATAAGTCTGGCGGCTATCGTCGTGAGCTTCAGCCTGATGGTAGCCATGGCGATCATGGTGCATTCGTTTCGCAATTCGTTTGATTTGTGGTTGGTGAAGCTACTGCCCGCCGACCTGCAGCTGCGGCTCAGCATCGGTAGTGATACCGGCGCGTTATCCGTGGATCAGCAAAGCAGGATCGTCGCCCTGCCGGGAGTGGCGCGGGCGGAGTTTCGACGCGTGCGGCAGGTATGGTTGCGCGCCGATCGGGCGCCCGTCGCACTGATTGCGCGCGGGTTGAATCCCCTCCGTGCCGCCGACAGCCTGCCGTTGGTGCGCGAGGTCCTGCAGGACGCGCCGGCCGGCACCCAGCCCGCGTGGATTTCCGAATCGCTGCAGGATCTGTACGGCTATCAGCCTGGAAACCGGCTGCAGCTGCCGCTCGGCGGTCGCATTCAGAGCCTGTTTGTCGCCGGTGTCTGGCGCGACTTCGTGCGCCCTGCAGGCGCCATTGTGATAGCGCGCGCGGATTATATCGCCGCCACCGGCGACGGCAGCGCCAACGAGGGCTCGATCTGGCGGCGTCCGCAGACCAGCTCCGCGGCGCTCGAAGCAGCCATCCGTGCCTCATTGAACATCGGCGATGCGCTCGAGCTGATCGGCAGTGAGCAATTGCGCGAGCGCTCGCTGATGCTGTTCGATCGGGCCTTCGCGATCACCTATGCGCTGGAGGGCATCGCGGTCGCCATCGGCCTGCTCGGGGTGGGCGTGGCCGCCAGCTCCAGTGCGCTGGCGCGCCGCGCGCAGTTTGGCATGCTGCGGCATATCGGCATGCTGCGCCGGCAGGTGCTGGCCATGCTGGCGATCGAAGGCGTGATCATGAGCACGCTGTCAGTCATCTATGGATTGCTGCTCGGCACCGCCTTGAGCCTCATCCTCGTCTACGTCATCAATCGACAGTCGTTCAACTGGAGCATCGATCTGGCGGTGCCCTGGCGGCAGCTCGGCGCCTTGAGCATGGCATTGATCGCGGCCTCCGCGCTCACCGCGCTGTGGAGCGGGCGGGCGGCGATGAGCCAGGATGCCGTCCGTGCCGTACGCGAGGACTGGTGAATAGGCGCCTGCAAGCCACCATGTCGTCATCGGCTTGGCGGCGGCGCCTCGCGCGGCTGACCCGGCTCGCGCCGTTCATGCTGCCGTGGTGCGCGAATGCGCTGTGCGCCGCGGCCGCCGTCGCCGAGGCGCCGGAGACGGCCGCGCCGCTGGCCGCGGTCGTCCCGGGCTACACGCTCGAATTTCCGCGTGATTACGGCAGCCATCCGCGGTTTGGGATCGAATGGTGGTATTTGACCGGTTGGCTTACGACCCGCGAGCACGAGCGGCTCGGTTTTCAGATCACGTTTTTCCGCACGCGGCAGCCGCTGGCGGAGGCGAATCCCAGCGCATTTGCGCCGAGTCAACTGCTGATCGCCCACTGCGCCATCAGCGATCCGACGCGCGGCCACCTGTGGCAGGATCAGCGCATCCGACGCGCCGGCCTGGGACTCGCGGACGCGCGAGTCGGGAACACCAGCGTCTGGATCGATGACTGGCAACTCGAGCGCAGCGGTGCGGGGTACCAGGCTCATATCGCGGCGGAGAATTTCGCCCTGAATCTGAGCCTCGAGGTTACACAGCCAGCGCTCCTCAACGGTGTCGCGGGCTACAGCCAGAAAGGTCCGGCGCCACAGTCGGCCAGCTATTACTACAGCGAGCCGCACCTGCGCGTGAGCGGCAGCATTGCGCGCGCGGCGCGGCGCGATGTCGTCAGCGGCGAGGCATGGCTCGATCACGAGTGGTCCAGTCAGTACCTCGATAGCGAGGCGGATGGCTGGGATTGGATCGGACTCAACCTGGATGACGGCGGCGCCGTCATGGCGTTCAGGATTCGTGGCCACCACGGACAATCGTATTGGGCGGGGGCCACACTGCGCGACGCCCGGGGGCAGGTACATGGCTTCGGGCCCGATGATGTGGCATTCACGCCGGTGAGACGCTGGCATTCGCCACGCACCGGCGTCAGCTATCCTGTGACCTGGCGGCTGCGCCTCGGCGCGCGACAGTTTGAGATCGAGCCACTACTCGATGATCAGGAGAATGATACGCGGCTCTCGAGCGGCGCCGTCTATTGGGAGGGTGCGGTAAACGCCCAAGAAAATTCGCGTCCCGTGGGCGCCGGCTATCTGGAGCTCACGGGCTACGATCGCCCCCTGTCGCTGCGCTAGCGCCGCGCGGCGAGTCCGCGATAATGCGGCAGCGCGGAGAGTAACGACCATGCTCGACAATCTTGCGCCTATCGACGAAGCCGGCCGGCTGGGGCTGGCGATCGCGATGGCCGTGTTCATGGGTCTGGCCTTCGAAGGGGTCTACAAGCGCGAACAACACACCAGCCCGGGCGGCATCCGCACCTTCCCGCTGCTGGCCGCGCTCGGCACGATGCTGTTCCTGCTCGATGCCAGATCATTACTGCCGTTCATCGCCGGCCTCGCCGCCGTGGCCATCTGGCTGTACGCGCACATTCAACGCGCAACCAGCGCCGATGACGAGCGGCCGAGCCTCATGATCCCGACGGCCAATCTGCTGGCCTACACCTTTGGACCGGTGGCGCTGACGCAGCCGCCATGGATTGTTGTCGCCGCAGCGGTCACGGCGGTGCTGCTACTCGAGGGTCGCGAGCAGTTGCATCGCCTGGTGCTGCAGGTCGCGCCCGACGAGGTATTCACGCTCGGCAAGTTTCTGATCCTGGTCGGCATCGTGCTGCCGCTGCTGCCGAATCACCCGATTGTCGCCTGGACGCCGATAACACCATTCCAGGTCTGGCTCGCAGTGGTGGCGATTTCGACGCTGTCGTATGCGAGCTATCTGCTGCAGCGCTACCTGCCGATGAAGGCCGGTGCGCTGTTGCCGGCGATTCTCGGCGGCATCTATTCCTCAACCGCGACCACGGTGGCACTGGCGCGCCGGCAGAAAGCAGCCGGCGCCGCGGACGCGGATATCGGGGCCGGCATCATCGTCGCCACGGCGATCATGTATCTGCGCATCGATGTGGTCGTGGCGATATTTAATCTGAGCCTGGCCCGGGTGCTGTTGCCGGCTTTGGCGGGCCTGTTCGCGCTCGGTAGCGTGAGTGCGTATTGGCAATGGAGCCGACGGGAGCGCTCGGTGCCCGCGGCGATTGCCAATGTCACGCCAGCCAATCCGCTGCAGCTCGGCACGGCGCTGACATTCGCCATGCTGTTCGTGATCGTCGCGCTGGCGTCAGCCTGGGTGGGCGCCAGCTTCGGTCAGCGCGGGCTCTATGCGCTGGCGGCAATCACCGGCATCACCGACATCAATCCTTTTGTCCTGAGTCTGGCCCAGGGTGGCGTTGGCGGCATGTCGCTGCGCGCTCTGGCCACTGCCATCCTGATTGCAGTCGCGTCCAACAACATGCTGAATGCATGCTATGCGTTGCTGTTCGGTGGCGTTCGAGCGTGCCTGCGCCCTGCCCTGGTGTTGTTCAGCTTAGGGGTAGCAGCGCTCGTGGCGTCGCTGCTCTACCTGCAGCCGGTTACCTAGATCGACCGCCGGTCTCCCGGTAGCGTGCCGCCGCTCAACGCAGGGCGGGTACCAGGTCTCGCAGTGCTGAGGACGCATCGAACAGACCGAAGGTGCTGAGATCATCGTGACTGACACTCTGCATCGGCGAGGCCGTCTCGGGCAGCCCGCTTTGAGGGTCCAGCGGCAGCGCAATGCGCGACGCGGTGGCATGGACCCGCTGCGTCGACGGCGCCGCCGCCGATGCCGGAGTCACGGATCGAGCGCCCGGAGGCGCTGTGGTAGCACAGGCCGTCAGTGCCGACAGGGTCAGCATTGCTGCAATCCACCGATAACGAGTTGACATGGCGGCTTCCGGGAAGACAGGCACGGCACATTGTATGGCCGCGGTCCACGAGAGTGAACGAGACGGGCAGGAACCGTTGCTTTTCCGGTGAAGTGTTGCACCATAGAGGGTGCAGGCCGGGCCCGCCGAAGAGGAGCAAAGCATGGCCGTGACCGGTAGATGTTTGTGTGGAGCGGTGCGATATGAGGTTAGCGCCCAGCCGATCACGAGCCGAGTCTGTTGGTGTCGCCTCTGCCAGCGCATCGGTGCCGGCAGCGGCACGGTGAATGTCTGTTTTCCACGCGCCGCAACACGGATCCAGGGCGAGACCCACGACTATGTCAGTGTCGCTGACAGCGGCAACGTGATGCATCGACGCTTCTGCCCCGCCTGCGGCGTGCATCTATTCAGTGAGGCCGAGGCGCGTCCACATCTCATTTTTGTGCGTGCCGGTACCTTGGATGATCCGGAGATCGGGAAACCGGTCGCCAGCATCTGGGTTTCGCAGGCACCGACCTGGGCCTGTATCGACCTAGCGCTGCCGAAGCTCGATGGCCAACCGCCGCCGGCGGGTTAGGCGGCCAGGATCCCGTCCTAACCGTCGAAGTCCAACTCCGGATAGCGGCGAAATATATCGTCGTTGTTGAACGCAAGGCGGCGGCTGGACGCGAGGTATCGCCGGATTCGCGGGCGATTGAAGACGGCCATGTGCAGGGCGCGCAGATGCGGCCGCGAGCGCAGCGCCCGGCCGCTGGCGTTCGGAAAGGCGTAGCGCAGTCCCGCAATCACCTGCGCCATCGACAGATCCACATACGTCAGGCGGGAGCCGACCATCCACGGACCGCGACCGGTGTTGCGAATCAACACGCCCTCGAAGTAGTCGAGGAACTTTGGCAACCGTTGGGCCAGAAATTGCCTGGTACGACGCTGGGCCGCGGATTTTTGCTGCTCGTAGTAGAGCGCGCTGCCGATCGGGTGATGCGTATCGTGGATCTCGACGATAAAATCGCTGATGGTCAGCTGCAACTGATGCGTCCAGATCTTGCCCGCAGCATCGCGGGGCGCCAGCCCCAGTCGGCCACCTAGAAATAGCAGGATGTTCGCCGTCTGGCCGATCAGCTGCCTGCCAGCCTTGAGACATGGCACCGCAAACGGCGGTCGCTCGATGCCCTCGCCTCCCAGCAGCCGCAGAATCGCCGGCTCGCCGCCGCCCTGATCCTCCGGCATGAGAGCGACGTCGATATATCTGGCGCCGGATTCTTCCAGCGCCAGCCGCACATATTCACCGCGGCCCTGAATCCCCGGCCAGTAATAGAGCTGATAGATCACGCTGGCTGGACCGGCATGACTGCCATTGCATCCGCACGGGCGCTGGCCGCGAGCACCATGCCAAGCAGCATTACCGAAGAGCGAGAGCTGTTACCGTGAATTTTCGCCACGTCGGTCTCCCTGAGCTTAAAGGCAGTGCTTGCTTTCCTTGTTGTTGGAATTCGCTGAAATCGATCGCCTGAGAATGATGCGTGCGTCGGCCACTCCATGCAACGGGCATTCAGGATCACGCGCTCAGGGCCGCGCCGCAACATACCGCATACGGGCCCGCACTGTGACACAGGCCTACGATGCGCCTGCGACGAGCCTTGGCACGCCCCGCCTTTGAGGCTTTGATCATCGAATGAATCAGGTGCGGTCGGCGGTCAGCGTCGGACGTTCAGGTCCTGAATGCGGCCCTTCCACTCGCCGCCTCGACCGAGGCAATATTGCACGGCGGAGTGGACGGTAGCTCCGGCATAAAACAAGGCGATTGCCGGCAGGCACAGGCTCCACAGCGGGGACAGGTCATAGAAGCGAAGCAGCGGCGCATAGCCTATGCTCATAAGAATCCAAGCCGCGGCGCCGAGCGCGATCGACAGCGGGTGTCCCGACAGCAGCAGCAGCGGCGGCAGCAGGTAGGTGAAGAACAGCCCGACAATTGTTGCGGCGAGCAGTGCATAAGAATGGTGGAGCTGATTGAACGCTGTGCGGGATATCATGCGACCGATCTCCGTAAGCGAACCGTAGGATCGAGTGCTGCGGGCGGTTCGAGTGAGCCCCAACCAGATGGAGCCCCCAGCGGCCTTCACCGCGCGCGCAAGCGCGCAGTCGTCGATGATCTGTGAGCGAATCGTCCGCAATCCGCCGATGCGCTCGAGGACATCGGGGCGAATGAGAATACAGCCGCCGGCCGCGCCCGCCGCCCTGGCATCGGCTGACGCAATCCATACCGGCGGATAGAGCTTCAGGAAGAAGAAGACGAACGCCGGAATCAGAGACTTCTCGGCGAACGTGGTCGCTCGCAGCTTTACCATGCATGAGGTCAGGTCGCGATTTTGCGCTTCGGCAGTCGTGACGAGCGCGGCAACGTTATCGGGATCGTGGTGAATATCGGCGTCGGTGAACAACAGATAGTCCGGGACCAGCGCCGCCGCCGCGATGGCCCCCTGCGACATCGCCCACACCTTGCCGCTCCATTCGGGCGGCAGCGGCGCGCCGCGGATCACGGTCAAGCGTGCCGATGCCCCGATGCTGGCCGCGGCTTCGACGGCTGCGCCGTCGGTTCCGTCAGTGCTGCCGTCGTCGACAGCAATGACGTGAATTGAGCCGCCGAAATCCTGCTGCAGGAGAGATTTGACCGCGTCACCGATGACCCCGGCCTCGTTTCGCGCCGGAATGATTGCCACGATCTTTTTCGCGAGACTGTGGTTCGCAGGCAAGGGAGCGAAATGCCGGGAGATGAGCCAAAAGTCGCCGTGCGCCAGCAGCAGATACAGCCAGACGAGCAAGGGCACGGCGGCGAGAACGTACATGATCACGCGGTGGCCTCATTCGAATGGCAGCGCCAGGGCCTGTGGCGCTGGTAGCTGGCGCGGCAGCGTTCAAATAAACGAGCGAACCGGCTCCGCACGAGCGCCTATGGAGACGACGACAATTCAAGCTCCCTCAGCCGTGGCCCCTCCAGTCGACCGATGTGCACCGAGGTATCGTAGAGCACTACGGCGAATCCCACGAGGGCGATCAGGATCGCGATCGAAGCCAGCAGATGACGCGACTCGTAGCGACGTATCGAACGCGCGAATGCAATCAGCCCAAGCACCGCGGCAACGACAACGATTGCGTCAACACTGGCCCGTTGCCAATAGCTGCCTCCCAAATGCAGCCACATGCCAAATTCGTCGAAGGTGAGGGCCATCGCGATGCCATAAATGAGCGCTGCAATCCGCCCGGCTTCTGCCCGCGGCATCCAGAACAGCAGATAGGCGCCGACGCCGGCGAGCAAAAAGATGCCGTAGTTCAGGTGATGGACATGAGTGCCGCGCAGGAAGAAATACAGGTTCGGCATCCGTTGCGACATGATCAGGAACACCACGGTGCGGGAAGCGATGAATGTGAGAATGAACCCAAACAAAGCTCGTCGCGCGAGCTGGTCCGATCCGGTGTTCACTCAATCCCTATCAAGCTGCCGCCTGTCTCCTGAAACGGCTAGAATGCACGGGGCCGCGATCCAAGGCAATCGTAACCAGCAGTAACGGGCTGAGCTACGCCATGCAACCTGCTTGCATGGCGTAGCGCAGACCCTCGCCGCGAATATTCGAGATACAGTTGCGCTCGGCATCCGTGCGCCCTACCCGCGGCGCATAGCTGAGGTATACCCCCAGGCTATCTGCCGAGCTCAGGCCCGGGCGCTCACCATCAGTACGATCACTTGTTCGGCCTGGCAGAGCCAGGTCGATGCCAAAGGCGGCGTTAGCCTGCTCCGTGCCGGCGATCGACTGGAACACCAGATCGACCGGTGCATGACGCTCGATGGCCTCGATGATACTGGTGACATGCGAGAGCACGCAGGACTGGGTCGGTATGTCGTAGCGGGTGCGCAGCTCATCGACCAGCTGCAGCTGCTGCACGATCTGGCGCGCGGGGCCGGCCGTGCAGCGGATGGCGGCTTCGTGTTTAATGAAGCGGCCGCCGCGACCGGCGGCGATGATCGTGCTCGGCGCGATCTGCAGCACGAGCAGCAAGCGCACGATCATCAATACTGCCATCGATGCGATTCCGCGATAATGATGTCGGATGCAGATATGTCACGTAATCTATTGAAATCATTTGAGTTATAACTCTGGCTTCGGGCCACCATCAGGCGGGGTGGGAATTGAGCGAGCCACACGATCCAGCACAGATTGTCGATCTCACCCTGCAACACTATAACCAGTGCGCCCGGGATTTTCGCGAAGGCACGCGCGATCATGATGTGAGCCAGAACATCGGCGCGCTGTTACGTCATATCGAAGCCGAGCCGCCGTATCGGATTCTGGATTTTGGCTGCGGTCCCGGCCGCGATTTACGGACATTTTCCCGGCTCGGCCACGTTGCCATCGGGCTCGAGGGCGCCACGGAGTTCGTTACCATGGCTCGCGCCGAGAGTGGCTGCGAAGTATGGCAGCAGGATTTTCTCAAGCTCGATCTACCGACTGCGCGTTTCGACGGCGTGTACGCCAACGCATCGCTGTTTCACGTGCCGAGCCGCGAGCTGCCGCGCGTGCTGGGTCAATTGCGCGCGACGCTGAAGTCCGGGGGCGTACTGTTCAGCTCCAACCCGCGCGGCGACAATGAAGAAGGCTGGATTGGCGGCCGCTATGGCGCATACCATGATTTGGAAGCCTGGCGCCGTTACCTGACGGGCGCCGGCTTCATCGAGCTGGATCACTACTACCGGCCCACGGGCTTGCCATTCGAGCAGCAGCCGTGGCTGGCGAGCGTGTGGCGCACCCCGGCGATCTGACCATGCTCCGGGCCGTTGTGCCCACCGGCACAAGCTGCGACATCGGTACGAACATGCAGTGCCCCAATGACGCCGCGACCGCCGGGACGCGGCCGCCGGCGAGCATTGACGGCGGATTGATCGGCGAGCGAGCGCCGGTCATGATGCGATATGCGACGCCCCGTATTCGATGCCGACGAGCCTCGCTGGAGTGAGTCCGCCGAAGTGCCGGCGCGCGATCGTCGGCTCACCGTGGCCCGGGCGCTGCGCGCGGTTTTACCCGCGGATTGCGTGCTCAGCGGCGACGAAGAACTGCGTCCCTACGAATGCGACGGACTATCGGTGTTCCGGCAACAGCCGATGCTGGTGGTGCTGCCGCGCACCGAGGAGGAACTGCGTGCGGTGCTGCTGGTATGCCGCCGGCTCGAAGTGCCGGTGGTAGCGCGCGGCGCCGGCACCGGCCTGTCGGGGGGCGCCATGCCCCACGCATCCGGCGTCGTGCTGTCGCTGGCACGCTTCGACCGCATTCTCGAGATCAACGCGTCGGCGCGCATCGCGCGCGTCCAGCCCGGCGTCCGCAATCTGGCCGTTTCGGAAGCCGCCGCAGCTTACGGCCTGTTCTACGCTCCGGACCCTTCATCACAGATCGCGTGCACGATCGGAGGCAACGTCGCCGAGAACGCCGGCGGCGTGCACTGCCTCAAGTACGGCCTGACCCTGCATAACGTGCTCGGCCTGCGCGGCTGCACCATCGACGGCGAGCCGATCGAATTGGGCGGTTGCGCGCTCGATGCGCCCGGCCTGGATCTGCTGGCGCTCAGCATCGGCTCGGAAGGCCTGCTGTTGATCGTGACCGAGGCAATTCTTAAATTGGTGCCGAAACCGGAACTGGCGCAGGTGGTGATGGCCTCATTCGACGACGTCGGCAAGGCCGGAGAAGCCGTGGCGGCGATCATCGCCGCCGGTATCATTCCGTCGGGCCTGGAAATGATGGACCGCAAAGCCACGGCGGCGGTCGAGCCGTTTGTCAAAGCCGGCTACGATCTGGCCGCCGCGGCGATCCTGCTGGCCGAGTCCGACGGCACGCCGGATGAAGTCCACGAGGAAGTCGGCGCGATGGAACGCGTGCTGCAGGCTGCCGGCGCCACCGCCATTGCGGTCTCGCGCTCCGAAGCCGAACGCCTGCGCTTCTGGTCGGGGCGCAAGAATGCCTTCCCCGCCGCCGGCCGCATTTCGCCCGACTATTACTGCATGGATGGCACCATCCCGCGCAAAAACCTTGGCCAAATGCTCAAGGCCATCGAGCAGATGGAACACAAGTACGGCCTGCAGTGCATGAACGTATTCCACGCCGGAGACGGCAACCTGCACCCGCTGATCCTGTTCGACGCCAATCGGGCCGGCGAATGGGCGCGCGCCGATCGCTTCGGCGCGGACATCCTGGAGCTGTGCGTGCAACTGGGCGGCACCATCACCGGCGAACACGGCGTCGGCGTGGAGAAGCTCAACTCGATGTGCGTACAGTTCTCGCCGGCCGAGCGCGCGGCGTTCTTCGCCGTCAAGCGCGCTTTCGATCCGCCGGGACTGCTCAATCCCGGCAAGGCCATTCCGACCCTGGCGCGCTGCGCCGAGTATGGCCGTATGCACGTGCGCCGCGGCCAGCTACCGCATCCCGATCTGCCGCGATTCTAAATGGACGCCGCGCTCCAAGACTTGCGCCGTCGCGTGATCGATGCCCATGGGGCGAAGACGCCGCTGCGGCTGCGCGGTGCCGGCACCAAGGACTTCTACGGCGAGCGCTGCGATGGCACGCTACTGGATATGCGCGGCTACTGCGGCGTTGTC
>JBEKRP010000043.1:0-23733 GCA_049518595.1 Steroidobacteraceae bacterium
TCGCAATTCGCTTGCCTCCACGGATCGCGAGCTCGGCAACGTGGCCAACGCGCTCGCCGAGCAAACCGCGTGGACCTGGCAAGGTATCGATCTTCTGCTGCGCGATACGGCGGGCTGGTATCAAAACGATGGCCGCAAGATCGCGCCGGAGCGTCTGGACGAAATTCTCGCGAACCGTACGGCCGGGGTGCGGCAGGTGCGCTTGCTCACGATCGTCGATGCGCAGGGCATACAGCGTTACCGCTCGCGCGGATCCTCGCCACCCCATTTTGACGTCTCTGACCGCTCGTACTTCACAGCTCAGCGCGACCGCACGACGACGGGGCTCTTCATGAGCGAACCGTTCGTGACGCGTTCCGAAAGCCGCACGGGGGTAGCGCTTTCGCGCCGGCTCGACGATGACACAGGAGGATTCGCAGGCGTCGTCACGGCGATCGTCGACCTCGAAGATCTCCAGAAGTTCTATGGAGCCGTGAACCTCGGTGGAGGCAGCGCGATGCAGCTCATGCGTGAGGACGGGACGCTGCTCGTGCGTAACCCGCCGACGCCGAGCGCGATCGGGCAGAAATTCCCGCAGCTCATTTCTGCACCGATCGCGCAGGTTAAGCAACTCGTGAATCCCATCGACGGCAAGCGGGACTTCATCGCCGTTGCACACGTGAGGGACGCGCCCCTGGATGTCACGGTCACCCGCGAAGAGGCCGTCGCGCTACAACCGTGGCGCGACGAGGCCTTCCGCCTAGGCCTGCGCACGCTCATCGTAACACTGCTGGGAGTGTTAACCATTGCGGGTCTGTTGCGGCAATTACGGCGAGTCGAGGCCGGCGAGCGCGCGCTGCGTGAAAGCGAGGAGCGCTATGCGCTCGCAATGGAAGGAGCGAACGAGGGGCATTGGGACTGGGACGTCGCGACGGATCGCCTGTTCCTTTCGCCGAAGATGATTACGTGGGCGGGGCTGCGCGGCGACAGTGTCATCACCACTCGCAGCGCGTGGTTGGCGCAAATCGTCATTCACCCCGATGACATACCGCGCTTCGAGGCCGCACTGAGAGATCATTTCGAGGGGCGTACGCCTCGCTACGAGTGCGAATACCGCGTCCGTCAACCTGACGGCCAGTGGCGTTGGGTGTTCGCCCGTGGCCGTTGTCTGCGCGACGCGACGGGCAAGCCGTGTCGGTTCGTCGGCTCGGCAACCGACATCACCGCGGAAAAGCAGGCGCAAATTGACAAGGAACACCTGGAGGCGCAATTGCGGCAGTCGCAGAAGATGGAGGCAATCGGGACGCTGGCCGGCGGTATCGCACATGACTTCAACAACATCCTCGGAGCGATCCTGGGGTACGGCGAGCTTGCGTACCAGCATTCTGCAGCCGGCAGCGCCTTGCGGCGCTACCTCGACAATGTCATGCACGCGGCGGGGCGCGCAAAGACGCTCGTTGACCGCATTCTCGGCTTCAGCCGCAGCGGGCTCGGTGAGCGCGTACCCGTGAATGTTCAGTCCGTGATCGAGGAAACGCTTGAGCTGCTCGCAGCCTCGCTGCCGGCGGGGATTCGCCTCGAGAAAACACTCGAAGCCGAAGACGCTGCAGTGATCGGAGATGCGACGCATCTGCATCAAGTGGCGATGAACCTGTGTACCAATGCACTCCATGCAATGGAGCGCGGTGGTGTACTCAGCGTGGTTCTCGAGCGCGTCGAATTGAGCGAGCAGCGCTCGCTTTCGCGGGGTACTCTCTCCCCGGGGGCGTATCTGCGGCTGGTCGTCAGCGACACGGGCACCGGCATCCCACCTGCGGCGTTGGAGCGGATGTTCGATCCTTTCTTCACTACTAAGCGTGTCGGCGAAGGCACCGGCCTCGGCCTGTCGCTCGTGCACGGTATCGTTTCCGAGCTTGGGGGCGCCATTGACGTAGCTACGAGAGCGGGAGAAGGGACCAAGTTCGAGATCTGGCTGCCGGTCGCGGGCGAAGCCGGGAAACCCGTGGTTGAGGCTGTCCGCGAGCTGCCACGTGGACACGGCGAAACGGTGATGATCGTCGACGACGAGCACGCGCTGGTTGCGCTCGCGAAGGAAATGCTTGCCGAGCTCGGCTACAAGCCCGTGGGCTTCGAATCGAGCAGCGCGGCACTGCAGGCATTTCGGGCCGAGCCGCAGCGCTTCGATCTCGTACTCACCGACGAAGCGATGCCGGACCTGGTCGGCACTGAACTTGCGCAGGAAATCCGGCAGATTCAGCCTACCTTGCCGATCATCCTGATGAGCGGCCACGGCGGTGCGCAGCTCGCGCAGAGAGCGGCAGCCGTCGGCGCACAAGAGGTACTGCGCAAGCCGCTGCAGGGCCGCGACCTTGCCGAGTCACTTGCGCGAGTGCTGGGCGCGGCTTACTGAGGCAGTTCAACTGCAACGCAGCGGGCCCTGCTGCGATGCTAACGCGAATCGGGCCCGTGACTTTCGTGCTAGATTGCTCGGGCCCCGGCGAGAGAGGTTGCAGGCATGTCGGAAACAATTCAGCCGCACATCCTGGTGGTGGACGATGATGCGCAGATCCGTGCGCTGCTAGAAGAGTATCTTCAGGAGAACGGGCTGCGCGTCAGCGTGGTGGCGAGCGGTCAGGAGATGTCGCAGATTCTCGCAGATGAAGCGATTGATCTCGTCATCCTCGACTTGCGCCTTGCCGGCGAGGACGGCATGGCGATCGCGCGGACGCTCCGCGACAGTTCAGCGATTCCGATAGTCATGCTCACGGGCGTGCGCGACGAAGCCGACCGTGTCATGGGACTTGAGCTAGGGGCGGACGACTACCTGACCAAGCCTTTCAGTCCGCGCGAGCTTCTGGCGCGCATTCGAACAGTGCTGCGGCGAACGAAAGGCGCGGCGCTGGCGCAAGCGCGCGAGCGAAAGGTTCGTGCCTACCGGTTCGCCGAGTTCGAACTCAACCTGCGAACGAGGCGCCTCAAGCAGCGCGACGGACGACCCATTGGTCTGACGAATGGCGAGTTCAACTTGCTCGCCGCGTTGCTCGGTGCCCCGCAACGGGTCCTCACGCGCGACCAGCTCCTCGAGGCGAGTCGCGTGTACGACAACGAGGTCTACGACCGCTCGATCGACGTTCAGGTGACCCGGCTGCGCCGGAAGATTGAAGCGGATACATCGCAACCCCGCTTCATCGTCACGGAACGCGGGGTGGGCTATACGTTCAACTGTGCGGTCGAAGTCCTGTATTGAACGTACGGCCGCATTGCCGAGGGCATTACGGCTGAAACGCCGGTCGACCGTCGCAAAAGCAACGCGAAATCTTTGCCCATCACGCTTCTTCCTGACACCGGCGGCAGCCGTTTCCTGCCACGGACTTGCCTTCCCTGGAGCAGGTCGAGCTGGGCAGCGCCACCTGCGCTCCCAAAGAATAAATGCCATCAACAGCGGATAGTCGCCGTAAGGGCGACTGCCAATTCCGGCAGCCGCCCTTCGCGCTGAGGATCCGCAAGCGGCCCACGCACGTCTCGATCGTGCCGCCATTGCAATTGAAACGCCGGCGCGACCCGCAGAAATGTGCGCGCAAAACCCGCGGTGCAATCTGGCAGCCATCTAGGAATCCAGGTCGTCACCCACAGCAATGCAGAGCGCACAGGCTGTATACGTTCGCCAAAGAGGAGCACGCCACCCATGCAACAGTCAGTCCAGACTCAGATGCGCGAAGTCGATACCGAGTCCGTTGACATTCCAGGCACGCAGCTACGTGTCGCGCGCGTAGCGCTCGGAACCTGGGCAATGGGCGGCTGGATGTGGGGCGGGACCGACGAGAGCGCATCGGTCGCCACCATCCGGGCTGCTCTGGAGCAGGGGATCAACCTGATCGACACCGCGCCGGTATACGGGTTTGGGGTGTCCGAAGAGATTGTCGGCCAGGCACTGGGAGTTGCCGGTCTGCGCGCACACGCGGTGATCGCCACCAAGGTCGGTCTGGAATGGCGCGATGGAAAGATCTATCGCAATGCGACCCGGGCCCGAATCATGCAAGAGATCGATGATTCGCTGCGCCGACTGCGTACCGACTACATCGACGTTTACCAGGTCCACTGGCCTGACCCGCTCGTGCCCATCGAGGAGACCGCCGAGGCGATGCGCACGCTTTACGAGCAGGGCAAGATCCGCGCCATCGGTGTGAGCAATTTCTCGGTGGCACAGATGGAGCGCTTCCGTCGCGTTGCGCCTCTGCACGTACTGCAATCACCCTACAACCTCTTCGAACGGGCGATCGAAGGGCAGATTCTTCCCTACTGCCGCGCGAACAACATCGCGACATTCGGGTATGGCGCGCTCTGTCGTGGATTGCTGAGCGGGCGCATGCGGCCGGACACCACTTTCCAGGGTGACGATCTGCGGCGCATTGATCCAAAGTTCCAGCCGCCCCGCTTCGCCCAGTACCTCGACGCCGTGCGGCGGCTCGATGAGCTCGCACAGCGCAGCTTTCACCGGCGCGTGATCCATCTGGCGGTGCGCTGGATGCTCGACCAGGGGATCAGCGTTGCGCTCTGGGGCGCGCGTCACCCGGATCAAGTGCAAGCAGCACTCGGTGTTGCGGACTGGTCGCTCGATAGTGCGGACCGGGAGCTGATCGATCGCATCGTGAACACGACGATCGTCGATCCCGTGGGTCCCGAGTTCATGGCACCGCTGCAACGCGCCTGATTGCCCACAGATACGGAGAGGATCCTATGAAACTCGGATTTATCGGACTCGGCCACATGGGCGCCGGCATGGCAGCCAATCTCGTGAAGGCCGGACACGATGTCAGCGTATTCAACCGCAGTCCCGGTAGGGCCGGTCAGCTCATCGAGCTCGGTGCGCACGAGGCAACCAGTGTTGCCGCAGTGTGCGACGGTGAAGCAGTGATCACGATGCTGGCGGATGATGACGCGGCATCCGACATCGCCTTGGCAGGCGGAGGTCTCATCGCCCATCTGCCCAAAGGTGCGATCCATCTGTCGATGAGCACGATCAGTGTCGCGCTCTCCAAGCGCCTGGCTGGGGCGCATGCGCAAGCCGGACAGCGCTACGTTGCCGCGCCGGTGTTTGGGCGACCGGACATGGCGGCAGCCGGCAAGCTGTTCATCGTCGCCGCGGGTGAGCCGGCGACGATCGCTGAGTGTCAGCCGCTGTTCCGTGCGATGGGACAGAAAGCAATTCCGATAGGTACGGAGCCGGCGGCGGCGAATCTCGTCAAACTCAGCGGCAATTTTCTGACGGCTTCCGCCATCGAGGCGCTAGGCGAGGCCGTCGCCCTCATCGGCAAGGCTGGCATCGACCGGCAGGCGTATATCGAGCTCCTCACCTCCACCGTGTTCGACGCGCCGGCGTACAGAACCTACGGCACCCTCATCGCTCGAGGCAAGTTTGAGCCGGCCGCGTTCGCCGCGCCGCTCGGATACAAGGACATCCGCCTTGCGCTGGCCGCAGCCGAGAGTCTGCGTGTGCCGATGCCGCTTGCCAGCCTGCTGCACGACCGATTCCTGCGGCTCTTCGCTCAGGACGGCGAAAAGCTCGATTGGTCTGCGATTGGCGGTCTGGCGACTCAGGATGCCAGCGGTCGTCAAGCCTCCATGACATCGTCGATGTCCTCTGCCAACTAAGCAGCCTGCCCACATGCTCGCCATAGTTCGTATTGCGCTGAGTCGGCCTTACACATTCGTCGTGGTGGCGTTGCTTATTCTCCTCGGCGGCACGCTCGCCGCACTGCGTATGCCAGTCGATATTTTTCCGAGCATCGACATTCCGATCATCGCCGTGGCCTTTCAATACCAGGGCTTGCCCCCAGACCAGATGGCGGGGCGCATCATCACTCCGTTCGAACGCGCCCTGACGACGACGGTCAACGACATCGAGCACATCGAGGCGAATTCGTACAACACCTTCGGTATCGTCAAGATCTTCTTTCACCCGTCGGTGAATATCGCCACCGCCAACGCGCAGGTCACCGCGATTTCGCAGAGCCTGCTCAAGCAGATGCCGGCCGGCACGACGCCACCGCTGATCCTCAATTACAGCGCCTCGACAGTACCGATCATCCAGCTTGCGCTGTCAGGTATCGGACTGACTGAGCAGAATCTCGTTGATCTGGGCATGAATTTCGTGCGCCCGCGCCTGGTCACGGTACAGGGCGCGGGTATTCCCTGGCCATTCGGTGGCAAGGCGCCGCAGGTGATGTTCGACCTCGACACCGCTGCGCTGCAGTCGCGCGGCTTGACCGGCCTCGACGTCGCCCATGCGCTCGCCGCACAGAACCTCATCACCCCGGTAGGGACGCAAAAGATCGGAGACTACGAATACACCATCAACCTCAATAGCGCGCCGTCGAAAATTCCCGAGCTCGCAGATCTGCCGATCAAGAGCGTCGGGGGCGCCATGGTGTACATGCACGACGTCGCCCAGGTGCACGACGGCAACGCGGTGCAGACCAATATCGTCCACGTGGACGGCAATCGCTCGGTGCTGCTCAGCGTGTTCAAGAACGGTTCCACCTCGACGCTCGACATCGTCAGCGGCATCAAGAAGATGCTGCAAGTCATCAAGCCCTCACTCCCGGACGCACTCGACATCAAGCCGATCGGCGATCAGTCGATCTTCGTGCGCGCCTCGGTCCAGGGCGTGATCCGCGAAGGCGTGATCGCCGCGGCGCTCACCAGCCTGATGATCCTGCTGTTCCTGGGCAGCGCGCGCTCGACCCTGATCGTGACCACCTCGATTCCGCTGGCGATCCTCGGCGCGATCGGAGCGCTCTCGGCGATTGGTGAAACGCTCAACATCATGACATTAGGGGGTCTTGCGCTCGCCGTAGGGATACTCGTCGACGAGGCGACGGTGACGATCGAGAGCATCAACTACCACCTCGAACAGGGCAAGGAGGTGGAAACCGCGATCCTCGACGGCGCCTCGCAGATCGTCGTTCCAGCTTTCGTCTCCTTGCTTTGTATCTGCATCGTGTTTATTCCGATGTTCTTTCTGAACGGCGTGGCGCGCTTCCTGTTTGTGCCAATGGCGGAGAGCGTGATGTTCGCGATGGTCTTCTCGTTCTTGCTTTCGCGCACGCTGGTGCCGACGCTGGCGAAATATCTGCTGCGTAGGCACGTCGGCCACGTCGGCGAGCACGATGAAGTGATCGAACCGGCGCCGTCGAGCAACCCGCTGGTTCGCTTTCAGCGGGGCTTCGAGGCCCGCTTCGCGCGGCTGCGCGCCGCATACCATGATCTGCTGGCGCTCGCCATTGAACATCACAGGCGATTCGTCGCGGGCTTTCTCGGCTTCGTCGTCGTCTCGTTCCTGCTGGTGCCATTTCTCGGCCGCAATTTCTTCCCGCAGGTCGACGGCGGTCAGATACTGCTTCACGTGCGGGCGCCGGTCGGGATGCGTATCGAGGAGACCGCGGCGCGTTTCAACGAAGTGGAGAAGGCGATTCGCCAGATGATTCCGCCGAGCGAGGTGGCGGCGGTGGCAGACAATATCGGCACCTATATTTCGGCGATCAATACGATCTACAACAACACAGGCACGATCGGTGAGTCGGACGGAGACATCCAGATCTCGCTCAACCAGGGGCACGCGCCGACCGCTAACTACGTCAAGGTCCTGCGCGAGCGGCTGCCGCGCCGTTTCCCCAGCATGACCTTCTCGTTTCTACCCGCCGATATCGTGAGCCAGATCCTCAATTTCGGCGCCCCAGCGCCGATCGATCTGCAGATCCGCGGCAACGATCTCGGCGCCGACTATACTTACGCCAACAAGCTCCTGGCACAGATCCGCCACGTCACCGGCGTGGCCGATGCGCGCATTCAGCAGTCGGCTGCATTGCCGACGATCGATGTCAATATGGATCGCACGCGCGCCCAATACACCGGCGTGACCGCGGCTGACGTGACCGACAGCCTGGTCGTCAACCTGGCCAGTTCCAGTCAGGTTGCGCCCACCTACTGGCTCAACGAGAAGAACGGCGTCAGCTATCCGATGGCGCTGCAGACGCCGCAATACCAGATCGACACGCTTTCACAGCTCAAGAATCTGCCGATCAACGCCGCCGGCGCGCCGACCACGGTGCTCGGCGGCATCGCTGATATCCGCCGTAACCACAGCGACGCCGTGGTCTCGCAGTACGACATCGCCCCGATGGTGGAGATCTACGCGACGACTCAAGGGCGCGATCTCGGGGCGGTCTCGAGCGACATCGAGAGGATCATCGCCCAGAACGACAAGGACAAGCCGAAGGGCTCGATCGTCGCCCTGGTCGGCCAGACGGCGATCATGAACAGCGCCTACTCCGGATTGCTGTTCGGCCTGCTCGGCGCGATCCTGCTGATTTACTTCCTGATCGTGATCAACTTTCAGTCGTGGAGTGATCCATTCGTCATCATCACCGCGCTGCCGGCCGCGCTCGCCGGCATCGTCTGGATGCTGTTTGCGACGCATACCACGCTGTCGGTGCCGGCGCTCACGGGCGCAATCATGTGCATGGGCGTGGCGACCGCCAACAGCGTGCTGGTGATCAGTTTTGCGCGCGAAAAGCTCAACGAGATCGGTGATGTGACACAAGCCGCGCTTGAGGCTGGATTCGTGCGCCTGCGCCCGGTGTTGATGACGGCGCTGGCGATGGTGATCGGCATGCTGCCAATGGCGTTGGGCTTGGGCGAAGGCGGTGAGCAGAATGCGCCGCTCGGCCGCGCCGTAATCGGTGGCCTGATCTTCGCCACCGTCTCGACACTGTTCTTCGTCCCTGTGGTGTTCACCATCATTCATCGGAGCTACAGCCCAAAGCCGACGCCCGAAGCCAACTTAGGAGCAAGCCATGTCCCAGCCTGATCAAAATACCGGCCGTTCCGTTTTGCGCCGGCTGCGCTTGGTCGGCGGCGCATTCGCGCTACTCGCCGTCGCCGTCGTCGCCCACGGTATGGTCTCCCGCGCGGCACAAAATTCTCGCCTGCACGAGTTGACCGAAGCACAGTCCGTGCCGACCGTGGCCATCGTGGCACCGACCAATGTGCAGGATCATGCGAGCCTGGACTTGCCCGGACGTCTGGAAGCCTACATCCGTGCACCCATCTACGCGCGCGTCCCGGGCTACCTGAAGAGCTGGAAGCACGATATCGGCGGGAAGGTGAAGGCAGGGGACGTGCTGGCCGAAATTGATACGCCCGATCTCGACCAGCAGCTCACGCAGGCGCGCGCGGATCTCAGCGTCGCTCAGGCCAATGCGAAACTTGCGCAAATCAGCGCGGAGCGCTGGCAGTCGCTGGCCAGCACCGACGCCGTCGCCAAGCAAGACGTCGACCAGCGCACTTTCACCTGGAATGCCAATATCGCCCAGGTCAAGGCGGCGCAGGCGAACGTCAACCGCCTGGTCGCGGAGGAAAGCTTCAAACGCCTGATCGCACCGTTCGACGGCATCGTCACCGCACGCGAAACCGACATCGGCGCGCTCATCAATGTCGGAGCCACCGGGGGTGCGGAGCTGTTCGTAGTCTCCGAAACGACCAAGCTGCGCGTGTATGTCAACGTGCCGCAAAACGATGTACCTAGCGTGCCGCCGGGCACCATGGCCACGATCACAGTGCCCGAACATCCCGGCAAGAGCTATAGCGGAACGGTCGAGGCTTCGGCCCAGGCCGTCAACCCGAGTAGCGGCACGACCCTGATGCAGCTCATCGTCGACAATAGCGCCGGTGAGATGATGCCGGGCGACTACGCCAGCATCCGTCTGCAAATCGCTGACGCCACCGATGTACTCAGCGTGCCGTCGAGCGCTGTGATTTTCGACGCCAAGGGGCTTTCCATCGCTACTGTGGGCGCTGACAACCACGTACTGCTCAAGCCTGTGTCGATCGAACGCGACCTGGGTGCGGTGGTCGAACTCGCCTCCGGTCTGTCACCGAACGACCGCGTGATCGAAAGCCCTCCCGACGGAATCGGCAACGGCGCCGTCGTGCGCCTCGCCGGCGCAGCGTCGAGTGGCATGGTTGCGGCCCAAGGGAAGCATGAAAATGAAAAGGGTTAAGGGCTTACCCTGCTACGGCGCGGCGCTGACGCTGCTGCTCGGCGCCTGTTCGCTCGCGCCGCCGCTGAAAACCCCGGACATTCCAACTGCGGTCGCCTATAAGGAAATCGGGCCCTGGACGCAGGCGCAGCCGGCCGACCGCCTGCCGCGCGATAGCTGGTGGGCGCTCTACGACAACGCGCAGCTCGACGAGCTGCAGAAAAGGCTGATCGCCGGGAACCCGACGCTGGCCGCCGCTCTGGCCAATTACGCGCGAGCGAGGGCGCTGAGCGATCAGGCGCGAGCGGATTTATTTCCAACGCTCGGTCTCGGCGCCGGCGTCGAACGCGATCGCGAATCGCTCAACGCGCCGCTCAGAGGACCCACCACGCCAACCTACTACAACGCCAACACAGTAGGCGGCAGCGTCAGCTACGAGCTCGACCTGTGGGGCCAGATTCGCAATGAGGTCGCCGCAGGCGAGGCCAACGCCGCCGCATCCGCCGCAGATCTTGAAAATGCCCGCCTGTCGCTGATCGCGCAGCTGGTCGACGATTACATTCAGCTGCGGAGCCTCGATCGCGACAGCGCGATTCTCGATGAGACGGTGAGTGCTTATTCGCGCGCGCTCAGCCTCACCGAGCAGCGCCACGATGCCGGCATCGCCCCCGGCCTCGACGTTTCGCAGGCGCAGACCCAGCTCAATGCTGCACGCTCCCAGGCCGCGCAGACGCTCGCTCAACGCGCGCTGATGGAACACGCTATTGCGGCCCTGCTCGGCGTGTCGGCCTCGACGTTCTCGATCAAGCCGGAGATCGTCGACATCACACTTCCGCAGATTCCCAGCGGTGTTCCGACTACGCTTCTCCAACGCCGTCCGGATATTGCGGCCGCTCAGCGCCGCATGATGGCGGCCAATGCCAACATCGGAGTCGCGCGTGCTGCGTATTTTCCCACGCTCACACTCGGCGCTCAGGGCGGCTTCCAAGGCAACGCCTTCTCGAACTGGCTGAGCGCGCCGAGTTCTTTCTGGGCGATCGGACCGAACGCCCTGCTCAGCGTGTTTGACGGCGGCCGGCGCCGGGCACAGGTCGCTCAAGCGCGCGCCGAGTTCGACGCCTCAGCCGCCAATTACCGCAGCACCGTCGTCAATGCGTTTCAGCAGATAGAGGACAGCCTCGCCACACTCAATCACTACCACGACGCCGCCCTGGAGGAGAAGGCCGCGGTCGATGCCGCGCAGCGTACGCTGGACCTCTCCATGACGCTCTACGTCAAGGGTGCGACCGACTATCTCACCGTGGTCACCTCCCAGACCGCCGTCCTGCAGACGCAGCTGGACGCACTCAATCTCGATACCGTGCAGCTGCGCGCCAGCGTTGACCTGATCCGCGCGCTTGGCGGTGGCTGGAAGGATTCCGCGAGGGTACAGGGCAGCCAGGCGATGGCGATGAACCCGGAGCAGTACCCATAGGCAGTGCCGGGTTCGCGGAAATGTCTCCCAAACCTCGACACGCGGCTATTTGCCGACGTAGTTGATCCGCCAGACCGAGTTTGAGCCGTCGTCAGTCACCAGTAATGAGCCATCGGGCGCGGTGGTAACGCCTACCGGACATCCGTGACATTGCGGGCGCGCGCAGCGCTCGCGGTCCAGGATGCGGGCGAGGAGCATTTCTTTTGAAATGCCGCGTACTGGTAGACGTAATACTCGCTCTACGGGGCATTGATAGAGTTCCTCCGACAATAGTTGTAGACGACATTCGCGGAGGCACTCGTGAAAACCTACCGATGGCTCACTCTCGTTGCAGCGCTGCTGATCACTCTGTGCGAAGTTCTGGTCTTCAATAGCCAGGCGGCCCGAGGCGCGCAGAAGCAAGTCAATGTTGCAGCGGCTACGGACCTTGGGAGCGGTACGGACCCGCACCTGTCCCTTCCCGGAATCACAACTGGGCGGCGGCCTCAGATGCACGAAGTCCAGAGTGAGTCCGTTGACATTCCCGCCACTGCGGGTCAAACGCTGCGGTAGCTATCCATGTTGATGAAATCCCAAATCGCGCCGGCAGACATCCCCTCGATCGAAGGACGGCTGCGGGCGGGCGGGCAGTGGTTGCGCCAGCATTTCCTGCTGACGATCGCGGCGCCGCTGGGACTGGCGCTGGCAATAGCCTGGGCGGTGTACTACTCCATGTCGGGCCGTTTCGTTGTCTCCACGGACGATGCGTATGTGCAAGCCGACTCGACTATCGTCGCCTCCCGTGTATCGGGCTATGTATCGGCCGTTCTCGTGGAAGATCATCAGCCGGTGCGCGCCGGCCAGGTGCTCGCACGCATTGACGACCGAGATTTTCGTGCGGCCTTGGATCAGGCGCGGGCCGATGTGCAGGCGGCTCAAGCCGGGGTCGACGATCTCCACGCGCAACTCGCGCAGCAGGACGCGCTGATCGCCATAGCACGTGCGAGCGTGGCGGCCAGCGAGGCGGCATTGGAACTGGCGCGCCTCAATCGGGTGCGCTATCACAAGATGGCGGGCATCGGGTTCGGCTCGCAGCAGCAGTCGCAGGAAGCCGATGCCCAGGAGCGCGAGCGCAGCGCTGATCTCGCGCGAGACCAGGCGGCGCTTACCACGGTGCAGCAGCAGGTGCACGTTCTGCGGGCGAAGCTGGCGCAGGCCCAGGCGCTCGGGTATCGCTCGCAAGCGATCGAACGGCGGGCGGCCCTGGATCTTGGCTACACGATAATTAGCGCGCCGATCGATGGTGTGGTTGCGGCGCGCACCGTTCGTTTGGGCCAGTACGTGCAGGCGGGTACGCAGCTGACCGCGCTCGTGCCACTCGCCGAGGTATACGTCACGGCCAATTTCAAGGAAACGCAACTGACTCGTGTGCGCGCCGGCGAGCCGGTACGGTTGCGCGTGGACACCTTTCCGGGGGTGCAGTTACGCGGCTGCGTCGACAGCCTGGCGCCGGCGAGCGGACTTGAGTTCAGCCTGCTGCCGCCGGACAACGCCACTGGGAATTTCACTAAAATCGTGCAGCGCATTCCGGTGAAGATCGTTCTTGATTCCCGCCAGACGCTGATCGGCAGCTTGCGCCCTGGAATGTCGGTCGAAGCGTCGATCGACACCAAGCCGGGGGCAGGCTCGGCGCTGGTTGCGACCTGCGCAGCCTCCGCGGTCTCATCACTTGCGATGATCTCGTCACCTCGGGCTCATTGAGGCACGGAACACGTCATGGCCACCGCCTCGGCTACGCTGTCGCCCCCCAGTACCCTCGACCGGGACGCCCCTTTGCGGCCCGGGGCGCAGACTGCCGATGACGTGTCGTTCAAGACCTGGGTAGCCGTGGTCGGTTCAACGGTCGGAGCGTTTCTGGCCATCCTCAACATTCAGGTGGTCGGTGCTTCACTGGCTGACATCCAGGGCGGCATCGGCGCCGGCCTCGACGACGGTGGATGGATCACGACGTCTTATCTGATCGCCGAAATCATCGTGATCCCACTGAGCGCCTGGTTCGCCAGCATCCTCTCGCTGCGCACCTATTTGCTCGCCAGCACTATCCTCTTCCTAGGGCTGACCGCGGCGTGCGCGTCTGCGCAGACGCTCGGACAGATGATCCTGATCCGGGCCGCCCAGGGCTTTGCGGGGGGCGCACTAATACCGCTGGCCTTTACCATCATCATGACCAAGCTGCCGCGCTCCAAGTACCCCGCGGGCCTTGCGATCTATTCCATTGCGGTGGTCTTCGCGCCCTCCATCGGCCCGGCGCTTGGCGGCTATTTCAGCGACACGTTCGGCTGGCAGTCGATTTTCTTTCTCAGCTTACCCCCCGGCTTGGTGATGGTCGTGATGCTCTGGTATTCCCTCGAACCCGCGCCGCGTCAATTGCAACTGCTGCGTCATGGTGACTGGCTGGGGATGTTTACCATGGCAGTCGGACTCGGCTGTCTGGAGACCGTGCTCGAAGAAGGCGACAAGAATGACTGGTTCGGCTCGGCGTTCATCGTGCGTCTCGCCGTAATCGCCGTGTTGAGTCTCGGCGCCTTCATCTGCGTGGAGCTGAAGCGCACTGCGCCGTTGTTGAATCTGCGCCTGCTGGCGCGGCGCAATTTCGGTCTGGGCACTTGCGCGAACTTCATTTTCGGATTCTCGATGTTCGGTTGGATTTACCTCATCCCGCAGTACCTGTCGCGCATGCAGGGTTACAGCTCCCAGCAGATCGGCGGCGTGATGATCTGGATCGGGCTGCCGCAATTGCTGCTCATTCCGTTCCTTCCCAAAATCATGCAACGCGTCGATAGTCGCTGGCTGGTCATCGTCGGCTATATTCTGTTCATCGCCGGCAGCCTGCTCGCCACCCGATTGTCGGATGACTTTTCTGGCCCGCAGTTCTTAAGCTCAAGCCTGGTCCGCGCCTTGGCGCAAGTCATGACGATGGCGCCGCTCTCGGCGATCGCGATTGCAGGAATCGAGCACGAGTATGCGGGGTCCGCGTCGGCGCTCTTCAATGCGATGCGCAACATGGGGGGCGCCGTCGGGATCGCCGTGATCCAGACCTTCCTGACCAAGCGCGAGCAGTTCCACTCGGCCATCCTATCCTCGCAGGTAACCCTGCTCGATGAGAGCACTCGGCAGCGACTCGATCATCTGGCCGCCCAATTTCTAAACTCTGGGCTCAGTGACACCGCCGTGGCGTACCGCGATGCGGTAGTGGCGGTAGGGCGAGATATCCGGCATCAGGCGTTTCTGCTCGGGTTCAGCGACACCATCATCATGCAGAGCGCTGTGCTGGGACTTGGGCTGGTGGCAGTCTTGTTCGTGCGCAAGGTGTCCCAGGTCTCCGTAGGAGGGCATGGCCATTGAGTAACCGCAATCCAATTACCCTGCGCAAAGCGGGTGCGCTGACAATGCTAGTCACAGCCGTTCTTGGCAGCGGTTGTGCGTCACGCATCGCTTATGTGCGCCCGGCGGACCCCTCCCAAACCCAGTATATTCAAGCGCCGGCGGGCATGAAGACGTCTGTCACTGGGACCGCGGAAGACATTCCGCAGGTGTCCTTCGGGGACAGTCCCCCGGATGCCTGGTGGACACTGCTGGGATCGGAGCAGATCAATCGATTGGTGTCGCTGGCTCTTAAGAACAATCAATCGCTCGCCAGCGCTGAGGCGCACCTGGCCGCCGCACGCGAGCGAATTCGCGCCGCGCGTGGCGCGTGGTATCCCCAGGTGGACGCAACGGCCGAGGCGCAGCGAACTCGCTATGGCGCCCCCGTGCTGGGCTCGCTGGCAAAGGACTTTCCGCCCTATTCCGCCTACGCGGCTGGCCCGACAGTCAATTACGACTTCGACGTGTTCGGGGGCACGAGATCACGTGTCGAACAGGCGACCGCCAACGCGCAATACGAGTCCGCGCGGCTTGACGCTGTCGCGCTCAGTGTCAGTGGCAATGTCGTGATCGAGGCGCTGCAGATTGCCGCGTTGCGCGCGCAGATCCGCGTGGCCCAGGGCATCATTGCCGATGATGAGCACAGCCTGACGCTCATCCGTGCCGCGCTCGAAGCCGGTGCGGTGTCTCACATGGACGTGCTCAGTGCGCAAAGCCAGACCGATCACGATCGTACGCTCCTGCCGCCGCTGAAGCAGGAGTTGAATGTGGCGCAGGATGTATTGAGTAGCTTGATCGGCGCGGCACCGTCGGACTGGACAGCGCCCGATGTGGATCTGGACGATCTGAAGCTCGCGGAGCATCTGCCGGTAGCGTTGCCGTCCGAACTCGTACATCGTCGACCCGACATCAGCGCGGCCGAAGCGCAGCTGCACGCGGCCAGTGCCACCCTCGGCATCGCCACGGCTAACCTGTATCCGCATTTCACGCTGAGTGCTGCCATCGGCGAGCAGGGTCTGTTCGGCGGCGGCCCATCGGAAACCGCTTGGAATATCCTGGGAGGCCTGACAACCCCGATGTTCCATGGCGGTACCCTGACGGCAGAGCGGCGTGTCGCCCAGGACGAGTACCGGGCGGCGTTTGCCGCATACCGACAAACCGTGCTGGAGGCGTTCAGTCAAGTCGCCGCCGCCTTGCAAGCTTTGGGTAACGACGCAGCATTGTTAAGCACACAGCAGCACGCACTTCAGTCCGCAGGCGCATCGCTATGGCTCACGCGCCAAGCGTATGCGGCGGGCAACGCCGGATTTGTACAGGTACTGGATGCGCAGCGGCTGCACCAGCAGGCACAGCTCGGGGAAGTGCAGGCGAATAGCCAGCGCTACGTTGATGCGGTGAAGCTGCTGCTGGCCGCCGGCGGGCGCGTCGAATTGCCGCCTGCCGACCCGCCGTGATGTTCCGCTGCGATGTAAAGGACGATGCTCGAGTCGTGCCATATCGTCGAGCAATTGTTTGCCGCGGTCGTCGATCCGTCGGCACCTACGATTGTGTTTTTCGCTGACGTTGATCATCGGTCTTACGCAGCTTGGCTTCTGCTCTGATCGGATTGACATTGCGCTGGCCAGTTGGGCGATGGGCATCTGGAATACGACGCCGTCCCGGATCGGCCATCGGAGTGGGAAATTATCGAGCGCAACAAAGTGCGAGCGGCATTGCGCGTGGCCGTGACGGGTGGCTGGGGTACATTCAAGGTCGGAGGTATGGAAGGCAACATGCCATCAACTTGCCCTTTGAAGTCAATCACCTGCGCGTAACCTGTAATTCCGACTCTAGGTCGTGGCGGATATCCGCCGAAGGCCATGACGGCCGAAGTCCGCGTTAGGTCAGAGCCAGAGCCGGATCCAGCGGACACCGCAGCGTGGTATGAGGAGCCAGCGGCCAGGTCTCGGGCAGCAGTTTCTCGAGCAAACCCAGGTCGCGCTCTCCCGTTGCGTACAAGCCTCGTACATCGGACGGCACGACCAGCACTGTTGCGTCGATTCCCGTTTGGGGTTTTCTACCGGGTCGAGCAGGGCCGCATTGTCGTTGTTGGTTGTTGGGATTCTGCACGGCAGGTCAGAGACCCTTTTGGCGCTGGCGAGATCCAGGGAATCAGGACTCCCGATATATCTTCTGGGTCATAGCGCTGGCGGTGGGGTCGCCTGCACCTACGCGCTTGAGCATCAGGAGGAACTTGCAGGACTCATATGCGAGAGTTTTGCTTTTCAGTTACCGGCGCCCGATTTTGCCATCTCCATTCTTACAGGGGCTGAGTCACTTTGCGCCTTATGCCCACGTGCTGCGCCTTAAGAACGAGGGTTTCTCTCGTGATCCAATGCTGGTGAAATCGATGAATGAGGATCCTCTTATTGCCAACGAATTGCAGCCTACGAGCACCGTAGCCCAGATGGCCCGTGCCGATGAGCGCCGCAGAAGGGAGTTTTCCGCTTATTAGACTGCCAGTGCTCATACTTCACGGCACCGCGGACAAGGTGACAAGGCCCAGTGGGAGTCAATTCTTCTACGACACGACCGGTTCCATAGACAAGACGTTGAAGCTCTACGAAGGCCACTTTCACGATCTGCTCAACGACTTCGACAGGGAGCTCGTGATGGACGACATCAAATCGTGGCTCAACGCGCGGCTACCGGCAGTCTAGGAGCCGGTGCCAGCGCTACGGCGGCCTCGGCGGTCAGCAGCAGGAACGTGAAAGTCTCCTGCAAATAGAGTTGAACGATGGCATCGGTGTGGTTCGAATAGCCGATGGAGACATCCTGACCGATGTGCAGGGCGAAATCGCCGCCACGGGTGCTGAGGACAAAGGCGCCGGCGACGGCCGGGGCCCAGACGATCTCGGTGTCGACGAGACGGTGGATATGCTGCAGAACAGGGTAGCCCTGATCGCTGGCCTCGCTCAGCGCGGTGTAGGGCTCGGCACCCAGTAGTACGTAATACGGACCGTTGACGCCGACGAGGCGCAATTGGTTTAACGATTCGGCGATCGCCTGGGGATAGGCGCGCACCTCGACGGGGAGCGCCACGACCGGATTGCTGGTTCCCTGGCCGATGCCTTCGATGCCGGCGGCCGCATAGCCTTCAAAGATCGCGCAGTCCTCGGCAAAGGCGATCCGGCGAGCGGCGTCCTTGACAGGCTGCCACTCGGAATCATTCGCGCCGCGCTCCACATCATCGATGGCCTGCCGATCGAGCTCGAAAGGCACCCTGAGCTCGACCAGCGCCCGCGCCTCGCGCTGCCGAGCGAGCACGCCGCTCGCGGGCGCTTCGATCGTGCGCAGGTGGCCGGTGCCAACCGCGGACAGGGCGGTGCCACCCGGCCCCTGCACATCAACCACACGCCGCCCGGCGAGATAGCGTTTGATGGTTCGCGACGCCTCCTCCTCAATCTGCGCCCACGCCGCGGCGGAAATCGGGGCCAGTTCGCGATGCAGATTATTCATAGCGGGGGTCTCGTTTAAGGGTGCCGATGCCGAGCGAACCATCGCTGATCGACGCAACGGACCGCGCGGGCTCGTCTGACGGCTCGCTGACCATCACCGATTCCAGGAATGTCGCCGACGGCACGAAGAAGAGACTGCCGGTGACGGCGCGGCTGATGTCCAGTAGCCGGTCGTAATTGCCCGGCGGTCGGCCGACAAACATGTTTTCAAGCATCTGTTCGATGGTACGAGGCGAGCGGCTGTAGCCGATGAAGTAGGTCCCGAATTCGCCCTGCGACGCCTGACCGAAGGGCATGTTGTCGCGGAGGATCTTGATCTCCTGGCCGCCCTCCACGATGGTGGTGAGTGCGTTGTGCGCCGAGGTCGGCTTGACCGCGTCGTCGAGCTCGATGTCGGCGAGTTTAGTGCGGCCGATGATGCGTTCCTGCGCCTCGGTGGACAGCGCATTCCACGCCGCCAGGTCGTGCAGGTATTTCTGCACGATGACATAGCTGCCGCCGGCGAAATCGACGTCCTCTGGGCCGATCAGCACGGCGTCGAGCGCCGCTTGACCGGCTGGATTCTCCGTGCCATCGACGAAACCCAGAAGATCGCGGGCATCGAAATAGCGAAAGCCGTGCACCTCATCGACGGGCGAGACGGCGCCGGCGAGCTGCGCCGATATCTGTGTCGCCAGCTCGAAGCACAGATCCATACGTCGCGCGCGGATATGGAACAGCAGGTCGCCGGGCGTCGCGACTGCATGACGCGCGCCGGCACCGAACTCGCGGAACGTGTGCAGCTCTGCCGGCCGTTTTGGTCCTAAGAGCCGATCCCAGGCGTCGGACCCAAACCCCATGACGCACGTCAGGCCGCCGTCGAGGTCGCGGAATCCCACTGCGCGCACCAGTTTCGCGAGGTCGCTGCAGAACAAACGCACGGCCGCGCGATGCTCGACACCCAGGTTCACCGTGACGACGAGAAAGATCGCCGCGCCGGTTAGCGGCGCCGCGACGGGCTGCGGCACCGCGCGCGCGCTGTCCGCTGCCACGGACACCGTCATCGCGTCCCCGCCGTCCGGTAAGCGAAGGCGATGGCGATGGCCGGCCGGCGTTTGGCGACGTTGCGCTCTCGCATCACCGCGTGGAAACCGAAAAGCAGGTTGAGCTCACAGGCACCCCCCTACGTATGATCATTCCCACGACGCAAAAACAACCAATGCGCGCGAAGTGATGTTGTCATCGCGCCTGGCGTTCGATCGCTGCCGGAATTTATCGCCGCCATGGCAACCCCGTCGGATGTTGCTACCCAAGCATAGGGCGGAGCGTGGAGTCATTGCAAAAAGGTCCCATCGAGTTCCGCGTAGTATTCAAAGGGATAACTTTGCGCGGCATCAACGGCGCACAACCTGAATAATCAATGATATACAATTAGAGCGCAATTACCCTTCGCCGGTATCCGATAAATCGGCGCGATTAGGTTCCACATCCGTGTGTTGCTGATGCTTAGCACGCAGTGATTTCTGTTCCGCCACTAGATCTGCGTCCCCGACCTGCATCGACTCATCCGGAGCACCCTAGTGACCCTAGCCTCCATTTGAGCATCCGGCAGCATCCGCTGCCCTAACGCAAGGGCTTGCTGTACATAAACGGTGTCTTTTCCGCCGGGCGGCCCCAGGCGGCAGACCACTGACTTGGCAATCATTCCTCTCCGCGCAGGATCTGCGTGCGGCCTTTGCACAGTCCTATTGATCATCTCCTACCTACTACTCCTAACTGTGAGTAGGCACACAGCTACCTATCCCAGGTGCGCCGATAATGACTTGCACGGCACAGCAATCCGGTCGTGTGCGATGGAGCAGGCCATGACCAATCCCCAGTTAGCCGAGCCAATCCTCAGATCTCAAGGGACCGACACTTCGGCGGATCCTGCAACGACGTGCGCGCGCTTGCGTGCCGCGCTCGCGGCCGCCCGTCCCCCACATCGCCAGCCGATTGGTGCGCTGTTGACGTCCGCGGGGTTTGTACATGACACGGGGCTGCATCGTGCGCTTGCCGCGCAGGAGGTTCGACCCGCTGCGCGACTCGGCAGTGTGTTGCTCACAACAGGCGAGATCAATGAGGACGAGCTCTATCGTGCGCTCAGCGAACAGCTCGGCGTCGTCTACGTGCGCCTGGGCGAATTCGATGT
Organism: Steroidobacteraceae bacterium; assembly: GCA_049518595.1. Classification (GTDB taxonomy): domain Bacteria; phylum Pseudomonadota; class Gammaproteobacteria; order Steroidobacterales; family Steroidobacteraceae; genus FEN-1191. Next base: position 20,566 of record JBEKRP010000043.1, read on the forward strand.
TGAGCCAGCCGCGCTTGCCACTGTCCCCGCGGACATTGCACGCGCGCGCCGCGTGCTGCCGCTGATGATCCACGAGGGGCAGCTGGTGATCGCCACGGACGATCCCGCGGACATCGAAAAGCTCTCTGCATTGCGATTCCGGACACAAATGCCCATGGAGGTCGTGCTCGCGAGTCCGGCGGATCTCGATACAGCCATCGCGACGCACTACCCGCTCATCGAGGACGCCGCACTGGATCGTGAGGCTGAGCGGCTTCTGCGAGAGCATATTGACCCGACGGAGCCGGCCGTCGAGCGGCTCGCGCAGCAGAAACCGATCGTACGATTGGTGAACAACCTGCTGCTCAACGCCGTGCAGCGGCGCGCATCGGATATCCACCTGCATCCGCGCGAACGGTGCGCGGATGTGCGATGCAGAATTGACGGCTCGCTTGTGGCGGTCGGGGAGTTCAATCGGGCGCTGTTTCCGGCCGTCGTTGCGCGAATCAAAGTTCTCGCGAGCATGGATCTGGGGGAGCATCGCCTGCCGCAGGATGGCGCGATCCACATGAGTACGCCGCAAGGACTCGTCGACATGCGCGTCTCGATGATGCCCGCAGTGCACGGCGAGAATGTTGTTATCCGCATTCTCGACCCCAAGGTCGGGCTACGTCGACTTGCCGACGTCGGCTTTTCCCCGGCGGACGAGCGCCGGTTCCGTGCGCTGATCGACCGCAACCAGGGGCTGGTGCTCGTCACGGGACCGACGGGGTCCGGCAAGACGACGACGCTGTACGCGGCCTTGCAGGAGCTGAACACCGGCGAGTATCACATCGTGACCGTCGAAGATCCGGTCGAATACCGGCTCGACGGCATCGTGCAGATCCAGGTTCACCCCGCCATCGATTTCGGCTTCGCCCAGGCGCTGCGACACGTCCTGCGTCACGACCCCGATGTCATTCTGATCGGTGAAATCCGTGACGCTGATACTGCGAAGATCGCGGTCGAGAGCGCACTCACCGGCCACTTGGTGTTGTCCACGTTGCATACGAACAGCGCAGCGCAGACTGTTGCGCGCCTTGTGGAGATTGGCATCCAGCCATACCTTGCCAATGCCACGTTGGCCGGGGTTCTGGCACAGCGACTCGTGCGTCGTAATTGCGAACATTGCAAGGTTGCGGAGGCCAATTCGGAAGCTCGCGAGGCTCTGCACATTGGCGATGCCGAGACGTTCTGGCGCGGCAGCGGGTGCGAGGAATGTTCCGGAACCGGCTTTCGCGGCCGAGTCGCCGTCTACGAACTGCTCGAGATGAGCCCCAAGCTTCGCAAGTTGGTGCAGGCCGGCGCCGGCCACGATCAGCTCGAAGCCCAGGCCGTCGAAGAGGGCATGGTGCCACTCAGCGTCCAGGCGCTCGCGTTGGCGCGCACGGGAGCGATTTCGCTCGGCGAAGCGTTCCGCGCGCGTCTCGATTGAGACAGGCGCCGGCTCGCGGTGCTTCCGGGGCTTGTGATGGACACGACGGCCCCCCAACCAACGACCCGCTCACAGCGGAATCGAAAGTTCGATCTCCTGGCCTGGCTCTCCTAGCTGGTCGATTTCTTTGACGAGACGCGAGTGCAATCGTGCGTCCTGCCCGCCGTGCACATAGCGAGCCACGTTTTGCCGTAACGCCTCCAGCAGTGAGTTACGTTCGTAGAGGTATAGCATGGACGCTGCGACGCCGTTCGTATCGGTGCCGTCCAGTGTCGCGGACTCTGCCGCCTCGATCGCGCGGCGCATCTCGAGTTCGGTCGGCTTGCGTTTTGCCTCGTGCTGCTCTGGGCTTTGCTTGATGCCTATGCCATGCAGAAGCGCTTGCATGATGTCGGTAGTCGTGACGATGCCAACCAGATGGCCATTTTCGTCGATCACGGGCAGCCCATGGATGCCGTGAGTTGCCATGCGGGATGCCGCATCAGCAATTGTGTCGTCGAGCCTTGCCGTAATGACGGGCCGGCGCATCATCGTGTCAATCCGGAATCGATCGTTCGACAGCGCCGCAGATGCTTGCGTGCCGGACTTAGCAACGAAAAAGTCGAGCTTGAGCACATCGGCTGAACTCAGCATGCCTTTGAGTTCCAATCCATCGACCACGGGCAAATGATGCAGAGGCCGTTTGGCGAAAAGACGCAGCACCTCGGTGACCGGTGCGTGGACACCGATAGAAACCACCGGCTCCGTCATGATGTGGCGAACGCGCTCGTACTGCATGGCTTTCCTCCGCTGCGGCGGTCTATCCGTACGCCGTGGCGCCGCAACTTAGTCCTTGGGAACGATGACAAATCTTGGATACCACATCCTTGTCAGCTTTGCACCTTAAGGCCGTCGCATGGCAATTTGTTGCCGAATGGCGAGTTGTCCTGCCGCCCTGATCGGATCGCGCTGAGGCAGGGCCGCACTGCGCTGGAGCTGCATGGCGGATTGTTGAGCTGTACGCCACCGGGGTCTAGAGTCGATCGCGTGAAGCCCCGCATTCCGCCACCGATAGTGATGCTGGTCGCAGCCGCGTCGATGTGGGCGCTGCATCGCTGGCTGCCGCTCGGTCACTGGATCGCTCCGCCGTGGAACCGACTCGCCGGGCTTCCAGGCGGAGTCGGAGTTGCCATCGACGTGGCCGCGCTCAGGCGTTTCCATCAGGCGCGCACCACCGTCAATCCCATGGATCCGGGCAAGGCCACGCGACTGGTGACGGACGGAGTCTTTCGCATCAGCCGCAATCCGATGTATCTGGGACTGCTGCTGCTGCTGATTGGGTGGGCGCTCTGGCTCGGTAGCGCGAGTGCTTGGCTCATGCCGCCGCTGTTCGTGATGGTGATCACTGTCGTGCAGATCATTCCCGAGGAACAGGCGCTGGGTCAGCTCTTCGGCGCGCAGTACCTTGCGTACCGAGGAACCGTGGCTCGGTGGATCGGCCGCCGCGGGGCAGCGCCACACGCCAGTACCGCTTGAGTTCTTCCGGCGAGCGCCGAACGAGTTGCCACGACGCGGTCCGGGGCGTTAACGCATAATGCGGGGCAGGGCTGGAGACCGCGTCACAAACGCGGACGTGGCGAAACCGGTAGACGCAGCAGACTTAAAATCTGCTTCCTTAACAGGGAGTGTGGGTTCGAGTCCCGCCGTCCGCACCAGATGGATGAACTGACGGCCGA
>JBEKRP010000044.1:0-23310 GCA_049518595.1 Steroidobacteraceae bacterium
GCGTCAGAGCCTTCGGCAGATCCGTGCCGGCGAAGTCGACCAGGATCTGCGAGCCCTGCTGCTTCAGATCGATCGGCGTGCGCGGATCGGACAGGCGCACGATCAGCCGGCCGCCGCCGACCTCGCTGCGGCGGAAATCGATGCTCTTGATCGCGCGGTTGGAACTCGCGCCCGCGACCGCCGCGGCGGCGTGCGGGGCAGCGGCGCCGGAACCTCTGGCGGCAGCGTGCGTGTCGGACACGGCGCCGACAAGCACGACGATATCGTTGCCGCTGACACGCGTCTGATAAGGCATCTGCTGGTCGAGGTTGAGCACAATGCGGGTGCGTCCGTTGGCCTCGGCGGCGAGCACGGTATCGACGCCGGCAGAGCCGACGTCGATGCGGCGCGAGGGCAACGCCAGCGCGGTATTCGGCAGGTCGAGGGAAATGCGCGCCGGCTTGTCAATCGTAAATGAAAGCGGCTCCGGCGCCGGTCCGGACAGGTGCAGCGTCAGCTGCAGCTGATTGCCGCTCAGCGTCTGGACATCGATCCTTTGCAGAGTATTTGGGGTCGCCGCCGCGTCAGTCGGCGCCGCACCTGCGGTTCGGGCGCTCAGTGCGACGAGCATCCCGGCAGCCCAGGCGAGGGCCAGCCAGGCGCCGCGTCCGCGCAGCGTGTGGAGGATGGACCTTTTCATTCGATGTGTCTCCCTGCCGATCACTCGTTCAACCCCAGGGCCGCAGGCCGTTCGATGTAGCCGCCCAGTCCGTCGGGAATGATCTCTACCAAAGCGATCTTTGAAGGCGTGATGTCGGTAATCTTGCCGTCATTGGTTCCCATGTGTTCGCCGACGACTACGCGGTGTACGCGGCCGTCCTTGGTCGCCACCAGGCCGTAGCGGTTACCGCTCAGATTCAACGTGCCTACCATTTTCAGCGTGTCGAGCGAGAACTGCTCGAGGAACTCGCGATTGCGCCGGCTGTCCGGCCGTAGACCGGCGCTCAGACCGCCGGAGCCGCCAGGCACAAACGGCGAACGCAGATCCTGATCGGTGTAGGTGTAAGCCTCATAGGGCTTGACCTCCGGCAGCGGTTCCACCCGCCCACCGGGCTCGTGCTTGGTCGTGTCGATGAAGCGATCGAGATCCGCGTCGCGACCGCTGCAGCCGACCAATAGGCCTGCAACCAGCGCCGCGAGCACTGCCAGGCGCGCCAGCGGCCATTCTGCGGCACTGTTGTATCGTTCACTCATCGCTAGGTTCCCGCGCCATGACGCTTGGCCTGATCGGCCTTGCGCTTCTCGGCTTCTGCCGCCGCAATTTCGTCATCGTCCAGATATCGATAGGTCTTGGCCGTCAGATCAAGCTGCAGCTGATCAAAGGTCGCGGCCTTGTCCTTGCTGATCGGTGTGATCTGGATGTCGTGCAGCGTGACAATACGCGGCAGGGCTGCGATACCGCTGACGAACGCGCCGAATTCGTGGTAGGTGCCGGTGAGCTGAATATGAATCGGCAGTTCGGCGTAAAAGTCCTTCTTCACTTCCTGTCCGGGCTGAAACAGCTTCTCTTCCAGTGCGGCCGCCAGCCCCGTTTGCGAAATATCCACCAACAGATTCGGCACTTCGGTTTTGCTCGGCAGTTGCCGCAGCAACGCACCAAAGGATTTTTCGATATCGCTGAGCTGCTGCTTATAAACCGCGAGGTTGACGGCCTTGGAATGCTTGCTGCGGAATTCGTTGCGCAGCTGCTGTTGCTGGTCTTCGCGCTGCCGCAGTTCGGGCATGCGATCCTGCCACACAAACACGTAGATCAGGCCGATCGCAACAACTACGAAGCAGATGGCGACCGCGCCCGCGCGCACTGCAAACGGCCAGCGCCCCGGATCACGCGGGTCGAGCGCTCGCAGTTCGTCGATCACGCTCATTTGGCGCTCCCTGAAGCGGCGCGCACCGGCCGCTTGGCGGCGCCGGTGTCATCCGAGTCGTGCAGGCTGATCTGCTCGGCGTCGAGCACAAAGCTGCTCCCAACCGTGTCGCCCTTGGTCTGGACCACTTCAAGCTCGGGATTACGCAGCCATTGCGAGGCGGAGATGTTACGCATCAGCGCCGACACGCGGGTGGAGGATTGCGCAACACCGTCGAGCTTGAGCTTGTTGCCGGTCTGCTTTACGGTCGTCAGATAGGTGCCGTCGGGCATCTCCTTCACCAGCTCGTCGAACAGGTGTACCACCTCGGGACGCGAACTCTGCAACTTTTCGATGATCTGCATGCGCGAGATGAATTTCTGCTTCTGCGCTTCGAGATCGTTGATTTCCTCGATCTGCTTGTCCAGCACCTTGATCTGGGCGCGTAGCCGCTCGTTGCGGTGTTCCTGCGCATCGATCATCGAGCCAAGCAGCAGATAGGCGATGAAGGCGGCGATCGCGGCCAGCGCCACCGCGCCGCCCAGCGCGACGAAAAATGCCAATTTTCGTTCGCGCCGCTGCTGGTCGCGCCACGGAAGCAGATTAATACGAGGCATTAGTCAAAGCTCCGCAAGGCGAGGCCGCAGGCGGTGAGCAAGGCGGTGGCATCGCGCTGCACTGCCTGGGCGCGCGCGCGCGCGGACAGTTTCATCTGCCCCAGCGGATCGCCGCGCTCGGCGCTGATGCCGACGCGGCTCTGCACCACGTCGGCTACACCGGCGATATTGGCGCAGCCGCCGCAGATCAGGATTTTGTCCGGCTGTTCACGGCCGCTGCCGGAGGCAAGATAGAACTGCAGCGAGCGGCTGACCTGCTGCGTCATGTCGTCGATGAAGGGATCGAGCACTTCAGCCTGGAAGTTCCCCGGCAGACCGCCCTCTTTCTTGGCGCGGCCCGCCTCCTCCATCGACAAGCCATAGGTACGCATGATCTCTTCGGTCAGCTGCTGGCCGCCGAAGGCGAAATCGCGGGTGTAAATGACCTTGAGATTCCGCAGCACGCTGAAGGTGGTGTTGCTGGCGCCGAAATCCACGACCGCGACACAGTGGTCAATGCCGCCATCGGGCATCTGGTGCGTCATCAGGCGGCAGGCGTTCTCGAGCGCGAACGCTTCGACGTCGACGATGCGCGCGATCAGCCCGCCCGCGGCTACGGCGGCGCGGCGTTGTTCGACATTCTCGCTGCGGGAAGCCACCAGCAGCACATCCACCGAGTCGCTGTCCTTCTCCGACTGACCCAGCACCTCGTAGTCGTAGCTGACCTCGTCCATCGGGAACGGGATGTATTGATCGGCCTGCATCTCGACCTGGGCTTCGAGGTCGGAATCGCGCAGGCCGCGCGGCATCTGGATAACTTTGGTAATGGCGGCGTCGCCGCTGATCGCGATCGCAACCTCGTGACTCTTGGCCCCGGAGCGCTTCACGGCGCGGCGAATCGCCTCGCCCACAGCCTCGGGATCGACCAAGGTCTTTTCATTCATCGCGTTGGTCGGCGTCGGCTCAGCCGCGTACGCCTCGACCCGGTATTGCCCGCCCCCCATCGTCAGCTCAATGAGCTTTATCGACGAAGTGGTGATGTCCAAGCCGAGCAGCTGGCGATGCTTGCGCGATAGTAGAAACACTTTTTCGAGACCTTTCAGTAGGCTACGCGCGTTTTAGGACAACCCAGTCTCATTATGTCAGAAATATATATCAGCCAGAACGTGATTACGACGTGAGTGGGGTCACTGTTACGGCCGTGCACGCCTTAACCTTAAACTGGTGGTGGAATGGTGCGGCGTGACGGAGGTCTAAGTTCCACGCTCACCAAATGGCGAGGATTGCCACAGGCTGCGCTCTTTTGCAGTGCGCTGCTATGCTGCAATGTAGCGATAACTCCTGGCCCGCGTGAGTGCGTATGAGTTCGCGGGGATTCGACACGAAAGCAGACGTTAGCCGAACTTAGAGGCTCATTTGCCGAAGATAATCGCTTTTCGCGTAGTCGGATTGGTCGTCGTCGTATGCCTGGGGCTGGCTGCGCTGGGCGCTTACGCACTACTGGCGAGCTATATCTATCTTGCGCCGTCGCTGCCGACGGTGGACGCCATGCGCAGCGGCAGCGTGCCGGTACCGCTGCGAATCTTCACGCGCGGCGGGGAGCTGATAGCGCAGATCGGCGAGAAACGCCGTGTTCCGGTGGCCTACGAGGATGTGCCGGTGCTGGTGCGCGAGGCCTTCGTCGCCGCCGAAGACCAGCGCTTCTTCAGTCACCACGGTTTCGATTACAGCGGTGTGCTGCGCGCGGCCGTAGTCGATCTGACCTCCGGCGACTTCTCGCAGGGCGCCAGCACGATCACCATGCAGGCGGCGCGCAACATGTTCCTGAGCTTCGACAAGACCATCCGCCGCAAGCTGCAGGAAATATTTCTCACCTACCGCATGGAACACGAGTTCAGCAAAGAGCAGATACTCATCACCTACCTGAACGTGATCTTCCTCGGCCAACGCTCGTATGGCGTGGCCGCGGCCGCGGAGACCTATTTCGGCAAGCCGCTCGATCAGCTCTCGGTCGCCGAGGCGGCGACTCTCGCGGGCATTCCGCAGGCGCCCTCGCGCTTCAACCCGATCACCAACCCAAAGGCTGCGCAGGTACGGCGTCACTACGTGCTCACGCAGATGCAGAAGCTCAATTACATCGACGCCAGCACGGCGCAACGCGCGGCGCAGGAGCCGGTCGAGGCGCGCGATCACGGCATTCAGTACGACGTCGAAGCCCCGTACGTCGCCGAGATGGCGCGCGCCGAGATCGTGAGCCGCTACGGCGACGACGCGGTGAACCAAGGCTACAGGATCTACACCACGATCGACGGCCGGCTGCAGACGGCGGCGAATCGCGCCGTGCGCATCGGTCTGATCGAGTACGACCGTCGCCACGGCTACCGCGGTCCACTCAAACAGCTCACTCTCGATGAACGCAGCGCGCCCCCGAAGCTGGATGCCGCGCTCAGCGACATACCCGAGATCGGCGACCTGCATCCGGCGCTGGTGGTATCGGTGGCGCCGCTGGCTGCCCGCGTCTATATACGCTCGATGGGATTTGCGCAGATCGAGTGGGACGGCCTGTCCTGGGCACACAAGCGGATTTCCGATACCCACGTGGGCGCGGCACCCAAGCACGCGGACGACGTCGTGCAACGCGGCGATGTGGTCTACGTGGTAACCAACGGCCGGGGCGAGGCTGCGCTTGCACAGCTGCCGGAAGCGCAAGGCGCACTGGTGGCGCTGGATCCGAACGATGGTGCGGTCGCGGCGCTCGTGGGAGGGTTCGATTATTTTGACAACAAGTTCAATCGCGTGACCCAGGCGCGACGCCAACCTGGCTCGGGGTTCAAGCCGTTCCTGTACTCCGCTGCGCTCGAGAATGGCTTCACGCCCTCAACCATCGTCATGGATGCGCCGATCGTGTACGACGATAGCGGACAGGAGAAGATCTGGCGGCCGGAAAACGTTGAAAAGAGCTTCTCCGGGCCGACGCGACTGCGCGAAGCGCTGGTCCATTCGCGCAATCTGGTCACCGTCCGCGTGGTGCGGCGACTTGGCATCCAAACGGCGATCGATTACGCGGCGAAGTTTGGCTTCAACCCCGAGGATATGCCGCAGGACATGACCATCGCGCTCGGCAGCCTGCCGGCAACACCGCTGCAGATGGCTACCGCCTACGCCGTGTTCGCCAACGGCGGCTATCGGGTGGACTCCTATTTTATCGAGCGCATCGAGGATGCCTCAGGCCAGGTCGTGTATCAGGGCAAGCCGATGGTCGTGTGTGAGAGCTGCGATGCGGCCACGTTGGGCGCTGGCAGCGCGGGCGCTGCTGCGAATACCTCGACGGCGGCCGACGCTGCGGCTGGCTCGGGCTTTGCGGCCGCCGGGGACGCGGCCGGCGGTGATCTCGATCATGCACCGCCCAATCCGCTGCCGCCCCTGATCGCGCCCAACCGCGTCGCCGAGCGCGTGATTTCGCCGCAAAACTTCTGGATCATGGACGACATCATGGCCGACGTCATCACGCGCGGCACCGGCATCCGCGCCGGCCTGGCGCTGCATCGCAAGGACATTTCCGGCAAGACCGGCACCACCAATGAGGCGCGCGACACCTGGTTCAATGGCTTCAATCGCAATATCGTGGCGACCGTCTGGGTCGGTTTCGACCTGGAGCGGCCGCTGGGCGAAGGCGAGGAAGGCAGCCGCACGGCGGTGCCGATTTGGGTTAATTTCATGCGCGAGGCGTTGCGCGGACAGCCCGATCGGCCGCGACCGCTGCCACCGGGACTGGTGAGCTTGCGCATCTCGCCGAAGACCGGAGCCTTGGCTGGAGCGAACGATGCTGATGCGATCTACGAAACCTTCATGGAAGACCATTTGCCGCCGGCCGCGAACACCGGCAATTCCCTGCCCGGCACCGGAACGCAAAATGTGCCCGGCAGTGGTGAGCCGCTGTTCTGATACCCGGCAGCTTGCGTCGACGGACTGACCCGAGGACATCGACCTATGAACCGCCGCGCTTCACCCCGCAACGGCAATCTGCGCCGCGCGCTCGCGCAGGAGGCGGCGCGCATCATGGCGCAGCATGGCATTCATGACTTTCTGACCGCCAAGCGCAAGGCCGCCGAGCGCCTCGGCGTCGCCGATAGCAGCGCGCTGCCGCGCAACACCGAAATCGAAGAGGCGCTGGCCGAGTATCAGCGACTGTTCGACGCCGGCCGCCATGAGCAGAGCCTGCAGGAGCAACGGCGCGCCGCCCTGCATGCCATGCACGGGCTGTTGCAGTTCGAGCCGCGTTTGGTCGGGCCGGTGCTGACCGGCACCGCCACCGCCTACGCCGACATTCAGTTGCATCTGTTTGCCGATCGACCGGAAAGCGTCGCCCTGCAGCTGATGGATCGCGGCATCGCGCACGAGGTCACCGAGCGGCGTGTGCGTCTGGATGCCGAGCGCATCAAGGCTTATCCGGGTCTACGTTTTGCGGTTCACGACCGCCGCGTCGAGGCCACAGTGTTCCCACTCGATGGCATCCGCCAGGCGCCCGTAAGCCCGGTCGATGGCAAGCCGATGCGGCGCGCCGACGCCGCCGAGCTCAGGACCCTGCTCGAAGAATAGCCAGCGAAAGGAGCCGCAGCACACAGAGCTATCGAGCCCTATAGAGCAATTTTGATAACAAAATTGCTCTATAGGGCTCGATACCTCTAGGCGTTGAGTTTGCTCTCGCCGGCTGCCTGGGCTTCGAGACTAGGCTTCGAGCAGGGCTTTGCGCTGCGCCGCCGGCACGTAATCGCGGCGCACCGCGCCGGTGTAGAGCTGCCGCGGGCGGCTGATGCGCATGTTCGGATCGCTGATCATCTCGAGCCAGTGCGCCACCCAGCCGACCGTGCGCGCAATCGCGAACATCACCGTGTACATCGCGCGCGGAATTCCGAGCGCGCTGTAGATGATGCCGGAATAAAAATCGACGTTCGGATACAGCTTGCGCGAAACAAAATACTCATCCTTGAGTGCGATGTCCTCCAGCCGCAGCGCCAGCTCGAACAGCGGAGTATCCGTACGGCCGAGCTTGGCGAGCACCTGGTGGCACATTTCGCGGATAATCTTGGCGCGCGGATCGAGGTTCTTGTAGATGCGGTGGCCGAAACCCATCAGCCGGAAATGGCTGGACTTGTCCTTGACCATGCCGAGGTACTTCGGGATGTTTTCGACACGGCCGATCTGCTCGAGCATCGCCAATACCGCCTCGTTGGCGCCCCCGTGCGCCGGACCCCACAGCGCCGCGACGCCAGCCGAGATCGCGGCGTAGGGGTTGGCACCGGTGCTGCCCGCGAGGCGCACGGTCGACGTGCTGGCATTCTGCTCGTGATCGGCATGCAGGATAAACAGCAGATCGAGTGCCCTGGTGGCGATCGGATCGACCGCGTAGCTCTCGCACGGCACGGCAAAGAACATGCTCAGCAGATTCGAGCAGTAGTCGAGATCGTTGCGCGGATAGATGAAGGGCTGACCAACCGAGTGCTTGTGGGCCGCGGCCGCGATGGTCGGCAGCTTGGCCACGATGCGATGCGAGAAAATCTCGCGATGGCGCGGATTATGGATGTCCGTCGAGTCGTGATAGAACGCGGACATCGAGGCCACTACGGCCGACACCATCGCCATCGGATGGGCGTTGTTATAAAAGCCGTTGAAGAATCGCAGCAGCGATTCGTTGATCATCGTGTGGCGGCCGATGGTGTCTGAGAATTCGTGCAGCTGCTTCACGCTCGGCAGATCGCCATACATCAGCAGATAAGCGACCTCCATGAACGTGCTCTTCTCGGCGAGCTGCTCCACCGGATAGCCGCGATACAGCAGAATGCCGGCATCGCCATCGATATAGGTGATCTTGCTGTCGCAGGAGGCGGTCACCGCGAAGGCTGGATCGTAGCTGAAAACGCCGTGGTCGCGATTGAGGTTGGAGATATCGAGAACGTCGGGGCCCATGCTTCCGCTGCGTACCGGGAGGGAAGTGGTCAAGCCCGACTCCGGATTCTTGAGCTCGAAATTCTTGCTGTGCATCCGCGCGGTCCTTAAATCTGAACCGCCGCAGAACGCGGCGGTCAGCCTCGCAGCGTTACATGGTCGGCGCGCGGAATCAAGGCGCCGGCAGCGCTCCGCCACGCCTGCAGCAGCGGCCGCGGCGGCGGCTCGCCGGCACGGATAACGCGCAGCTCAGCAGCAGCCCCGAGTCGTATGCTTGAGCCGCCCAGGCTGACTTCAGTGGGTTCCGGCGATACCGGCGTATTTCTTGCGAAACTTGTCCACGCGGCCCGCCGTGTCCACCATCTTCTGCTTGCCGGTATAGAACGGATGACAGTTCGAGCAGACGTCGAGGCTCAGGTCGTGCCCCACGGTCGAGCGCGTCTTGAAGCTGTTACCGCAGCTGCAGGTAACCGTGATTTCTTGGTATTCAGGATGAATCGAGGCTTTCATGAGATTCACTTCCCGCGTGGTCTTGAGGGCGCGCTGGCCGCTTAACGGGGCCGGCATGAAAAAAGGCCGCGCAGTCTAGCCCTGCCATGGCAGCTCCACAAGAGCTGCCCGGGCCGCTCAGCGTAGCGCGATTCTGCTGGGTCGGCGGCAGAGTGATTATCCACAGTTTCTGTGGATAACTCTGTGGGTAAGCGCTGCGCGCGAGCATTACAGAAGCGCTAAGAATGCGAAATTATTAACTTGAACAAAAAATGACCAATATGTTTCAATCTATAAAATCAATAGGTTATCGATCTATCATCGCGCTATATGAATAAAATAAGACGTAATCAGCTAATTTGTGTACGCGACTCCGGACCGCTGTGCATAAAGCGGCCGCGCTACAGGCAAGCGCCAGCCGCACCCGAGGGCAGAAAATCCGCCAGCAAATCATTGAGAAAATTGAAGCCCTGCGCGCTCGCGCGCCAACGCGTTCCGCTGCGCTCCATGAGTCCGCGCTGCTGCGCCCGCCCGAGCTCGGCACTGACGACTGCGAACGCGAGACCGGTGCGCAGCTCGAACTCGCGTTCCTCGAAGCCTTCGTTCAGCCGTAAACCATTCAGCAGGTACTCGAACGGCAGCTCGGCAGCCGGCACGGCGCGGCGCTCGAGACCCGCGATCGCCGTGCCGGCGATGGGCGCCGTCGCGCGCGCGCCGCTTTCCTCGAGGCTCGCCAGATAGCGTCGGGGCTCGCGTGGCCGCACGCTGCGTTCGATCGCCAGCTCGCCGTGCTCGACCAGGCTGCATTTGCCATGGGCGCCAGCCCCGATGCCGAGGTAATCGCCGAAATGCCAGTAATTGAGATTATGGCGGCAACGCGCGCCGGCTCGGGCATAGGCCGAGACCTCGTACTGCGTGTACTGCGCCTCGGCGAGCCGTTGTTGACAGGCGAGCTGCATGTCCGCGCAGCGGTCGGTGTCGGGCATGCCCGGCGGCGGCCGGCCCGCGAATCGCGTTCCCGGCTCGAGCGTGAGCTGGTAGTGCGATATATGGGCCGGTTGCAGCGCGAGTGCGCGCTCGATATTGGCCAGCGCCTGCGCCACCGTCTGCTGCGGCAAGCCGTACATCAGATCGAGGTTGAAATTCGTCAAGCTCGCCGCATGCAGCTCGTCGACGGCGCGCTGCGTATCGGCAGCAGTGTGGATGCGCCCCAGGCGCTCCAGCTGCTCGGGATCGAAGCTCTGTGCGCCCAGCGACACACGGGTGATACCGCCGGCGCGATAGTCAGCGAAGCGCCCGCGCTCGATCGTGCCGGGGTTAGCCTCAAGCGTCACCTCGACGTCGGCGGCGAGCTCGAGCAGCTCGCGCACGCCGTCGAGCAGCCTGGCCAGGGCTGATGGCGAGAACAGACTGGGAGTGCCGCCGCCCAGGAAGATGCTCTGCAGCTCGCGGCCCTGAGCAGCGTGCGCCTGCATCGCAAGATCGCGCAGCAGTGCCTCGACGTAATTCGCCTCGGGCAGCGCGCCATGCAGCGTGTGCGAGTTGAAATCGCAGTACGGGCACTTGCGCACGCACCAAGGGAAATGCACGTACAGCGACAGCGGCGGCAACGGGATCGGCGGCAACGACAGCGGCGGCAACGGCATGGCCTCCTTGTGCACGGACTCCTCGAGATAGCCTTACGGGGCCGTACACTCGAGCTGCGCGACCAGCGCCGCCAGCGCCTTGCCGCGGTGGCTTAAGGCGTTCTTCTGCGCCGCCGGCAGCTCGGCTACGCTCACATCATGGCCCTCGGGTATGAACAGCGGGTCATAGCCAAACCCACCGTTGCCCGCCCGGCGAGTCGCGATCCGGCCTTCCCAGATGCCGCTTGCGATCAGCGGCGCGGCATCCCCGGCATGGCGCGCCAGGACCAGTACGCAACGATAGCGCGCGCCACGACGTTCGGGGGGCACGCCCGCGAGCTCAGACAGTAACCGCGCATTATTGTCATCATCGGTGGCCGCCACGCCAGCGTAGCGGGCCGACCAGACACCGGGCCGGCCATCGAGCGCGTCCACCTCGAGCCCGGAGTCATCGGCGAGCGCCGGCATGCCACTGCGGCTAGCCGCGTGCCGCGCTTTCAGCAGCGCGTTGGCCTCAAGAGTCGCGCCGGTCTCGGCGACACTGTCGATGCCGAGGGCGGACTGCAGCACCAGCTCCAGCCCCAGCGGCGCCAGCAGCGCGCCGAACTCGCGTTGTTTGCCCGCATTGGCACTGGCCAGTAGCAGTTTCAAGGGCCCGGTCTTCCGTGCATTGGCACTGGCCGCATCGGTGGGGAGGCTCGTGCTAGCCCGACCGCTGCCGACCTCAGGACTCCAGCGCCTGGGCCTGCAAGGAACACAGCTCACCGATGCCGCTCGCGGCCAGATTGAGCAGAGCATCGAGTTCATGGCGACGAAAGGCATGCCCTTCGGCCGTGCCCTGGACCTCGATGAAAGCGCCGCCATTGTTCATCACCACATTCATATCGGTCTCGGCCTCGGAATCCTCACCGTAATCAAGGTCCAGCATCGGCACACCGCGCACGATGCCAACCGACACCGCGGCGACCTGCCCGTGCAGCGGACTGTCGGACAGCAGCCCGCGCGAGCGCAGGCAATCGCAGGCGTCGGCCATCGCCAGGTAGGCACCGGTAATCGAGGCCGTGCGCGTGCCGCCATCGGCCTGCAGCACATCACAATCGATCGTGACCGTGCGCTCGCCGAGCCCCGCGAGGTCGACCGCCGCGCGCAGTGAGCGGCCGATCAGGCGCTGTATTTCCTGCGTGCGGCCCGACTGCCTGCCGCGCGCGGCTTCGCGCGGACTGCGCGTGTGCGTCGCACGCGGCAGCATGCCGTATTCGGCGGTCACCCAACCCTGGCCCTTGCCGCGCAGGAACGGCGGCACGCCCTCATCGACGCTGGCGGTACACAGCACGCGCGTGTCGCCGAACTCCACCAGCACCGAACCCTCGGCGTGGCGTGTAAAACGGCGCGTGAAGCGCACCGGCCGAAGAGCGTCGGCACCGCGGCCGTCTCGGCGCGAAGGCATATTCAGGAAACTCTCCTATTCGAGGAAACGCTATTCGAGGAAACGCAGTGCCGCTACGGAAGTGTTGTCGCTGCTGCCGCCGGCATTGAGCACCGCCTGGGCCGACAGCGCCGATAGCGTATCGCCCAGCGATAGCCCGAGTGTCGAGAAGGCGCTGCCGATCGCTGTTTCGTCCAGATTGGCCCAGAAGCCATCCGTACACACCAGCAACAAATCCCCCGGCAACAGCGAGCGGCGCGGGTTGAGCGCCATCTCCGGCAGTATCGCTTCGCCGCCGAGGCATGACTCGACGAAATTGCGCATCGGGTGATTCTGCATCTGACCGGCGCTGATGACGCCCTCGCGCACCAGCAGTTCGACATGGCTGTGATCGCGCGTACGCTCGCGCACCCGGCCGGCGCGCAGATGGTACACGCGGCTGTCGCCAACATGTGCCCAATAGGCCGAAGTCTGCTGCACGATGCAGACGGCACAGGTGGCGCGCGGCCGCATCTCGATCGGCAGGCGCGGCGCCAGGTCGACCACGTTGGCATGCGCTGCGCCCAGCGCCAGATGCAGAAATCCGAGCGGATCGAGCAGCGGCTGCGCCGTCTGCCAGAAGCGCTCGACCACCGTCTGCTGCGCGACCTCGGCGGCCCGCTCGCCATCGGCGTGACCACCCATGCCATCGCACGCGATCAGCAGCGCGGCCTCTTCGGCCACGGCTACGCTGATGCGGTCCTGATTGGAATCGCGTCCGCCCTGAAGGCTGAGTTCTGCATATTCGACCCGCAAGCGATCTCCGGCACTTTACGCTAAACTTCGCCGCGCTTTATACACCACTATCTCCCCATGATCGCAAGCATGACGGGTTTTGCGCGGCGCGAGTTTGCCGGCCCCTTTGGCACACTCGTCTGCGAAATCCGCAGCGTTAATCACCGCTTCCTGGATGCGACGCTGCGCCTGCCCGATAGCTGTCGCGCCCTTGAGCCGGAGCTGCGCCAGGCGCTGGCCCGTGAATTGCGGCGCGGCAAGGTCGACTGCACGCTGCAGCAGCGCTCCTTGCCGGCCGGCACCGCCCGGCTGGAGATCGATCAGGAAGCGCTTGAGCGCCTGCTGGCGCGGGTCAATGAACTGTCGGCGGTGATTCCGGGGCGCTCGCAGGTCGATCTGATCGAACTGCTGCGTTTTCCGGGCATTTTGCGCGAGGACAGCGCCGATACCGAGATCCTGATGCAAACGGTGCGCTCGCTGTTCGGCGAGACACTGGGCGAACTCGCACGCTCACGGGCCCGCGAAGGCGAGCGGCTCAAGACCCTGATCAGCCAACGCTGCGCCGCGCTCGCGGGCATGGTCGGCGCGGTGCGCACGCGATTGCCGGAGGTGCGGGCCCGCATCCGCCAGCGCTTCGAGGAGCGCCTGCGGGAGCTTGGTGCCCAGGTCGATCAGGACCGCGTCGAGCAGGAGATTCTGCTGATGCTGCAGCGCTTCGACGTCGCCGAGGAGCTGGATCGTCTGGACGGGCACCTGGTGGAGACCGCACGCACGCTGGCGGGCGACGAACCCGCGGGACGGAGGCTCGATTTTCTTATGCAGGAGTTCAATCGCGAGGCCAACACACTATCGTCGAAGTCGCAGGATCTCGAGACGACGCGCACGGCGGTCGAAATGAAAGTCCTCATCGAGCAGATGCGCGAGCAGGTACAGAATATCGAGTGATCTCCGGCGCTGCCTGCCGTGGGTGATTGATGCGGCGATTGGGGCGATTTCGATCAGTGGCGCGTCGACCTTGATTGAGCCGCTGACGACGATTCAGCCGCTTACGACCCGCGTTTCCCGGTGTTCGAATTGACCGGCGCTGGTGCGCCTTGCGTTGGCGCTGTTGACCGCAAGGACTCTGGCGATCACAAGATTTTATTGGATACCATCTCCCATTCGCGAACCGTTTTTCGAACCTCGGGAAAATGGTCCAGAAGTCTGCCATGCCGGAGTGACATGCCGTCTAAGAACCCCATCAGGCACTGCACGGAACGCATGGTCTCGTCGGTTTGCGGCGTATATTTCAGCGGTCCACCCCGATAATCGATCGGGTCGTCGATTAACTCCGCGCTTTCGTTCTTGAAACCCATGAAATGCGCGCTGCGCAACAGATCCTTCGGCCTATCGCGCAAAATTTCGTACGGCGCTTGATAGTGATAAGCGGTGCGCCGATCGACTTCAGCTTGCCCGGTGGCAAGCACTTTGCTCCAGCCACGCACAAACTTGACGATATATTGATAAGGGGAACGCTCCGAGTAATGAGCGAGCCATAGCCGCGGCTCTGGCAATTGGGTTGCCGGTCGGTGCTTAAGACTGGCCCAATGCGAGCCATGGGCGATGCGAATGTCTTGGTCGATGAGGTTGCCGCGGATGACAATCTTGGGTACGTCCGAAGGCTGCAGCCGCTTGCGCATGCGAACCGGCACGATCGTTTCATCGGCATTGTCCTGCGAGGTCGCAGCGTAGTTCACCATTGGAATGCTCAAATAGTCGGCAGCCTGATTTGAGTCCAGCAGCTGCTGCAGCTATTGATGCAATCCGCCGGCGAGCTTGCGATCATCGATGAACTCATCGGCATCTACACACAGGACCCAGTCGGGCGCATGCGTCCTGCACGCTTCCTGATAGAGCAGCGTTAGAGTATCGGACTCATTCTATGAGATCGATTTACTCTGATGGACGCTGAGAGGCATCCCCTCGCGTTTCAAAGCGGTCAGAATATCGATCGTGCCGTCCGAGCTGCCGTCATCCATAATGACATGATGAGCGACGAACGCAGAGGTATGCCGAACGAAGCACTCGATGATATCGGCCTCGTTAAGTGCTCTCGTCATCGCGACAATCCGCATATTTGTTCAGCCTCTTCTACTTTTCGTAGCCATCGCCCCCGGAGGCTCCAATGGGGCGCCAAAACACGGACCAGGTCTCGCGGGATTTTCGCTGCAAGCGCGGCGGTGAAAAATTATCAGGTGGGATCTTACCGCCATCGAATTCTCGAGCCAGAACCACCGCTCCAGAGCAAGCCGCCTACTGGGTGAGACAGCAACCTGCCGCGGGAAGTCGGCAGACGCCTGCGGACACGTGGCATTATTTCCCGCCGGGGCTTCGCGCGTGTCGAAGGTCACGGGCATCGGTGGGCGCGCGCTGCCGACTAATATGCCGAATGAAAATCCATACATATCAAATACGTAGCGCTGTTACGCCCGAGGGGTAGAGGACATCGTGAGCGGTCAGAGCGGGCATGGGTAGGTTATTTGTCATTTCCGCGCCGTCGGGGGCGGGCAAGACCAGCCTGGTGGGCAGCCTGCTCGCCGCGCGGCCGAACCTGATGGTGTCGGTGTCGCACACGACGCGCAAGCCGCGCGTCAACGAGGTCGAGGGCCGTGACTACTTTTTCGTGACGGCGGCCCAATTCCACGAATTGATCAGGCAGCACGCATTCCTCGAGCACGCGCAGGTGTTCGATAACTTCTACGGCACTGGCGCGGCGCAAGTGCGCGAAAAGCTCGCGGCCGGCAAGGACATACTGCTGGAGATCGACTGGCAGGGGGCCCGTCAGGTGCGCCGCGCCATGCCCGACAGCACCAGCATCTTCATTCTGCCGCCCACGCGCGGCGCGCTCGAGCAGCGCCTGCGCGAGCGCCGCACCGACAGTGCCGAGACCATCGTGCGACGACTCGCCGACGCCTCGGCTGACATGTCGCACTACAACGAATTCGACTACGTGGTGGTCAACGATCAGTTCCAAAAGGCCGCCATGGACCTGGGCACCATACTCGACGGTGGCGGCGGAGCGCTGCGTTCCAAGCGGCCCGAGCTCAAGCCGCTGATAGCGACCCTGGTGCGCTAGCCCGCCCGCCACGAACCCCCGGACTGCGAGCGATCGGGCATGCTTCGCTCAGGGGGTAGAAGCATTTGGCGCATTTTCATTATAAAAAATGCGGCAAACGGTTCTACACCCTGAGTAAATGCCAGAACGCCCGCCCTGCAGGCTCCCGTGGCGGCCCATGGCGGCTGGCGCCAGCGAGCGCCGATGCAGTACACTGTGACGGCAACTCCCGGTATTTTCAGGAAATCTTAAAGCCATGGCTCGTGTAACCGTCGAAGACTGTCTGCAGAATGTCGATAACCTGTTTCAGCTGGTGCTGCTCGCCAGTCAGCGCGCGCGGCGCCTTGCCAATGGTGCCGAGCCGACCGTGCCGATTGAGAACGACAAGGTCACGGTAGTCGCGCTCAGAGAAATCGCGGCGGGCAACATCACGCCCGAGATGCTACGTGAGCCGGAACCGCGGCAGGAATCGATCGTTCCCAACGCCGACAACGAAGCGAGCTTCCGCGCACCGCAATTCGGGCTGGTCGATCGCGAGCTCTAGAGATCTGAGGGCTTGCACCCGAGGCGGCTGTGGATTATGCGTCTTCGCTCTTGGGGTTATTGCCCGGCGCGAAACGCGGCACTCCGGGTGTCAAGGAACTGCTGAGCAAGGTTGCGACCTATCTGCCGCACGAGCAGGTCGAGCGCATCCGCGCAGCCGCTGAGTTCGGCGCCGCCGCGCATCAGGGCCAGAAGCGCGTCTCGGGCGAACCCTATATCACGCATCCGGTCGCCGCGGCCGAGATCCTTGCCGACCTGCACCTCGATGCCGACACCATCGTCGGGGCGATTCTGCACGACGTCATCGAAGACACCCCGATCGCCAAGGCCGACATCGCCGCGCGCTTCGGTCACGACGTCGCCGAGATCGTCGATGGCGTGACCAAGCTCGATCAGATCCACTTCAAGAATCGCGAGGAAGCGCAGGCGGAGAACTTCCGCAAGATGCTGCTGGCAATGGTGCGCGACCTGCGCGTGATCCTGGTCAAGCTCGCCGATCGCATGCACAACCTACGTACCATCGACGCGCTGGCGCCGGCCAAGCGCCGCTCCATCGCCCGCGAGACGCTCGATATCTACGCGCCGGTGGCCGAGCGGCTCGGCCTGTATGCGATGAAGCTCGAGCTCGAGGATCTGGGCTTTCGCACCCTCTACCCGCACCGCTACCGCGTGATCGAGCGGGCGCTCAAGCGCGCCCGCGGCAATCAGAAGGAATTCCTCAACAAGATCCGGGCGCAACTGGAGGCGGCACTGAAGAAGGCGGCGATTGTAGGAAGGGTCGAATCGCGCGAAAAACATCTGTTCAGCATCTACCGCAAGATGCTGCGCAAGCGGGCGATGCTGTCCGAGATCGTCGACGTCTATGGACTGCGCATCACCATCGACGCGGTCGACACCTGCTATCGCGCGCTCGGCATCGTGCACAGCGTCTACAAACCGATGCCCGGACGCTTCAAGGACTACATCGCCATTCCGCGCATCAATGGCTACCAGTCGTTACACACCACTCTGTTCGGCCCCAACGGCGTGCCGATCGAGGTGCAGATCCGCACCGAGGACATGGACCGAGTGGCCGAGTCCGGTATCGCCGCGCACTGGAAGTACAAGAAAGGCGAGCTCGAAGGCTCGGCGCAGCAGGAGCGCGCCCGCAAATGGCTGTCGAACCTGGTCGAGATGGAGGAAGGCGGCAACTCCGAGGAATTCATCGAGAGCGTCAAGGTCGACCTGTTTCCGGACAAGGTCTATGTGTTCACGCCGCGCGGGGAAATACTGCGGCTGCCGCGCGGCGCCACCGTGGTGGATTTCGCCTACGCGGTACACACGGACATCGGCAATCGCTGCGTCGCCGCCAAGATCGATCGCCGGCTCACGCCGCTGCGCACCGTGCTGCGCAACGGCCAGACGGTACAGATCATCACCGCCAAGGGCGCCACGCCCAACCCGTCATGGGTCAATTTCGTAGTGACCGCCAAGGCGCGCTCGGAGATCCGGCACTATCTCAAGTCATTGCGCCGTGGCGAGGCGGTCGAGCTCGGCCGGCGCCTGCTGGTCCAGGCGCTGGCGGAGTTCGAGCTCAAGCTCGACGCCATCGATCCTGCGGCGCTGCGCTCCGCGCTGAACGAGTTCGCGCTCAAGGACACGGAGGAGCTATTCGAAAGAATCGGGCTCGGCGAGCGCCTCGCGCCGCTGGTGGCGCGCCGGCTGCTGCCTGGCGAGCGGGCAGACCTCGCCGATGGCGCGCCGGGCGTGGCCGGCGCGCCGACGCCGCTCGCGGTCGCGGGTACCGAGGGTCTGCTCGTCAGCTATGCGCATTGCTGCTATCCGCTGCCGAACGATCCGATACTGGCATTCATGAGCACCGGACGCGGCATCGTGATCCATCGCGAAATCTGCTCCAATGTCGAGGATTACCGCAAGCATCTGGAAAAATGGCTGCCGGTGAGCTGGCAGAACAAACCCGGACGACTGTTCCTGTCGGAGATCCGCATCGAGACGGTGAACCGCATGGGGGTACTGGCAGCCGTCTCCGCCGCGATCGCCGGCACGCAGACCAATGTCATCCATGTCACCATCGAGCAGCGGGACGCCGAGACCTCGGTGCTGGTGTTCGTGCTGGAAGTGGCCGACCGCAAGCATCTGGCGCGCGTCATGCGGGTGGTACGGCGCATGCCCGATGTGCTGCGCACCGTGCGTACGATCTCAACTCATGTGCATGGGCGCGAACAGGCCGACGACGGCAAATATGAAGATAATTGACCGCGGCCGCGATCGCCGCGGAAAGAAGCGTCACCCTTCAATAGAGCCTTACTAACACCATGCAGCGACAGATCATCCACACCCCGGCGGCGCCCAAGGCGATCGGCACTTACTCACAGGCGGTCCGCGTGGGCGATACGGTCTACATGTCGGGGCAGATCCCGCTCGATCCGGCCAGCGGTCAGCTCGTCACTGGCGACATCGAAGCCGAAATTCGCCGGGTGTTCGACAACATGGCAGCCATCGCGCAGGCCGCCGGGGGCTCGCTCGCGAGCGCGGTGAAGCTGAGCGTGTTTCTGACCGATCTGGCCCATTTTCCGAAGGTCAACGAGGTCATGGCGACCTATTTCAGCGAGCCCTATCCGGCGCGCGCTGCGATCGGCGTCGCGGCGCTGCCGCGCGGTGCGCGGGTTGAAGTGGAGTGCATACTCAGCCTCGCTTGAAACGCGCGGCACCGCAGCCTGAAGCGGTGACCGGCGCGCTGGCTCCGAAGCTGGCGCGCCTCGGCGTCGAGCATCCGGACGACATCCTGTTCGTGCTGCCGCTGCGCTACGAGGACCGCACCCGCGTTGTACCGATCGGCTCGCTGCAGCCGGGCATGCATGCCGTCGTGGAAGGTGAAGTGTTGCTGGCCGAGATCGTGTTCCGCCGCCGCCGTACGCTGCTGGTGCGGCTGGCCGATGGCTCGGGGTCGCTCACCCTGCGATTTTTTTATTTTTCCAATGCCCAGCGCGAAGGTCTGGCGCGCGGCACGCGGCTGCGTTGCCATGGCGAGGTGCGACGCGGTCCGCTCGGCCTCGAGATCGTGCATCCGGAGTACCGCCGCATCGTCGGCCTGGGCGAACCGCTGTCGCAGACCATGACGCCGATCTATCCGGCGACCGAAGGCCTGACGCAGGGTCGCCTGCGCGCCCTGGTGGATCGCGCGCTACGTACACTCGGAACGAGCGGGGTCGCTGAGCTGCTGCCTGAAAGTCTGCTCAGGCGAGCCGGGCTGCCGACGCTGTGCGCGGCGCTGGAGTTCGTGCATCGCCCGCCGGTCGGAACCCAGCTGGCTGAACTGGCCGCCGGACGCCACCCGGCGCAGCGCCGCCTGGCGTTCGAGGAATTGCTGGCCCATCAGCTCTCACTGCTGGAGCTGCGCAGGCGCTTGCGGCGCGACCGTGCCGCGGCGCTCACGGACACGGCGGGGCTCGAGGCACGGCTGCTGGCCGCGCTGCCTTTCAGTCTGACCGGCGCGCAGCGGCGCGTGCTCGAAGAGGTCGAGCGCGATCTCGGCGCCACCACGCCAATGGCGCGGCTGGTCCAGGGCGACGTCGGCTGCGGCAAGACCGTCATCGCGGCAGCAGCGGCCGCGCGTGCGATCGGCAGCGGCGCGCAGGTCGCGTTCATGGCGCCGACCGAACTGCTGGCCGAACAGCACGCCCGTTCACTGATGGCGTGGTTCGATCCTCTGGGCGTGACGGTGAGCCTGCTCACCGGCTCACAGCGCGCGCGCACCCGCCGTGCGGCGCTGCAGGCCGCCGCCAGCGGCAGTGCGCAGTTGTGTGTCGGCACGCATGCGCTATTCCAGGAAGAAGTGCGTTTCAACAACCTCGGGCTCGCGATCATCGATGAGCAGCATCGCTTCGGCGTGCAGCAGCGACTGCAACTCGCCGCCAAGGGCAACGCTACTCCGAGCCCCGGCGAGCGTACGCCGCATCAGCTCATCATGAGCGCGACACCGATACCGCGAACGCTGGCCATGACGCTCTATGCGGATCTCGATGTATCGATCGTCGATGAGTTGCCGCCGGGACGCACGCCGGTGCGCACGGTAGTGGTACCGGAAGAAAAGCGCGCCGCGATCGTCGCGCGCATCGATGAGGCTTGCCGCGCCGGTCGCCAGGCCTATTGGGTCTGTCCCCTGATCGAGGAATCGGAGGAGCTCGCCGCCAGCGCCGCCGAGGAGACCGCGGCCGCATTGGCCGAGGCGTTGCCGACGCATCGCGTCGAGCTGCTGCATGGGCGCATGCCCTCGAAGCAGAAGGACCACATCATGCAGCGATTCGCCGGCGGCGAAGTGCAGCTGCTGGTGGCGACCACGGTCATCGAGGTCGGCGTCGATGTGCCGAATGCGAGCCTGATGGTGATCGAGAATGCCGAACGCATGGGGCTGGCGCAGCTACACCAGCTGCGCGGCCGCGTTGGCCGCGGCCGGCGCGAGAGCAGTTGCGTGCTGCTGTATCGCCCGCCGTTGTCGGAGATGGCGCGCGCGCGCCTGGCGGCGATTCGCGAGACCAACGACGGCTTTCGCATCGCGCGCCGCGACCTCGAGCTGCGCGGACCCGGCGAGCTGCTGGGACGGCGACAGACCGGTCTCGCACAGTTGCGCGTGGCCGATCTGGCGCGCGATGCCGATCTGCTCGACGAGGTGCGAGCCACGGCGGCCCAGATGCTGGAGGCCATGCCTGAACGAGTCGCAGCCTTGAGAACACGCTGGATCGGCGAACGGGAGCAGTATGGCCGTGTCGGGTGATAGGCAGATCGAGCTGGCGCTCGTGCCGACGCCAGTCGCGTCGCCGGCATCAGCTGTAGCGCCCGCGTCACCCGTAGCGCCCGCATCACCCGTAGCGCCCGCGTCATCCGCAGCGCCCGCGTCACCCGCAGCGCCCGCGTTACCCGCAGCACCCGCGGTGCCATCCCCGGAAACGCCTGCGGCGCCCGCTGCGGCAAAGCCAGCGCGAGCGGGGGCGACTTCAACGCCAACTGATCGCCCGCCTGCGCGAACCACCGCAGCGCCAGCGCCTGCCCCAGTGCCTCCGGCACCGGCTGCAGCATCTCCAGCGCGATTTGCCATCCCTCCACCGCGCACCGCTTCACGTCCGGCACCAAGCGCGGTGCCGCCACCGCGAACCGCGGCGCGAGCCGAGGCAGATGCGATGCGGGCGCGAGCAAGTGCCGCGCAACCGCCGGTGCCTGCACCCCCTGCACCAACCGCGCCATTTGCAGCACCTTCGGCATCGTCGGCAGCTACTGCCCCGTTGACACCTTCGGTACCGAAAGCACCGACAACAGCGGCAATAGCCCCAACAGCGGCAATAGCCCCAACAGCGGCAATAGCCGCAGCAGCGGCAACAGCGGCGGCGGCGCCGGCGCCTGCGGCCGAGTTGGCCTCGCCGCCAGCCACAGAAGTCCTGATCCCGGTGCCGTCGCTCACCCCCGCCATCGAAACTGTGCGGCTGACTTGGCGGATGCGGCGGCTGCGCGACCTCGCGCAGCTGTTGCGTCTGGATCGGCCCATCGGCACATGGCTGCTGCTGTGGCCGACATTGTGGGCACTATGGATCGCTGCCGACGGTCATCCGCAACGGCGGCTGCTCGCCATTTTCGTCGCCGGTGCGGTGCTGATGCGTAGCGCCGGCTGCATCATCAACGATCTGGCGGATCGGAATATCGATCCGCACGTCAAGCGCACACGATCGCGGCCGCTGGCGTCGCGCGCGATCTCGCCGCCGGAGGCCCTGACGGTGTTCGGCGTGCTGGTCGTCGCGGCGCTGCTGCTGGTGCTGCAACTCAATGCGCTCACCGTGTGGCTCGCGTTGGTAGGCGCCGCGTTGACGATCACCTATCCGCTGTTCAAGCGCTTCTTCCCGCTGCCGCAGCTATATCTGGGCGTGTGCTTCGGCTGGGCGGTGCCGATGGCGTTCGCCGCGACGCTGGGATTTGTGCCGCGCATCGGCTGGCTGATGCTGGTGGCCGCGATCCTGTGGGCCGGCGTCTACGACACGATGTACGCGATGGTCGATCGCGACGATGACCTGCGCATCGGCGTGCGGTCGAGCGCGATCCTGTTCGCTGACCTGGATCGATTGATGATCGCGATGATGCAGCTCATGATGCTGTTCGCGCTGCTGCTGATCGGCCGTAGCCTGAAGTTCGGCGACGGCTACAACGCCGGCCTGATCGCCGGCGCCTGCTGTTTTCTCTGGCAGCAATGGTTGATTCGCGGTCGCGACCCTGAGGCCTGCTTTAAGGCCTTTCAGAACAACAATTATTTCGGCTTCGCGGTGTTCGCCGGTATCCTGCTCGAATACACCTCGCGCTGAGCGCGCTCGATGCCGCTTTCGTATGAATAAACTCGCTCTATTCAGTGCGTTGATGCTGCTGGGCTGTCAGCTGGCCTGTCAGGCGCAGACCGACAGCAGAAACGCCGATCAGCAGCGTTCGACCATCACGTCCGCCCGCTCAAGCGCGGATGGCAGCGCCTCTGGGGTGAACGGCAGCTTTGGCGTCAGCGTCCGCGGCAACGGGTTCGTCGGCACCGCCGACGGCAGCACGGTGCAGATCATCGGCGCCAACATCAGCGGCCTGGAGACGGGAACGGCCTCGCGGTGGCCGCAGTTCGCCGTGGCTGGCCCGGCTTTCTGGTCGAAGGTCGGGAACTGGGGCGGTCAACCGTTGAGCGCCGAGCGGTCGAGACCGCCGTGGTACCACAGCACGGCTCCTTGAGCCTGGTTCATCGACGGGTCAGAAACTGCGCAAACGTCAACCCATGGCCTGTTCGCAGGTTGACAGCGTGGATGGCGCCGCCGAAGATCGGCACGAGGATTTCGGCGCGAACACACCACGAGCACACACGATATGCCAGACGGCTGCGGCATCTTGCCTGACACTCGTTCGGACGGCGACCGCAACG
>JBEKRP010000045.1:0-38984 GCA_049518595.1 Steroidobacteraceae bacterium
TACATTCCGACGCAACCGGGGTTTGTCGGCATCTCGCCGCTGCGCGCCGGTGCCGAATTCAGTGAACGCGAGCGGGCCATCCTGACTCTACTGCGTCCGCATCTGGTGCACGCCTACCGCACGGCGGCACTGCGCACCGAGTACGAAGCAGAATTGGGCCTTTTCCTTCAAGGCATGGACGTTGCCGGTTTCGGCGCGATTTTGCTCGGACGGGACGATCGCATCAGCGCGCTGACCGGGCGCGCTCGCAGTTGGCTGGCACGGTATTTCGACGCGGCTCACACCGAGGGCGCCGCGCTGCCCAGTGCATTACAGGCTGTGCTGGACCGTACCGGTCCGATCAACGCGACCGCGAATGTAGCGACCACGCCGCCGGTTGCGCTGCGCGGTGGCAAGTACTTGCGTGCGCATTGGCTCAGTCACCGAGGCCGCCGCCTTATGGTGCTGCAGGAAGAACGCGGGGCCCCGTCTATGCAAGACTTGGCGCCGCTTGGTCTGGCACGTCGAGAAACGGAGACTCTAAAATGGGTTGCGTACGGGAAGACCGATGCCGAGATCGCACGCATCTTGAGCATCTCCACACGTACGGTGAATCACACGTTGGCTCGTGTGTATCGCAAGCTCGGCGTGGAGACGCGCCTCGCGGCCGCGCTGCGCGCTGCACGGGTTGCAGAGGGCACTTTGTGATTTCTTCGGCCAGGGCGGTCAAGCCGCTGAGCAGGGAAGATATGCGGGCGATAACATAGCCAAACGCGCTTTCCCATTTTGAGCGGCGTAAATCAAGTATCCAGCCATTCTGGCGGTTTTCACTCGACACTTAGAACCGTGGTATGATGATTTATCATACCTGAGTGTAAGCCATGGCAAGTGTAAAGGTAGCTATCACGCTTGAGGAAAAGACCCTACGCCAGGTAGATAGTCTGGTAGCGCGGCGAGTATTTAAGAACCGGAGCCGGGCGATTCAGACGGCGCTCCACGAGAAGCTTGAGCGGCTTGAGGGCAGTCGCCTGGCTGCTGAATGCGCCAAGCTGGACTCAAAGTTTGAGCAGTCGTTGGCGGAAGAAGGCATGGGCGCGGATGCGGCGGTATGGCCAGAATTCTAAGAGGAGAGGTCCGCTGGGCGGATCTCAATCCAGTTCGCGGCCATGAGCAATCCGGTCACCGTCCGGTTCTGGTCCTTAGCCACGATATCTTCAACGCACGGTCCGGCACCGTCATCGCGGTTGCGTTGACTAGCCAGGCACAGAAGGCAGGGTTTCCGCTGACGCTTGAGCTGAAGGTGGCAGAGCTTCGGAAACCGACGTGGGCAAAGATCAGCCAAATTCGTACGTTGTCAGTAAAGCGGATCGGCAAGCGCCTGGCCCGGATACCGCCGACCGATGTCACTAAAGTGATCGAGGGATTGAACGAAATTCTAGGAGAGTAGGAGGCGAAGGGGGTAATTTGCAGGCCCCCGAACAATCCCTAGAATGGCCGAAAATAAGAAAGATTAGAGAGAAGACGTGGCACTGTAATTCGCCCCGAGGCGACGGTACATCGGGGTGCTGCCGCACGAGAGGGCTACGTATGATGAAGCGGGCTCGGCATGGTAGCGCAGGCTGCTCACGACGACGGCGGGTCGCTGCTTGCTCTGGCTCTGATCGGTGAAGGGGAACGGTACGAGGATGACGTCGCCGAAGTTATAGGCGGTCGTACTCGGCATCGTCCTCGTTATCCCATCAGCAAGGCCCCGTTCCGTCTGACGTGGACCTCCAAAGGGAAAGAAGCCCGAGCGCGATGGGCGCGCCCGGGCCTGACCGATTTGGCGGTCACATCAGTCGATGGCCGCTAGGATGGCACTCGCCTCGGCGTGTTCGAGAGCGAAATCGCGGAGCTGGTAGTAGTGGCCGCTGATGACCTCGTCGGGGATCCGGAATGACAGGTGACTGAAGGCGAAGAGACAGGCCGTAATGCCGGCGGCTTCCGCGCTCATCCGGCCGGCGTAGCCGTTTCCTTGCACCTGAAGGACCAAAGGCTCGCATTCCGGCGCCATGTAGAAGCCACCGTTGGAGAGCTCGTAGAAGCGCCAGTAACCCCCGGAGTAGTCCTTGGCGAGCTGGCGCATAAAGCGATAGTCGGCGTCCTCGACCGCCAGCATATATCTACCAGAGTGCCGGGGTAAGGTTTCGATGCGAGCCTCGTCAGTGACCTGACGGGCCTCAATCGGCTGTGGTGCGCGATCGGCAGAGGTGTTCATGAGCGTATTCCTGGTGGATCCGGGGCGGGATTGCCCGAGGCCGCCGCCGCAGGTCGCAGCGGAGGCTTCAAGGGTTTGCCGTGAGGCCGCGCGCTTCTCGCTCGCGCCCTTAACGCCGAGAACGACCTGCTAGGATCCAAGGGATCGAGGCAAGCCCGCCCCCTTCCCTTCCCAGCTCCTGCATTGACAGGTGTCTGGATGTTTTTGCCGCCCATCGAAAAGAGCAGCCGAAACAATCAAACCATCAGCCGCTGGGGACTCGCAACATCACATTGCAGAATGATTTGCAGCGCGCCGGTGGACTGCCGGCGCGCACGGGTGTCGGAGTTTCTGGGCGATTTCACCCCAATACTCCAACCCTCATCGGTAGTGAATCCGGGTATGAGGTTCGACGGATCGGTGATCTACCGGGTGAACAGTGTCTCGAACAGCCGCTGAGACTCCCGCAACCCCTCTTGGGTGAGGCCCACCGATTTCGCCTTTCCGACGGGGTCCGTGATGAAACTCTTGGTCGGGGCCGATGCGTTCACACTACGACGCATCCGCCACGAGTGCCCCGGATTGCCAACAGCCCGTGCCGGGCGAGGTTCAGCGTTGCAACCGGTCCACGGTCTCAGCGGTGCGCCAGGACGGCCAGCTTGCTGTGCGTTCGCGCCGCCTCGTCATCGGTGAGACTTCGCGCGTCGGCCCTCGATTGTTTGACGAACGCAAGGAACTGCGTCGGCTCCAGCGCCGGGCTGAAGTGAAATCCCTGGTACTGATCGCATCCCAGTGCCGCCAGCAAGGCGAGCTGCTCTGGTGTTTCCACACCCTCCGCGATCACTTTGAGGTGCAGGCTGTGTGCCAGTGAAATGATCGCCTGCACGATCGACGCATCCTCCGGGCGGCGAGTCATCTGATCGACAAAGCAACGGTCGATTTTCAACTTATCGATTGGAAAGCGGCGCAGGTAGCTCATACTCGAGTAACCGGTGCCGAAGTCGTCGATCGACACCAATACCCCCATGCGGCTGATCGCCTCCAGTATTTGAATCGACTCCTCCGCATCGCTCATGACCGCGGTTTCGGTCAGTTCGACCTCGAGCAACTGCGGATTCAAGCCAGACGCTTCCAGCGCCCGGCGAATCTGGTCCACCAGGTTCGCGAGTCTGAACTGTGAGGGTGCGAGGTTAACGGCGACGCGTAAGGACGGCAGCCCTTCACACTGCCACGCCTTCGCCTGGCGACACGCTTCAAAGAGGACCCACTCCCCGATGGCATCGAGCAGGCCACACTCGTCGGCGATCGAAATGAACTCGTTTGGCGGCACAAGGCCGCGCTGCGGATGCCGCCAGCGGATCAGGGCCTCGGCGCTGTTGACCCGACCGGTCAAGGTGTCGACCTTCGGCTGGTAGTGCAATTCAAACTGTCTGTTCCGCAGGGCTTCGTGCAGCTCGCTTTCAAACTTCACACGGTCCTGCGTCATCGTACTCATGCCTTCGGCATAGCACTGCAGATTGTTGCGACCGCGCTCCTTGGCGCTGTACATGGCGGCGTCGGCTCGCGTCAGCAGCGTGTCCACGCTCGCCCCGTCCCGCGGGTAGAACGCGATACCGATACTCGCGGAGATGTGCACATCGATACCGAGCAGTCGCAGGGACGGTTCCATTGCCTTGATCGCCCGCGTGCCGATCTCGACCGCCTCCGCGTGCGTAAGGGGCCCGTCAAGCAGGACCACGAACTCGTCGCCCCCCAGACGCGCCGTGGTGTCGACGGCGCGAACGGCGCTCTTTAGCCGCTGCGCCACCTCCCGCAGCAACTCATCGCCCGCCCGGTGCCCCAGCGAGTCGTTAATAAGCTTGAATCTGTCGAGGTCGATGACGAGGACCGCGAATTCGTGTGAGTGCCGTTGCGAATGGACAATGGCTTGGGCAATGCGGTCATCGAGCAGCATGCGGTTCGGCAGGCCGGTGAGCGCGTCGTGCGAAGCGAGATGCCTGAGCTGCCGGTTCGCCGCCTCGAGACCGCTGGTGCGATCGGTGACGACCAGCTCGAGGCTTTCGACGTGGCGCTTGAGTGCACGGGCATTCTGCCACTTCTGGCTTAAGGCGCTCGCACACTGGAGGATCTCGATCGGCTCGAAGGGTTTCTTGATGACGATGAGCTTGTCCGAGTGCCCGAGTCGTGCCAGGAGCTCCAGCCAGTCGTAGTCTGTGTAGGCGGAGCAGATGACGACCTGTACGTCCGGGTCGATCTTCCACAGCCGTTCGACGGTCTCGAGCCCATCCCAACCCGGTGGCATTCGCATGTCGACGAAAGCGACCGAGTACGGACGGCCCTCGGCGAGAGCCGCACGCGCGAGCTCGACGCCATCCCGACCCTGCATCGCGGAATCCATATAGAATCTCGGGCGCGCGGTGTCGGGCTGCTGCTCGCCGAACAGCCCCGCTTCGGCCTGCGACGTCAGCGCCTTCCCGTCGGCCACGAGGATCTTGCGGTAGTCCTGATGAATGGCCGGATTGTCGTCGATCACAAGGATGCGATGCGTCAGCAGGTCGGGTTCATTTGGCATCGAGCGACTCCGGCGACGCGAACGGCAGCGTTAGGATGAACGTGGCGCCCTGGCCGGGACCGGCGCTTTCTGCGTGCAACGAGCCGCCCAGTGCCTTGGCCGCGAGGGCGCTGCTGTGCAGTCCGAAACCGTGGCCGTCCGGGCGAGTCGTGAAGCCATGATTGAAGATTCGGTTCAGGTTTTCCTTGGGGATTCCGACCCCCGTATCAATGACGGAGATCAGCGCCGAATCGTTCGCTGCGCGAACCCGGACGGTCACGCGCTTTTCGCCGGCCTTCGCTTCGTCGCAGGCGTATTTGGCGTTGCGAATTACGTTCACCAGGATCTGTAGCACCTTGTGCTTGTCGACCTGGATCGGCGGTACGTCCTCGAAGTCGCGGCTGAGCACCACCCCGTGACGGCTGAAGGCCCCCTCATTCATCCGCAAGCTGTCCTCGACCAGCACGCGAATGTCGAGCGTATCGATTACGCCACCGCATCTGGCGTAGCTTTGCTGCATCGCGACGATTTCCTTGATGTGCTCAACGTTGCTGCGCAGCGCCGACAATTCCGCGGTGGCTGTATCACGCTCGCGGACGAGATCCGCGGCAAGCTCCTGCAGATAGGGCGGCAGGTGCTTACCATGAGCACCCGCCAGGAAGGTCGCCAGGTCGTGCGCGTGCTCGCTCAACAGCGCAGCGGCCCGCGCGAGCCCGGCGCACTTCGATTTCTTGATGCCCTCTGCGATCAGGCTTGCCGAGACGTTCACGCTGTTGAGTACGTTGCCGACGTTGTGCAGGACATTGGTGGCCACTTCCGCCATGCCCGCCTGCCGAGATGCGACGAGCAGTTGCTTGTGTACCTGCTCGAGCTCCTGTTCAGCGAGGCGCCGTTCGGTGATGTCCTGGACCACCGCCACCGCGCCGAGTGCCTGTCCGGCCGGTCCGACCAGCCGCCGCGCGCTTGAAAGCGCCGTGCGCACGGCACCCTGCGGTGTAACGACGATGAACTCGGCGTCGCTGACCTCCTCACCGCGCAGCGCACACGCCAGTGGACGGTCCTCGGGCGGTACCGGCGTCGTGCCATCCAGCTGATAAACCCGGGATGTGACGGGGTAGGCGCTGCGGGCCTGGGCGGCGGTGTTCTCCGCGGGAATTCCAAACAGCTCGACCGCCGCGCGGTTGTAGTGCGTCACCCGCCCGGTGACGTCGCAGGCAAGGAGCGCGAGCGGCAGTTCGGCGATCACGGCAGCGAGCAGCGTCTGGTTTTGCAGCAGCGCCGCCGCCATCTCCTTGCGCGCGGATATGTCGCGCAGGAATTGGACCGAACACTCTGCCTCAGCGCCGCCGCCATGAACGAGTGAGGTGCTCACGCGAACCCACAGCGCGCTGCCGTCCTTGCGGACGTAGCGCTTCTCGACATCTAAGTGCGTAAGCTCTCCGCCCCACAGCCGCTCGAGGCTCGCGGTAGTGGACTCGAGATCCTCTGCGTGCGTGAGGTTGGCGATGGACCTGTTGTTGAGTTCTGCCGCATCGAAGCCGAGCATCGAGCAGAATGCTCGGTTGCAGTGACGGAAAGTGCCGTCGCGGTTGGCAAAGGCAATGCCCACTGGTGCCTGCTCGACGGTATTGCGGAATAACGCCTCAACTGGCGTGCCGTCGCCGGCTATCCTGAATAGCCCCGTGACTTCGGAGCTCTCACCCGCAACGAGTGCGGCACTGCTGGTTTTCATTGAAGCCCTCGATGGCTCGGGTGAGGGGCCGCGTCTGTGACGCGGTACTCATTTGTGGAGGACTCTCCCGCGTGTGTCGCGTTGGCAGCCCGCCATGTAACAGAATGCTGGGTATTACAACACGGGGCGCCGCCCTGCACGGCGAAGCAGGTCGCATCTGCCTACTAAGGACTAGCCCTATTCCGTGAACGGCTTGGGAAATCCGAAGCTGGTGGGAGTCTTACAAGAGCTGATGCTGCGCGCGAAGCGCGACCGTGAGTGCCGCCCCTTTGGAGCTCCAGATTGAATATTACATAAGTCGTTGTAGATTCTGTGCCAGCGTGAGGAGAGCCAAATCCCCAGCCATCGCACGCCGACCGGCAAGGTCGAGCGCAGCCGCACTCGCCGCTGCCTCTCGATCGTACTTTGCTTTGCGCCGCTCGAGTCGAAATGCGAGCAGCGCGCCCACAGCAGCGCCAGCGAGCGCGACCAGCACGCTGTTGGAGCCCGTGTGCGCCTCGTCCTCGCTGACGGTGGCGTGTTTGTTCGCGCCGTCGTAGTTGGCCACGATAGTGCCGCGGTGGCACTCCATCCGAGCGCGCTAGCGATCAAGAGATTGATCGCCGCATCCTCGAAGAAGCCGATGCTATCAGCGAAAAGGCGAGACCTATTCATGGCAGATGCGCACGCGTGCCGTCGAAGCCTCGCGAGATTTTTCTATGGCTCTGCACCCGGTCCGGGTTTCTGGGTGAAATCCCATAGAAACTCCGACCAGGTTTCCGATCAGGGTCGCCGCGAGTCCAAGTCAGACCCTTTTCGCGACTGCGGGCTGCGGACCTCACTTTTTCGGGGCGACGTAAAGGCGACAGGCGTTTTTTGACTCGGCCAAGTCGCTGAGTAGTAAACCGAAATAGACTTCGTCGGTCCACTCCATCATCGGGGCGACCGCGAAGCGGTGCTCGAGCTTTGCAGTATTTTTTTCGGCGGAAATGCCTATGTCCATAGGGCTTTCGGAGCTGCGCATTTCTGCGGTATTTCTGTGCATTCTGGGGAGTTTAGCGGTTGCCAAGGTGCCGTAAAGGTGTCATGAAATAGCTTGACACCTCGGAAAGCAGAATGGCAACGATAAGAGCGCGGAAACGAGCTGGGCGAGGCACCGTGAAGTTGCACTCGAAGATCCAACGGCCCGTGTCTGAGTGCAGCCAGGAGCGCCCACGCTCGCCGAGCTGATCCGCGGGTATATCGGCGCGTTCGAGACTATCTCCCAATGGCAGCGCAGCAAGCAGACTCATCTCGAATTCTTCGAGCGACACGCGCTCGACAAGACAAATGCCCTGACCTTGACCGCCGCGATGCTGATCGATCACGTCCGCTCGCGCCGCGCCGAGGGCGCCGGAGCGGCAACCGTCGCGAATGACCTGATCTGGATTGGCGTCGTCCTGAGAGCTGCTCGCAGCGTCAATAAGCTCCCGGTCCGCCCCGCGAGTATTTTGCCCGTCGGGATGAGCACTCCACGATCCGCATGTTGCCCGTCATGGCATTCGCAATCTGCTGGCCGCCTCCGATTTTCGGATTAAAACAAGGCTCGGCAGCTCTTCGCGCGTCACCCCGCCTGGAGAGGCGGGACGGACGCGAGGCGCAGCAACGGCTACGCGCATACTTCGACACCTACAACAGCCAGCGGCTGCACCACACGCTCGACGGGGCGTCAGACTGCGCTGCTGCTGAACCAATGAAGGAAGACGAAGACCAAGAGATGAGGCAGAATGCCTCGCAGTGTTCAACCCAGTGGCAGATCTTTCCACTTATCGAACCGACAAGTCTGTCCGAACTACCCGAGCCACCGCTCAGGGCTTACAGGCTGAAAGCATTTGCGGACTGCAATGTCACTGATAAGCAACAAGCAGAGATAGCAGGACTATGACGGCTTTCGTTGGATGGACGATTATTGTTCTGGGGTTCGGCTTACTCAGTATGACGCTCTTGTGGCCGGTTTTCCGGCTCGTGCGCCGCTTTCGTCCCAACGCCGGCGGGCTGATTTGGGCTTATGCCGCAGCCACCGCGGGGTGCAGCATAATGCTCTGGTACCTAGTCCCATGGGCTGTTCATGAGCTCTTTGGGCGCGTAGCTCCATGAACAAAAGTCGCGCATGACCTAGATGTGAAGGTTCAATAGGTTGTTGTGAGGGTCCATTCGGACCGGATTTGAGACACTGGAAATCGCCAAACCGCCAGTTATCTCAAAAGGACCGGCCGAACGAACCACCACAAGAATTGCCCGACTGACCTTTACTCGTCGACTTGAGATGGTCATGCAGATCATCGATCTGAAGCTCACCCCTGCCGAGGACGCGGCCTCGGCAGGGGTGAGCGAGCCAAGCGCGCGCAAGTGGCTGGGTCGCTTCCTGGCCCAGGGCCCGGCGGCACTGGCGGACGCCAGTTCGCGTCCGCGCCGCAGCCCCCGAGCGATCCATCCGAGCGCTGGCGATCATCGAGCTGCGTCGCCGGCGACTCACCCAGCAGCGCATCGCAGCCAGCCTGGGTGTGTCCAAGAGCACGGTCAGCCGTGTGCTCGCCCCCGCGCTGGGCTCTCGCGCTTGAGCGAGCTGGCAGTGGCTGAACCTATCAGGCGCTACGAGCATGCGGCTCCCGGAGATCTGCTGCATATCGACACTAAAAAGCTCGGACGCATCGAGCGCGCCAGTCACCGCGTCACTCACAATCGACGCGATCGGGTCGTGGGTGCCGGCTGGGAGTTCCTGTTCGTCGCCATCGACGATCACGCTCGCGTGGGCTTCACCAAAATGTACCCCGACGAGCGATACAGCAGCGCCGTGGCCTTCGTGCAGGCCGCGGCGGCCTATCACGCCAGCCCCTGGGGTGAGCATTAAGCGTCTGCTGACAGATAACGGCTCCGCGTTCCGCTCCAAACAGTTCCGACTCGCCTGCGCTGAGCTGGGGATCCAGCACAAGTTCACCCGCGCCTACCGCCCACAGACCAATGGCAACGCCGAACGCTTCATCCAGTGCTCCCTCCGCAAATGGGCCTACGGCATCCCCTACACCCACTCCGCTGAGCGCACCCAAATGCTTGAAAAATGGCAGCACCACTACAATTGGCACCGCCCTCACGCCGGCATCGGTGGCGTCCCGCCCATATCCAGAATCAAATCCGCGTCAGACAATAACGTCTTGACGCTTCACACCTAGAGCGCAGTAGAGCCTAGTTTTTGAGGTGGTCTGCCAGACGCAGAGCCATTGCAACAATTGTGAGTGTTGGGTTCGCCTGGCCTGCGGTGGGAAACACGGAGCTACCGGCTACGAATAGGTTCTCCATTCCGTGAACTGCGCAGTTCCGATCTGTGACACCTTGGCTCGGATCATCGGCCATTCGGGTGGTACCGATGTAATGATACGTTTCCTCTAGCGCGTTCGTCATCGGAACCTGATCATCTCGCAGCCAAGGTTCGATGCGGCAGCGGCCGATCCCGAGGCGCGCGAATTCAGCAGCCACGTAACTTGCGAATCGTGCCGCAGTCCGACGCTCCGGCTCGCCCAGTCGCCAATTCGCCTGAACCCGCCGCAGACCCAAGGCGTCGCGATCCGGCGCAAGCGATATGCGGCTTTCTGGGTCGGGAGCTTGCTCCAAGTCGAGCAGAAGAATTGCCGATCGCGATGGGACTCCCTTCGAACCCTCTAGGTCCATCGAGTGTCCCGCTGCAATGCGATGCTCCAGTCCCCGAACAACGGCGCCGAAGTCGCCGGCGACACGTCCTACCTTCTCGCCCATTTCAGGTGGCCACTGGCCGCTGAGCAGCGAGCGCCAAATGTCCTGCGCTATGGCCAGGCCCGACTCGGGGTCGCCCTGATACCGAAGTACACCGCTGCAATTGAGTAAACGCTCCTTCTGTTGCAGCTGAGGAGTCAAGGTCAATCCGACCTCCACTACGAGGCCGTCACGACCGAGAAAAATATTGAACTGCTCTTGGGTTCGCGACATCAACTCGGAACTGACGATCAGCCCGGCCGGGCCGCGCGGGTGCTGCATGAAGAACCGTCCGACGAGATCGTTGTTGTTGCCAAATCCGCCAGAATTCGCCTCGGCGGCGAGCAACAGCAGGCGAGCATTCTCAATTCCGCCGCAACAGAGAACGAATTTCGCCGCATTAATCGTGGCGGAGACTCCGTTCAGAGATCGGACGGTCAGACTGTGTACTCGAGTTCGATCCTCGTTGGTTGTGAACGCTGTGAAATTGGCGTGCAGAAGCGTTCGAATATTGCTCGAATCCTGCAGCAGTCCGCCATAGGCAGTGGCCCACCTCCAGGCCGGGGCATCCTTCGTGTGCGGAGTGAAGTGCCAGAGAAATGGTTTCAGCCATTCCTCGTTGATCGACGGCAGGGTGACGTTCAGGTATGAAAGAGTGTCTCGGTCCGACAGCCATGGCGATGAAAAACCGGCTACCTTGCAGGCGCGCACGTAGTAGGGGTCAAGCTCGACCCGATCAATCGGCCATCCACTGTGGGGAATCCAATCGCGTCGCCGAAAATCAAGCTCATCGAGGGGGGCGCACCGGCCTGACCAATGGTTCGTCGTGCCGCCAAGGAAGCGCAGACGACCCGCTTCCAGTGCGACCGGAGCTCCCACACTATCGCCCGCATACAGTTCCTGCGATTCCTGGTATTCGAATTGCGTTCCGCCGCCTTCCACCATGCAAACGCGCAGTGCGCTGCCGGCTAATTCTCGGGCAATGGTGATGCCCGCCGCTCCGGCGCCAATCAAGCAGATGTCCGCG
This sequence comes from Steroidobacteraceae bacterium, assembly GCA_049518595.1. GTDB lineage: Bacteria > Pseudomonadota > Gammaproteobacteria > Steroidobacterales > Steroidobacteraceae > FEN-1191. The sequence goes on from JBEKRP010000045.1 coordinate 11,270, forward strand.
GGAATCGTGGTGCCCGGCGGGAACTTGCGCAGATCTTCAATCACCCCGGTCTGCCGCCCATCAAGTGCAGAACGGCGCAGATGCGCGCTTCGGTTCGAGACAACATCCAACCTTCTACTTGCGTGACATCGTGCTTTAACCAGTCCCGGGCGATACTCTCGATCAGGACAAACTCCACCGGATCTGCACTGTCCCTGAGAATCAGTCGCGATAGACGCTCTGGTTCCTGTTCCCCGGGGTGCGAGGCAAGATAGACGGCGCCAAGCTGGCTCAGCGCCATGGGGTCCCCGAGGCGACTTGGGCCAAAGTGTTTCAGCCAGCTCTCCAAGTCGGCTGCAGGGAGCGAGTCCTCCAGCGGACCCAATGACCGGCCCAGCGACAGCACGCCAAGCAGGCTTACGAAGAGACGCACGCAACTGCGACGATCGACGGCGGGCGCAGTTACAGCATTGCTACACTTTGTAGGAGACTGAAAGCCCGCGTGCGGGGCCATCGACAGAAGTTGCTCCGGATCCATGATACTTTACTTAATAAGCACTGCGATTCGTTGAATGTGCGCCCCGGAGCCGGCGCCAATCCGACGAACCACGGGACTGTTAACGTAGCTGACCGGTATTCGCAAAATAATTCATAGTATGCCTGAATCAACGTCTTTCGGCGATGCTAGACGGGAGTTCTCAGGGGCGAGCAGCGTGCCGATTCGGCGACGCATTTTGTATATGGGGCCAGCGGTTTCATCGGCCGACGTTTAGTCGAGAAGCTGGCCCGCGGCAACCGGGCACTGCCGGTCGCCGCGAGCTATCGCTCCACGATCGATCCGGCAATCGCAGGGAGAGAGTACAACTGGTGGCAAACCTGCGAACGGCACCGCTGCTACTGGACGAAGTCGCCGTCCGGCGCCATCTGCGCATGTACGAGCTGCTGCCGGCGATAGAGCAGGCGCTGCAGGATTTTTCCGCAGGCAAGGTCGTCCAGCCGGCACGCGGCGCGATGGCAACGACGGCCGAGCGCGCGGTCGAGGGTGCGGACGTCGTGGTTACCGCCACCAACGCCCAGGCGCCGATCTTGCGCGGTTCCTGGCTGAAGCGCGGCTGCCACGTCAATTCGATCGGCGCCCCGCGGCCGCAGTGGCGCGAACTCGACGACGCGGCGATGGCAAACGTCCTCTACGTGGATTCGCGCGCGGGTGCACTCAAGGAATCCGGTGATGTCATTCTTTCTTTCGGGTGCGCCGATCTACGCGGAGATCGGCGAGGTTCTCGCCGCAAAGGTCCCTTCCCGCGCGGGCGAGACCACCGTCTTCAAGTCGTTGGGGATGGCGGTCGAGGACGTGGCGGCAGCCATGCTGGTGTACCAGGGCGCCGTTGCCGAAGCCGTTGCCGCTCAGTAGCGACCTGTCGCCGCCAGCGGGGCGCAGCGCCGGTGCGCCCGCGGCCCGCACCGCCGGCGCCTGACCGGGGCGGAGCTACGCCCGCTGTTCAGGCGCGGCCACGCCACCGAATCCGCGTGCGCTGGCCGCGGTCAGCGTGTCGATCGGAGCGGGTTTGGCAACGAAGTAGCCCTGCGCGAACTGCACACCCAGGCGCTTGAGCTCCGCGAACACGGCGGCCGACTCGACTTTTTCGGCGATGGTGGCAATTCCCAGTGCGCGCCCGACACGGCTGATGGCCTCGACCATGCTGCGGTCCACGACGTCGGTGGTGACGCTGCCGATGAACTGGCCATCGATCTTCAGAAAGTCGACCGGCAGCGTCTTCAGATAATGGAACGATGACAGGCCACTGCCGAAGTCATCGAGTGCAAATCGGCAGCCGCGTTTGCGCAGTTCATCCATGAAGGATACGGCCTGCGTCATGCTGGTGATCACCGCGGTTTCGGTGATCTCGAAGCACAGGCCGCGTGCAATGCGCGGTTCCTCAACCAGCGACAGCACGAAGTCAAGGAAACTGCGATCGCTGAGCGAGGTCCCGGAGAGGTTCAAGGCGAATAAAAACGGCGGCTCATCGCCGCTGACATGCTGCTGCAGGGCTTGCACCGCGCGGCGTACGACCCAGCGGTCGATCGAGGACACCAGGTTGTAGCGCTCGGCGGCGGGAATGAACTCCTCCGGCATCACCAGTTCACCCTCATCTCCGCGCAGTCGCACCAACAGCTCGCAGGCCGCCGGCATGGTCGGCGCCTCGCAGCCGGTCGCGACGATCGGCTGGTAGTGCAATTCCAGGCGCCCCTCATCCACTGCGCGGGTGACGCGGCTTACCCAGTACATCTCGCGGTGCCGGCCCGACACCTCGCTGGAGTTGTAGAGGTGGACGCGATTTCGCCCTGAATCCTTGGCGGCGTAGCAGGCGATATCAGCCGCGCTGAGCAGATTGGCGACGCTCTCGGTGTCGCAGGTGATTTCGACCACGCCGATGCTGGCGCCGATGCTGCTGGTGGTCTGCTCCCACGAGAACCGGTAGTCGAGGATCGCCTGACGGATGCTCTCGGCCGTCCGGCCCGCCTGCTCGGCGGTGCAATGCTGCACCAGGATGCCGAATTCATCCCCGCCCAGGCGAGCGATGGTGTCGGCGGTGCGCACATGCGCCTGCAGCAGCCCGGTGACGTCGCGCAGCAGCCGGTCACCGGCCGAATGACCGCAGGTGTCGTTGACGACTTTGAATTGATCCAGGTCCACATAGAGCAGCGCGTGCGGACCCTGGCCTTCGCGCGCACTCTGCAGCGCGTGACCGAGCCGATTGTCGAACTCGCGCCGATTGATCAATCCGGTGAGTGCGTCGTGGCTGGCCTGATACGACAGCGCGCGCTTGAGTCTGCGCTCCTTGGTCACGTCGCGAAACACCACGACGGCACCGACGATCTCGGCGTTACGATCGCGAATCGGCGCCGCCGAATCCTCGATCTCGATCTCCTTGCCGAGTCGGTTCTGCAGTACGCTGTGCTCGGCAAAATGCACCAGCTGGCCTTCACGCAGGCAGCGCACCAGCGGATTCTCCAGCTCGCGGTGCGTCCGTTGGTCGCGCAGCCGCAGGACCGTGCCAAGTCTCTCGCCGCGCGCCTCGTCGCTGCGCCAGCCGGAGAGCTGCTCGGCCACTGGATTCATATAGTCGATGCGGCCCTCGCGATCGGTGGTGATCACGGCTTCGCCGATCGATTGCAATGTCACCTGCGCGCGTTCCTTCTCGGCGAACATGGCCTGCTCGGCGCGCTTGCGGGCCGTGATGTTCGCCACCGTGCCCTCGTAGGCGATGATCCGCTGCTCGTCGTCGCGCACTATGCGCGCGCTCTCCAACACCACGACTTGTGAGCCGTCGCGACAATGCAGCACGAACTCGGCATTGTGAATTTCCCCGTGGCGCTCCAGGGCGAGCTCGAACTCGGCGCGTTCCGCCGGGTTCAGGTACAGCATCGCGATGCCCGACAGCGCATAGATCTCCTCGGCGCTGCCATAGCCGAGCATTTTAACGAACGCCGGGTTGACCTCGAGCAGCCGGCCGTCCGGCGCGCATTGATAGACGCCCTCGAGCACCCGCTCGTAGAGCCGGCGGAACTTGGTTTCGCTTGCGCGCAGCGCCTCCTCGCCCCGGCGACGTTCGATGGCAATGCCGGCGAGCCGCGCGGCATGCACCATCAGGTCCAGGTCGGCGGGCTGCGGTGTGCCGGCCAGCGGCCGATAGACGGTTACGGCTCCGAGCACGCGTCCGCTTGCGGACTTGATGGGCACGGCCCATGCGGCCCTAAAGCCGGCCTCGAGTGCAAGCTCGCGTCGCCGCTGCCAGAACGCATCGCGCTCGATGTCACCGACGATCACCTGGCGCCCAAGATAGACCGCCGCGGCACTCGAACCGTTGCGGATGTCGATCGGCAGGCGCTCCTCGACTGCGCGCCAGCGCGCCGGCATGCGCTTGCCGACGACCTCGATGAAGCTCTGTCCATCGGGCCCTAGGCGGCTGACCGCGGCAGTGAAACTGCCGCTGATGGATTCGATCAGCTCGACGATTGAAGCGAGCACTTCGGACAAGGCCGCATCGGCGGCGATGCGCTCGAATACATCACGCTCGCCGGCGGTTATCTTTTCGGCGCGGCGGCGCGCCCTGATATCGGTGATGCTCGCGCGCAGCAGGCCGCTGGCCCCTGGCAGCGCCATGAGCCGCATTTCGGTTTCGACCTCATCGCCGCGGGCGTCGCGATGCAGCCATTCGAACACCTGCGGTTCGCCGGCGGCGGCGCGAGCGCACCGACTGGCGAACAGTCTCGCCGCATCGGCACCCTGCGCCTGCACTGCTGCCGAAAGATCCAGCGGCTTGAGCTCCGGCAGTCGCTCGCGGCTGACACCGAAGAACCGCAACGCATTTTCGTTGGCGTCGACATAGTGCCCGGACCCCCGATCCAGCAGCACGATCAGTTCCGGCGCGCTCTCCACCAGCGTGCGATAGCGCGCCTCGCTGTCGCGCAAGGCCTGCTCGGCGCGGGCACGATCGCTGGTATCACGCAGGCAGATCACGTAAACGTCGCGGTGCTCGATGCGCACCCGGCTCGCGATCAATTCGGCCGGAAACAGGTGTCCGTCCTTGTGACGGGCATTGAACTCGCGCGGACGCAGGTCGCCCCGGTCCGCCTCGACCCGCGCGGCCAGCGATTTCAGCCCGTTCTCGACCGAGCCGCGCACCGCAAGCTCCGGCAGCAGACGCGCAATAGGTTGCCCGATGACTTCCGAGCGCGAATAGCCGAACACGCGCTCGCCGGTCGGATTGAATATCTTCACCGAACCGTCTACGGCGACGGTGATGACCACGTCCTTGATGTGCTCGAGGATCGCCCGCAGATGTCCGGCATCCGCGCCCGCCAGGCCGTCGCCGAAAGAGCGCGCCTCGTCCGCAATCAACTGCATCGAGCGCACGATGCCGCGGCGCTCGTCGTCGAGCTGTTCGTAGTAGGCGCTGATCAGCGGTAGTAGTTGCGACAGTTCCAGCGAGCCGGCGGCCGCCAGACGCGCCTGCTCCAACTGCTCGCACAGCCGCGGATGCAGCTCCGGGGTGGCCGGTACGTGTTCACGTCGCGGCACCGGCTGCAGGGTCGGGTCGGCCTCGAACGCGACGGAGTCGTGTGACATAACCTAGAGTACGGCAGAGCTGCCTGTATCATACGAAGCAGCTCCGCCCGCCCGTGTGAAGCAGTAGCGATTTCTGCTAGGGCGAGCGCGGCGGGGAAGGATTGTCGCTGGCGATCAATGGGATCGAGTAGCTGCGCGCGAGCGAGCCGCTGTCCATGTCGACCACGATCGTGGCGTTGAGACTCAACACGCCGGGTTGCTGCGGCACCACGCTCAGCTCCTGCTCGATGACCACGCCGGCACCCGGGTCGTTGACGTCGAGGTTACGCTCAGCCTGCATCTGCAGACCTTCGCCAGGCTGAAATGAGGCATGGATATGGCTGATGCCGACGTCCGCGGCCGGAATGAGCACCACCACAACCTGCAGCGGCGTCCCCACCACCGGGCGGGCTGAAACCCGGAATTTCATGCTGATCGGAGTGGACGAATGGGCCGTGCTGACCGCGGTCACCATGTCGGGGTCGAGCGTATCGCCGGTTCTATGTCCCAGATTCATGTCCCGGTTCTGTTGCTGGGATTGGCCGGCGGCGCCCGCCTTATGCGCCGCCTGTCCGCAGGCAACAAGCAGCATCGCCATCGCTATGGTAGCAAGAGCCCGGGAACTCCAGACCATGTGCGTCATCTTCACCGCCGCCCTCCGAACCGCCGGCGACATTATCACAGGTTCCCGGCATCACAGGTTCCCGGCATCACAGGTTCCCGGCATCACAGGTTCCCGGCATCACAGGTTCCCGGCATCACAGGTTCCCGGCATCACAGGTTCCCGGCATCACAGCCAACAGCGGGGGCTCCTCCAGCGCCTGACACTGCTGCATCAGATCGCCGACGTAGCCTTCCCAGAAACGCGCTTCGGCCGCCCACGGGAAGGCGCGCGGAAAAGCGGGATCCTCCCAGCGTTCGGCGACCCAAGCCGCATGGTTGAGCATTCGCACCGCGCGCAGCGGCTCCACCAGCCGCAGCTCGCGAAACTCGATTGACCCGAACTGTCTATAGCCTTCGATGATCTCGGCCCATTGCCCCTGCTGCTCGTCAGCATTGCCGGAGAGAAACATCCACAGGTCCTGCATGCGCGGCCCGTTGACGCAATCGTCGAGATCGACCAGCAGCGGGCCGCGCTGTTGCCACAGGATGTTGCCGAGATGGCAATCGCCGTGCAGACGGATGAAGGCCAGCGGCGCGGCTTGCGCGAATGCGGCCTCGATGCCGTTCACCAGCATCGCACTGACTTCCCCGTAGCGCTGCCGCATGTGCTCGGGCATCAGCGGCGAGCGCAGCAAGCTCGTGCGTGCGTGCGCACCGAGCAATGCACGCTCCAGGGTCAGTCGGAACTGAAATCGCCGGCGCGCGCCGACCGCATGAATTCGCGCCAGCGTACGGCCCAGCAGCTCGCGCGCGCCGGCCTGATCGAGTTCCGGCGCGGTGCCGGCGCACAGCGGAAACGCGGCCAGACGAAAGTCATGGTGCCGGTGCAGAGTGGTGCCAGCCAGCACCAGCGGCGGTGCCACCGGAATCTCTTCCGCCGCCAATTCCGCGGCGAACGCATGTTCCTCGAGTATCTGCTGATCCGACCAGCGCCCGGCACGATAGAACTTCAGCACTACCGGCTCGGCGTCGATGCGGCCCACTCGATAGACCCGGTTTTCGTAGCTGTTGAGCGCGAACAGGCGCCCATCGGGCGCCAACCCGAGCGCCTCAGCGGCGTCCAGCACCGCGTCCGGGGTCAGCGATGCAAACGGTGTGCTCGCCTTGACTGCGGCATTGCCGCCGCCGGATGCACCCGGTAGCCCGGGCGCCGCGCCGGGCTTGCCTGATGCGCGCCGGCCAGTCCTCTTCGCGCTCATATCCGACCACGCCGGCCGTTGATTGCCGCTATCATTTCTGGCCCACCCGAGTTTTCTGTAGCGAGGTGCCGACGCTGTGTCCCAAAAAGCGATCCTGATCACCGGCGGCGCAGGCTATATCGGCAGCCATGTGCTGCTGCAGCTGCAATCCCGCGGTGAGCGCGTCGTTGCGATCGATAATCTCTACACTGGCTTTCGCCAGGCGGTGCGCACGGCACCGCTGGTCATCGGTGACGTCGGCGACCGCGATCTGGTCGCGGGCGTATTGCGTGAGCACGAGATCGACACCGTCATGCACTTCGCCGCCAATACGATCGTACCGGAATCGGTATGCGAACCGCTCAAATACTACGGCAACAACACCTGCGCCACGCGTAACCTGCTCGAGACGTGTATGCGCCAGGGCGTACGCCAGCTGGTTTTCTCCTCAACCGCGGCAGTCTACGGCATCCCGGCGGGCGGCATCGCCGACGAAGACATGCCGCTGGCTCCGGTCAACCCCTACGGCAGTTCAAAACTGGTGTCGGAATGGATGTTGCGTGATCTGGCTGCCGCCAGCGACTTTCGCTATGTCAGCCTGCGCTACTTCAATGTCGCCGGCTCCGATTTGCAAGGCCGAATCGGACAGTCGACGCGCGCCGCCACGCTGCTGATCAAAGTGGCCTGCGAGGCCATCGTCGGCAAGCGGCCGCACGTGTCGATTTACGGCACCGATTACGACACGGCCGACGGCACCGGCGTGCGCGATTACATTCACGTCGAGGACGTGGCACGCGCCCATGTCGACGCTCTCGACTATCTGCGTCGTGGAGGCGCCGCAACGGTGTTCAACTGCGGCTACAGCCATGGCTATAGCGTGCGCGAGGTGCTCGAGAGCGTGCAGCGTATCGCCGGCCGGACCCTGGCGATCAGGGAGGAGCCACGGCGCGTGGGCGACCCGTCGACATTGATCGCTCAGGCCGACCGGATCCGCTCGCAACTGGGATGGACGCCGCAGCTCGACAACCTGGACGCGATCGTCGACAGCGCATTGCGCTGGGAGCGCAAACTGCAGCGCGATCCCTGGTAGAGGCGCAGGCAGGCGCCCCCGCTGGCGATCGCGCGACCCCTGCCGCGACTGGCCTCACAGCAACGCCCGCCCTGGTGGCATAGAATGTTTCGATGGGCTGGCTGCTTCCCAAGTCATTGAATGGTTTTCTGCTGCTCGGTCTGGGTATCCTGGCCGGTCCGCTGCTGCTCGCGATTCTGCACGCGGCCGTGGAGATGCGGCGCCTGTCGGACACCAGCCAGCAGCTGGTGGTCGACAGCGTTCAGAGCACGCGCCTGACGCAGGATATGTATGCGCAGATCGCGCTGCTCGAGCGCTCGGCGCGCCTCTACCAGGTACTGGGCGAGCCAACGGTACGGGCTTCCTTTCGGGAACACGACGCCAAGCTAAGCGCAATCGTCGGCACGCTTCGACAACGGCTGCGCGCCGCCGATGCGCCCGGGCAACTGCAGCGCCTGATGGATACGCAAAAGCGGATCGAGTCGCTGGTGCTACCAGCCCCGATTGCCGCCGGTCAGGCGGCCGAACTGGCGCAGTCTTTCGTGCTGCTGGGCGATCTGGCCAACGGCGTCGCCACCCTGAACAATCAGCAGATCGATGCCGAATCCGGCGAATTGCGCAGCCGGACCGACCAGGCGCAGCGCGAGCTGTTTCTCGAGTCGACGTTGCTGCTGCCGCTGATAGTGATCGTGGTATTGTTATTCGCACTGCGCTTGAGCCGGCCGCTGCGGCAGATTGATCGGGCTATCGGCGAACTCGGCCGCGGCAATTTTTCCAATAGCATCGTCATTAACGGCCCGGTGGATCTCGAGCGGCTCGGACACCAACTCGAATGGCTGCGCAATCGGCTGCTGGAGCTGGCGCAGGAGCGCAATCGCTTCCTGCGGCATCTGTCGCACGAGCTGAAGACCCCGCTCGCCAATATTCGCGAGGGAACTGAGCTGCTCATGGATGGCGCGGTCGGCGAGCTTGAGTCGGGCCAGCGTGAGGTCACGGCCATTCTGCGTGACAATGGCATCAAGCTGCAGCGGCTGATCGAGAACCTGCTGAGCTTCAGCGCCTGGCAGAGCAACAGTACCGGCCTCGACGTCACGGAATTTCGTCTGCGGCCAGTGGTCAAGCAGGTACTCGAGAACCAACAGCTCACTCTGGTGTCTCAGCGGGTGCGGCTCGATGTGCACGTCGAGGACGTGACGCTAGTCGCAGATAGAGGCAAGATTCGCTTGATTCTGGAGAACCTGCTGTCCAATGCCATCAAATATTCCCCTCGCGGCGGCGTCATCTATCTGCGCGCCAGCACCAGCGGCGAGCAGCTGGTGCTGGAGGTGGGCGATAGCGGCCCCGGCATTCCACATGAAGACCGAGCCCGTATCTTCGATGCCTTCTATACCGGTCGCGCACCGGGCGGCCGTGTTCGCGGAACCGGCATCGGCTTGTCGGTGGTAAACGAGTTCGTCAATGTGCATCATGGCACCGTGGAAATCGTCGATGGCGAGGTTCCAGGGGCGCATTTTCGCATCCGCATGCCGCTACGCGTGGCGCCGCTGGAAGCGGTGAAGAAGCAGGCGGATGCCGCGTAGCAGCCGTATCGTGGTCCTGGCGCTCGCACTGTGCGGCTGTACCGGCCTCACGACGCGACCGCCGCCGCTGCCGCAGCGCAACGAGAGCGTCGAGGAGGATCGCGACGCCGCCGCCGCGGTGTTGATGGGAAACACCTTTCAGAGCATGCAGCGGCTGTCCCAGGCTCCCGATGCCGAGCAGGCCGAACTCCTGGCGGCCGCCCGTTCGAGCTACGAGCGCTCCCCGCAAGGCGGCGCGCAACTACGCTATGCATTGTTGTTGGCCACTCCGGGACATCCCGGACGGGACCCGCCCAAGGCACAGACCCTGCTGCGCCAGCTCGTGGCCCAGCCGGAGACGCTGGTGCCGATCGAGCGCGCGGTCGCGCTGGTAGAACTCGCTCAGCTCGATCGCGAGCTCGGCCTGAAGGCTGACAACGATCGCATGCAAAGCGATGCTCAACGTGGCGAGCACGAACGCGTCGCGGCCGCCGCCCAGCGCCGCCTGCAGATCGAGATCGATGAAAACGCGAAACTCCGCAAGCAGCTCGAGGATGCGCAGGCCAAGCTCGATGCCATCGCCAACATCGAACGCAATCTGACCGATCGGAAAAATCCGGCCGAGGGAAGCCCAAAGTGAATCAACCCACCAAACGCAAAGCTCGCATCCTGGTGGTCGACGATGATCCGGGACTGCTGCGCTTGCTGACGATTCGCCTGCGTGCCGAGCAGTACGAAGTCGAGCCGGTGGAGAATGGCGTGCTGGCGCTCGCCGCCGCGTTGCGGTTCCGTCCGGATCTGGTGATCTCGGACCTGCGTATGGACGAGCTCGACGGTATCGGTCTGCTCAAGGAGTTGCAGAGTCGATGGCCGGGACTCAAGGTCATCCTGCTGACGGCGCACGGCACCATACCGGATGCGGTGCAGGCCACCCAGATGGGAGCCTTTGGCTTTCTGACCAAGCCGGTCGAGAAGCAGGAACTGCTCGATCAGGTGCAAAAGGCACTCAAGATTTCCGGCTTCGTCGATACCGATCAGGATTGGCGCGCCGATTTTGTTACCCGCAGTCCGCTCATGGAGGAAAAGCTGGCCCAGGCCCATATGGTCGCGGGCACGGATGCGCGGGTGCTGATCACGGGCGAGAGTGGCACCGGTAAGGAACTGCTGGCGCGCGCGATCCATAAGGCGAGCCCGCGCCGCAATCGCCCTTTCGTCTCGATCGATTGCAGCGCCATGGACGAGAATACGCTTGAAAGCGAGTTATTCGGCCACGTCAAGGGAGCTTTCAGCGGTGCCACCGGCGAACATCGCGGTCTGTTCCAGAGCGCCGAGGGCAGCACGCTGCTGCTCGGCGAAATCGGCGACATGCCGATGCGCCTGCAAGTGCAGCTGTTGCGCGTGCTGCAGGAGAATCTGATCCGCCCGATGGGCAGCAACCAGGCCATCGCGACCAACGTGCGTCTGATCTCCTCCACGCACAGCGACCTGCAGCGGCTCATTGCCGGCGGACAGTTCCGCGAGGACCTCTACTACCGCCTTAACATCGTGCACATCGAGATGCCGTCGCTGAATCGGCGCCGCGAAGATATAGCGGTGCTGGTCGCACATTTCCTGGCCGGGATCACCCGCGAGAGCGGCAGCCACAAGATCTACGCGCCCGAAGCGGTGGAGCTGCTCGCGACCAGCGACTGGCCCGGCAACGTTCGCCAACTGCAGAATGTCGTGCGACAGAATGTCGCCCTGTCGCAAACACCGATCATTCCGGTGGAATTGGTACAGCAGTCGCTCGGCGGCACGCACGGCAGCAAGCTGCCCTCGTTCGACGAGGCGCGGGAGGAATTCACGCGCAGCTACCTGTCGCAGATCCTGCAGATCACCCGCGGCAACGTCAGCCAGGCTGCCCGGCTCGCCAAGCGCAATCGCACCGATTTCTACAAGCTGCTCGGCAGGCATCAGCTGGTGCCGGACGATTTCAAGGCCAGGTAGCGCTCAACGAGCCGCCATTCGGACCGATGCCACCGCGTCGGTATGCTGACCGGCAAGGAACCGAAGCTTCAGCCGTAGAACGCCGCGATTCGGTCAACCACGTACTGTATCTGCTCCGGCTCCAGCTCGGGGAAGATCGGCAGTGCCAGCACTTCCCGCGCTGCGCCTTCGGCGACCGGAAAATCGTCTTCGCCGTGGCCCAGGTAGGCGAAGCATGGCTGCAGATGCAAGGGCACCGGATAGTAAATCTCGGTGCCGATACCCTGCTCGCCCAGGAAGCTCTTGAGCTCATCGCGGCGCTGGGCCCGGATCACGTATTGGTTCCAGGTGTGCCGATAGCCGGTGGCCGCCACCGGGAGCTGTATCCGGCCAATCAAGCCGGCACGGGCGAACGCCGCCTGGTAGAAGTCCGCATTGCGCTGTCGGGCCGCGGTCCAGCCGTCGAGCAACCTCAGTTTGACCCCGAGCACTGCCGCCTGGATCTCATCGAGCCGGAAGTTTCCGCCGATGAAGGCGTGATAGTACTTTGGTTTGCCGCCATGAACACGCAGCACACGCATATGTTCCGCCAATTCGGCATCCTGCGTGGTGCACATGCCGGCATCGCCGAACGCGCCCAGGTTCTTGGTGGGAAAGAACGACAGGCAACCGATATCTCCCATACTGCCCGCGCGCCGGCCATCGACGTCATCCGCGCCAATCGCCTGCGCCGCGTCTTCGATGACTTTTAAATCGAACTCGCGGGCGAGATCCAGCAGCTGCACCATATCCGCGCACTGGCCGTACAGATGCACCGGCATCAGCGCCCGCACCTGAGCGCCGCTGCTGCGGTTGATCAACTTGCCTGCGCGGCGCTCGCACTGGCGCTGCAAAAACTCGCGCACCGCCGCCGGATCGAGATTGAAACTGCGCGCTTCGATGTCGCAGAACACCGGCCGTGCGCCGGCGCGGGCGATGGTGCCGGCGGTGGCGAAGAACGTAAAGGGCGTCGTGATGACCTCGTCTCCGATACCTAGCCCTAAGCTCATCAACGACAGCAGCAGCGCATCAGTGCCAGAGGAAACACCGACCGCATGCGCGCAATTGCAGTATGCCGCGGCCGCCTGCTCGAATTCCAGCACATAACGGCCGAGAATAAACTGCTGATTATCAAAGATATTCTCCACGATTGGCATGATTTCGGCGGCCAGCGTCTGATATTGTCGTTTGAGCTCCAGCAGCGGCACGGTAAGCAGTGGCCGCGGTTTGGCGGATTTCGCATCTTGTGACATAGGTCGCATTCCGTAGTGCCTGCAATCCGTAAAAGTGAGGCGAGCAATTCTATAGGACGGCCGTGTCTGAAGCGCTATATCAACGGTGCAGACGGCTTCACCTGCACGGTATGGACGGCCGGCCGGCAACAGCCAGCACCGTGAAGATCGATCTGCGCTGCGACTCGGCGAGGCTAATCGATGCGGCACGCGCGGCCCCCATCCGCAATTGCGTGCAACAAGTCCGTGTACCACCTCTCGAACAGTGCGATCATGCGCACGCGCATTGTCGATCGCGACCTGCCGAGCGTTAACACCGAGGCCTCACAGGACATGCCCGCAATACCGACGTCAGAGCACAACGCCACCGAGAACCGCCACCGCCAGCGGTTTGACGAGAGCCGCCGGCTGAACGAGTTAGCACAGGCGCTGATCCCCGGCGGTGGACACACCTATGCCAAGGGCGCGGACCAATTTCCCGAGCACATGCCCGGGATCATCGAACGCGGTAACGGCTGTCACGTGTGGGATGCGGATGGCAACGAGTTCATCGAGTATGGGATGGGCCTGCGCGCAGTTACTCTGGGTCACGCGTTTGCGCCGCTGATTGCGGCTGTCCAGCGCACGTTGCCGTCCGGAACCAACTACACGCGGCCGGCGCGTATCGAGATCGAATGCGCTGAGAAATTCCTGTCCATCATCCACTGGGCGGATATGGTCAAATTCTGCAAGGACGGATCAGATGCGCTCGATGGCGCCGTTCGGCTTGCCCGCGCCTATACGGGGCGCGATCGCATCGCCATTTGTGCCGAACATCCGTTCTTTTCGACCAGCGATTGGTTCATCGGCTCCACCGATATGCCAGGCGGCGTTCCCCAGTCGGTACGCGCGCAAACCGTAAAATTTCACTACAACGACCTCGCCAGCTTGCGCGAGCTGTTCGCGCTGTATCCGGGAGAGATCGCGTGCGTCATCATGGAAGCCGCGCGCACGGAGGAACCCGTCGACGGTTATCTGCAGGGTGTCAAGGCTCTATGCCACGCGCATGGCGCAGTATTCGTTCTCGATGAGATGATCACTGGTTTCCGCTGGCATCTGGGTGGGGCACAGCCGGTGTATGGGGTCACCCCCGACCTGGCAGCATTCGGAAAGGCGCTCGCCAATGGATTTGCATTGTCGGCGCTGGCCGGGCGACGCGAAATTATGGAACTAGGTGGCACCCGGCACGCGCGCGAGCGAGTGTTTCTTCTGTCGACCACGCACGGTGCAGAGAGCCACTCGCTGGCCGCGGCCATGGCGACGATGAATTTCTATCAGCAGGAACCGGTAGTGGAGCGACTCTACGCCCAAGGCAGGCGGCTGCGCACCGGCATCGAGCAGCGAGCTCAGGTACTGGGCCTGCGCGAGCACGTCGGCGTGGTGAGTCGGGACTGCAACCTGCTCTATTACACCAGGGATGCGGATAAGAAACCAAGCCAGCCGCTGCGTACGCTGTTCCTGCAGGAGCTGCTGAGCGGCGGCGTGCTCGCGCCGTCGTTCGTGGTCAGCTACTCACACTCCGATGCCGATATCGACCGAACGCTCGACGTGGTCGAGAGTGCGTTGCGCGTTTATCATCGCGCGCTGGAAGAAGGCGTGGCCGCCTTTCTGCAGACCCGACCGGTGCGGCCGGTGTTTCGCAGATTCGCCTGACATAACCCGCGGGCGCAGCCCGGCGCGTGGCGCGATCTGACCCGCAATCCGGCTTCAGCGCCGCAGCAGATGCCGGCATGCGCGCAATTGCCGCATAAAAGCGCCCGCCGATTCGAATCGGCATCACATATCGATCGAGAATAAGTTGCTGATATACACAAATATTTTCCAGAATTGGCGTGATTTCAGCAGCGATCGCCTGATACTGTCGTTCGAGATCAACTACCGGCACGGCAACCGCCGGCGGCCGTCTTGTGCATCTCCCGAGCACCGAGGTAGGCCTGACTGCAAAGCGCATGACTAGTATGACGTTCTCAAGACACGATTCCATGCCACGCCGGCGCGGCGCGCGCAGCAGTGGTCATTGTGCCGGGTCGAGCGATGACTGAACCGGTACTCATCAACCGCAGCATGCAGATTGCCTTGATGGTGGTCGTACTGACAGTTACGCCGCCACTCGTGGCGCTGGCGTCGCTCTACATCGTGGCGCAGGTCTGGCACATCTCGTTCGAGCATTCGCCCTCGACGCTCGCGGTCATCATCACGCTGCAGTTCCTGGTGCTGACTCATCCGCCGCGCGATCTCAGCGCGCAACTGACCTGGCGGCCGGTCGCGGCGTCGCTCAGCGTGGTGGTGCCATGGACGCTGCTGGTGGTCTTGCTGCTGATCGTAGGGCACTCCACCAGTGCCCTCAGCGCCCATCCGCCCCGGGCATTTCAGACCTGGGCGTTCATCACCCCCGTTGCCTTGATCATGAGCACGCTGGCGGTGGGACTGATCATGCGGTAGGTGGTATTGAGTGCCGTCGGCGGCCGCAAGGTCATCTTCGCCGGCTACAACAGCAGCAGCGTGGCCCTGGCTCGCACCCTCGAGGGCAATCCGGCGCTGCGCCTGCAGGTGGAGGGCTTCTTCGACGACCGTGGCTCCGACCGACTGCACATGGAAGCCGACACGCGCCTGGTCGGGCGCCTGTCGGAAGTGGGCGCATTTGCCAAGGAGCACAATATTGACGTGATCTTCATCGCGCTGCCCGTTCGCCACATCAAGCGTGTACTGGACTTGCTCGACGATCTGCGCGATACGACCGCCTCGATCTACTATGGGCCCCATATCTTCGTGTTCGATCTGATCCAGGCCCGATCGAGCGAACTCAACGGCATCCCGGTGGTCGCGATGTGCGAGACGCCGTTCCACGGCTATCGCGGCCTGATCAAGCGCCTGATCGACATCGGCGTTTCGGTCTCCTTCCTGGTCTTAGGCTCGCCGCTGCTGCTGCTCATCGCGCTGGCGGTGAAGCTGTCGTCGCCCGGTCCGGTCGTTTTCGGGCAGCGTCGTTACGGACTCGACGGCCACGAAATCATAGTCTACAAATTTCGCACCATGACTGTGACCGAGGACGGCGAGCAGATACGCCAGGCATCGTGTACCGATAGCCAAATCACGCCTGTCGGGGGGTTCCTGAGGCGCTATTCGCTCGATGAGCTGCCGCAGTTCATCAACGTGTTGCAGGGCCGGATGAGCCTGGTGGGGCCGCGGCCGCACGCCGTAGCCCACAATGAGCCGTATCGCGCGCTCATCAAGGGCTACTATCACGAACACTTCAGCTACTTTTAATTTTTCACGGTCGAACAGGTGTTCGCGGCACATGGCCTGGTACTGTTCGATGTGGAAGAGCTGCCCACCCACGGTGGCTCGATCCGCATCTACGCGCGTCACGCCGACGATCACTCCAAGCCGGTTTCCGAGCGGGCGCTGCTGCTGCGTGCCCGAGAGCTGGCTATGGGATTCAATCAGCTGCCGACCTACCGGAACTTCGGCGAGCAGGTCAAGGCAAACAAGCGGAAAATCCTGTCAATGCTGATCAATCTGAAGAATCGCGGCAAAAGCATCGTCGGCTATGGAGCGCCCGGGAAAGGCAATACGCTGCTGAATTATTGCGGCATCCGCACCGATCTGCTCGATTACACGGTCCACCGAAACCCTTACAAGCAAGGCAAATATACGCCGGCTACGCATATACCGATACTCTCGCCTGACAGGATCCGCGACACTCGGCCGGACTACGTATTCGTCTTGCCCTGGAATCCAAAAGACGAGATCAGCATGCAAATGAGCTTTGTGCGCGATTGCGGCGGACGATTTATCGTCCCGATCCCGGAACCCTGTAGCCGCGACAGGCAAGCGCGGTGGCCCGGTTTGCACGCCGTCGTGCTAGCATCGTACATAGAACGATTCGGAAGGCAATGAATTTGTCGGTGCGATCAGCGCCTCAGCACGGAGCAGGGTTTCAGCGCGGACTGTGCGCGGAACGCGGGGGCTGGGGTTGATGGGTCGGGCGCCGGATCCGGCGCGGAGCGGCGCAGGATTTATTCCGCGCGGCGGCGACGTGCTGCTGCTGTCGATGCGTCGGCTGGCCGATCAGGTCGGCTACTGCATGCAATACGAGTTCGAAGATGTCATCGGCGAGGTGACGGGCGCCGATCTCGTCGAGGCCGACAATCTGGCAGCGCTCGAGCTGTCACGGCGCGCCTACAAGCTGGCGCGATTTGCGACCGGCTCGCGCAGACTGGCCCGGGCACTGTCCCCGCCGCCCTCAATCGTGCCGCTCCAGCGCAACTACGAGCTGTTCTTACCGATATTCAATCACACGCACGAGCTCTACACGCTCGCCACTATCCCCAACTGGCGCAAGCGTTGCCGCTATGCGGCCTGCTTTGTGGGCGAGGTATGGCTGCATCTGCTGCCACGCTATCTGCTGGAGCAGTTAGCCGATTTCGACCATATCTTCGTGGGCGGCTATCACTGCGTCGAAGAGGTGGCCCGGATCACCGGCCGACCCTGCAGCTATCTGCCGCTGGCGGTCGACGTGCTGAGCTTTTCCCCGGCGCCGCAATTTCCGGCGCGCATGATCGATGTCTACAACATTGGCCGGCGGTCGCAGGTCACTCACCAGGCACTGGTGCGCGCCGCGCGCGAGCGACAGATCTTCTACTGCTACGACACCATCGCCGCCAGCGGCCTTGATCGAAAGCAGCGCACTTTCAGCGTCCAGGACAGCGGAGAGCATCGCTTCCAGCTGGCCAACATACTCCAGCACACTCGCTACTACTTCGCCAATCGCGCGCGCGTCAACGAACCCAAGTACACTCGCGGCCGCGATGAGGTGTCGGGGCGCTTCTACGAGGGCGCGGCCGCCGGCACGGTGATGATCGGCGAAGCACCACGCCTGGATTCCTTCGCCCAGCAGTTCGATTGGACCGACGCGGTCATTCACGTACCGTTCGATTCACCAGACATCATGCAGATTCTGGCCCGACTGGATGCCGAGCCGGAGCGCCTGGCGAGCGCCCGTCGCAACAACATCATCCATGCGGCATTGCGGCATGATTGGTTGCATCGACTACGCACCGTCTTCGACACTTTCCATCTGGCCCCCACGCCGGCCATGCTCCAGCGGCAGCAGCGCTTGCAAGCCCTGGCCAGCCTGCCCGAGACTGCCTGGCCTGCCGAAATTGAGCGCTTGGCTACTTCACCGGTCAGCGAACGCCGCTCGCCTATGTTCAGCATAATCGTCCCGACCCACAACCGCGTCGGCATGGTCCAGCGAGCACTTCGGAGCGTTGCGGCGCAGACATTTAGTGACTACGAAGTGATCGTGGTGGACGATGGCTCGACGGATTCGACCCTCGAATATCTGGAGACGGTGCGCGGCGCGCGAACCCGATTGATCAGAAACGACCGGACCCTCGGGGTCAGCGCCGCGCGCAATCGAGGCATCGGCGCCGCCACCGGCCAATGGATCGCGTTCCTGGATGACGACGATGAGCTGCGTCCCCAGGCGCTCGCGGCGTTGTACGAGCGTTTGAGTTCCTGCCCGCAACTGGACTTTCTGTGGGGCGGACGGCTGATTCATGAGATGGATGCCGCCGACCGCAATATCGCCACGCGAGAGGACGACTGGCGTGGCCTGCCCGCGACGGTTAGCGGCCCTTCGTTCCTGAGCCTGGTCCTGGAAATCGCCACCAACTCGGCGTTTACGATTCGACGCACGGTCTTCGACGCCGTCGGTGGTTTCGATGAACGATTGCCGGTATCGGAGGATCGGGATCTGTTCATCGCGCTGGCCCAAGCGGGATACACAGGGGCGGCTGTACCGCGCAGCATTATCGACATCAACGAGCACCGCAGAAGTCTTAGTCGCGGCAGCGGCCGTCGAGCTGCGGCTGAAATCGACCTGAGCGTCATCGAAAAGCACCGGGAGTACCTGTACCTGCCCGAGCATCGGCAGTTTCTCGACAGCTACTTTGTGGCGGTATTCGTGGGCTTCCTGGAAGCCGACAACAGGGGCTCGGCGGTGCGCATTCTCGGCAAGTTATCTCGGCGCCGCGCTCTCAGTGCCGGCATCCTACGCAAGTACATCCGACACGCCCCGGAATTTCGGGCTCTGAAGACGCTTCTTCGATATGATTCCATTCGTCGAATCGCGAAACGCCTCGGAAAGTCACGGCCATCATGACTTCTGCAGACATCTCGTGCGCCGACAAATTGTGTGAATCGTGGACGGGACTTGGCGCCTGACTCAAACTTTATTATGCAGATCTCGGCGCCAGAACCATCGTAGCCACGTGACCCAGACCGCCCTGTCTGGAAAATTCACCGATGTCCGCCCGCTATGATCTGATCATCGTCGGCACGGGGTTTGCCGGCACTTTCTTCTTAATGCGCTATCTCGAGGGCGCGCCCGCCACGGTACGCGTGCTGGTGCTGGAGCGCGGCAGTGACGACAAAGCCTGGCAGCTGGCGAATCGACCGCCCCTCCAGCATCGCCCCAGAACAGGTGTTCCACAACCTGACGCCGGGCAAACCGTGGTACACGAGCCCGGGCTTCGGCGGCAATTCCAAGTGCTGGCTCGGCGGCACGACCCGCATGATGCCGGGGGATTTTCAGCTCAGGTCGCGCTACGGCGTCGGCCTCGACTTGCCGATGTCCTACGATGAGCTCGAGGAGCATTACTGCACCGTCGAGCAGGTCATGCTGGTGTCCGGGCCCGCCGACAGCCCGATGCCGCGATCGCGGCCTTTTCCACAGCCCCCGCATCGATTCTCCGACCCGGATACGCTGCTAAAAAAGCACTTCCCAGATGCCCGGTTCAACGTCGCGACGGCTCGCGCCAGTATCGCAACCGGCAAGCGCGGCGTGTGCTGCGCTTCCGGGGTCTGCGAGTTGTGCCCGGTGGATGCAAAGTTCACCATCGAGAACGCACTGGCCTGGGTCTACTCCGATCCGCGCGTCACGCTGCAATTGGATTCGGCCGTGGACACGGTCGATACCGCCGCCGGCATCGCCCGCGGCATCAGCTACACCCGTAACGCCGAGAGCGAGCGCGCCGAGGCCGATCTGCTGGTGCTGGCCGCCAGCGCCCTGTTCAATCCACACATTCTGCTGCGCTCGGGCATCACCCATCCGCTGCTCGGCAAACGTCTGCACGAGCAGCTACCCATCGACGTGACACTCGATCTGGCCGGAGTCAAATGCTACAACGGCAGCGCCATTCTGACCGAGCTCGGATACCTGTATTACGAGGGTGAGCACCGCCGCGACCATGCGGCGTGCATGATCGAAACCTGGAGCTCCCCATTCGCTTACAAACTAGGGGCGCTGCGTTCGGAATCGGGCCGCTGGAACGAGCGCCTCATTATCCGCTTTCTATTCGATGACCGGCCACGCGATGACAACACCGTCAGCGCGGTGGATCCGCGCATCGTCGAGACGCGCTTTACCGACTACTCCGATTATGCCAAGCGTGGCGCCGCCCAGGTCCCCCGCATAATCGGTACGCTGGCCACCGTGCTGCCGATCGAAAGAGTTGCCTAAACTGAGCTGGGACAGAGCGCCGCGCACATCCAGGGCACCGAAGTCATGGGCAATGATCCCGCCACGAGCATCGTCGATCGATATCAGGTGCATCATCAATACCGCAACCTGCTGGTGCTCGGCGCCAGCGCGTTCCCGACAGCCAGCCCCGCTTACCCGATGCTGACCGTGTCGGCATTGGCGCTATGGGCGGCGGATCACGTAGTCGGCACGGCGGCCTGAGGCGACCCGCGGAAGCGGCCGGCTGTGGCCGCACTCAACTCGCGGCATTTAAGCGGCGCGCATTGCCGTTCGCAGCAGTACCACGACATGCTCGGCTATTGCCAGCGACGCGGTCAGGCCCGGCGACTCTATGCCGTACAGGGCGACGTACGGGCAATCGCCATGCTCGGATGGACCACGAATGCAGAAATCGGCCGCCGGTTGGCCGGGCGCGCTGATCTTGGGCCTGATGCCGGTATAAGCCGGCTGCAGCCGGGAGTCATCTAATTGCGGATAGTAGAGTCTGATCGCCTCGGCGAAATCCGCCCTGCGTGCCTCGTCGAAGCTGTAATCGATATGCTCGATCCATTGCACGTCCGGACCAAAACGCGCACCGCCGCTCATATCGAGCGTCACATGCGTGCCGAGTCCGGCTGAGTTGGCCACGGGATATACCAGGTGGTGGAACGGCGAACGGCCGGCCAGTGAAAAATAGTAGCCCTTGGCGAGAAAGCGCCTGGGAATAGCCGGCGCCGGCACACCCAAGATACAGCCTGACACACTTTGTGCATTGAGCCCGGCGCAGTTGACCACGGCGGCCGCGCGCACGGCCATGGGCGCCGCACCGCCGACTTGCAGCGCGATCTCGCGCCCGTGCAGGCCGCCACCCGTGACCGGACAATTGAGTGCGAGCACGCCACCGTGCGCTTCCAGATCCGCCTGGTACGCCAGCATCAGCCCGTGGGAATCGACAATACCCGTGGAGGGCGACAGCAGAGCTGCAGCACAGCGTACTTCCGGCTCCAGCTTCGCAGCCTCCTCGGCCGTAAGCCGCCGCAAATCAGTCACGCCGTTGGCACGGGCCTGAGCCTCGTATTTTGCCAGCGTCGGAGCCTCCTCCACCGAGGTCGCCACAACCAGCTTGCCGATTCGCCGATGCTCGACGGAGTTCAGGGCGCAGAACCGATACAGCAGCTCTCGCCCGTGCACGCAAAAGCGCGCTTTCATTGACCCGGTCGAATAGTAGATGCCGGCGTGAATAACTTCGGAATTTCGGCTGCTGCTTCCGGTGCCGATGGCGCTCTCGGACTCGAGCACGATCACCTCGCGGCCCGCCTGCGCCAGCGCCCGGGCAACGGCGAGGCCGACGACCCCGGCGCCGATCACTGCGCAATCGACCCGCTCAGTCATGGCTGGAGCCCCAGCAGCCGCATCAGTGCGCGAAAGATATCGTCCGTAAACGAGCGCTTGGCGCGCTGCGTCGCATAGCTATCCCACAGGGTCGATATCTTTCGCTCCACTTGCGCACCGCAGAACTACTCATCGGCAGCCGTGCCAAGCGGCTCAATTCGCCATCAACGCCGGTTGTGGCGGGCCGGATGCGTAGAGCTCGAGACCCGCCTGCGGCAAGTGCGTCAAGTCGCTGCACCGCAAGTAGTCATGCATCGTACTGCCGGTGCATTGTGAATCGATATTCGCAGCGCCCTTTAGGTGCATCGCATCCTCCGCATTTACTGTGCGAAAGTCGACGCTGACGAGCGGCCCAGTTGCATTTGAAGTATGCCCACTTGGTGCGCGACAGCCCGATCACGACCCAGCCTTAAGCGGCATGAGCAATATTGGCATAAGGATCATCGCGTATTCTCGGGGCGATTCATAGAGGCGATTCACAACTTCAGAAGCGGGCGGCCGCAGGTCATATTGAGGCCGGTTTGCTGGCCGTGCCCGCCGCCAGCGGTGGTTCCGGCCAGTCAGGGCAAGCGCCCGAGCGACGGCCAGGCCGACGACGCCGGCGAGCCCGACCACGGCGGCAGTATCTGTCGACGGTGTCGCGCCGGGTATGACGACATCGTCACTCAAGCAGAAATTTGCTCAGGTGGAAACCTTCAGCCCACCCGGACTCACCGCCGGACTCGATTCCACGCAATCGCATCAGTCCGCGAAAGGTCTCCTCGTCGAACCAACGTTTGGCACGCTGCGTCCGATAGCAGCTGCAGAGGATGGATATCTTTCGTTCCACCTGGGCACGCGTCAGCGCCACATAAGCCGAAGGGGTCGTCAGGTCGCCCTCATATTTCGGAATTTCATATTCCATGATCAGATGATTGCGGAATGTATTCCAAGTCAGCTCCGCGATCACACGATGATCCTGATGCAGATCGGCGCGATGATGGCTGAAGACGAGGTCGGGATCGGGCCGCTGCTTGAGCGATTCGAATACCTCTTTGATCGCGGCGTACTGCGCGGGGAAAAAGCCGTCGCGGAATTGGTGCGCCAGCACCTCTGCCTTGCCGGAGAGACGCAGGAACCGCCGGGCGCTGGCTCTGAGCTCGCGCGCGCGCACCGGAGTCGAGCCCATCACGACCCAGGCGACCTGTGCCCCGGGGTTACGCTCCAGCAGACTGAGCATCGTGCCACCGCAACCAATATCAATGTCGTCACAATGCGCGCCAATGCAGAGGATCTGCAGCGGCTTGCGATTCGTGAGTTTAGTTAGCCCGAGTACTCGCATGTTCCATCAGCTACTTACGCCAGACCATCCATGGGCAGGTGCCGCGAGCTTCCATCCGATCCAGCGTGATCTTGTCCTTGAAGGTGTCCATGCACTGCCAAAAACCCTCCCAGCGCAGAGTGATCAGCTTGCGTTCGCTAATGAGGCGCGCAAAGGGCTGCTCCACGAGCTCTTCACCTTCCCGAAGGTAGTCGAATATTGCAGAGCGCAGCACAAAATACCCGCCATTGATCCATAGCGGCTGTTCCGGCATGGCCCCCAGATGCGTCACCAGACCGTCGGCGCCAGCATGGACAGCATGAAAACTCTGGGCGCTGCGAACCGCCACAAAGCTCGCGACCGCATCGCGTCGGCAAAACTCCTCGATCTGCCGCTCAAGCGGCAGATCGGACAGCCCGTCGGCATAGTTGGCGAGAAAGAACTCCTCGCCCTCGAGGTACTTGCGCACGCGAAGCAGCCGCTGGCCGATATTGCTGTGCAGGCCGGTGTCCACGAAGGTGATGCGCCAGTTGTCCAGATCGCGCCTGTGCAACTCGATCGTGCTGCCGCCGTCGCTCAGAGTGAAGTCGTTCGACATGGCCTCCGAGTAATTGAGAAAATACTCACGAATCATGTCGCCGCGATAGCCCAGGGCGAGCACGAAGTCGGTGTGGCCATAATGCGCGTAGTAGCGCATCAGGTGCCACAATACCGGCCGACTGCCGACGTTCACCAGCGGCTTGGGAATCGTGTCGGAATGCTCACGCAGGCGCGTGCCGAGACCGCCGCAAAACAGCACTACTTTCATTTTCGTCTCCGCGTGCTCCGAAGGTCTGGCCGTTTGCGGCGCGTGGAGCGTGCTTGCGCCTTGTTCCGTGGCTGCGATAGCGGCCGCTTGCGCGGCGGGCTAGTCGCAGAAGTCCGCGCCGGTTCAGGCTCATCTGCCGCGCGCAGCAGGGCCGCTTTTTCGAGCTCATCGGCCACCAGGCTGATCGCCGGGAAGCCCATGCCGGATCGCTGCGCAATATCGAGTAGCGATGCACTACCGTCGGACTGATTCAGTACCCATAGCATAGCGCGCTCACGATCAGCAGGACTGCGCCCGCCCACCGCTCCATACAATCCACGCTTACCCAGGCGCGGTTCGCCTTTAGGCGACAAATTGATATAGCGACGATTGCTCTCGAGCACCTCGACCACCTGCTTGCAGGCATCCAGGCTCTGCTCGAACCGGCTTGCCGACATCAGCGCCAGATTGTCCCCCGAGCTGTGGTACTCGGCATACCCATCGTTCACCGAGCGGGTCAGTCGCCCCACCGGCAGGTTGAACCCGGGCGAACAGAGCTGGCGCTCGTCGTAGCCGTATGGCTCGAAGGGAATAACCCGCGTTTGAGGATCGATGCCGCGCGTCACGTATTCGACCAGGCGATCGATCTCGCAGTCGCCGCGTCGGCTGCGCTTATACGTGAATGGTGCCGGATCGGCCAACAGGCCGAGCACCAAGCCGTGGCGGACCCGGCCGAGGCGTTGCTGGTTTTTCTGCAGCCAGCACAGCGAGCCGATGGTCCCGGGCGCAAACACCAGGCGGTAGCTGTAGCGTCGCGACACCCCGGCAATCCAGGCAGCCAGTGCAGTTGCAATCGCCATGCCGCTGGTATTGTCGTTAGCGAGCGATGGATGGCAGATATGGGTGAAAAACAGCACCTCCTCCCTGGTGCGGCCGGGCAATACGCACTCAGCATAGGTGAGCGAACCCGGCGCCAGTGAACTGTCGACTACGACTTCATATTTTCCGGGCCGCAACCGCAGCAACTCACGGTGGGGCATGCAAAAGCCCCACTGGCGGCGGTAATAGCTGGTGCGGTACGGAATCCAGTCTTCATGCGCCGGCATGCTATGCAACCGCGGCTTGAGTTCCCCGAGCGGCAACACGGTACGCACCGGCTCGGAATAGTTGAGGATATGCAGATTATGGGCATTGAAATCCACCACCCGGCGGCCATCCGCGTCGCTGACCCAGGCGTCCTCGATATTCCACTCGAGCGGGACCTCCCAATCGAATACCTTGGTGCCGCTGGGCACCTCGTGCCAGTCCAGCTCAATGCGGCGATTGATCAGCTGCAGCGTCTTGCGCACCCCGGCACCGGTAATGCTCCGGCAAATCGGATAGAGCTCGGCCGCAAACGCCTGCAGCTCGGCTCCGGCGATTACGGCCGCTGAACTCATGCCGGGCCAGCCGTAGTGCGCCGCTCCAGTTCCCGCTCGAATTGCCGCGCATCGAAATCCGGGTAGCCGGCATCGCGCTCGGAAATCACGATCTCCGGCATCGGCCAGCGGATCGAGAATGCCGGATCGTTCCAGCGGACCCCTGCGGCAAGCGCTGGCGCATATTTGTCCGTCATCTGATACAACACCTCAGTGCGAGGCAATTGCGTCTGGAAGCCGTGTGCAATCCCGGGTGGAATGAACACGGCAGCGCGATTGTCCTCATCCAAGGTTACGCCGACATGCTGCAGGTAGCTTGGCGATCGCGGCCGCAGATCGAGCAGAACATCGTAAAGGCGACCGCGGATGCAGCGCACCAGCTTGCCCTCCTGGGAGGGCGGCCACTGATAGTGCAGGCCGCGCACCGTGCCGGTTCGCTCGTTGTACGATACGCTGGCCTGCACCACTGCAGTGGGCAGCCCGGCGGCGGCGAATTCCTCCACACAGAACGTCCGAGCAAAAAAACCACGGGAATCCGGATTCGGTTCGATCCGGACCAGGGCAGCCCCATCGATGATCCCCAGAGGCTCGAAGCGCATATCAACGCCAGAAGAAGTTCTCGTCGATCTGCCCGGTCCGAGTCAGGTAACGGATCTGTTTGAGTCGCGTGAAGGCACGATACTCGTAGGTTTCCTTGTCGAGCTCGATCTGCTCGAAGCGCGCGCGCAGTTCCTCCGCGCCCATGCGCGCATTCCAGGTGCAGCTGAACCCGGGCAACCGGGCGGCTATTTTGTCGAATGATACGCGGTAGCTGCGGTTGTCGGAGCTGGACTTGCCGGTGGAGAGCTCGCAGCCTGGGAAAACGTCGGCAACGATCTGCGCTATTTCTCGAACCCGATAGTTTTCTGAGTTCGCCCCGACATTGAAAATCTCGCCGTTCACCGCTTCAGCCCGGGCATCGAGTACACAACGGATGGCGGCCGAGATGTCCTCGATATGCACGATTGGCCGCCACGGGCTGCCGTCGCTGATCATGGCGATCCGCTTGGTGGTCCAGGCCAGTGCACACAGATCGTTGAGCACGATGTCGAAACGCATGCGCGGCGATGCGCCGTAGGCGGTCGCGTTGCGCAGAAACGTAACGCAGAAATCGGCATCGGCCAGCGGCTGGACGTCGCGCTCCACCATGACTTTGCACTTGGCATAGGCTGTTTGCGGATTCACCGCACTGGTCTCATTCAGGAAATCGCCGGTGCCGACGCCGTACACGCTGCAGGATGAGGCATAGACGAAGCGGCCCACGCCGGCGGCTTTCGCCTTGCGTGCCAGGTCAACCGAACCTTGATGGTTGATCTGGTAGGTGATCTCCGGCCGGTTTTCGCCGAGCGGATCATTCGACAGCTCCGCCAGATGCACGACCGCGTCGAAACCTTCAAAATCCTTTTGCTCTACGCGACGCAGGTCCTTGATGATCGTGCGCGGCACCAATCCGAGTTGCCGCGGATCGCTATACAACCAGCCGTCGCGGTAATAGCCCGCGTCCAGACCGACGACCTCGTGCCCGCGGGCCATAAGCAACGGCGCCAAGCGGGAACCGATATAGCCTTCTGTTCCAGTGATCAATACCTTCATGCCGACATGCACCTGTCCATAGTTCCAGGGCCCCGCTAGCTCCGCAGCGCGGGGTCACGGCGCTACGCGGATGCAGCCCGTGAAGATTGTCAAATTTGAAGTCTATGGTCATTTTAGTACGGAAAGTAGCGAGCAGCTCACATCCGCGGTGCCCGTCAGGTCGCTGGCCGGCTGCCTACAGCCGATGCGCTGCTGGCTTGGCCGCTTCGACAGTGCACCCGGCACGGTGACTTGTTGCGCGAAAAAGTTGATTTCGCGTCACTTTCCAATAACATTGCCGCCTGCAAAGCACACCGCCCTGCGCCAGAAAACCGGAACATGCACACAGCTCCAAAGCGGTCGGTGTACGACGCTACCGTAACCGATACCGCCTTGGTCACTGGAGCTGCGGATTAATGTTCGTCGACGCCAGAACACTGCCGCCAAACTTCGTTATCGACGTCGACATCTGCATCGTCGGCGCGGGCGCCGCCGGCATTACGCTCGCCCGCAATCTCTCCGCCGGCAACCGCAGTATCGCGCTGCTGGAGAGTGGCAATTTCGATTTCGACGCCGATACACAGAAGCTGTACGCCGGCGAAGTCGTTGGGCAGGCCCACACGCCTCTGGAGCGCGATCGGCTGCGGTATCTGGGGGGAACCACCAATCACTGGGAAGGTTCGTGTCGGCCATTCGACGCCTTGGACCTCGCCGACTGGCCCTTTGGCGTGCACGAGTTGGCGCCGTTTTACCGCCAGGCCCACGATATCTGCCAGCTTGGCCCGCACACCTTCGAGCCGCTGGATTGGAGCACCGATGAGGCGCGGCCATTGGAACTGGGCGAGG
>JBEKRP010000046.1:0-35104 GCA_049518595.1 Steroidobacteraceae bacterium
TTCGCTGCAGAAAAAGAGCTTCTTCCCCCGGAGGGAGACGGCATAAGATTGTTTCTTGGAAATATAACACTGACAGACGGGGTCCTGGACCATCTCTTCACTCGTGTCCTGGGGTCTTGTAATTTTTCTTTTCGGTGGGGAAAGAGCATGTTTAACCGCCCAGTAGACCGCCACCAGAATAATTAAGTAGAGGATTAAACGAGACACAGTTTCTGACCTGCCTCCGGGACGGCAAGAACCTTTTCTTCCTTCTTCAAATCCGCAAGGATTTGAGAGATGGTCTTGCCCAGCAAGGGATGCTCAAGATGAGGAGCAATGTCCTGCAGGGGAACGAGCACAAACCTGCGCTCCTGGAGTCGGGGGTGGGGAATCTGCAACCCACCCTCGCGGATGACCTTTTGGCCAAAAAAAAGAATATCCAAATCGATGACCCGGGCAGGCGCATCGTGTTCGGAATTGCTGAACAATTCCAGGCGAACGCGGCTGGCGTGGCGGCTGAACAGGGCGAAATTGACCCCTCCTGCCCTTTCCTGGGTTCCCAAAGGCAGAGGAGAGCCTGGCCCAACGTCGGTGCGCTCGGAGGTCTCCGAGATATATTCGTGCAGCTCACGTTCGGGCGCTGTCATCATCATTGCCAAAGGATTCGAGCGCACTCCAATGGAACCGCCGCCCCGGAGCGCTGCGGCATCACTCGCGCTGCATACTCATTCGCTGGACGTGTAGTGGGTGGCGTTGCGTGATCGACGCAGCGGAGAGTTCCTACCGGTAGCGTTCGCGCCCACTTCATTTCGTTCCGTACCGGATCGCCGCCATTGATCGCATCCGCACACAGTTCCGTGTAGTAGGCCGTGATCAGTCTTGGCACGTCGACCAGCATCGCGGGCGTGGCCGGCTTGCCTGCCAGGGCACTTACCTTGACGGGCGCGTCTGTGACGGCGTTCATTCAGTACCTGCAACATTCGCGAGCGCCGGTATGCAATTGACGTGGTCGCAGCTATTCATGAATGTCCTTGCTTGAATCGGCGATAACCCGGGCGCCCGCGGCGCGCACTCGGCTACGCCCGCAGCGGAGGCTCCTGTGGTATCGGCAAGCATCACGCCAAAGCAATCTCAGCACCATCACGTGTTTTGCGGATCCCTCCTTACGACGCGGACTTGATAACGCGATATTGTGAATTCTCAAGTTTCACTTCGTCAGCCCAATAACCGCCACGGCCATGATGTTTGTAGAGGCTCATTTCCTGTTCTCGATTCAGCGGTACTGATGAGTCGTACGGTGGGGCATCCTTCACTGCTTGCCGCGTCAATTTGACGGTGATCGTAGCATCGAGCCAGCTCATATCTTGGATCCATTGCGGCGCAATCAACACCTGATTTCCGAACCACCAGTTGCCCGTATCCACAATGAGATATCGAATGGCCCAGGTTTCCTCATCAATCAGCAAATCCTTTACTTGACCCATGCCACCATCGGTCGCTTCGATGTGATACCTCATCAACGTGTTGCAACTGCGCAGTTGGGGATCGCCATCCTCGCGGCGTTCCGCTTCAACCTCCGCCCGAGCATGGTCCGCTTGCGCCACAAGGTATTCGGCGCCCGACCCACCGTACCCGACACCCGTTAGCATTGCCCCCGGATACTCGCCACCACCCCAGAGACCGGGACCGCCCCAATAAAAGGGGTAGCCGTAGTAGCCGAGAAACTGCATTTCGTGCCGTCGCGACACCGGTTTGTCGGTGTCGATATCCGGGCTGTTCTTGACTTGCTCTTTCGTGATCGATACCGGCAGTACCTTTCCGGTCCAGTCCGGGTGGCCAATCGCGATAGGCGAGATCAACACCTTTCGGCTCGACAGCCAGCTCCCGGTCTCGACAACGAGATAGCGGACGACCCACGTGTGGTCATCGAAACAAAAATCCTTCACGTGGCCAATCGTGCCGTCGGTCGCGCGAATGCCGTAGCCTTCCAGATCCTTCATGCTGCGTAACATAGAACCTTCTCCTTCAACAGCGTCGCATCTTGAGTGTGGAATGTCACATTGATCCGTTCAGCGTGAATGTGGCGGCGCACCGACGCGATCGGTGCGGTCAGGCGCCGGGGAGGCCGAGAATCAAGATCTTCCCGGTCGCAACTTTTGTCGGCCAAAGGATGTTCGTAAAGCCGATGGCCACAGCCACCTTCTGCGCACCCCCTGCGGCATAGGTGATCACGCCGCCGCCAATCCCGCCACCGCCGAGATCTTTATCCCAGAGTCGCCGCCCCGTGGCGGTATCCAGCGCGTAGAAATTGCCGTCCATGTCGCCGAAAAAAACAACACCTCCAGTCGTCGGGGTCATCCCGCTCTGGATCGGGTAGTTTGACCTCGCCCTCCACTTCCAGGCGCCCGTGTCAGCGTCGGAGGCGTACACCCATCCCCCCATTGCTCATGTGGATCCATTACGCCGTAGGTATTGTAGGGGTTATCTGTCGCCATCGCTGACCATGGCTGGCCGCTCTTTGCCGCCTCAATCTGCGCATCCGTCTGCAGCCTCACGGTCGCACACCAGTCGACCTCGCCGATCAGAATCAGGTTGGTTTGCGGGTCGTAGGCAGGGCCGTTCCATTCGGCGCCACCAATAGCACCCGGACAGAAGTGGACCGCCTTATCGGTCGAAAAGCTCGCGTCGGCGTTCTCGATGCGAGTGACCGGCATACGGTAGAGCAGCGCATTGGAGGCGAGATCAAAGCCATACAGGTGCCGGTCCTTCGGCGTGACCGCCAGCAGCCGTTTACCACTCCTCGTCTGGATGAGGGCGGGCGTGTTGGAGACATCCCAGTCGTGCCAGTCCTTAGGCACCAGTTTGAAGTGACGTTTGTCGGACCCTGTCTTCGCGTCGAGCACGACCACCGAGCCGCGTAGAGATCCGCCCCTTCGCGCGGGCCGAGCGCGAAATCGGGCGCCGGATTGCCGCCGGGGACGTCCAATTCCCCCGTCGCCGGGTCCAACGTGTACGACGTCCAAGTGGCCCCACCCGTGATAGGGGTACCCGCCTGGTTTCCCCACGTCGATGCGTCGAGCGGTGTTGTCCCCTGCGGTCCACGAGTCGGGTCGCCCGGGCCTTTCGGCACCAGATAGAACTCCCAGACGATCTTGCCCGTCTTCGCATCGAGCGCATACATGCGTCCCTTCACGCCCTTATTGTCTCCACCGGCATTGCCAATGAAGACCAGCCCGTTCCAGGCGATGGGCGCAGCGGGTGTCGACTCTGCGAGCTTCGCGTCCGCGATGGTCGTCTTCCATACCCGCTTACCGGTCTTGAAATCGTACGGCAGCACGCGCCCGTCCTCGGTGCCGCGATACAGCAGACCGTCCAAGTAGGCGGCGCCGCGATTGACCTTCAGAATTTGCGCGGGCACATAGTCCTCATGCGTGCGCCAGTTCTCGTGACACGTGGCCGGGTCGATCGAAAAGATATCGTGTTCTGTGGTGCCGATGAGCGCGCCGTTCACCATGATCGGGCCGGTCTCGAAGCCCGAGTGCTCTTTGGTGTCGTAGGTGCACAGCACCTTGAGCCTGCCCACGTTATCCCGGTTGATCTGACCGAGCGGCGAATAACGCTCCGAGGTGAGCGCGCGGTTGTAGCTAGGCCAATCGAGCGATGTCGCGAGCGGTCCTGCCGCTGCAGACGAAGGCCCGGCTGCGATAGGTGCAGCTTCCTGCGCGGATGGCGCGACTTCAATCGTTAAAGTGCCCGGCGGCGCGTCCGAAGATCGCACGTCGTTGACTATCAGGCCCGCGCCCGGTATCCACCGACCCCGGAATGCGTAGAGTGTTCAGGCTGCCACCACTCCCACAACGAGTACAGCGGTGACGATGAGGCGTTTGTTGGTCATGTTGGGCTCCAAGGGTCAAGGCGTCTACAAGAATACTGTAGAGCTCGTGACGCTCAAGTCCGGATTAATCCGTGGCTCCGTCACTACGATTTTCCGGCCACCCAGGCGCCGGTGGATGCTCACGCCGCACACGCGGCTCGACCCGTGCTTCACGCGGTGGGTGCGCTTGATCATGTCCCGGAGGCTTCCACGTTACACGGCGGCGGGCGCACCCGTGTCTGCCGGCTCCTTCTTCGTCTGGTTGCCGCGCAGGCTGCGGATGACGCCGCCGCCGCCGATCACGATCGCAGCTGCCACTCCGCAAACGCGGACCAACACGGTATTTGCATTCACCTTCACATTCCGCTCCTCGGTTGCCGATGTCGCTCGTACGCGGCTGCACGTCACCCAGAACACTTTCAATTGTTCGGTTCAAATAATGACAGCTTCAGATTGACGTTGGCACTTACGCACCAGTCCAAACCTTGGTCTGTGCGGTGCCGCGCGCGGTCAGCTTAGGGGTCGTCAGCGATGCCGCATCCGCCGCCCCGGCAGTGAATCACGTCCCGAGAGGGTCAATGCGCCGCTGGCGCAGGCGCGCGATTTCCTCCTGATCCATGCCTTCGAGTTGCTCATCGATGATCTTGAGTGTGGATTCGATTTCGGGCATCAGTACGTTTTCGATGGCCCTCGCCCTGCGCTCGGTGCGCACGTAGTCGCGCGCGAGGCGCCGCAAATTGACGCAGCACGCCGCAAGCTCCACGGCACGAACCAGCCACCTGCGATGCGCGTCAGCGCAGGCACGCGCCTCCGGCGTCGGATTCACCGGCGGCTCGCGAATGCCGGGAGGCTGCGCGGGTGGCTCGAGATGCGCCGTGAGCAGTTCCAGGCCGAACAGCCGCGAGCGCCTCATCGTCAGGCGGTCGGAGGCCAGCGTTAGCGGTGGATACACCGACAGCTCATCCATTCCGTGGCGGCCCACCGCAGCCACAGTACGTGAGCGCAGATCGCTCGCAAGCTCGGCGCTGTCCCGCCGCAGCGCGACGAGTTGCGTGAGTTGGCGCCGGATTTCGGTCGCGAGGAGGATGCGCTTCTCATCGAGCAACTCGTAGCCTTCCCGTACCAGCTGCCGCTCATCCTTGAGCTCCAGCAGCGCGATGCGGGTAGCCGTGATCTCACGCTGTGATTCGGGCATGCGGCTCGCCATCCAGGTAATGATCAGTCTGCTGCTTCGTTAGGCGCGTGAGCTCCGCCACTGGCAGGCCACGCAGGAGCTGCCAACCGATGGCCATGCTTTCCTCCAGGGTCCGCCGACCCTCTTGGTTAACCAAGCGCTGCTCGAACTCGCCTCCGAAGGCCAGAAAGCGGCGATCGACTTCGGGCAGGCTATCCTCGCCCATCACGCTCGCGAGCACGCGCACGTGCGCGGCGCGCGCGTAGCAGGCAAACAGCTGATGGGCGAGCGCCGGATGATCCGCGTGAGTGAAACCTTCACCGGTACCGGCACTCATGAGCCGCGACAGGCTCGGCAACACGCGTACCGGAGGGTAGATGCCGCGCCGATCGAGCTCGCGGTCGAGCACGATCTGACCTTCGGTGATGTACCCGGTAAGATCCGCAATAGGGTGACCGATGTCGTCCGCCGGGATCGCTAGAATGGGCAGCTGGGTCAGCGTGCCCGCCAGGCCGGCGATGCAGCCGGCGCGCTCGTACAGACTCGCGAGATCGGAGTACATGTATCCTGGATAACCCTTGCGGCTCGGCAGCTCGCCGTGGCCCGCCGATACTTCGCGCAGCGCCTCGCAGTAGTTCGTCATGTCGGTCATGACGACCAGGACGTGCCGGCCTTCCACGAACGCCAGGTACTCGGCTGCGGTGAGCGCATAGCGCGGAGTGAGCAGACGTTGTGTGGACGGCTCATCCGCAAGATTGAGGAACATCGCCGTATGCTCGAGTGCGCCACTCGAAGCCATGGCGTCGCGAAACGTCTCGGCGGTGTCATGCGAGATTCCCATGCCGACGAACACGACGGCAAACGAGCCTTGCGCCTCGTGCCGCAAGTGCGCCTGCAGCGCGATGTCCGTCGCCAGTCGGTCGTGCGGCAGGCCGGCGCCGGAGAACAGCGGCAGCTTCTGGCCCCGTACCAGGCTGTTCATCAGATCGATAGCAGAAACCCCGGTCTCGATGAAATCGCGCGGCAAGGCGCGCGCGGCCGGGTTGATCGCGAGGCCATCGATGCGCATGCGTCGAACAGCGGCGATCGGCGCGCCGCCGTCCGTCGGCTGCCCGATGCTGTCGTACGTCCTGCCCAGCATTCCAGGGCCGACACCGAACAGCAGTGGCTCGTTCCAGACGCGGATCTGCGTGTCGCGCACGCCGAGGCCGACCGTGGACTCGAGAACTTCGACGACGAAAGTTCGCTCATCGACGACGGCAACGCGTCCGACACGTCCGCGGCCGTCGCGGTCAACCACCTCGACGCGCGCGTTGAGGCCGATCTCGACCTTGCGCTCGAGAAAGAGCAGCGGCCCCTCGATGCGCTGAACGCAATTCTCGAGCGTGAGCTCAGCCCGCATCGGCGCGCTCACGCGGCAAGTTGGAGAACTCCGAGTCGAGCTGCTTCCAAAGGGCGCGGATCCGCGGTATCTGCGCCTCGCCGAACTCTTCACCGATGCGCTGCAAGGTACGGCGAA
Organism: Steroidobacteraceae bacterium; assembly: GCA_049518595.1. Taxonomy (GTDB): domain Bacteria; phylum Pseudomonadota; class Gammaproteobacteria; order Steroidobacterales; family Steroidobacteraceae; genus FEN-1191. The sequence goes on from JBEKRP010000046.1 coordinate 6,547, forward strand.
CGGGAAGATCGCCGATACGATCCGGATGCACCCCGGCATCCACGGCGCCGCGCGCCAGGTCGATGAAGCGGATCACCACGCTCAGGATTTCCGTCTGCCGCTGCGGCGAACAGTAGCGATCCGTTTCGGAGAAGGACGACTGGCGCAGGATCGCGTCATCGACGAGATCCGCGCACAACAAAATCAGCTGCTGCGCCGGCGGCAAGGCATCCTTGCCTACGATGCGGGCCATGCGCTCGAGCCGCGACTGCGCCTCGAGCAGCTCGAGCAGCCGCTTGCGCTGCGCGGACCAGTCCGGATTGCCCTGCGCCTGCCACCAGCGCGCGAGCGCATCCACGTCAGCGCTGTATGACTGCAGCGGATGGATCGCGGGAAAAAAGCGCGCCTGCGCCCGGCCGCGGTCCAGCGCCCAGAAAGTACGCACACAGCGCCGCGTATGCATCGTGACCGGTTCAGTAAAATCGCCGGCCGCCGGACTGATGGCGCCGATGATCGTGACCGACCCCTCGGCGCCTGCCAACGTGCTCACCCGGCCCGCGCGCTCGTAGAACTGCGCGAGCCGCGAGCTCAGATAGGCCGGATAGCCCGCCTCGCCCGGCAGTTCCTCGAGGCGGCCGGAAACCTCTCGCAAGGCTTCCGCCCAGCGGCTGGTGGAATCGGCCATGAGCGCCACATGTAGTCCCTGGTCGCGAAAGTATTCCGCCACCGTGATCGCCGTGTAGATGCTCGCTTCACGCGCTGCGACCGGCATGTTGGACGTGTTGGCGATGATGACCGTGCGCTCCATGAGGGGCCGTCCGCTGCGCGGGTCCTGCAGCTTCGGCAGCTCATCGAGTACTTCCGACATTTCGTTGCCGCGCTCGCCACAGCCGACGTAGACGATGATGTCGGCGTCGGACCACTTGGCGAGCGCATTTTGAAGTATCGTCTTGCCGGTGCCAAACCCACCCGGCAGCGCGGCTCGGCTGCCGCGTCCGACCGGAAAGAGCGTATCAAGGACGCGCTGTCCGGTGATCATCGGACCGGTGATCGGTAGCCGCTGACTCACCGGGCGCGGCTGGCGTACCGGCCAGGAGTGCGTGAGCGCGATCTCACGCGTCGCCTCGCCCTCATGCTCGAGCCGGCAGATCGGCTCCGCCTCGGAGTACTCGCCCGCCGATGCTACCCAGCCCACGATGCCTGCTGCCGCATCCGGCGGAATCAGACAGAGTTGTGGCCGCGGGGTCGCGACCTTGCCGATCGGTTGGCCGGGCCGCACACGGTCTCCAGAATGCACCGTGGGCTCGAAGCCGAAGCGCCGCGCCGGCTTGAGCCGGCTGCCGGGCCGGATGAAAGGCCCGTTCGAGGCATCGAGCGGACGCAGCAGACCGTCGCAGATAGTGCCGAGGATGCCGGGACCGAGCGGGATGGACAGCGGCTGACCGGTGCCCGCGACCGAATCGCCCGGCTTTAGGCCCGTCGTGTCCTCATAGATCTGCGCCACGAAATCGTCCGGACCGAGTTTGATCACCTCGCCCAGGAGGGCGCTCGGACCGACGGCGACGGCCTCGTGCACGTGAAATACATCCTGCGTCCCGGCGCGCAGCACCGGGCCGCTGATCCAGCGTATCCGCGCCTGGCTCATGGGAGCTTACTCATGCTCATGCGCGGGTCGCCCAGGCTCGGATGACGGCGCCAGGTATTGCGCGAGAAACTCGGACTCGATCTGTGCCCGCGATGCCAGCAATCCTGCGACCGTCGCGTCGAGACAAACCCCCGGGGTCCTGATTCTGATGCCGGCGCGCATCGCAGGGTCGCACGCCAGCTCGACCTCACGCGGTGGGCCGCGGTCGTCTCCGCCGGCGGCGAGCCGGGCCAGCGCGCCGCGCTCATCCTCCGACCAGCCGGCGCCGTGCTCAATGCGCCAGGTGCGCTCACTCAACAGGGCCTGCGCTTGACGAACGGCTGCCTGTAGCCAGGATATGCGGCGCGCGGCGTCGGCCCATCGCGCTTCGAACACACCGATGATTGCCGCCCACATCGCCTCCAATAGGACGCGCGTCGCCTGCTGCTCACGCTGCCGAACTTCCAGCGCGGCGCTCGCCTGGGCCTGCCGCAGCGCTTGTTCGGTCTGCTTGCGCTCGCGCGTAATGGCCTCGCGGACGTTGGCAAGGGCTTCCTTGCGAGCCGAGCGCAGCAGCTCGCGCGCTTGCCGTTCGGTTGACGCCCGCAACTGGGCGCAGCGCCGATCGCGGTCGGCGGCGACCCGCTGCAACAGCGCCTCGACCTGGGCATCGAGAACGCTCGCCGGTGCCCCCAAGCCGGTCATGTCGGTTTGCTGTTCGTTCACCTGCGTCCCCAGTTCGCTCATAGCGACACACCTAGCGCGCGCCGGACCTCGTGCTCGACCTCGGGTGGCTCGCGCTGGTGCCGCAGATCCGCGATCACCAGCACGAGCGGCTTTTCGGCCAGCAACGCGGCATCCAGCTCCGCCGGCGGGATAGCGGCGGCGTACTGCGCCGTAATCAACACCAGGTCAGCGCTGCGCAGCGCTTCGTGCCAGCAGTCCTGCAACGAGCCCACGTCCGGCAGCAACACTCGCGAGCCGATCAGGCGCCAACCCAGCGCGGTGACCTCGTCTGCAATGAGCGCCAGCTCCACGTTTACATCGCCTTGGGCTCACACCGCATTCGGCTCACGCGATCCGGTTCAAAATGAGTATCGAGACGATCAGGCCGTAGATCGCGATGCCTTCGGCGAGGCCGACGAGCACCAGGACGCGGCCGAACAGCTCCGGCTTCTCCGCCACCGCGCCGACCGCAGCGCTGCCGACCCGCCCGACGGCATAGCCCGCACCGAGCGCGGCCAATCCCGTGGACAGCGCCGCGCTGACGAAGGCCCAGCCCAGAAGCTGCGGATCTATACGGACGGCGCCGGCGCCCGCGGTTTGCGCAGCTGCAGTCGCCGGCGCCATCAGCAGCAGCACGGTCGCCGCCGTGCCGACGATCACTGTCAGCACCACCAGGGCGCCGACCAACAGGGAAGCGGCGCGGGTTGTCTGTTTCATGACGAAGTCCTCGATGATAGATGCGAATCTGCCGCGGCAGTGGGAATCGGCAACGGCCGGAACGGGCGGCCCGAGCCGCGCAGGAAGCGGATGAAGAATTCGAACAGCACGAGCCGCGTCGTTTGAATGCCGACCACCAGACCTTCTATGGCGATGATCAACGCGTTGCCGACCGCCAGTATCAGCCATGCGGCCGGCCGCGCGCCCGTGGCCGCGCCTAGACTCGCCGCCAGACCGGTCACGGCGGACCCGAGCCCCGCGTGCGCGAGCGCAAAGGCCCCCACGCGCACGAACGAGATCGTATTGATCGCGAGCTGCAGCAGCGTCTCCAGGGATTCTCCGACCGCGGAGGCGAGCTGGCTCAGCCGATTCGAGGGGGCGAGCATGGCCCTGCCCACCAGATACCAGCCGAGACCTGCCGGAACTGCCCACAACGCGCGCCTCTCAAAGGGCCAGCCGATCATGCCGGCATAACTCAGCACGAGCCCCGCGCGCGTGGCCCACCACTGTGCCCCCAGACCGGACCAATAGTGCTGCACGGCATCCAGAGCGAGGCCGAGCATGACCACGCACGCGCCGAAGGCGAGACTCACCTCGAGCATGAGCAGCGGTCGGTCGAGCGGCCGCAACCACAGCGCCGGCAGGATCGCATCACTGGCGAACACGCTGCCGAATAGAAAACCGAACAGGATGGCGGCGACGCCGCCCGGAATCAGCAGCTCCGTGGGTGGAAATCTCCGGCGCAGTGTTACGCCAGCGAGGACGAGTACCACGCCCTGCCCGACATCGGCAAACATGTAACCAAACATCAGGGGTGCGACGAAGGCGAGCAGACGACTCGGGTCCGCCTCGCTCGCACCCGGCATACCGAGCAGGCGCGAGAACAATTCGAACGGCTGCGCCCAGCGCGGATTGCGCAGCACGACCGGCCGTATCATCTCCTGCGGCGCGTCCGGAAAGCGCAATAGATAATGAAGATGCCCTTGATCGAGTGCCACCTGGAGCCGCCCGCCGACCAGGTCGCTGGTCCAGCCCGTGATCCATGCGAAGTGCTCGGTGAGCGCGAGCTGCGGGACGTTCTGCACCAGCCACTCGATGAAGCTCAGGTCAGCGAGCGCCGCGCTCACCTCATGAGCGCGATGCAGCTCTGCGAGCCTCGACTCGAGCACCTGCGACTCGCCGGCGATCGCCTCGATGCGTGTGCGCGTGTACACGTGGGCCCCGTCGCGGTCAGAAGGCAGAGCGGGCGGCAGCACGAACCGCCTCGCCTTGCGCGCGCCCAGAGTATCGTCAAAGGCGGCGATCTGCTCCGCGGGACCGACCGCAAGCACATAGCTCTCATCACCGCACGGAATTGTTTGCGCAAGCACGGACGGCGGCACTCCCAGCGCGCGCGGCTCGGATGCGAGCACGTATGCGCGGCTCGCCAGCACGGGACCGGCTTGCGCAAAGAGCCGCAGGTCTGGCAATTCCCCGCCGGGTTGCGACAGCAACCGCTCGAGCAGCTGCAGCGCCGAGCGCTCGTGCGCCAAGTTCTGCAGCCGATCGATCAGCGGATCGACCTCAAGCGCCCAGGATCGCAGCTGCCTCAAGGCGACGGACGCAATTTCCTCCGGCTCGCGCGCGCCTTGGGCAAGCGCGCGCGACGCTTGCGGCCAGTACTCCCCGTAGCGCCGGCTGAGGCGTTTGTATTCATCGACAGCCGCTCGCAAGGCCGGCAACAGCGCTGCGGCGGACGTATCGCTGTGCGCCTGCAGTTCCACTTCGCCCGTGTCAGCGAGGCACTGCAGCGCCGACGTCAGCTCATCACGCGGTATCAGCACTTCGAACCATTTCGCCATTGCGGGACGCAATGCCATCAGCGGCGCTCCGCCTGATCTGAGAACAGGCAGCGGCGCGCCAGCCCTCCGCGCAGCCGCTCCAGATCGAGCGCGACGAGAGCAAGATGACACACTGTGACGATCACCGTGCCCTCCGCGATGCGCAGTAGCCTCTGCATTCGAATCGCCAATTCGCTGCGCAGCGGCTCGGCGGTATCGGCGGCACGCAGCAGATCCTGCTCGTGCCGCTCCATCGTCTGCAACAACACGTCGAGGCAATACTGCGTGCGCGCGTCAGAGCGCGGCCAGAGCGTTTGCCAGTGAGCGCTCCAGGCCGCACCCGGCGAACTTCGACCAGCGAGCGCGGGCTCCAACGGCGCGAGCGCCGTGTTGGCAAGCGCAGCAGCACGCTCCTCGGGTGTGCCGGGCGCGAGCGGACCATACACGGTGTCCGCCAACATCCAGGCAGGCGCGGGCTCTGGGCGCGCCATTTGCGCCAGCAGACTCAGGGCCGGTAACCACGCGAGCCATGCGAGCCATGCTTGCCACGCCTGGGGATGCCAGGCCGCAACTGTGTCGACATAACGCGGCCACTGCGCCCTCAGCGCGCGTTCAATGGTATGGCAATCGTGCTCGGCATCGAAGGAACTCACCCAATCGGCCAGCTCACTCGAGCGCACGGCCGCCAGATACACACCCAGATCACGGCTCGCCTCCAGGCGACGCCACGCTGCCTCGTCGAGGCGCTGACCGTGGCGCGCGTAGACGCGCGTCAAGGCGTAATCCAGGGTGCCCTCGGTTGACATGATCTCTACAGGTCTTCCTCGGCAACACGGGTCAGGCGCTCGACCAACCTCTCGACCGCTGCCTGCAGGTGGGCGCGATCCGCGCCCTGCGCAGCAACGGGATCCGGCGCTTCCCCGTGCTGTTCGCGCACTTGCGCGGTGCGTTGCTCGAGCGCACGGGCGGCCCGCGCATGCAGCGCCATGATGCGCCCGTGAGCGCGTTCCAGGATGGACCGCCGTTGCTGCCGGGCGTGTTCCAGCGATTCCAGCGTCTGCTGTTCGCAATCTGCAATCGTAGACTGCGCGCTGCGTTCGGCTTCGAGCACGCGATTCATTGCGCCCGCGACTCGTGCATCGTAGCGTAAGTCCATGTCGCGATGTGTCTGCGTGGGAATACCCATCAGAGTCCCGTCCTTTATCATTCCGTAATCATTCCGTCATCATTCGAGGTTTCGATCCGCCTCACGCCGTGCGGCCGTCTAGACCCGGTACATACGTACACAGATCGTCCGCTGCATACATCGTGGCGTCGATATGTAAGAATCCCTACGTCATTGCGTCGATGCCGCATTGTCCCACAGCGCTCGAACTGCGTGAATGCGCGCACCAGGGCAATATTCAAGGCGATGAAAACATCGATCATCGGCGAACTGGGCGAACCTGGGCTGCTGCTGCCGCAACGGCTACAGGAAGCGCTGGCGGCGAACGATCGCCTCAAGTACTGCTTCACCCTGCTGCAGGCCGCCGAAAGCCACGCGAATCATCCGCAGGAGCCGCCGCTCGACTTGACGGCGGAACGCGGCGCGGCGCACCTGCCCACGGGTGATCTCGATGCCGCAGTCATCGACAGCCGCCGCGAAGCCGATGGCGCCCTGCGCGTTCCGGGCGCCGCGCGGCTGCGGCAGTGGATGCTCGACGACATCTCGTCGATGTCCGCACCGCTATCGCTTGCCCAGGCTCCTGAGGCGCCGAACTTGGCCGCGCGCAACGCGGCGCTCGCGGCGGCACTGCCAGAGTTCACCAACGATAAGGTCGCCGCCGGCCTGATCGGCGCCATAACGTCGGCCAACCGCGCCGCGGGCGACAGTCTGCACATCCTCGTGATGGATCTGCACAAGGCCATCAACGCGCTGCAGGCCAGTCTCGCGGAAGAATCCATCGACGGCGCGCGCGTCTGGTGCATCGACCCGGCGGACCGCCCGCTGATCCGCGCGTTTATGTCGGGCCTCAACGAGACCGCTCGACTCAAGTTCGATCATCCGGGACTCGCGACCATCGCGACCCGCACGGGCGTGCGCCTTGTGATCGAGAACGACATCGGCACGACCGACGCCCATGTGCTGGTTCTTCACGTCGAAGGATTGTCGGCGACGTTGACGTGCACCGACGTGCACGCGCAGCGACTGCAATTCTTCCAGAACCTGTTCAAAGCCTTCGGCGTACATTGGGACGACACCCTCACGCGCCACAGCGAGCGCCTGGGCGAACAGCCCAACTACTATTTGAGCATTGGTCGCTTCGACGCTCCCGACACGAAGGCGCTCGAGCGCTACCTGGCCTTCCTCGCCTCGCGCATCGTGTTCCTGATCGACTGGAACCGTGCGCGCAAACGGCTGCGCGAATTCCTGCCCAAAGGCGATGCCGTGCGGTTGCTCAAATGGGCCGCCGACAACAACATCGGCCACCGCGGCTTTCTCAAGCTCGGTGCAGAGCGGCTGCTCTACGAGGCCATCGAGTTCGCGCAGCGCACACCGCTGCACGCCGGGGAACGCCTGCACGAGGCGCTCGGGGCGGAGGCCGCGTTCGAATACTTGCAGTTCGTGTTCCGCGAGGCGACCACGGGACTGCTCCAGGGACGCTCTGAGCGTTTCATCCGCGACGCGATCAAGGCCGAGCTGGCGCGCCGATTTCACAGCGCACACGCGAGCCTGCTCGCCATCGGGCTGACTCACGCCGAGCGCGTCTTCGATCTTGCGGCAAGCGTACACGACGGTCTGCTCCGTTACGCAGATCCGGAAGCGGCGGAATTTCTCGAGCGTACCGCACGGCGCGCACGCGACTGGGAGCATGAATGCGATGCGCTCGTGACGCGCATTCGCTCGCTCGCACGACGCACCTCGACGCCGGAGGTCTACGCGGCGCTCATGCACGCCGTGGACAACGCCGCGGACGGGCTCGAGGAAGCCGCATTTCTGATGACACACCTGACCGCTGCCGCGGCCCCCGATGCGCTGGTCGAACCGGTGCGGGGGCTCTCATCACTGCTCCTCAATGCCGCACAGGAATCGGTCAAGATGTTCGAAGCGGCGAGCCACGTGACGCCAGAGGGAGCGAGCGAGGACCTGCAGGATTTCTTCGCCGCCGCCGATCGCATCGTGAGCCTCGAGCACGATACCGACGCGGGCGAACGCGCCGTGACCAGCGCCCTGCTCAGGAGCAGCGCGGACGTCAGAACCTTCCACGTATTGTCACGTCTGGGCCAGGCGCTCGAGGGCGCCGCGGACGGCCTGTCGCTGGGCGCGCTCAAGCTGCGCGACCATCTGCTCAATGATGTCCTGACCGGATAGGAGCTCGAGTGAGCGACATTCGCGAGAACTTGTTCTTCATCCTGCCGAATGCCGTGGCCGAGAAATCCGGGACCGAGACTACCGCGGCCGCCGCGTCCAGCGCTGCACGCGCCGCGACCATGGGCTCCAAGGCATCCGGGCTGCTGCGGCTCGCGCAGCTCGGCCTGCCCGTTCCACCGGCGTTCGTGCTCGGCACGCCCATCTGCCGCGAGTACTTCGCCCGTGGCAGCCAGCTTCCAGACGGCACCCGCGAGCTGATCGCCCAAGGCCTCTCGCGTCTGGAGGAGGCTACCGGGCGCAGCTTCGGCAGCGCGCGCCGACCGCTGCTGGTGTCCGTGCGGTCTGGCGCTCCGGTGTCGATGCCGGGAATGCTGCGGACCATACTCAATGTCGGGCTGAGCGAACACAACCTTCACGGTCTGCTGCGCTGCTCGGGCAATCCGCGTCGGGTGCGCGATTGTTACCGGCGGCTCGTGCGCGACTTCACCGAGGTCGTGCACGGTGCCGATGCGGATCAATTCGACGCGCTCGTTGTGAGACACTGTGCACAGCAGGGGCTCGCAAGTTCGAGCGAGCTCGACAGCGTGACGCTCAGCCAGATCGTCGAAGAGTCGCTGGAGCTCGCTCTCGCCCTTACCGGAGCGCCGTTCCCGCAGGACCCAATGGAGCAACTGCTGAGTGCGATTGAGGCCGTGTTTCGCTCGTGGAACGATGCGAAGGCGCGTCATTACCGCCGCAGCAACGGCATCGACGACGCCATGGGCACGGCCGTCACCGTCCAAGCAATGGTGTTCGGCAATGACGGCGACACTTCAGGGGCCGGCGTCGGATTCACGCGCGATCCGGCAACGGGCGAGAATCACCTTTATCTCGACTTCCTCTTCAACGCGCAAGGCGAGGACGTCGTGTCCGGCCGCCATGCCGGGCATGAGAATGCGCGGCTGTCGCAGAGGCTGCCTTTGGTGGCAGCCGAGCTGGCCCGCATGCGAACGGTGCTCGAGGCCGAGTTCCACGACATGCAGGATTTCGAGTTTACCGTCGAGAGCGGCCGCTTGTATCTTCTGCAGACGCGTACCGCCAAGCGCACCCCGTGGTCCGCGCTGCGAATCGCGGTCGACATGGTGAGCGAACAGCTCATCACGCAGGCAGAAGCGCTGACTCGCCTCGATGGCGTTGCGCTCGACGGGCTCGAGCGCCTGCGTCTGGCAGGCAACGTGAGGGCCCGGCCGCTCGCGACCGCAACCCCCGCGGGCATCGGCGTAGCCTCGGGCGCCATCGTCTTCGATGCCGCACGCGCGGCGGAGCTGGCTGCCCGGGGTGAGTCAGTCATTCTTGTACGGCCCGACATTTCCACGGCCGACGTCGAGGGCATCGCCGCGGCGCAAGGTGTGTTGACCGCTGCCGGCAGCCGGACATCTCACGCCGCAGTGGTCGCCCGCCAGCTAGGCAAAGTATGCCTCGTCAATTGCCAGGCGCTGCGTGCGCTGCCGCAGGAGTCGAGCTGCACGCTCGGCGATACTCGGCTGCACGAAGGCGACGCGCTCACGCTCGATGCGGATACGGGGCGAGTCTACGCCGGCCGGCTCGCGGTCGTGCGCGAACGGCCCCAGGCCGAGCTAGCCCAGGTTGCTGCATGGCGCTCATCCGCCCGGCTCGCGAGCAATTTGAAATGAGTACTCTCACGTGGCGGCATCCGCACTTTGCACGACTTACCGCGATTGGCCGCTATGGCCATCTATCAGCGCCGAGATAGCGGGGAGTTTCTAGCGTGGCAGAAACTCAGACGAACAACACCAGCACATGCGCGCCGCGCGCGCGGCACAACGATCGGAGCCGCGCGGGGCGATCACTGACTTGGCGGCTTGCCGTTGCCTTTCTCAGCCTCGCAGCCCTTTTGGCGCCGCCGATTGCGTCGGCAACCTCGAGTTGGTGGAACCGGGATTGGCAATATCGCAAAGCCATTACGATAAAGCTGCCCACGATGTCCGCCGCCGGCACGCCGGCGGCGGTGGTGCTGCCGATCCGTCTGCACGCGGGTGATTTTTCCTACTTTCAGGACGTGCAGCCGAGCGGAGCCGACCTGCGCTTCGTCGCGGATGACGGCACGCCATTGAAGTACCAGCTCGAATTGCTCGACCCGGCTGCAGGGCTGCTCGTCGCCTGGATTGAAGTGCCGGTGAAAGCGGACGTCACGCAACAGCCGGTCTGGATGTATTACGGCAATCCCCGCGCGACCAGGCCCGATGACACGGCCCTGTACGATGCCGACCAGGTACTCGTGCTTCACTTTGCCGAATCGCAGGGTCTGCCGCGCGATGCCACCGCGAATCGGTACGATCCGGCGATTTCGAGCGCGCAGCTCGGCGTGCCGGGCGTGATCGGCAACGGCGCACACCTTGACGGGCACAGCGTGATGCAAATCGCCGCTCGTCCCGCACTTGCGGTGATGCCGGGCGGCGGGCTGACATTCGCGAGCTGGGTCCGGCTGGATACTGAGGCGTCGCGGACCGTGTTGTATTCACAGTCGCAAGATGACCGGCACCTGGAAATCGGCGTGGCGGGAGCCAAATTGTATGCACAGGTTACCAACGGTCGGCATACCAACCGGGTGGAATCGACGGCTCCGCTTACGGTCGGCCGGTGGCAGCACGTCGCCGTCAGTATGGGCACCGAGATCGCGCTCTACATCGACGGATCACCAGCTGGAAGCGCCGCGAGCGGCGGACTGCCCGGAATCAACGGCGACGTGCTCATCGGCGCACTCGACGACTCGGGGGTTGCCGGCGGCTTCACGGGCGAGCTGGATGAGGTCGAGATATCGAAGATCTCACGCTCCGCCTGGTGGGCGCGCGTGAGGCGGGAGATTGCCCGCATGTTGGCGACCAGGCTGCCGGGCGGGCGGAATACCGGGGGTTTTGCGCCTGGTCAAATGCGCGCAGCTCGTATTTGAACTACCGCAGGTGATGCATTCATGCGCGCAGCCTTTGACCGTGAAGACGGTGGTGATCGGATTTTCCCACCAGTCATTGAATGGCAGCGTGCTCTCCAAGTCACGGTACCGCATGATCATCTCGACCATCAGATCAGGTCGAAGATCCACATAATCGAGCGACAGCGGCACAAATGTCAGCGGGTTGATCCGAGCCTCGCCACGGTACTTCCAGGTGAGATTCGGAATCCTGTCCACCGGCTCGCCCTTCTGCAGCGCGAGCAGCAACTGCTGCGGTGGCGGCTCGGTGCTGTCGCCGCGGAACACATGATCGATCTGTGCATAGGTGATCAACTCCTGGTGAGAATAGGTGGAGGAAAGGCCGCCCATGATCACGGGAACGTCTGGATGGACCTCCTTGACGATGCGCGCCACTTCCAAGGCACCGTGGGCGTGCGGCAACCAATGCAGATCGATGCCGACAGCCTTCGGCTTGAGGCCGGCAACAAAGATCGGCACGTCGAAGCGACGGTCATTCATCATCCGCAACGCCAAATTGACGATCCGCACATTCATACTGGCCACGACCGTCATCGGCTCTCGGCCGCCTGGTAGACGCTACGCGCTGGATCGCGTCCGCACCGGAGATCGAATACTGGTCAGTGGATCCGTCGGCGATCATGGTACCGCAGTGCTACTGGTATGCGAGCAGTTCGGTCTGCGAGGGGATCTGCGCTCGGATGCCTCGAGCGTACTACCGCTGACGCAGGCGTCGGCGGCGATCGATGGCCAGCGCGTGCTCGACGAGCTCGAAGACGATCCGCTGCCGCGCATCTGCTAAGGAAGCGCAGTCAGCCGATGACGTGATCGATGACCAGGTGCACCGATTTGCCCGAGCGCGGATCCACGCTTGCCGGGGCGCTTTGCAAGTCGCCGGCCTGGCTTGCCGCGGTGCCGCCTTGCGAGACTCGTGCTTCGACCGTGATCGGTCCCGCCGTGGAGAGCTTTCGTTCGGGCAGCATCGACAGCGAATCGTCCAGCCTGAACTTCAACGGCCATTGGCCGGTCTGGGTGCGCACCACCGCCACCGGAGCGCCCGGCGAGTTGATCGACTTGGCCACGATGAATAGTGTCAACCCGGCCGGAACTTTGCTTTTCAGAGATTCGGCGAGCGTCACTTCGCCGATCACTTGCACCGGCGCGGCACCCGCCTGCGGCGCTGCGCCAATGGCAATAACGGCGTTCTGCTCCGAACCTGCCCCTGCCCCTGCAGCTGTGCCGGCGAGGCGTTGATCCTCGGCCAGATTCGCCGCGAAGATCTTTGCGTCCGTGGAACCCGCCGGCATCCGTGCCAGCAGCTGTGTCCAGGTCGACACAGCCAGCGCGTAGTGCTGATCGTCGTGCTCTGCGCTGGCCTTGAGCCACAGAGCCTTCTCATTGGTCGGGTCGAGCCTCAACGCCATCTCAATGTACCGCTGCGGCGGACCATCCAGTTTGCCGCCATTCAACGAGGCGGTCACGTCCGCATAGTCCGCCCAGCTCTGCGCGCTCATCTGACCAAGTGCCACCAACTGATCATAAGAAGACTTCGCGGCCGCGAAATTTCGAGTCGTCCTTGCTTGATCCGCGGCGCTGAGCAATTGCTGCGCCCGGCGTCGCGTCTTAGCGCTCGCTGCAGGCTGAACGACGGCAGGCGCCACGTCGGCTTCACTGCCAGGAATGCCCGCGGTCGGGGCACTGTTCGAGAGGTCCATCACTTCTGCAACCAAATCCGTCGGCCACCGGCCGCCGCCGGCGTCTCCCGCCGCTGCCGTTGCCGAGGCCACTTCGTGTCTGTTGCGTGCAGTGCTGGCATCGGCCGTGCGCCCAAGAAAATCGTAGGTCTGCGCAAGCAGTTCCCAGTCGGCCGCAGTGCCGCCGCCGCTGCGAAGCCGACGCTCGAGCCGCGCGAGCATGATATCCAGGGAGTCGGGCCCGTGCCCCTCGGCAGTCGCCGTAGATAGGTTGGTGGGGGAGACGTCAGCAACCGAAGCCGTACTGATCCGATCGGAATTGCCGCGCCATGCATAGAGTATGAGCACCGGCACAGCCACTATCAGCACGCCCAAAGCGGACCACTTCAACGTGCGCATGGCCAGCGGCTTGCCAATCTGCGGCAGCCAAGGCTGCAGCACGAAACTCGCCGCCAGAGCGGTCAATAGCCCTGCTGCAAACCATAAGGCATCCCGCACATGCATCATCAAGCAACACCTGTCGTGTCACGGCGGCGTTGTGACCCTCAGCTGCGCCAGCGAGCGTGGTAAGACTGACCTGAGGATCAAACCGCTGCCAATACGCGGCGCATTTGATCCATTCGCTCTACAAGGCGCTAAATTCTCTCCCGTTCCTGACCTATTCAGCAAGCTCAAAGCCGCTGCGCGTACGCAGGCATAGCACAAATCGCCCCGTGGCGTTGCAAGCTATCGTATTGATCACCGGGTTTCAGCCGGACTCCGCTTTGCTTTGGATAGCGGAGAGGAGGTGGCGGTGGAACAGGTGACAGGCCGTCGCTTCGATCGGTTTCCGCAGCCAGCGTGGACCCTTGCTGCTGACGTACCGGGTCCTCACCGCGGGCTCGGTGCGGCGGCCCGGCAGCTCACTCAGCGTGTAGCAACCGCCAGTTTCGAGCCTCCGGCTCCGATCGGCAACGGTAGGAGCAGGCGCAGGTGCAGCGGCGCTGATTCCTCGATTTGCTCGTAGAACATCAGGCTGCGCCACACCTGTGGCGGGGAGGCAGCAATACTCGTGCGTGTAATGACCGACGTGTAGCGCTGAGCGATCGAAGGGGCGGCCTGCCGGCGTCCCGGCGTTGCCTGACGCCCGGACCCCGTCCTCGGTGGCAGCGGGATGCTTCAATTGTTGCTCCTTGGCTTCATGACAGGCTGGCCGCCGGCGCTACATCTACGATGCCCCAGAGCATCGCCCGGTCGTTGGCGGCGCGATTGGTCGCAAGCGTGGCGGGCGCCTCGCGGAAGCTGCGCAGCACCACAGAGGCATCCGGTGCGGCGGCACGCTTGACCGCGGCGATGAACCGACGCCCATACCTCAGGCTTGCTCCGTCCAGAATGTTAGAGAGCGCAAACCCATCAAAGCTCCCAGCGGGCTCGCGCTCGAGGAAGGTGGCGGCGTGGACGAGTCGAATGTTCTTCGCGTCCGCCGACGGCGCGTCATCGGACAGTTCACCCAAGAGCAACGCCCGCGCGTAGGGCTTTGTGCGGTTGGAGTGGAGGGCGAAGCAGCGCTCGATGCGACCGCGCATGACGGCACCGAGGCGAGGCGGCAGGCATTCGAGGAGCGGTGCAGACATCCTTTATCCAATGTTCCGGGTTTTGCAGCCATTACCGGTTATTTTTCCGGCAAAGCGGATTTCGTTATCCAGCGCCACCCCGGTCGAGAGCGCCAGCCGCTTGCGCGCTGGCGCTCCCACACATGGGCTGCCGCCTGGGACCCTTGATCGCTTATAGCGCGGCGGCGTCGGTCTCACCGGTGCGGATGCGAACGACGCGTTCCACGTCGGTGATGAAGATCTTGCCGTCGCCGACCTTGCCAGTCTTCGCCGCCTGCACGATCGCCTCGATGACGCGATCGACCAGCTCCGAGCGGACCGCTACTTCGATCCGCGACTTGGGCACGAAATCGACCGTGTACTCGGCGCCGCGGTAGAGTTCGGTATGGCCGCGCTGCCGGCCGAAGCCCTTGACCTCGGTCACCGTCATACCCGAGACCCCCAGCTCCGCCAACGCCGCTCGCACTTCATCCAGCTTGAAGGGTTTTATGATGCTAGTGATCATTTTCATTGCCGACTGTCTCCCGATGATTATTCGATGCTTTCGCCATGTTGCGAGATATCGAGACCTTGACGCTCCTCATCGGCGGTGACGCGCAGCCCGATCGTGAGGTCGATCAGCTTGAGGATGATCATGCTCATGACGAAGCTCCAGACCAGCGTCGCGGTCACGCCCTTGAGCTGCAGCAGTACCGCCGAAGGCATCGAGCGAGTCGTCGTAGCCAAAGGCCTTCTTGACCGAGGTCGAGGCGAAGAAGCAGATCACCCCGGCCGCGACCCCGATGATCACGGCCGAGTCCGGACCGACAAAGCCCGAGGCCGGCGTGATCGCCACCAGGCCGGCGACCGCCCCCGAGCAGATGCCCAGCACGCTCGGCTTGCCCTTGACCAGCCACTCGGTGAACATCCAGGCGAGCGCGGCGGCGGCCGTGGCAATGTGCGTGGCGGCAAAGGCCATGCCCGCCCGCCCGTCCGAGGCCACGGCGGAACCGGCGTTGAAGCCGAACCAGCCCACCCACAGCAGCGAGGCGCCGATGACCGTGAGGGTCAGGTTGTGCGGGGCCATCGACTCCTTGCCGAAGCCCTGGCGCTTGCCGAGCATCAGCGCGGTGGCCAGACCCGCGATACCGGCGTTGATGTGCACCACGGTACCGCCGGCGAAGTCCAGCTGCGTGGCTGCCAGCCAACCCGAGGGCTCCCACATCCAGTGCGCGACCGGGCAGTAGACCACGATCAACCAGAGCCCCATGAACCACATCATCGCCGAGAATTTCATGCGCTCGGCAAACGAGCCGCAGATCAGCGCCGGGGTGATGATCGCAAAGGTCGCCTGGAACATCGCGTACACGGTCTCGGGAATGGTCAGGCCCAGGTGCGAGACGCTCAGCTTCATCGCATCGTGCATGTACACCACGCCGTTGAAGAAAGAGCGATTGAGGCCGCCCAGATAGGGCGTACTGCCGGGCGTGAAGGCCAGCGAGTAGCCCACCACCCACCACAGGATCGTCACCAGGCAGGTGATCGCAAAGCTCTGCATCAGCGTGGCGAGCACGTTCTTCTTGCGCACCATGCCGGCGTAGAACAGCGCCAGACCCGGGATCGTCATCATCAACACCAGCGCGGTGGAGGTGAGCATCCAGGCGGTGTCCCCGGAGTTGATATCCGCGAACTTCACCACCGTCGGCTCGGTCGGCGCTGCCGCCGCCGGAGCCGCGGCCGGAGCCGCCGCCGCCGTGCTCGCCGCCGCCGTGCTCGCCGCCGCCGCGGGCGCGGCCGGTGCCTCGTCGGCCCATGCGCTCACCGAGCCTGCGCTCAAGGCCAGAGCCAGCACGCTCGCCGCGAGCGCTCCCGCCACAGCCCGGGCTGCCGACCCTTTGTATTTCTCAACGTCTCGCTTGACGATTGGTCCCATGCGCATCGCTTGCGACTCCCAGTATTTCAATGACTCTTATGTGGCCGCGGTGCCGGTTTCCCCGGTTCGGATCCGGATCGCCTGTTCGAGCTCGCCGACAAAGATGCGTCCGTCACCCCTACGGCCGGTCCTCGAGACATTGGCAATAGCCTCGAGTACGGGTTCGACGATGGCATCGTCAACGGCGATTTCGACTTTGGCTCTGGGTCCAAATTGCGCTTCATATACCTCGGTGACGGTGACGCCCTGCACGCCAAGCTGAGCGATGGCTTGCCGCAGCTCGTCCAGCTTGAATGGCCGCACGACCGCGGTGATCATTTTCATGAGGTGCATTTCGCAATGATCGAACCTTGAATCCTCAGTGCCGGGGTCGTCCCGATGCGAGTATTCTTGGGCTTGTTCATGAATGCCGCTGGAGCCTAGGTGCAGAAAGTGTGCCACGCTCAAAAGTGGGCAAATCCGCGGCTTCGGCCAGTCATCAGGCCTGGGCGCGCACTATTATGGTTACCGCCATCCTAAGAGGTGGGCGGTTTCGGGGCAAAGCATTCCATTGCCGCCGCTGGGAGCGGCCAACGGTCGAGGGGACTGGGGTATGGACAACTTCCGTATCGACGACATCGCGCGGCGACTGTTCGAAGGCCTGCCCGAAGCGGCTCGCACCATGCGGCGGGACATCGAGAGCAACTTTCGCGCCGTACTGCAGTCCACCCTGGGCAAGCTCGACCTGACGACGCGCGAGGAATTCGAGGTGCAGACCAAGGTGCTGGAGCGTACGCGAGCGCGTATCGAGCAGCTTGAGCTGCGCATCGTGACGCTCGAGCAGCGCCTCAGCGAGCTCGAAGAAGCGATCCCGCCGGTCTCCGACTAGAGGTCGGCCTGAGCATTGCACCAGGGCGCGGCTGACTACGGCTCCTGGTTCGCATGCGATGAGCCTGGCGAGAATCCTGAGTCGCGCACAACTGGGCCTGGCGGCGCCGTTGGTGCAAGTGGAGCTGCACGTCGGCAGGGGCCTGCCGAATTTCGCGATCGTGGGACTGCCCGCGCCGGTGGTACGGGAGAGCCGTGAGCGCGTGCGCGCGGCGCTGCTGAATTCCGGATATGAATTTCCCGCCGGCCGCATTACGGTCAATCTGGCGCCGGTCGAGTTGTCGAAACAGGGCGCACGCTTTGACCTGCCGATCGCCCTGGGCCTGCTGATCGCCAGCGGCCAGCTGCCGCCGCCGCGACGCGCCTTTGAGTGCTACGGCGAGCTGGGTCTGGCCGGCGAGCTCCGGCCGGTCAGCGGGCTGTTTCTGGCGGCGCTGCATGCCGGCAACGCCGGTCACGCCTTGATCGTTCCGGGTGCGAACGGCGACGAGGTCGCCCTGAGCGGCCACAGCGCAGCGTATGGCGCCGCGAGTCTTCGCGAGGCCGCCACGCGGCTGACCGAGGCAGCGGCGAGCGCAGCTCTGCAGGCACGAGCGATCGATGGCGGCTTGATCGATGGCGCCGATCGGGCCGCGAGAGGAGCGCCGCCACCCGCGCTGGCCGACGTGGCGGGGCAGTGGCAGGCCAAGCGAGCCCTGATCATCGCCGCCGCTGGCGGTCATAGCCTGTTGATGGTCGGACCTCCAGGCAGCGGCAAGAGCATGCTCGCCGCACGGCTGCCGGGTCTGTTGCCACCGTTGTCGCGGGCCGAGGCGCTCGAGGTTGCGGCCATCGCTTCGGTTTCCGGATTGCAGATCGAGCCCTGGCGCTGGACCCGACGGCCGTTTCGCGCGCCGCATCACACGGCCTCGGCGCATGCGATCGTCGGCGGCGGTCCCCGGATACTCCCCGGGGAGATCAGCCTGGCGCATCATGGCGTGCTGTTTCTCGATGAGTTGCCGGAATTTGATCGGCGCGTGCTCGAGTCGCTGCGTGAGCCCCTGGAGAGCGGGGCCATCACCATCGCCCGGGCCGGATCGCGCTTGACCCTGCCGGCGCAGTTTCAGCTGATCGCGGCAATGAACCCCTGTGCCTGCGGCTATCTGGGCGACTCGGTGCAGGCCTGTCGCTGTACCCCCGCCGGCATCGAACGCTATCGCCACCGGATCTCCGGACCGCTGCTCGATCGGGTCGACATCCGCATCGAAGTCCCGCGGCTTGCGGTCGAGGAGCTGGTGCATGCCGCGGTCGCCAGGGGCGCGGGCGCACCGACGCGAGAGGCGCAGTCCGCACAGCTATCGGATCCGGCAGAGCAGGTGCAGGCGGCGCGTGAGCGGCGCCTGCGGGCTTCGGGCGCCCTGAGCGCCCGCCTGTCGGTGCCGCAATTGCAGGATTGCTGCGCTCTGCCGCGCTTGTCCGAACGGCTGCTACGGCGTAGCAGCCAGCAGCTCGGGCTCTCTGGCCGGGGTGTGCATCGGTTGCTGGCACTGAGCCGGACCATTGCCGACCTGGCGGGTAGCGAGCTCATCGAGCCGCTGCATCTGGCCGAGGCGATCCAGCTACGCCGGCCGTTACCTTGGGACTTGGCCGCGGCTAGCACACTCAGAGCGCCCTGCGGAAAGTCAGATTGATGCGGCAGCGCCCGGTGAGCGCGTGCTCGCCGTCGGCCAGAGGGGCGATGCCATGGAAGGCGAGGCGCTGCCGGCCGCCCCACACCAGCACGTCGCCATGCGCCAGCGCAATGCGCTGCGCGGCATCGGCACGGCGCAGACCACCGAACAGGAACAGCGCCGGAAGTCCCAGCGAAACCGAGACCACCGGCGCGCGCAAGTCGCGCTCGTTGCGGTCCTGATGCAGGCTCAGCCGCGTACCGGGCGCATAGCGATTGACCAGGCAGGCATCGGGCTCGAAACCGCTAAAGCCGGCCGTGGCCGCGCTGCGCACCGCCAGCTCCCGCAGTGCCGCGGGCATCGGCGGCCACGGCTGTCCGCTTTCAGGATCGACGCGCTCGTAGCGATAGCCGCGGCGATCGCTGATCCAACCCACCTGGCCGCAGTTGGTCATCGCGACCGACATACGCGCGCCGCCGGGCGTGAGCATGTGGCGCCAGGGCGCCATTGCCACCACCTGCTGCAGCGCTGCCAGCAGTACAGGCGCCTCCTGACTGGCGGCACCCGGCAGCAGGATTGCATCCTCGGCGATGCGCTCGAGCGCGGCGCGCGGCAGCAACGGCCGCGTTAGCAGAGCCTGGCGGCGCATCCGCGTACTCATAACGCGTCGTGGAACACGATGCCGAGCGTGAAACGCTCGCCGCCACGCACCCGGCTGACGCCGTGACGCATATTCAGGCGATGCACACCGCGGATTCCCTGGCCAGGCCTATAGCGCGCGGCAAACACAAGCGCATCGCCCCGCTCGAGCGGTACCACTTCAACGCGCGACTGCGCGCGCGGCCGCTGTTCGGTCACCACGAATTCACCGCCGCGGAAATCGGCCTGCGGCGCCGACAGCAGCACCGTGAGCTGCAGCGGAAACAACTCGTCGCCGTACAGGTCCTGATGCAGGCAATTGTAATCGCCGCCCGCATAGCGCAGCAGCAGCGGTGTCGGGCGCGTCTGGCCGGCGCGGCGGCAGCGCTCGAGGAATGCGGCGTGCTCTGCGGGGAAGCGCGTCTCGAGCTGCAGGGTCTCGTGCCAGCGATTGGCGATCCGCGCCAGCGGTGGATACAGCGCGGTGCGCAGCTCTGCCACCAGGAAGGGCAGCGGATAGGCGAAGTATTGGTATTCCCCGCGACCAAAACCATGTTGCGCCATGACGATACGGCTGCGAAACAAGGCCGCGCATGCATAGCTCGCCGCCAGTGCGGCGCACTCGTTCGCCGACAACAGCCCCGGCAGCAGCGCCGTGCCGGTCGCATCCAGCTCGGTGGCGAGCTGCGGCCAGGGCAGCTGCGCGATGCGCTCGGGCAAGGATGCGGCCGCGCTGCGCGCAGCGATCGCGCTCATCGCATCCGGGCCTCGCGCTCGAGCAGGGCGCGCTTGCGGGTCACGCCCCAGCGATAGCCGCTGAGCGAGCCGTCGCGGCGTATCACGCGGTGACAGGGGATCGCGACCGCCAATGTATTGGCCGCGACGGCCCTGGCGACCGCTCGGGCGGAACCGGGCAGCCCTAAGCGCCGCGCGATATCGCTGTAGCTCACGGTGGTGCCCGGCTGAATCTTGCGCAGTGCTTGCCATACGCGGTGCTGAAAGGCGGTCCCACGCAGATCCAGCGGCAGATCCAGGCCGCGCCCCGGAGCTTCCACCAGGCCGGCGACCTGGGCGAGCAGCCGTTCAAACCCCTGGTCGCCGCCGATCAACTGGGCCTTGGGGAAGCGGTCCTCCAGATCGCGCAGCAGCGCCGCGGCGTCATCGCCCAGAAGAATGGCGCAGATGCCTTTGTCGGTAGCGGCGACCAGGATCGAGCCCAGGGAGCATTCACCGATAGCAAAGCGAATACTCACGCCGTCCCCGCCAGCGCGGTAGGTGCTGGGCGTCATGCCCAGCGCCGCGTCGCTGCCGGCGTAGAAGCGGCCGTTGGAGCCGAAACCGGCGTCGTAGATCGCGCCCGTGACGCTGCCTTTGCGCAGCAACTGTTCGCGCACTCGCCGCGCGCGCTGCGCCGCGACGTAGGCCTTGGGTGTCATGCCCATGAGGCGCGTGAACAGACGATGAAAATGAAACCGGCTCATGCCGGCGTCGCGCGCCAGCGCCGCCAGGTCCGGCATGCTCTCGGCACGGTCGATCAGGTGGCAGGCGCGCGCCACCATCGCCGCATGCTGCTGCGCCAGGCTGACACCGCCCGGGTGGCAGCGCTTGCAGGCGCGAAAGCCCGCGCGCTCGGCGGCCGCTGCGCTGTCGAAGAAGCGCACGTTCTTTCGCAAGGCGTGCCGCGCGCCGCACGAAGGGCGGCAAAAGACCCCGGTCGTGCGCACCGCATAATAAAAAATCCCATCGGCGCCGGGCTCGCGCCGCGTGATCGCCGCCCACCGCTGTGAGTCGCTGGTAAAGCGCGCCGCGGCGCGAGGCTTCGGTTCTGTGTCCATGGGGCGATTCTCCTCGATTGGCGTAGCTGCAACGGCGCGGGATCGACCACGCCTGGCGCCTATCGTGGCGGCACGAGGCCGGCGCGACACTCCGCCTCTTGCTTTTGAATTCGAATGGAGTCGGTGAATGGACATAATGGAGATGGCGCGCCCGGCGGGATTCGAACCCACGACCTGCAGCTTCGGAGGCTGCCACTCTATCCAGCTGAGCTACGGGCGCACGCGCCGCGGCGGGCAAGATTACCGCAGGCACGGCTGCCAACGCGAACCCGGCAGCCGGTGCTCAATCATCGTTGCCGCGGCGCGCGGCCTCAGTGGTGCTTTTCGCTCGCCGCCAGGTCGTTCGTCAGCTGGATCAGATTCGCCTGACTTCCGGCCATGCCGACATCGCTGACGTACTTGCCGGCGATGACGATGGCCGGTACGCCTTCGATTCGGTCGCGCCGCATCAGATCGTCGGCCTTCTGCAGGTTGGCCTGCACGCCGAAGGAGTTGTAGGCGTTGAGAAAATCCGATTCGCTGATGCCGTTGGCCTTGGCGAAGCGCAGCTGATCCTGCAACGTCGCCTTGTCATCGCCCGCCACATACAGCGGATCCTGCTGCTGATGTATCTGTTCGAACACCTTGCTGTGCAGTTCGTCGAGCTTGCCCAGGGCTTGCAGCGTGTAGAACAGCCGCGCGTGCGCCCGGTGCACCGCGCCCCACATCACCGGCACGCGCACGAACTCGATGTAGGCAGGCTTGTCCTTAAGCCAGCTCTCAAGGTACGGTTCGAGCACGTAGCAGTGCGGGCAGGCGTACCAGAACATCTCGACGACCTCGACTTTGCCGGGTGGCGCATCGGTGGGTTGTGCCGGCGACAGTGCCTTGTAGTTGGTACCGGCGATCCACTTGCCCGCGGGTAGCTGCCCCTCGGCGGGCAACGCGGCCACACGCTCGAGCGCGGCCTCGCCGCTGTCGGTGGCCTTGCCGCTGTCAGCCCCTTCCTGCTGGGTCTTCGCGGCCGCCGCCACATCGCTGACGCTCGCAGCCGCGGCGGCGGGCACTGTCGGCGTCGCAGCCGACGCCGTTGCCGACGGACTGGTGTGGGTGCTGGCGCTCGCCGCCGGCGTCTGACTCGGCCCGCGCGCGCAGGCGCTCAGGCTGGCGACCAGCAGCAACAGCGCGATGGATGGTTTCATAGGGATATTCAGCGCATGCCCTGGACATAGGAGGCGACGTTGCGGATGTCCTCCTGCGTCAGGCGGCTCGCGATCGTATGCATCATGTCGGAGTTCAGCCCGCCGTTGCTAACGCCCTTGTCGTTACGCGTATAGCGCTTGTCGGCGGCATAGTCGCCTAGCTGCTGCACGGTATAGACCGCGTGCTGGGCGCGCAGCATCGGAAAGCCTGCGGCCGGATTGCCGCGACCGGCGGGCCCATGGCAGGCCATGCAGGCCGGAATGTCGCGCGCACGGTCCCCGCCGCGATAGAGTTTCTCTCCGGGCTGCCGATCCGATGGATCGGCCTCGAGCCCGACGGGCGTCTGCTGGGAAAAATACGCTGCGAGATCCTGCATGTCCTGATCACTCAAGCCGGCAGCCATCGGCGGCATTAGGCCGCTGGCATCGACGCGTGTCTTATCGTGAAAGTGTTTCAGCTGGCCTTCGATGTAGGCCGCGTTCTGGCCGGCAAGTTTGGGCCACTGGGCGTTGACGCTATTGCCATTGGGGCCGTGGCAGGCGAGACAGGCGGTGACTTTGGCGGCGCCCGCGGCGGCCGAGCCGGCGCCCATGGCGATCGGTGGGGTGCAGATCGCCAGCATCAACCCAGCCCAGCGCATCATCGGCATCATTTGCAGTCGGCTCCCGTCGAACGGCAGTCTTTCTCTAGCACAGCAAAAGGATCGAAGAATTGTACACTAGCAACCCGGCTCGCGTGCCTGGCCGACGATTGGCCTGCAAGCCGCCGCCCCGAGCTTAGCTCCACTCGCCGCTTTTCGCAGGACACCGCGTGAGCGTCTATCCCAGCGCGCAGTTCCTCTTCAGTGCGGCTGCCGCCGCCCAGTTTCCCGCCGATAGCGGCGCCGAAGTCGCGATCGCCGGCCGCTCCAACGCCGGTAAATCGAGCGCTATCAACGCCATCACGGCCCGTCATGCGCTGGCACGCACCAGTAAAATGCCCGGTAGGACGCGGCTGTTGAATTTCTTTCAGCTTTCGCCCGGGAGGCGGCTCATCGACCTGCCGGGCTACGGTTTCGCCGAGGGACCGCCCGCCGAACGCGACCGCTGGGCGCGGCTGATCGATGCCCTGGCTGAGCGTGAATGTCTCAGAGGACTGCTGCTGGTCGTGGATGCGCGTCGCGGCCTGTTGGCCGGCGACCGGCAACTTCTGGCCTGGGCCGAGGCCATGGAACGCCCGGTGCATGTGCTGCTGTCCAAATCCGACCAGCTCAAGCGTGCCGAGGCGCGCACGCTGCTGGCGCGATCCGAGGCGCAGCTGGAAGGCCGGGGCTCGGTGCAGCTGTTCTCGGCACGCGCCGGGGTCGGGCTCGAAGAAGCCAGGGGCACGATCGACGCCTGGCTGAGGACAGCTGACTGAGGACACTTGGCTTCAGGGCACCGGGCTGAATTCGATGCCCGAGAATGCGGTTGGGTGACAGCGCCAAAAGAAAGGGCCCCGGTAATCTCGTTAGGGGACGGACTGCCGGGGCCCAGAACAATCCGGCGCGGGTCTCTACGCACCGGATTCTTGCCCGCTTTAGGGAGGGAAGCGGGGAGTGCAGCGCACTCGATTAGGTTGGAACGACGGGAACCCAGGAAGTTTCCTGCCTGGAGTGAAATTTATTTAATGTGAAATCAAGAGCTTGACTGCAAGGCTGTCGCGCCGCCGCTACAGGAAAGTCCAGGTCATACCCACCGAGGCCAGACTCAGGATGCTTGCATCTGTAACGTCGTATCGCACGTATTCCAGGCGTGCGCCGAGGCTGCCCCAATGCATGCCGGCACCCACGCCATACGCCAGATCCGTGCCCGTGCGGCGAATGGGGAAAACAGGCGACGTCACATCGGTGCGCCAATCGATCGCCCCCACGCGGCCGTAGATGTCGATCATCGGAATCGGCAGGAAGCCCAGGGCGAACACCCCCACGCCGTCCGTGTCCGCGTAATTCGCGCCCCCCTGCGCCCGGCCGAAGCTGACGTAGTCCACCTCGCCGGCGAGTACCTCCAGGGGCCGCCAGCCGGCGGCGATCTGGTAGCCGACGGTGTCGGCTCTGAGTCGGTAGAGGCTGGGATCGAAGCGCTCGCTCGATTCACCCAGCGAGCCGCCGACATAGAAGCCGGTGTCGTCGCCGAGCGCCGCGCCCGCGGGCAGCAATGCCGCGGGAATCAAGGTCACAACCACAAAAATCAACCCGTTCCTGGCCATGGCGACATCCTCTCTAGTGAGCCTCATCCCAATTCAGACCGCTGCCGACTTCGACCTTCAGCGGCACGGCAAGTTGCGCCGCACCGTTCATGCGCGCGGCGACTTCGCGCGCGGCCTGCTCGAGGAAGTCCTCGGGGACCTCGAGCACCAGCTCGTCGTGCACCTGCATGAGTAGCCGCGCCGGTACCTCGGCGCGCTGGCACCAGGCGTCGATCGTGATCATCGCGCGTTTGATGATATCGGCCGCCGTGCCTTGCATCGGCGCATTGATGGCGCTGCGCTCGGCGTACTGCTGCAGCTGGCGGTTGCGCGAACGGATCTCCGGTAAGTACAGCCGCCGGCCGAACACGGTTTCAACATAGCCGTCGCGTCGGGCCTGTTCGCGCGTTGCATCCATGTAGCGCCGCACGCCTGGATAGCGCGCAAAGTACAGATCGACATAACTCTGCGCCGCGCCGCGCGCGACCCCCAGCTGACGCCCCAGCCCAAAGGCGGACATGCCGTATATTAAGCCGAAGTTGATTGCCTTGGCCGATCGGCGCTGCTCTCCCGACACTTGTTCGAGCGGCACCTCGAATACTTCGGCCGCGGTCGCCTGATGGATGTCGCGATCCTCGGCGAAGGCCTGCAGCAGGCCCTCATCGCCTGACAGGTGCGCCATGATTCGCAATTCGATCTGCGAGTAGTCGGCGGCGAGCAAGCGGTAGCCAGGTGCGGCAATGAATGCCTGCCGGATGCGGCGCCCCTCGGGACTGCGGATCGGGATGTTCTGCAAGTTGGGATCCGTCGATGACAGCCGGCCGGTGGCGGCGACGGCCTGGTGGTAGGAGGTGTGCACGCGGCCGGTGTCTGGATTGATTTGCTCCGGCAGTCGCAGGGTATACGTCGAGCGCAGCTTGGCGAAGCCGCGATATTCGAGAATCAGCTTGGGCAGCGGGTAATCGGCCGCGAGTTCCTCGAGTACGTCCTCGGCGGTGGACGGCGTTCCGGTAGGCGTCTTGCGCAACACCGGTAGTCCGAGCCGCTCGAACAGAATCTGCTGCAGCTGCTTGGGTGATTCGAGATTGAACGCCACGCCGGCCTCGTGATGCGCCAGTGCCTCGATCTCCCGCATGCGTACCGCGAGCTCGCCGCTCTGCGCATGCAGCATGGCGCGATCGATCAGCACGCCGTGACGCTCCATGCGCTGTAGCACCGGCACCAGCGGCTGCTCGATCTCCTGATACACGCGCGCCAGCGCCGGTACCTGCTCGAGTCTTGGCCACAGCACGCGATGCAGCCGCAGCGTGACATCGGCGTCCTCGGCCGAGTATTCGGCGGCGCGCTCGACGCTGACTTGGTTGAAGCTGATCTGCTTGGCGCCCTTGCCGGCGACGTCTTCGAAATGAATCGTACGCAGGCCCAGGAAACGCTCGGCCATCGAGTCCATGTCGTGGCGCGTCGCGGTGCTGTTCAACACGTAGGACTCGAGCATCGTGTCGTAGCGCTGGCCCTGCAGATGCACGCCGTGATTGGCGAGCACGTGGATATCGAACTTCAGATGTTGACCGAGCTTGGCGTGCGATGGGTCTTCGAGCAGCGGCCGCAGCGCTTCGAGTACCCGCGCGCGTTCGAGCTGCGCCGGCGCACCGGCGTAGTCATGCGCCAGCGGCACGTAGGCTGCATGTCCGGGCTCGATGCAGAATGACACGCCGACAATCTCGGTCCTCATGTAGTCGAGACTCGTAGTCTCGGTATCGAATGCAAACAGCTCGGCGGCTTTGAGCGCTTCGATCCAACGCGACAGCGCGTCCCAGTCGGTGATGGTCTCGTAACGCCGCGGCACGCTCGCCAGCGCCGCCGCCACGGGATCGGTCGGCTGCGGCAGATCGCCGCCCGCCGCCGCGGTGTCTTTCGGCACGCTGCCGTCCGCCAGCCCGCCGGCCGTCACGAGCCCGGAGGTGGCCACCGGCCCGGAGGTGCTTACCGGCCCGGGGGGAGTGGCTACCGCCCCGGTGGAGGCAGCGGTGCCGCCGGCAGCGTCAATGGCGCTGGCCTCCAGTTGCTGCAGCAGCGAGCGCAGCTCGAGTCGACGATAGAGGGCACGCAGACGCGCGGTGTCTGCCGCGCGCCGCACCAGTCCGGCGTCGTCGAGCGGCAGTTCGAGATCGCAGCGGATGGCGGCGAGCTGTCGCGACAGCGCGAGGGTCGTCAGGCCCGCGCGCAGGTTGTCGCCGACCTTGCCTTCGATCTGGTCGGCATTTGCCAGCAGCGCATCGAGCGTGCCGTACTTGTTGAGCCATTTGGCGGCGGTCTTCGGGCCGACCTTGTCTATGCCGGGAATGTTGTCCGAGCTGTCACCCACCAGCGCCAGGTAGTCGATGATCTGTTCCGGAAACACGTCGAACTTGGCTTTGACACCGGCGCGATCGAGCACGGTGCCGCTCATGGTGTTCACCAGTGTGATGCGCTCATTCACCAGCTGCGCCATATCCTTGTCGCCGGTGGAGATCAGCACCTGCTGGCCGGCGCTGGCGGCCCGGCAGGCCAGGGTGCCGATGACGTCATCGGCCTCGACGCCCGCAATGCGCAACAACGGCAGGCCGAGCGCCTCGACTGCCTCGAGCACGGGTTCGGTCTGCAAGCGCAGATCGTCCGGCATCGGCGGCCGATGCGCCTTGTATTCCGCGAACAGCTCATCGCGAAAGGTCTTGCCCGGCGCATCGAATACCACGCCGATATGCGGCGGCTCGAACTCGCGCAGGAACTTCAACAGCATCGACAGCACGCCGTGCACGGCGCCGGTCGGCTGTCCGGCCGAATTGCTCAGCGGCGGCAGCGCATGAAAGGCCCGGTACAGATACGACGAGCCGTCGATCAGCACCAGGTCGGGCCGCGTGGGTAGGGGCATAGGCGCGCACGATAAGCCAGCCGGAGCCGCCACGCACCTGCGCGCGTTGGCGTTGCCTAGCAACCGTTCGCGCCAGCGGCGAGTAGCGCCGCGGATCCGAGTCGGCGAGCTTAGTGCGCAAGCTTTACGAATGGCAGGTATGGAAGCAGGCGATTCGGCATGGTCAGCGGCGGCTTCTGGCCGTTGGCAGGTCACCTGCGAGTTGTTGCTCCTCATGGGACAGCGTGCGGTCCAGACGCATTGATATGGGTCCTCGCTGTAGTACATTATTTAGTGCCCGCCAGGAGCTACGGCCATGCGCAAGGTTCTTATTCCTTTCCTCTTGTTGACGGTAGGTATTCCTGCTTTGGCCCCAGCGGACACAGATGCTGAACATGCTGCCGACAAGGCCGCCATCAACGCCGTGCTTACTAACCGGTTTATCGCGGGCTGGAACGCTCACGACGCGCATATTTTCGCTTCGGCATTCGCTGAGGACGCGGACTTCACCAATGTACGCGGCGTGAGTGCTTCCGGACGGTATCAGATCGAACAATTCCACGCGCAAGCGTTCCAGAAGATGTTCATGCAAAGCCACCAGACCGCCGAAGTGAAGAAGATCCGGTTCCTGAAACCCGATGTCGCCGTGGTAGACGTCCGCTGGGAGATGACCGGCGCGCTGACTCCTGACGGTATTCCAGTCCCCTATCGCACCGGCCTTCTTGCTCTCGTGTTTACATCCCCCGGCGGCCACTGGTTCATTACCGTTATGCACAACACGGATTTCACGCCCATTACAGCGGCGCCACCGGCTAACAAGTAGCGCCGTGAACCGGCACGCCCTCGACCATGGGACTCGACCCGCAAGCGAGTGAGAACAAGCCCAGGCGCCGGGTCTCGTCGTACC
>JBEKRP010000047.1:0-21311 GCA_049518595.1 Steroidobacteraceae bacterium
CGAGGCTCTGCAGATCGCGCAGGATCGCGACGGGATCCGACACCGCGCTGCGCCGTCGTCGGCGCTCCTGCCGTGCGCGCGTGCCGAACAGCTGCGATTCGCCGAGCAACAGCAGCGGCGGTTGTGCCAGCGCCAGGCCGGCCAAGTCCTCAACGACGCAGATCGCAAGCCGGGCATCCCCAGACGCAAACTGCTCCCAGGATTGCACCGCGCGCGGACGGCGGCCGTGCGCGCTGAGCATCTCGACGATGACTTCGCGCCGTCCGGGCGACTCGGCGGCGATCAGGACGCGGCCGACATAAGTGCTGAGGAAGCTGGTCAGCGGCGCGAGCGGCTGCGCGGCGCGCGCATCGAGCCGGAATTCCGGCGGGGCCGTGCTGTGGAAATCATGCAGTGTGCGCGAAGCCGGAAGATCGGGGCCGGCAAAGCGCTCGATGCCAACTCTGGCGTGGGCCTCGAGCGCGCTACCAACAGCGGCCGGCTCGATGAACGCCTCGGCAGGCGGCAGCAGCGGCCGCTCGATATCGTGGCGCCGATCGTCGTAGCGCGCGCTGATGCCTTGCCATGCGTGCTCGAGAGCGGTCTCGATATCGCAGTCGCTGGCGACCACCAGCTGCTGCGGCAGGTAATCGGTAATCTGCGCGGTGGCCTCAAAGAACAGCGGCAGATAGAACTCGATACCGGGCGGCGCGATGCCTTCGCTGACGCCACGATAGATCGGCATGCGCGTGACATCGCCCTCGAAGCGTGCGCGATAGCGGCGCCGAAATGCCTTGACCGCCTCGGCATCGAGCGGCAGTTCGCGCGCGGGTAGCATTCGCAGCTGCTCGATGCTCTCGAGCGAGCGCTGCGTATCAGCATCGAAGCGGCGTATCGAGTCGATGCGATCATCCAGCAGGTCCACGCGCATCGGTACGTCGCTACCCATCGGGAACACATCGAACAGCGATCCGCGCAGCGCGAACTCGCCGGGGCCGGTGACCTGGCTGACGCTGACATAGCCGGCCGCCGCCAGTCGCAGGCGCAGCGGTTCAATGGCAAGCGGCGCGCCGCTCTTGAGCTCGAAGCTGCGCGCCTGCACGTAACTGACCGGCGGCAGGCGCGTGAGCAGGCTGTCGGCGCTGAGCAGTAGAATGCCGCGGGCAAGTAGCGGCAGGCGCGAGAGCGTAAGCAGCCGTTCCGAGACGATATCCGGATGCGGCGAGAACACGTCGTAGGGCAGTACTTCCCAGTCCGGCAGCGTCAGGATCTCGAGCGCGGAGCCGCCGAAGAAGCGCAGTTCCCCGGCCAGCCGCTCGAGTTCGCGCGTGTCGGCGGCAACGAATACCCAGGGGCGGGTATCGGCGCCGACCGCTTCGGCGAGCGCCAGGGCGCGCGCGCTGCCGTGCAGCCCGCGCCAGCGCCAGGACGAGTCGGCGTCGGAGGGCAGCGGTGGATGGAGCAGAGTTGGCATGAACAGCGAAGCAGCGGCCGCGCGAGCGCAATGCAGCGCGCGAGCTTAAACCGCTGCGGCGCGAATACAAGCTTGCATCCGAGCGTGCTCCTGCGTTAGGAGGGTGGTCGGCCCGTTGGCGGCCGATGTTGATTTTTCCGTCAGTGGGATGTTATCTGTCCGGCCGTCGGGCGGTCGCGTCCAGGGCGCCAGGGTTTCGCATCGATATCACATCGGGGAGAGCTGAATGCCGACGAGGCGCCGCGATCATCGACTCGAACTGCGGCTGAAACCTTAGATGACCGGCGACTCCGCCAAGAGCAGGCTGCTGCAGGAGCTGCGGATCGACCGCGGGTCCGGCGTGGAGGCATCCAGCCCGTGGCGCGGCTGGCGGCTGGCCGCGGTGATCGCGTTGCTGTGCCTCTCGGCCGCAGCAGTCGCGGCCTTCATGCTGCTGCGTGCGCCGCGCTTCGAAGTCGAGGCGGCGGTCGCCGTGGCGCCGAGCATCGGCGGCGGCTCGACCGCCATTCTTCAGGCCACCGGCTACGTCACCGCCCGCCGCGAAGCCACCGTGTCGGCGCAGATCACCGGCGCGCTGACCTCGGTCCTGATCGAGGAAGGCGAGCACGTCACGGCGGGCCAGATCCTGGCGCATCTGGACGATTCGGCGCAGAAGGCGGGCTTGGCGCAGGCCCAGGCGCAACTGATGGCGGCACGGTCGCTGCTGGTGCAATTCCAGGTGCAACTCGAGCAGGCCCGGCGCGACAATCAGCGCAACCAGGACCTCATCGATCGCAAGCTGGTGTCGCAACAGGCGCTCGAGACCACGCAGACGCAGGTGGCGACCCTCGAGGCCCAGGTCGAATCGCAGCGAAAGCAGGTGGAACTGGCGCAAGCCACGCTGCAGGGCGCCCAGGTCCAGCTCGACTACACCACCGTACGCGCGCCGTTTTCCGGCGTCATCGTGGCCAAGGCCGCCCAGGCGGGCGAGATTATCTCGCCGATCTCGGCCGGAGGCGGCTTCACGCGGACCGGTGTCGGCACGATCGTCGATATGGACTCGCTCGAGATCGAGGTCGACGTCAACGAGGCCTACATCAACCGCGTGCAGCCGGCACAAAGCGCGCAGGCGGTGCTCGACGCCTACCCGGACTGGACCATTCCCGCGCACGTCATTGCCATCATACCGACGGCGGATCGAAGCAAGGCGACGGTAAAAGTGCGTGTCGCCATCGAGCAGAAGGATCCGCGCATTCTGCCCGACATGGGCGTGCGCGTGTCGTTCCTGGAGCAGGCTTCCGAGCGAAATTCGCACGGCGCGGCCGCGGGCGCTGGCGCGGCCAGTGCGCCGCCGCAGGGCGTACTCGTGCCCTCATCGGCTATCGTCGAGCGCGGCGGCAAGAGCGTGGTATTCACCATCGACGGCGCGCGCGCGCGCGCGCGGCCGGTCAGCCCCGGGCAGACGTACGGGGATCTGCGGCAGGTCGACGGCATCGTGGCCGGCACCAACCTGGTACGCAGCCCGCCGCAGCCGATGAACGATGGTGCGGCGATCGTCATCAGCAAACAGTGAGGCACAATGAGCGCCCTGGTCGAAATCCGCAGCTTGAGCAAGATCTACGAGCGCGGCAAGCAGAGGATCGAAGTGCTGCACCACGTCCAGCTGGATATCGAACAGGGTGACTTCATGGCCCTCATGGGGCCGTCGGGTTCGGGTAAGACTACGCTGCTGAACCTGATCGGCGGTCTCGACTCCCCGACCGACGGCAGCATCACGGTTGGAGGCCAGCGCATCGATCGCCTGTCGGAGGGCACTTTGGCCAAATGGCGGGCGTCGAACGTGGGCTTCGTATTTCAGTTCTACAATCTGCTGCCGATGCTCTCGGCGCGCAAGAACGTCGAGCTGCCGCTGCTATTGACGCGTCTGTCGGCAGCGCAGCGTAAGCGCAACGCCGCGGTCGCGCTCGAACTGGTCGGCCTCACCGACCGCGCCGCGCACAAACCCGGCGAGCTGTCCGGCGGGCAGCAGCAGCGGGTGGCGATTGCCCGCGCCATCGTTTCGGATCCAACGCTGTTGGTGTGCGATGAGCCGACCGGCGATCTCGATCGACAATCGGCGGTGGACGTGCTGACGCTGTTGCAGCAGCTCAACCGCGATCACGGCAAGACCATCATCATGGTAACCCACGATCCGAAGGCCGCCGAATACGCCAGGCACACGCTGCAGCTGGACAAAGGCAGCTTGGTGGAACAGACGGAGCAAGCGCCGGCGTGAAGTATCTGCAGCTGATCTGGACAGCCATGTTCCGGAGCAAGACGCGCACGATCTTCACTCTGTTGTCGGTGCTGGCTGCGTTCTTGCTGTTCGGCCTGCTCGACTCGGTGCGCAGCGCGTTTGCCAATGCCGCCACCAGCGTAGCGGGCGTCGACCGCCTGATGACGGTATCGAAGATCAGCTTCACCCTGTCGCTGCCGAAGAGTCTGTTGCCACGGATCGAGGCGCTTCCCGGGGTGGCGAAGGTGACCTACGCGAACTGGTTTGGCGGTATCTACCAGGATCCGAAGAATTTTTTCCCCAACGAGGCGGTGGCGGATAATTTCTTCGATCTCTACCCCGAGTGGCGGCTGTCGCAGGCCGAGCGTACGGCGTTTGGCAATACGCGCACCGGCGCGGTGGTCGGTGAAAGTCTCGCCAAAAAATTCCACTGGAAGCTCGGTGACAAAATACCGCTGCAGGCGACCATTTATCCGCAGAAAAATGGCGGCAACAACTGGACCTTCGACCTGGTCGGCATCTATCGGGCCGCCGATCCGAAGCGCAAGAGCGAGGAAAACCTGTTGTTCTTCAACTGGGACTACTTTGATGAGGCACGGGCATTCGGCAATGGCAATGTCGGCTGGTACGTCCTCAAGGTGACCGACCGCAAGCTGGCGCAGCAGGTCGCGCAGGCGCTCGATGCGCTGTCGACCAACTCCGATCATGAGACCAAGACGCAGACCGAGCAGGCCTTCAACGCCGCTTTTGTCGGTCAGTATGGCGATATCGGCCTGATCGTCGGCGCGATCATGGGCGCGGTGTTTTTCACACTGATTCTGTTGACAGGCAACACCATGGCACAGGCGGTACGCGAGCGCATCCCGGAGCTCGCGGTGTTGAAGACCATCGGCTTCTCCAATCACAGCGTGCTCGGACTAGTGCTGGCCGAATCGGTGCTGCTGATCCTGCTCGGCGGCGCGATCGGGCTGGTGCTCGCCGGAGTGGTCGTGGACGCCGTGCGCGCCGCCGTGGGCACCGCGGTGCCGATGACGCGCGTCGGCGCCGCCATCTGGCTGCGCGGCGTAGGCTTGATGATCCTGATCGGCCTCATCGTCGGTGCGCTGCCCGCGCGGCGCGGCATGCGGCTGCGCATTGTCGACGCGCTTGCCGGGCGTTGAGCGCAGCCGCGATGGGGCAGCCACGCATGCGCAGTCTTGGCTCCCTGATCGGCAGCCTGATCACCGCCGCGGGCGCGATCGCGGTCCTGGTGCTGGCACCGTGGTGGCTGTTGCTCGCAGCGGTGCTGCTGTTGGCCCTGTGGACGATGGTGACGCGCATCGGGCGTCAAGCCTGGTCGGTGACGGAGGTCGGGCTGGCGACGATTCCGCAGCGTCTGGGTGCCTCGTCCGTGGTCGTGGTGGGTATCGCCGGCGTGGTCGCCGTGCTGGTGGCCTTGCTGGCGATGGCCGCGGGCTTCGAGGCGACGCTCAAGCAGAGCGGGACCAATGACACGGCGATCGTGATGCGCGCCGGCGCCCATACCGAGATCAATTCGGTGCTGGACCATGACAGCGCTGGACTCGTGGCGCAGGCGCCGCAGGTGTTGCGCAATGAGCAGGGTCAGCCAATCGCGTCGCCGGAGCTCGTGGTGGTGGCATCGCTGCCGAAGAAGAGCAATGGTCTGGATGCCAATGTCGAGGTGCGCGGCGTCGGCGAGCGCGCCTGGAGCCTGCGTCCCGAGGTCAGGATCATCGCCGGGCGAAAGTTCGGTCCCGGGCTGCGAGAGCTGATCGTCGGCAAGGGTGCACGCGAGCAGTTCTCCGGCGTCGATCTCGGTTCAACGCTTAGGCTCAATGGCCAGACCTGGACCGTGGTGGGTGCCTTCGACTCCGGAGATGCGCACAACTCCGAGCTGTGGGCCGATACCGACGTGGTGGCCGCCACTTACCGCCGCGGCAGCAGCACCGCCTCGGTGACCGTCAGGTTGACCGGCGCGGATGCGTTCGATGCCTACCAGGCCGGCCTGGCCAGCGATCCGCGCCTGACGGTGGAAACCAAGACCACGCGTGCCTATTACACCGACCAGTCGGCGGCGCTAGCCAGGCTAATCCGCATACTGGGCATCACCGTTGCCGCGATCATGGCGATCGGCGCCGTGTTCGGTGCGCTCAATACCATGTACGCCGCCGTGGCAACGCGCAGCCGCGAAATCGCGACATTGCGAGCCATAGGCTTTCGTGCGGTGCCGGTGATCGTCTCGGTGCTGCTCGAGACCATGCTGTTGGCGCTGCTGGGTGGGGCGCTCGGAGCCGCCCTGAGCTGGGTCATCTTCAACCACTACACGGTGTCTACGCTGGGGTCGAACTTCACCGCGGTGGTGTTCGCCTTCCAAGTGTCACCGCCGGTGCTGTGGACCGGCCTGAAATGGGCGCTCGCGATCGGCTTGATCGGCGGCCTGTTTCCGGCATTGCGCGCGGCGCGATTGCCGGTCACCGCGGGGTTGCGGGAATTGTAGGCGGCGGTTCGGCCGGCGGCGCTTTAGGCGGGCGGACCAACCACCGTGTGGATGACACGGTCGTTCTCGAAGTACACCGTGAAGCCGTGGTAAACCCAGCGGGAAATCGGTGGCTGGCCGACAGCGGGATGGCGATCCTGCGGGGCGCCGAATTTCGTCTCCACCGCGTGCATGGTCATACCGCGCCCGGGCCGCGCCATGTCCGACTCACGCACCGTGACCTGGTCACCTTCGGCGATGGTCTCGGCCCGAGCGGCGCCGGCGAGCAAACCGACGATCACTGCGGTCAGCCCGACGGCCAGCGTTACTGCGCGGTTCGGCGTGGTTGCCGCAGCGTTAGCTTTCTTCGTACCAGTCATAGCGCACCCGTACGCTTGTGCCAGAGCCGCAACTATAGCACTGGCGTGACATAGTGCCGACTTCGGACCGCGCGCATGGAGCCGGTTTTGTGATCCAGGTCCTGTTTTGCGGAGGGCTGTGCTCTAATGCCAGGCCCATGTTTCAGCCGCTTTCAGTCTTCATCGGGCTGCGTTACGTACGCTCGCGCCAGCACAAGTTCTTCGTCTCCCTGATCACCTGGGTATCGCTCGCCGGGGTGTCGTTGGGCGTCGCGGCGCTGATCGTGATTCTGTCGGTCATGAACGGCTTCGAGGGCGAGCTGCGCGACCGGCTGCTGTCGCTGAACGCGCAGGCCCACGTCACTGCCACCGGATTGGCCTCGAGCGATGGCGAGCGCGCCTTGCGCGAGCGCCTGCAGCGACTGCCGGGGGTGGTCGGAGTGGCACCGTATATCGAGCTCACGGCGCTGGCGGTGCGCCTGCCCGAAATGCTGCCGGTGGTGCTGAGGGGCATCGACCCCAGGCTGGAGGCCGCTGTCGCCGATGTGCGACCGCTGCTGGTGGAGGGCGGGCTCGGCTCGCTTCAGCCCGGCAGTGAGGCCGTTATCCTCGGCCGTGACATCGCCGACCAGTTGGGGGTGCGCATTGGTGACCGTATCGCCTTGCTGGTACCCACGGCTTCGGCAAATGGTACTCCCGAGCCGCGCCTGCGCGAGTTCACGGTCGGCGGCGTGTTTCAGGCCGGGCTGGAGGAGCACGACGACACGCTGGTCCTGGCGCAGA
Organism: Steroidobacteraceae bacterium; assembly: GCA_049518595.1. GTDB lineage: Bacteria > Pseudomonadota > Gammaproteobacteria > Steroidobacterales > Steroidobacteraceae > FEN-1191. The sequence goes on from JBEKRP010000047.1 coordinate 7,326, forward strand.
TCGATGACGTGCGGGCCTTCGCGCCGCTGGCGCAGGGCGCGAGCGGACTACGCCTGCGTTTTACGGACGCGCTCAAAGTCGCCCGGTTCATGCCGGCAGTTCGCGCGGCTGTGGGCGGTGATTACACTAGCAGCGACTGGACCCAGGAGAATGCGAGTTACTTTCGCGCCATCCGTATCGAAAAGACCATGATGGCGCTGATTCTGCTGCTGATCGTCGCCGTGGCGGCGTTCAACATTGTGGCGATGCTGGTCATGGTGGTGAATGACAAGCGTACCGACATCGCGATCCTGCGCACCTTCGGCACCTCGCCGCGAAGCATCATGCAGACCTTCATCACCCAGGGGCTGGCGATCGGATGGTTCGGTGTCGCCGCCGGCGTAGTGCTCGGTGTGCTGTTGGCGCGCAACGTCAGCACCATCGTGCCGGTGCTCGAGCGCGTGCTTCATTTTCAGTTTCTCGATTCGCAGGTCTATTACATCACCAGTATTCCATCGGAGCTGCATCTGCACGATGTCGCCTGGATCAGCGGCGCGGCCTTCGTGCTCACGCTGGCGTCGACGGTCTACCCGGCGCTGCGCGCCGCGCGTACGCCGCCTGCCGACGCGCTGCGCTACGAGTGATCCGGCGTTGGCATACGAATGGTTGCTCGGGACACGCTATCTGCGCTCGACGCGCGGCCGCGGTTTCCTGTCGTTCATCTCGGTGGTCTCGGCGCTGGGGCTGACCGTCGGTGTCGCCGTGCTGATCGTCGTGCTCTCGGTCATGAACGGCTTCGAACGCGAACTCAAGACTCGCATCCTGAGTGTCACCTCGCACGCCACGCTCACCGGCCTGGAAGGCAACCTCAAGGACTGGCGGCACGATCAGGCGCAGGCGCTGAAGCTGCCGGGGGTGGTCGCGGCGGTGCCGTATATCGAAGCGCAGGCGCTGCTGATGCACGGCGCGCGCACCGTCGGCACGACCATCCGCGGCGTGCTGCCGCACGAGGAACGTCGCGCAGTCGGGCTCGCCGAGCGCATCCAGGGCGGGCGCATCGAGGACCTCAGCGACGGCGGCTACCGCATCATCCTCGGCGACGCACTGGCGAGCGCGCTCGCGGTCACCGTGGGCGATGACCTCGTACTGATCGCGCCTCAGGGCAATGCGACGCCGGCCGGCAACGAGCCGCGGATGCGCCGCTTCCGTGTCGCCGGGATCTTTCATTCCGGCATGTATGAGTACGACCGCGGCCTGGCGCTGGTGCAGCTCAAGGACGCGGCGCGCGTCTACCAGATGGGCGACAGCGTCACCGGCGTGCGGCTCACCCTCAAGGATGCGTTCCTGGCGCCGCGCATCGTGCGCGATCTGGCGGTCAGCCTCGGCGGCGGCTATTACGTGAGTGACTGGACCCGCGTACATAGCAATTTCTTTCGTTCGATCGAAATCACCAAGTCGATGCTGTTCGTGATTCTGCTGCTGGTGGTCGCGGTCGCCGCCTTCAATATCGTCGCGGCGCTGGTCATGGTGGTGAAGGAAAAGCGCTCCGACATCGCGATTCTGCGTACGCTCGGCGCTGGACCGCACAATATCCTGGCGGCGTTTTCGATCCAGGGCGCGTTCATCGGCCTGGCCGGCACCAGCGCCGGGGCGGCTCTGGGGCTGATCCTGGCAGCCAATCTCGAGGCGCTCGTGCATGGGCTCGAGCGCCTGCTGGGCACCCATTTTCTCGATGCCAAGGTCTACTTCATGAGCGATCTGCCGGCCTACGCCGAATGGGGTGATGTGGTGCGCATCTGCGGCCTGGCGTTTGCGCTGTGTGCGCTGGCGACGCTGTATCCGGCCTGGCGCGCCGCCGGCACCCAGCCGGCCGAGGCGCTGCGCCATGACTGACGGCAACGGTGCCGTGTTGACGGCGCGCGGGGTCTGGCGCAGCTTCCGCGAGGGAGCGACGACGCTCGAGGTGCTCACCGGGGTGGAACTCGAGGTGGCGCGCGGCGAGCGGCTTGCGATCATCGGCGCCTCGGGCTCGGGCAAGACCACGCTGCTGCAGATCCTGGGCGGGCTCGATCAACCCAATGCCGGCGTGGTCGAGGTAGCTGGGCGCGACATTCACGCGCTGTCGGAAAGCGAGCGCGGCGCGTTACGCAATCGCACCATCGGTTTCGTCTATCAGTTCCACCACCTACTGCCGGAATTCTCGGCGCTGGAAAACGTCGCCATGCCGCTGCTGGTACGCCGCGAGCGCACCAGTGCCGCGGTTGGGCGCGCGCGCGATCTGCTCACGCGCGTCGGTCTGGCCGAGCGGCTCAATCATCGACCGCATCAACTCTCGGGTGGCGAGCGCCAGCGCACGGCGGTGGCACGCGCGCTCGTGACCTCACCCGCCCTGGTGCTGGCCGATGAGCCGACCGGTAACCTCGACGGCCGCAATGCGGAGCAGCTGTTCGCGCTGATGCTGGAACTGAACCGGGAATTTGGCACCAGCCTGGTGGTCGTGACGCATGACGGCCGGCTGGCCGCGCGCATGGACCGGGTGCTGGAACTCACCGGTGGAAGCTTGCGTCAACCGGCGAGTTTATAAGACCGACGCCGCTCCTTGCGCGTGCGGTAGCGGTGCATGGTCGCCAGCCGCCAGGTGAACTCGAGTGCATAGCGTCCGGCGAAGCCGCTGACGATGCCACAGACCAGGCAACCGAGCAGAAACGGCTTCCAGGCGGGGCCCAGGCCGTGCTCGAGCCAGTTCCAGTTCGGATGAAACTGGAAATGGCGCGGGCGGTAGCGCAGCAGCCAGGCGCCGACGCGATAGGCGAAGTAATAGATCGGCACCATCGTCAGCGGATTGACGATATAGGAGCCGGCAATCCCAACCGCGAGATTGAGCCGCCACCAGATCGCCGCCAGCACGACCAGCGGCACATGCACCGGCAGCGGTATGAAGCTCACGGCGATGCCGACACCGAAGGCCGCAGTGATCGAATGTCTGTTCAGCGACCACAGGTGCGAATCCGTAAGCCGCTCGCCAAAGATACTCAGGTACCACTTGTGGCGGCGCGCATGGATAAACCGCGCGAAATGCTTGACGAGTCTTCGAGGCATGGCCGGCCCACTCTAGCAGTTGGCGCGCCGCACTCATAAGCGGGGCTTAGCGAAACTGCGCTTTAGTCCAGGCGCTTTAGGTATCATGCTGCCGCCTGACCGTGAGTGATATCACAGGAGTGGCACTAACAGATGTGGGAAATCGTGCAGGCGGGCGGGGCACTGATGTGGCCCATCATTCTGTGCTCGATCGTTGCCGCGGCGATCATCCTGGAAAGGCTCTGGACCTTGCAAGATCGGCGCGTTCTGCCGCCAGATTTGACCCGAAAGGTCTGGAAGTTGGTGGAAGCGAACCAGATCAACGACAAGGTCATCGCCGCCCTCGAGCAGAATTCACCGCTCGGCAAACTACTGGCGGCGGGCCTCGCCAATCGCAACCGGCCGCGCGAAGTGCTGATGGAGCGGCTCGAAGACGCGGGGCGTCACGTGGTGCACGAGCTCGAGCGTTTCCTCAATACCCTGGGCACCATCGCCGGGGTGTCGCCGCTGCTGGGCTTGCTCGGCACCGTGACGGGCATCATCAAGGCTTTCAATGCGATCAACGCCGGCGGCGCCGGAGATCCGCGCATGCTCTCGGGCGGCATCGCCGAGGCGTTGGTGGCGACCGCGGCCGGACTGTGCGTCGCGATTCCGTCGCTGGTCGCCTACAGGTATCTGCGCGGCCGCGTCGATCGGATAGTGGTCGAGATGGAAAAGCATGCTCTGCGTCTGGCCGACGCAGTCGAGTCCGCAGCCCGCCACAGCGCCGAGCCCCAGGCGGCGCTGAGCTGAAGCTCGCCGCCGACGCAGCGTAACGCAGCCATGAAATTCAAGCCGCGCCGCAGCGAGGAGCCGGAGATCAACGTGGTGTCGCTGATCGACGTGGTGCTGCTGCTGGTCGTGTTCTTCATGCTGTCATCCAACTTTACGGCCGAGGGGCGTCTGCGTGTCCGTCTGCCCCAGGCGAGCTCGCTGCCGGTCCAGCGCCCGGCCGACGAGGGGCTCGTGGTCACGGTCAGCGCCAGCGGCTCCTATCTGGTCAACGCACGCGAGCTGGTCAATTCGAGCGCCGATACACTGCGGGCGGCGATTCTCAAGACCGTGGGCAACAGCTCGCGCGCCGCGGCGGTGACGATTCGAGCCGACGGCCGCGCCAGCCATCAATCCGTGGTCACGGCCATGGATGTGCTGGGTCGTCTCGGCTACACGCAGATGAACGTCGCCACGGTCAACGACACGGGAGCGGCGCCGCCTTGAACGACGCAGCTCCCGGCGGCGCCGCGAGCCTGGAGAGTGTGCAACAGGCGCGCAAGATCTATGCGCGGCTGCTGCGATACGCTTGGCCTTATCGGGCCATGTACCTGGTCGGCGTCGTGGGCATGGTGCTGTACGCCGGCAGCGATCTGATCACCGTCGTCTTCACCAAGATCTATCTGCACGATGCGATGGCGCTGCAACAGCATCAGCGGGTGCTGCGATGGCTGCCGCTCGGCGTGCTGTTGATCTTCCTGGCGCGCGGCGTCGGCGACTACCTGGCCAATTATTTTCCGTTCTGGGTCGGCCGGCAGGTCATCAAGGCGATCCGCGGCGAATTGTTCGCCCACTACCTGCGCCTGCCCACGGCGCAATACGATCGCGAGTCGTCGGCGGTGAAGCTCAACCGGTTGACCTACAACGCCGAGATGGTGGCGGCGGCCACCACCGATTCGTTGACGGTGATGATCCGCGACTCGCTCGCGATCATGTTCAATGTCGGGGCGCTGTTCTGGCTCAACTGGCGATTGGCGTTGTGCCTGATGGTTGCCGCCCCGGCAATCGCCTGGCTGGTGCGCAACGTCAACATCCGCTTTCGCCGCTATAGCACCCGCATCCAGAACTCGATGGGCGACGTCACGCGCGTCGCCAAGGAAGCGCTCGATGCCCACCGTGTGGTCAAGGTGTTCAATGCCCAGGAGCACATCCTGCGGCTGTTCGAACAGGCGAACGAACTCAACCGCCATACCAACGTACGCTTGGTCTCGGCGCGCTCGATCAGCAACCCGATCGTGCAGATGCTCGCTGCGCTCGGGCTCGCGGGTGTGCTGCTGATCGCCAACCGCGAGATTGCCGCCGGTACGCTGACGGTCGCGGATCTGATCCCGTTCGTGATTGCGGCGATGCTGGTGTCGCAGCCGTTGCGGCGCATATTGAACGTCGCGGGCCCGCTGCAGCAGGGTATTGCCGCCGGCGCCAGCGTGTTTGCGGTACTCGATGCGCCGGCGGAGCCCGAGGGCGGAACACTGGCGCCCAGGCGCGTGCGCGGCGACGTAGAGTTCCGCCACGTCAGTTTCGAGTATGCGATTGAGAACGGCGCGGTGCTGCACGAGGTAAACGTGTCGGTTCCGGCCGGCGCCACGCTGGCAATCGTCGGCCGTTCCGGCAGCGGCAAATCCACGCTGGTGTCGCTGCTGCCGCGTTTCTACGATCCGAGCTCGGGCGTGGTGCTGATCGACGGCGTCGATATCCGCGATTACCGTCTGGCTGACCTGCGCCGGCAGATGAGCCTCGTAAGCCAGGAAGTAGTGCTGTTCAACGAATCGATCCGTAACAACATCCTGTTCGGCGCGACCGGCATCAGCGAAGCGCAGCTGCTGGCGGCGGCGAGCGCTGCCTATGTCATGGAATTCGTCGAGCAGCTGCCGCAGGGCCTCGACACGATGGTAGGCGACCGCGGGGTGCTGCTCTCCGGCGGGCAGCGCCAGCGCATCGCCATCGCACGCGCGCTGCTGCGCGATACTCCAATCCTGATCCTCGATGAAGCCACCTCGTCACTCGATACCGCCGCCGAGCGGCATATTCAGGCCGCGCTCGACCAACTGGTGAAGAATCGCACTACCCTGGTCATAGCGCACCGGCTGTCGACCATCGAGCGCGCCGATCGCATTCTGGTCATGAGCGACGGCATGGTCGTGGAGTCCGGCGCGCATGCCGAGCTGCTCGCGCGCCGCGGTATCTACGCGGAGCTGCACCGGCTGCAGTTCAGTGCCTAGGGAGACGCTGTCGGGGCGCCTGCAGGCGATCTGGTACGGCGGCCCGGCGCCGCCGTGGCACCTGCGTGCGCTGTCGCGACTGTTCGGCCTGATGGTCCAGCTGAGGCGGGCGGCTTATGTGCGCGGTCTGTGTCGCAGTCGGCGAGTTTCCAAACCGGTTATCGTGGTCGGCAATCTCACGGTCGGCGGCAGCGGCAAGACGCCACTGGTGATCTGGCTGGCGCAGCAGCTGCGCGAGCGCGGGCTGCGCCCGGGTGTGGTGCTGCGGGGCTATGGCGGCATTGCGGTCGCGGGCCGCGTGCCGTGCCTGGTTACGCCCGACAGCGATGTGGCCGTGGTCGGCGATGAGGCGCTGCTACTGTGTCTGCGCACCGGAGTACCCGTGGTGGTCGGTCGCGACCGGGTCGGCGCAGCGCAGCGGCTGATCGCGGCCGGCGTGGACGTGATCATTGCCGATGACGGGCTGCAGCACTTGCGCCTGGCTCGCGATTTCGAAATCGCAGTGATCGATGCTGCGCGCGGATTGGGCAATCGATATCTGCTGCCGGCCGGTCCCTTGCGTGAGCCGGCTGAGCGACTCTCGCTGGTCGATGCGGTTGTGATCAATGGCGAGGATGGCGGGCCATTGGGCGCTGCCGGGGCGCGTTCGCACGCAGTGGTGGGGGTGCAGGCGGGGTTTGTTATGCGCCTGACCGGCGACTGGCTGCGTACGCTCGCAGGCACCGGCGAGCCCATGGCCCTCTCGAGCCTGGCCGGGAAGCGTGTGCACGCGGTCGCCGGTATCGGCAATCCGCAGCGCTTCTTCGCGCAGCTTGCCGCAGCGGGGCTCGAGGTTGTCGCGCATGCGTTTCCGGATCACCATCGCTATGGCGCGGCGGAGCTGGAGTTCGACGACGGTCTGCCGCTGCTGATGACGGAGAAGGATGCGGTAAAATGCCGCCCATTCGCCGCTGCGAACCGTTGGTATCTGCCGGTCGCAGTGAGTTTCGCCGGAGCGGATGGGAGCGCGCTGCTGGCGCGGCTGCAGCGCTGCCTGGCGACATGAGGCCGTCGTTTCCAGCGGGAGATTCACTTGGATGCACGTCTACTCGATATTCTGGCCTGTCCGGTCTGCAAGGGCCCCCTGCGCTACGAGCGCAAGGAGGCTGTGCTGATCTGCCGCGCTGATCGGCTGGCATTTCCGATCCGCGACGACATCCCGGTGATGCTCGAGGATGAAGCGCGCGTGCTCGCGCCCGACGACGGCCTGCTCGAGCGCTAGCCCGCGGCCCTCGATGTACCGCGTGGTCGTGCCGGTGCGCTATGGGTCAACGCGGCTGCCCGGCAAGCCGCTGTTACCGCTCGCCGGTAAGCCCCTGATCCAATGGGTGTATGAGCGTGCGCGGCGTTCCGGCGCGCAGCAGGTCATCGTCGCGACCGATGATGAGCGGATTGCGCGGGCCGCGCGCGGCTTCGGTGCCGAGGTGCGGCTGACGGCGACCACGCACGCTTCGGGCACCGACCGTATCGCTGAAGTCGCGCGTCGCGAACAATGGGGCGACGCCGATATCGTCGTAAATGTGCAGGGCGATGAGCCGCTGATGCCCGAAACCCTGATCGATCAGGTTGCGGCCGTGCTGGCCGCGCGTCCCGGCACCGATATCGCAACACTGGCGGTGCCACTCGAATCCGTGGCCGCGCTACTGGACCCGAACGTGGTCAAGGTGGTCACCGATCTGCAGCAGCGCGCCCTGTACTTCAGCCGCGCGCCGATTCCCTGGTCGCGCGATGGTGCGCCGGCCGGTCTGGCCAGCCAGGCCAGCCACGCCGGCGCGCGCCGGCACCTCGGGATCTATGCCTATCGCGTCGCAGCACTGCATCGCATGGCCGCGCTGCCCCCGAGCGCGCTCGAATTGCTCGAGCAGCTCGAACAGCTGCGCGCGCTCGACCACGGCATGGATATCCGCGTCGCCGATGCCCTGGTGGCTCCGGGGGCGGATGTCAATACGAGGGCCGACCTCGCCGCCGTCGAAGCGCTATTGGCAGCGGGAGGCTAGAGGCCCGTCGCGGGCGCAATCTGTACCGCTACTCCTCGCGAGGAGGGCCTTCGAAGCCCTGGTCGCTTTGTGCGGACGGTGCAGAAGACCAAACCACGTGAGGTCGGTGATCCGGTGCGGCCGGCTTGGACGCACGCTCGGCGACGCTCTCAGCCGTCGCACTCGGCGTACCGGCAGGAGCCGGGGGGCTGCGTGTCGCGGCTTCGTCAGGGCGCTGCGGCGCGCTCTGGGCCGGGCCGCTGGCGCTGGGTCCGCCCTGCAGTGGATTGTCGCTGGAGCCGACCACACTGCCCGTCTCGACGCTCGATCCGGTCCAACCCATTTCTCGCTGAGCGGAATCCCCGTCAAAACCCGCCTGGGTGTCGATCGACATGTCGCCGCCGCCCCCTGTGCCACTCTGGCCACCCATGCCCTGATCGCGATTGCCGGCGCCGCGGCGCCGGCGGCGCCCGCCGCGCCGTGAACGCCCGGTTCGTGGCCGGTCGCTCGCCACCGGCGCGTCGGGCGCGGCGTCTCGCCCTTCCGGCGGCTCGCGCTGCGGCTCCATACGTCGCGGCTCGTCGCGTCGCGGTTCATCCCGACGCGGCTCATCCCGGCGCGGTTCGTCTCGTCGGGACTCCTCACGTCGGGGCTCGTGGCGTGGCTCGTCACGGCCGCGTTCAGCGCCGCTGCGAGGCTCGTTGCGTGCGTCTTCACGTCCTCTGCCGTTGCCGTGGCGTTCGGGTCGCCGGTCGCGACCGCGTGCACCGCGTGCACCGCGTTCGCCACGGTCGCTACTGCTGCGACGCGGTTCGCGGGTAGATTCACGCTCTGCGGCTGGGACGCCATTCGGCTCCCGAGCCGGCTCCGCATCGATCTCCGAACCGAACCAGCGCTTCATGCGGTCCCACAATCCTGCGCGCGGGCGCGCTTCGATCGCCGCTGCATGTCTGGGCGCAGCCGTAGGGGTTACCGGAGCCGCGGTCTTGGGCAGCAGCGCAGCCACGGCCGGTTGTTCCGCGGGTGGCTTGCGGTCGCGCTCGGCCGCATCCACGACCGCCGGGGATGCCGGAATCTGGTAGCTGACCTGGGAGTTTTCGGCGAGCTGCGCCTCGTCGTCGCGTACGCGCCGAATGGAGTACTCGGGCGTCTGGATGTGCGGATTCGGAACGATCACCACCTGCGCATGCGACTTGTCCTCGAGTGCGCGCATGGCGTCGCGCTTTTCATTAATCAAATAGGTCGCGACGTCCACGGGCATCTGCACGATGAGCCGTGCGGTGCGGTCCTTGCGCGCATCCTCGCCGATCAGACGCAGGATCGACAGCGCCAGAGACTCGATGCTGCGAATACTGCCGATGCCGTTGCAGCGCGGGCATACCAGATGGCTCGACTCGCCGAGGCTGGGCCGCAGACGCTGGCGCGACATCTCCAGTAGCCCGAAGCGCGATAGGCGCCCTATCTGGATGCGCGCGCGGTCCATCTTCATCGCCTCGCGCAGACGATCCTCGACATCGCGCTGGTTCTTTTGCGACTCCATGTCGATGAAGTCGATCACGATCAGGCCGCCGATATCGCGGATGCGCAGCTGTCGTGCAATCTCCTCCGCGGCCTCGAGGTTGGTGTTGCAGGCCGTAGTCTCGATGTCGGCGCCACGGGTGGCGCGCGCCGAGTTGATGTCGATCGACACCAGGGCCTCGGTGTAGTCGATCACCAGGCTTCCGCCCGAGGGCAGCTGCACCTTGTGCGCGTAGGCGGACTCGATCTGGCTTTCGATCTGATAGCGCGTGAACAGCGGAATGTCGTCGACATAGAGCTTGAGCCGGCGCTGTGCGTCGTTGGGCATGAAACGCTGCATGTATTCCAGGCCCTTCTGGAATGCGCTCTCGTCATCGACCAGGATCTCGCCGATATCGTCGGTCAGGTAGTCGCGCAGCGCGCGCGTAACCGCATCGCTTTCCTGGTATACGAGGAATGGTGCGCCGCGGCTTTTGGCCGCTTCCGCAATTGCATCCCATTGCGTCTTGAGATTTTCCAGATCCCACTGCAGCTCTTCGGCCGAGCGACTGACACCGGCGGTGCGAACGATCGCACCCATGCCCTCTGGCACATTGAGCTGGTTCATGACCTCGCGCATCTGGTCCCGGTCCTCACCCTCGATGCGACGCGATACGCCGCCGGCGCGCGGATTATTGGGCATGAGAACCAGGAAACGCCCCGCCAGACTGATGAAAGTCGTGAGCGCAGCGCCCTTGTTGCCGCGCTCTTCCTTCTCCACCTGGACCAGCAGCTCCTGGCCCTCGGTGACCAGCTCGCGAATGTTGAGCCGGCCCTGCGGCTGGGCGCGAAAGTATTCGCGGGAGATTTCCTTCAGCGGCAGGAACCCGTGCCGCTGTGCGCCGTAGTCGACGAATGCCGCCTCGAGCGAGGGCTCGACGCGGGAGATGCGGGCTTTATAAATATTGGCTTTCTTTTGTTCCCGTGACGGAATCTCGATGCTCAGGTCATAGAGTTTCTGTCCATCGACCATGGCCACCCGCAGCTCTTCCTGCTGGGTTGCGTTGACTAGCATTCTTTTCATTTGCCTCTGCCAGAATTGGATGAGAGGCCGCGGTTACCGGAATGTGCGCGTGTGGGGGCACATTCAGGCTGCCGCCGTGGACAGTGGAATACCGGAAGATCGATTGGCGCGTCAGATGTGTCATCGATTTTGTGTCATCGACTATGTGCTATTGACTCGTGGCCGCCATTGCTTCGGCGGCGCGCCGGGAAACCTTGAGGTCCACTGACCGGCGGCGCGCTCGTGGGCTCGAACTTGCGGAGGAGCTACTACAGGCGAGCGCGGACCAGGTCGGCCGACTCATGCGCGATGGCCTCGATTTCGAGGACCAACTACCATGCGGCGCTTGGCCGCAGTCTCGTTCCCATGGCGCCGGAGCCGTTCCTTGAAGATTTGGGTGTCCGGCCTTGGGCAACGAAATGATTATAGACACAGACGGTACTGGAAACAAACACTTAAAGCTTAAACTTTGCCCTTGGAGAGCCCTTTGACCGAGATCGACCAGCAGCCCGCCCAGGCTGAGCGCAGATCTGCCGTACGGCACGTCGAGATCGACGCCCACGAGCAGGGCCAGCGGCTCGACAAGGTCCTAAGCAGGCTTCTGCTCGGCGTGCCGCGCAGCCGTATCTTCCGCCTGATTCGTCGCGGCGAGGTGCGCGTCAATGGGCGCCGTGCGAGTCCGGAACAGCGGCTGGCCGCCGGAGACTCGGTGCGCCTGCCGCCGGTGCGCGAGGTTGCGCCCGATGCCCCGCGGCGTGTGCCCGCCGGAATGATCGAGATCATCGAGCACGCCGTCATCCATGAGGACGAACGGCTGCTGGTGCTCGATAAGCCGGGCGGGGTGGCCGTGCACGGCGGCAGCGGTCTGTCCTTCGGCGTGATCGAGGCCCTGCGGGCGTCTCGTCCGAACCAGACCCTGGAGCTGGCGCATCGGCTCGATCGCGACACCAGCGGTGTGCTGTTGGTCGCCAAGCGCAGCTCGGCGCTGCGTGCGCTGCATGCGCTGCTGCGTGACGGGGCCGTGCAAAAAAGCTATCTGGCGCTGGTCGCCGGCCACTGGAACCTGGGGCACAAGAGAATTGACGCGCCGCTGCGCACGGATCTGCGGGTCGGCGGCGAGCGTACGGTCAAGGTCGATGCACACGGCAAGAATGCGCTGACCGAATTCAAGCTAATCGAGCATTATGGTGCCCGGGCGTCCCTGATAGAGGCGATAATTCATACCGGTCGCACGCACCAGATTCGCGTCCATGCGGCCTACTGTGGCCATCCGGTCGCGGGCGATGCGAAGTATGGCGATGAGGGCGTCAATGAAACCCTGGCGCCGCTCGGACTCACGCGCATGTTCCTGCATGCGCACAGCTTGTCATTTGTCTGGCCCGAGAGCGGTAGCGAGCAGAGTTTCAGCGCCCCGCTGCCGCCACAGCTGCGGGGCGTGCTCGATCAGCTCAGCAGCAAGCGCGCACGGGGCAAGCGGCCGCAGCGATAATGCGACTCGCCGTCGGGCACGACTCATGGCAATTCGTAGCCCAGCTGCCGCAGCGAGCGTGCCACCGCGATCAGCGGCAGGCCGATCAGGCCGGTCGGATCCTCCGACACCACGCGACTGAACAGACTGATGCCCAATCCTTCGCAGCGGAAGCCGCCGGCGCAGTCGAACGGCCGCTCGGCGGCGAGGTAACGGTCGATTTCAGGATCGCTGAGGGCACGAAAATAGACCGTCGTGGTGTCCACGAATTGCAAGCTGCTGCCGCGCTCGACCTGCAGCACAGCCACGGCGGTATAGAAGGTCGCGGCGGCGGCCGACAGCCGCTGCAGTTGCGCGCGGGCGCGTGCGGCGCCGCCCGGCTTGTCGAGCGGCTCGCCTTTGCAGACGCCGACCTGGTCGCTGCCGATGACGGTGCTGCCGGGGTGCCGTGTCGCCACTGCGGCTGCCTTCGCGAGTGCCAGGCGCACGGCGCGATCGAAATGGCTCTCCGCCGCCAGCGGAGTCTCATCGACGTCGGGCGCGGCGCATTCGAACGGCAGGCCCAGGCGCGTTAGCAACTCTCGTCGATAGGTCGAGATTGAGGCCAGGATCAGGGGCGGCATGCGCTGTGCGAAAACGGTCTTGGAATCAAGGGCTTGGGGCCAGGCGAGTTTTTTGACTTGCCGCGGCAGTCAACCTATTATACGCGGCCCATGCCGGGCGGCGCCTCGAAGCTACGCGACGTCAGAAAGCTAGCGGACGCTCGCGCGACCTTAGACTTGGATATCCCCGTGGCGCAGCTGCCGGGCCTTCCGGTCGAGTTGATCTCGGGCGGCGGTCAGGTGCACGCGCATCTGCATTTCGGCCGCGAGCAGGGATTCATGGTCGCGCAGGTCGCGCTGAGGGCGCAATTGGAGCTGATCTGTCAGCGCTGCCTGGGGCCGATGCCTATGCCGATCGAGACGAGTTCGCCGGTATTGCTGATCGAATCCGAGGCGGATGCTGAAGCTGCGCCGGTCGAATGGGAAACGTATCTGGCCGCGGAAGGGCGGCTGAGTTTCGAGGCACTGGCGGCCGAGGAATTGTTGCTGGCACTGCCGGTCGTGCCGCTGCACGCGGATAGCAGCGCTTGCGAGGCGTCTGCCGGCCGGTCCGGTCAAGCCCGCGATGCCGAACCGGCTTCGCGGCCGCAAAGCGCGACCGAACAGGCGACGGTGCGGCCATTCGCGGATTTACGTGCGCTGCTGGATGGCGGCACGAAAACGAAAACATAGTCAGGATTTGTTGCAGGAGTTTGGATCATGGCCGTACAAAAAAGCCGCAAGACACCGTCGAAGCGCGGCATGCACCGTTCTCACGATGGGCTGCGGACGCCGGCATTGTCGACCGATCCGCAGTCCGGCGAGCAGCATCTGCGCCATTGCGTTACGCCCGATGGCTTCTACCGCGGCCGTCGCGTCATCGAGAAAAAGGCCGAGCCGGAAAGCGAGGAATAACGCCGCGCCGCGGCGTCGAAGCGGGCTCAGAGCGTGTTTTCGCGCATTATCGGCACCGGCAGCTATCTGCCGGAAACGGTCCCGCACCATCCTGCCTTTCTTGTTGCGTCTCCGTGGAATGAGGCCCCTGATCAGTCCGATCAGGGTCCGTGACTGGTAGAGCTTATACAGGGAGAAGTAGAACAGCAGCAGCGCGCCGTGGCTGCGCATCACTATGCTCCTGCGCGCGGCCCTGTTGGCAGTGACGAGAAACCGGCCCAGCTCCCTGTCCACGGCCCTGTCCTGTTCGGGGTTGGCTAACCCGCCCATGGCCCTTCGAGATACGTCGATCTGCCGGATCCGGTCGGCCAGGAGCCCTTCC
>JBEKRP010000048.1:0-20716 GCA_049518595.1 Steroidobacteraceae bacterium
ATATCGAGCGCTATCAGCGGCTGCGTGCGATTGCCGTGGCCATGCTGGCGTCGGGCTCCGGGGCGCCGGCGGAACGGATCAGTGCGCTGTTCGAGCAGGATCTGGGTTATCCGACTCCCAAGGTGGACGTTCGCGGAGCCGTGTTCCGCGACGAGCGGATCTTGCTGGTGCGGGAGATCAGCGACGGCCGCTGGACGCTGCCGGGCGGCTGGGCGGACGTCAATCAATCCGCCAGGGAATGCGTCGAGCGCGAGATCCAGGAAGAATCCGGGTTCCAGGCCCGGGCGCTGAAGCTCGCCGCGGTTTGGGACTACCGGCGGCAGGGTCACGTCTCCAGCCATCCCTACTCTATATATAAGCTCTTCTTCATCTGCGAGCTGATCGGCGGGGCGGCGTGCCCGAGCCTTGAGACCAGCGCGGTGGAGTTCTTCCCCCTCGAGCGGCTGCCGGAGCTATCTCTGGGGCGCGTCACCCCGGCACAGATCGGGCGTATGTATGCACATCGGCGCAACCCGGAACTGATGACGGAGTTTGATTAATTCGCCTAGCCTAAGCTGGCTGCCGCGATGGCTTTCGCGGATCATAGTGCGCCCATGGCTCATGAAATCCCGCGCCGATGCTCGCTGATCGTCTGCTGGCCGGTGCTGTTGCTGGCGGCGGCACTGCCTGCGCCGCCAGCCGTCGCTGCCGCCGCGGCGGCGAACAGTGCCGTCAACTGTCCGGCCCCGGCCCCCGCGCCGCCCAGCGGGCCGCGTTATCTGCTGGCTTCGCAGGTCGATATCGTCGAGCTGTTGGCGCCGCCGCCGGCTGCGGATTCGCCGGCGCAGCAAGCCGACCTGCAGGCGGTGCTCGAGGCGCAGCGCGCGGCGCGAGCGGACGGTACGGTCGCGCATGCGGTTGCCGACGTGGAGGCGAGCTGCGGACGTTTTTCGGATGTGCTGGGCGATGTGCTGACGTCGAAGAGCAATCCCAGGCTGCTCGCATTCCTGAATCAGGCGGCGCTTGAGGGCGCGTCGATCGCAGGACCGGCGAAGAAATACTGGAAGCGGGCGCGGCCGTATGCCTACAGCGGCGAGGTCGAGCGTCTGGGCGACATGTCGCCCGATTGGAAGGCGACACTCGGGATGGGTACCCGCGGGCACGACAAGGCCGGGCGGGACCGAGCTGGGGCGGACCAGGCCGCCAACGGGCTGGCACACTCTTCTTACCCCAGCGGTCATGCCGCTTTCGGCACCGTGTGCGCGATTCTGCTGGCCGACATGGTGCCGGAGAAGCGCGAGGCGCTGTTTGCGCGCAGCCGCGATTTTGCCCACTCCAGAATGGTGGTCGGCGCGCATTTCCCGACCGACCTGGAGGCCGGGCGCATCGCCGGAACGTTGGCGGTGCAACTGCTGCTGCAGAATGTCAATTTCCAGCGTGATCTGGCCGAAGCGCGATCGAATCTGCGCGCTGCGCTCGGATTACCGGCCGACGCGCCCAACCTTGAACCCGAGCCCCTATATAAGTAGAGCGAGCCTTTATATAAAAAGAGCAGGGATCAGGGCGCCGTGGCGCGGCGCAAGCCGAGCGCTGGCAACTTGCCGGAGCAATCTAAGCCGCGTGTGCCACGGTCCTGGTTGGGAGCGGCACGGGCAGTTCGCGATTGGCGTCGGTCCAATGCCAGAGCTCGAGCTCGCCGGTGCGGGTTTCGATCAACGCCGAGCAGCTATCGACCCAGTCACCATCGTTGCAATAGAGCACGCCCCCGATGTCGATCATCTCGGGTCGATGGATATGACCGCAGACGATGCCATCCAGGCCGCGACGTCGCGCGGCGTGCGCGGCGGCGGCCTCGAAGCTGCGCACGTAGTCCATCGCATTGCCGACGCGACTCTTGAGATATCCCGCGAGTGACCAGTAGCCGTAACCAAGTCGGTGACGCAGCGCGTTGAGGCCACGATTCAAGCCCAATATGACGTCGTAAAGACCTGAGCCCAGGGCGGTGAGCCAGCGATTACATTGCACAGCGCCGTCGAATTCGTCGCCGTGCATCACCAGCAGGCGCTGCCCGCGCAGCGTTTCATGGACGTATTCGCGGTGCATTTCCAGGTTGCCGAAGCTCATGCCGCCAACCTGGCGGAATTGCTCGTCGTGGTTGCCGGGCACGTAGATCACGCGCGTGCCGTGCTTGGTCTTGCCGAGAATCGTGCGCAGCACGTCACTGTGCGACTGCGGCCAATAAAAGCTGCGGTGCAGACTCCAGATATCGATGATGTCGCCGACCAGGATCAGCTGATCGGTATGAACCCGGCGCAGAAAGTCGAGCACCAGGTCCGCGCGGCAGTCGCGCGCGCCCAGGTGAATATCGGAGATGAAAGCGGTGCGTACCTGAATAGCCGGTCGAGGGCCAGAGTTCATGAAAGCCTCGCTGGGTCCCGGAGCCGGGTTCATAGTCTCAAGGCCAGGAATGACATT
The DNA here is from genome assembly GCA_049518595.1 of Steroidobacteraceae bacterium. Classification (GTDB taxonomy): domain Bacteria; phylum Pseudomonadota; class Gammaproteobacteria; order Steroidobacterales; family Steroidobacteraceae; genus FEN-1191. Next base: position 2,455 of record JBEKRP010000048.1, read on the forward strand.
TTCGTTGCAATCCAGTGAATTAGCGATGAACGTTCATGCCATATGACAAATATCTGGCGCAACTGACGCGGCACGAGCTCCAGCTCGGTGCGTCGACGCAGCGTCAAAGGGCAAGAGATTCCTGGCGCAGCCGCGACAGGCGGGTCTGTATCGGCGGCTCATTTCTTTGCGACATTCTAACAACGTCTGACAGTAGGATCGGCGCAGCTATCGCCATCGACGCCCGGGAGGGCCTGCTGCCATGGCAATCCGCCGGTTGGCGCTCGTTTACGCCTTGTGGGCGCTGTTGATCTGTGCGCCAGCAGCGTTTGCAGACAGCAGCGGTTGCGATGCGCCCCTGGTGCACACCGTTCGCGATGTGCGCGAATTGGTCGAGTCGCTGCATGTGGACGGTACAGCTCAAAGGCGCGTTGTGGCGCCTGACGGCATCGTCTATACGGCCGGTGAGGCGCGTTGGATGCGCCAGCAACTGCAGCTGATAGACCAGGCCTGTCTGCGTGGCGCGGAGGTGGAGGCCGCTTGGCGCATCGAGGCGTTGCTCGATAATCTGAAGCTGCGCCCCGCGGCACGCTGGCGTTCAGAGAATCGCTGTCAGGCGGCTCCAGTGCTCAGCGAAGTCTGTTCATTCGATGTCGCCGAGCGCGGCAGGCGCACGGTGAAAATGGAGCCCACACCCACGCGGCTCTCGACCTCAATGCTGCCGCCGTGAAGCGATAGCACCAGCGCCACCAGGTGCAGCCCGACACCGCTGCCGGCCACGCTAGCCACGTTCGTGCCGCGGAAATAGCGCTCGAACAGGTGCGCCCGATCCCGCTCGACAATGCCGATGCCGCAATCGCGCACGCTGATCACCCATCCGTCCCGGCGCTCAGCGCGCGCGATCACATAGACCGGGCTGCCCGTGGCGGAATACTTGATGGCGTTGGACAGCAGGTTGCTGAACATCGCGAACAGCAACTTCGAATCACCGGTGCTGATCGCCGGCAGCTCACCGAATTCTTCCCGAATGTCGACGCCGCGGGTCGTGTCTCGATGCAGCTGGCAGACCTCGTGCAGCAAGCCGGCCGGGTTGAATTCGCTGGGATGATAGGCGGCTTGGCCGTCGAACAGACGTGATGCGCCGAGCAAGCTGTCCATGATGCCGGTGAGCCGCAGCACGGCGCTGCGAATCCGTCGGGCGCGCTCGAGCAGATCCTCGGGATTGATCCGGTCCTTGAGCTTGATCAGCCGCTGCGCCTGTGCGTCGATGACGGTCAGCGGGGTGCGAAACTCGTGTGAGGTCATCGTGACAAAATTGCGTTGCTGCGCGGTCAGGCGTCGTTCGTTCTCGAGCGTTTGCTCGAGCGCGGCGGCTTGTTCCACCAGGCGGCGTTGGCTCTTCGCCAGGGCGATCGCATTGTCGCGGAACACGCAGACGGATCGCGCCATCTCGCCGAGCTCGTCCTCGCGACGGATGCCGGGAACATGGACCTCGGTATCGTGGGCCGCCAGTGCCTGCATGCGTCGCGCAAGGCCCAGCAGCGGGCCCGAAACCCAGCGCGTGATGTAAATGATCGTGGCGACGACCAGGCAGGCGGCCACGATCATGGCAGCTATAATCAACTGTCGATCCCTGACGTAGGTGCTGTCCGCGCGTTCGCTCGCCTCGCGCGCCTTTGCTACCGTCTGATCGGTCAGGCGACCCAGCGTGTCGCTCGAGATATCAAAGGCGTGACGCGAAGTCGTCATATACATCGCGACCGCATCGGTCTTTTCTCCGGCATGCGAGAGCGTGAGTACCTGCCCGGCGATGGCCTTGTACGCGGCCCATTGGTGCGCAAAGTTGTCGTATAGACGCTGTTCTGCATCATCGTGCCGCAGCGCTTCGTACGCACGCTGCGCTCGAGTGACGGTCGCATCGAGTGCTGATATTTCCTTTTCGCTGGCGGCCAGCTCCAGCGTCGTATTGGAAAGCAGGTGCGTACCCTCACCGGTACGGTAGTCGGACATATAGTTGCTCAAATCGCCCAGCAGCCGCGTGTCCTGCAACCATTGGCTACGGATCTCTTCCGAGACTCGGTTGACATCGCTCAGGCGCTGAATGCTGAAGCTCCCGAGGCCGATCACCTGCATCAGGAACACCAGCGAGGCGGCCGAGAGTAATACGCGGATGGAACGCCGTTTGAGCGCAGCGTACCAGCCCGATATCCGCTGCGGCGCGGCGGGTGGGTGCGCTCGCTCGCCGGGGCTGGCTTGCTCGATGACGGCAGACACGCTCGCAGTCCGATCAGGGTTCAATCAAGCCGCCGGAGACGGCCTTGACCGCGGCCTGAATTCGCGTGGCGACGTTGAGCTTGCGACACGCGTTCTCGATGTGGAAATCCACCGTGCGCTTGCTCAGGCCCAGAACCTCTGCGATCTCGGTCGAGGTCTTGCCGCGCGCGGACCAGGTGAGGCTTTCCACTTCCCGGTCGTTCAATTCCACCAGGCGAGACCAGGCCTCGTTGCGCGCCACGCGCCCCAGGCGGGCTTCGACGATGGTCGCGAGGATCTCAAAGTCGATCGGCTTGGTAACGAAGTCATCGGCCCCGAGCCGCCGACCCTTCAGTTCGGTGTCGCGATCTGCGAGCGCTGTCAGAAAGACGAATGGCACCGCCTCGAATTGCGGTGCGAGCGCCGTCAGCCGCTCCAGCACTTCGAATCCCATCATGCCCGGCATGCTGATGTCGCACAGCACCAGATCGGGACCGGTCTTCAATAGCGCTTGGAAGCCGACGTGGCCATCCAGCGCCAGCGTCACCGCATAGCCTCGCTCCTGGAGATCCTCCGCGATCAGGGCGGCTGTCTCCGGATCGTCTTCAATGCAAAGGATCCTTTTACCTGTGGCAATCATGGTAGAGCGACCTATCTACAGGCAATGCTAGCACCCGTGGTGCGCTGCGTTGCACCACCCGATCAGCGGTAGGTGGTACCCCCCGTGTGCCGGCGTTGCTGACCGTCTACCTGCCCGTCGCTTTCCGGTGGATGGCTGCGACGATCATCGCGAATATCACGGGCGGGACGATGAGACTGCACCAAAGCCACGCTCCGGCAATAATCCGATGCCACCCGAGCAACGGCACCCACACCCTGTCGACGCGCAGCAGTGTGGCCACGGTCCAAAGCCCGCTCACCAGGAACCACAATGTCCGCAGACGGGACCCTCTATCAACGAACGGCTGCCACATCGTGCGACAGGGCACTGCCGTCATTGGCCGAAGTGGCGCCGCCGTTGCGATTCCACCAGCCACCGCCGAGTGCCTGATACAGCGCCGCGGTGTCGCCGAAGCGGGTGGCCTGAGCCTGGACCAGGCTGAGCAACGCCTGTTGATACGCCATTTCTGCGGCAAGGTCCGTCAGGTAGTCGGTGTAGCCGTCCTGCATCTTCTCGCGCGTCAGATCGAGCGTGACCTTGGCGGCACGCTCGGCCGCGAGGGTCGCGGCCAGCTCATCGGCATCCGAGAGCATGGCATGCAGCGTATCGGCGACGTTCTGGTAGGCCGTAATGACCGCCTCTTGGTACTGCGCTGCGGCCTGCTTGAGCGCCTGATCGGCGGCGCGCTTGGTGTGCCACAACGTGCCGCCGGCGAACACCGGCTGCGTGACAGCGCCAATCAGATTCCAGAACGGTCCACCGGAGCGGAACAACCAGGGGAATTCGGTCGCTGTCCCACCCAGCGCGCCGGTGATCGAGAATTGCGGCAGCATCGCGGCGATGGCAACGCCGACCTCGGCATTGACCGAACGCAGCTGCTGCTCGGCGGCGCGCACGTCGGGGCGTTGTTCGATGATCTTCGAAGGCAGGCTCAGCGGGATGTCCTGCGGTAACTTGAGTGACGCCAGGTCAAAGGTTTGCTCGACCTCCTGATCGGGCAGCTTGCCGACCAGGGCGCGAATCAGATCGCGGGTCTGCTCGAATTGTTTCTGGAGCGGTGGCAGCAAGGCTTTGGCCTGCGCCAACTGCGCCTCCTGAGCGGCCACGTCGATGCGCATGGCGTAGCCCTGCTTGAACTTGTCGAGCAGTATCTGCAGTGATTTTTCGTTGAAGTCGATAATCTCCTTGGTCGCGGCAATCTGCGCCCGGGTCGAGGCTTCCTGAATCGCGGCCGCCACGACATTCGAGGCCAGTGTGACGTAGGTCGCCTCGAGCTCGAAGCGCTGCATCTGTGCCTGCGCGTCCATCGACTCCACTTTCCGGCGGTTGCTGCCGAACACGTCCGGCACGAAGCCCACCGTGAATTGCGCGGTCTGAAAGTTGAAATACAGCGGCAGGTTGTGCGGCGGCGGGTTCGGATCTGGACTCTGATACGCGAAGATGCCCGATCCGTCTCCCTGGGCGCCCGGTGCGCTGGTGCCAGTCACATTTCCAGCCAGTTTCTGGCGCTCGAAATTGTAGTTCGCGGCCACCGTTGGAAAGAAAAATCCCTGCTGCGCCCGCACCAGCTCTTGCGCTTGGCGCAGCGCGGCTTGCGCCGCTGTAATCGTGGGATTGGCGCGAAACGCCTGCTCGACCAGGGAATTCAGTGCCGGACTGCCATACGCTTCCCACCATTTGAACGACACGTCCTGCCCCATCACAAAGCGCTGTGCATCACTACCGAGGACATCCGCCGAGGCCGTCGCCTCGGGCAGCGGCGCGGTGGTGTAGCCGGCACCAGCCGGCGCTGCAGGCTTGCGGAAATTCGGACCGACGGCGCAGCCAGAACCAGAGACCACCGCCGCGGCGGCCACAGTGAGAACGACGCAGGCGATGCACTTAGCGCGCATAGGTAATGGCCCGGACGAGCGGCAGCGGCTAGGTGAATTCAAGGTGGACACCATTGATCGGGGATTGTGCAGCAAGCAGGCGTTGCGGCGGAACTGTGATGAATCACAGTGCCGGTGTGATCCCTCACAGTGGCTCCGCTCTAGAGACATGGACATGATCGGAACTCGCTGAAGAATGAGGTCCAGCCATGCGCCAACCAATCTTTCCGCCGCGATTCGACAAGAGATTTGCCTTGCTGGGCACAGCCGCTGTGGCCGGGGTCGCGATGATCGCGACCGGCGCCTATCTGGCACTGCGCACCAAGACCGCCAACGCCGCCGAAGCGAGTGCCGCATCGGCTCCCGTGGAGGCTGCCTCGGCTGGCGACAAGCAAACCGTCCAGCTGTCGGATTCACAATTGGTGTCGATCAAGGTCGGGCCGGTCGTTGATCGAGACTTCCCGATCCAGAAGGATGCAGTCGGCAATATCGATTTCAATGAAGACATGAATGTTCAGGTCTTCTCGCCCTATCAAGGCCGCATCATTCAGACCTATGCAGACGTCGGCGATGAGGTGAAAAAAGACCAGATGCTGTTCACGATCGAGAGCCCGGACTTCATCGCGGCGGAGTCGAATCTGATTGGCGCGGCGGCGACACTCGATCAGACCAGCAGCGCTTTGGAGCGCGCCAAGAAGCTCTATGCGGTGCAGGGCATCGACCAGAATGACTATGAGACGGCAGTCGCCAATCAGCAGACGGCCGAAGGCGCACTGAAGGCAGCCCGCAATGCGGTCGCAATTTTCGGTAAGACGCAGGCGGAGATCGATCGCATCGTCGCCGCGCGCCAGGTCGAGACGGCGCTCATCGTGAGAAGCCCGATCACGGGGCGCATCACCGCGCGCAATGCTGCACCTGGGCTACTCGAGCAGCCCGGCATTCCGCCTGCTCCCTATTCGGTCTCCGATCTGTCGACGATGTGGATGGTGGCGAACGTGGTCGAAACCGACAGTCCGGATTTCAAGGTGGGCCAGATTGTTACGGTCTCGGTCCTGGCTTATCCCGGGCGCGTATTCAGCGGCAAGATCACGCGGCTGGGGGCGGTGGTCGATCCGAATTCGCGCCGAGTCACGATCCGTTCTGAGATCAAAGATCCGCAGCACGAGCTGCGGTCCGGGATGTTCGCAACCTTTGTCATTCGCACTGGCGAGCCTGTGCGCTCGCCCGCTGTGCCGCTGAGCGGCGTCGTGCGCGAAGGCGACGGCACGATGTCGATATGGGTGCTCACCAGCGATCGCCACCGCTTTGAGCGTCGAACGGTCAAGATCGGCCTGCAGCGCGACGGCTACGACCAGATCCTCGAGGGTTTGCGCGCCGGAGAGTCGGTCGCCATCGACGGGGCAATATTGCTCAGCAACATGCTCTTCGGCGGCGCCTCCTGAGTGCTTTAGCTGTGACGATGTCGCACCTATCTCCAAATAAAGACCGCGCTGGAAGAGGCCGCCGATGTTGAAGGCCATTCTTGCATTCGCACTGACGCGCCGTGCGATCATTTTGCTGTGCCTGTTCGTGTTCGTCTGTGCCGGACTGATTGCTTACGCCAAGCTCAATATCGAGGCCTATCCGAATCCGGCACCGGTGATTCTGGAGATCACGGCCCAGGCTGCCGGTCTTTCGGCGGAGGAGATGGAGAAGTATTACACCACGCCGATGGAGATCGGTCTCTACTCCACGCCTGGCATTGACAACATCCGTTCGACCTCGTTCTACGGCCTGTCGTTTGTACGTGTCACGTTCAAGTACGGCGTCGACTATTACTTTGCCTACACTCAGGCAGCACTCAGCCTGCAGCAGAATGTGACGCTGCCCGGCAACCAGGTGGCACAGATCCAGCAGTCCAGCCTGGTCGGCGAGGTCTATCGATACCAGGTGGTCGGGCCACCGCATTTCGGGCTGACCAATCTGCGCACGGTGCAGGACTGGATTGCGCTGCGCCGATTGTCGACGATCCCCGGTGTGGTGGCGATCAACAGCTGGGGCGGCACCACGAAGGAGTTCGAAGTCGAGACCGATCTACACAAGCTCCAGGCCTACAGCATCACGGTCCCGCAGCTGATCAGCGCGCTCAGCAACGCCAACATCAACGTTGGCGGTCGAGAGATCACCGTCGGTCAACAGTCGGTGAATATCCGCGGCGTCGGACTAATCGACAGCGGCGGTAACGATGATCTGACGCAGGGTTACCATGTCGATGATATTCAGAATGTCGTCCTCGGACAGTTCAACGGTGTTCCGGTGCTGGTGAAAGACGTGGCCAGGGTGTACATCGGCTTCGTGCCCAGACTCGGCATCGCCGGTCGCGATCATGAGGACGATGTGGCCGCATCGATCGTCGTGATGGGCCGGACGCAACACACGAATGACATCGTGCCCCGCATCCAAGCGACCGTCGCCGCGCTGAACAGCGATGGAAGCCTGCCGCCTGGGGTCAAACTCGTTCCCTACTATGACCGAACTTCGCTGGTCCAGATCACCACCCATACCGTTCTGCACAATCTGATTTTCGGCTGCATTCTCGTATTTCTGGTTCAGTGGATCTTTCTCGGCGATCTGCGCAGTGCCATCATCGTGGGCGCCAACATTCCCATCGCCTTGTTTTTTGCCATCATCATCCTGGTGCTGCAGGGCCAAGATGCGAACCTGCTGTCGATCGGTGCGGTTGACTTCGGCATCATCATTGATGCGGCGGTTATTCTGGTCGAGAACATTTTCCGTAATCTTCAGGGATCGCCGGACCACCAAACGCAGATGGTCGAGGATCTACACGAAGGTATGTACGGAATCGATCCTGCGCCGCTGCACCGGCCGCCTTGGACGGCGCGACTGCGCCTGATCTACGTCTCAGCATTACAGGTAGACAGGGCCATCCTGTTTTCGACCGCGATCACGATCGCCGCATTCGGCCCACTGTTCACCATGCAAGGCGTCGAGGGGCAGATCTTCGGCCCCATGGCGCGAACCTACGGCTACGCCCTGGCTGGGGCGCTGATTGCGACCTTCACCGTCTCGCCGGTGTTGTCCTCGATCCTGCTGCCTGAACATGTGAAGGAGATCGAAACCATCGTCGTGCGGGCATTGCACGCGCTGTACAAGCCGGTGCTGGCTTTTGCGCTCAACCGGCGGGCGCTGGTGGTCGCGATCGGAGTCGGCTTTCTTGCGCTGACCTGGGCTCTGATTCCGTTCCTGGGCAGCGAGTTCCTGCCGGCTCTGGAAGAAGGCAATTATTGGATCCGCGCGGCGATGCCGCAATCCATGTCGCTCGACGCCGGTACCGAGGCGACCCGCAAGATGCGGGAGATCCTGCTTAGCCACCCGGAGATTATTACCGTAGTGTCGCAGCACGGCCGGCCGGACAACGGCAGCGATGCCTCGCCCTTCTCGAATGTCGAGCTGTTTGCGCCGCTCAAGAACTTCGACGAATGGCCCGCCGGCATGACCAAGGACAAGCTGACCGCGCAATTGCAAGCGGAGTTCGAGGCGGCATTGCCCGGGGTGGGCTTCAATTTTTCGCAGTACATCCAGGACAACGTCGAGGAGGCGCTGTCCGGCGTCAAAGGGGCCAATTCAGTTAAAATATTAGGCCCCAACCTCGATGTGCTGGAGAACTACGCCGCCCAGGTCCTGCATGAAATGCAACAGGTCAAGGGCATGGAGGATCTGGGCATCTTCCATATCGTGGGTCAGCCGAACCTCAACATCAAGATAGATCGCGCCAAAGCGGCGCGGTACGGACTGAATACCGGCGATGTCAACACCGTCGTCCAGGCCGCATTGGCCGGCGCCGTGGCCAGTAACGTGCTGGAAAGCGACCGGCAGTTCAATCTGACCGTTCGCCTCGCACCAGCTTACCGCGACAGCATTGATAAGATCGGCGATGTCCCGGTCGGATACCAAACGCCGGCCGGTACGACGGCCTACATTCCATTGCGCGAGCTTGCCGCTATCAGCCTGGATTCGGGCGCGTCCTACATCTACCACGAGACCACCCGGCGTTACGTTCCGATAAAGTTCAGTGTGCGCGGTCGCGACCTGGGCGGCACAGTGGCCGAGGCGCAGGCTCGCATTGCGAAGAATGTGAAACTACCCACGGGCTATCGCATCATCTGGGCCGGCGAGTTCCAGGATCTGCAGACCGCCAAGGACCGCTTGGCAGTGTTCGTGCCGATGAGCCTGGCGCTGATCCTGATATTGCTTTACAGCCTTTTCAATTCAGTGCGCGACAGCTTGCTGGCGCTGGCGGGAATACCCTTTGCGATCGGCGGCGGCGTGCTGGCGCTGTTTGTTACGGGCTTGCCCTTCAGCGTCTCGGCGGCGATCGGGTTCATCTCGTTGTTCGGGGTCTCGGTGATGAATGGCATCCTGGTCATTACCTATTTCAATCAGCTCAGACTGCAGGGTATGGGCCCCGTACAGGCCATGGACCACGCGGCCGAAAAGCGAATGCGGCCGATGCTGATGACGGCGCTGTCGGCCTGCATCGGTTTGGTGCCGGCGGCGTTCTCGCATGGCATCGGTAGTCAGGTGCAACGTCCGCTGGCAACGGTGGTCGTCGGCGGCATGTTCCTCGGGCCGATCATGCTGCTGGTGGTGGTTCCGGCGCTTCAGCTGGTGTTCCTGCGCAAGGAACCGCCCGAACCCGACGAGGAGTCCGAGCCTCTCTCCGGTCGTTTGCCAGGTGCCTAGATGCTGCGACTACACATGATCATCGAGCACTGCGTCCTCGGCACTATAGTCCTGGGCGCGCTCGCACCGAGCGTCGGTTGGGGTCAACCAATTATTATCGATCCGGCCAACAGCGGACAGCTAGGTGAACAGCGCGGACACACTGCCCCTCGGCAGCACGGCGGCGTTGCTGCTCGCCCACCGGCGCACAGCAGCGCGTCGACACTGTCATGGCATGCCGGGTATCGCCCAGGTCGTGCCGTTACCGCGGCGCCAGGTGTCGGCACTGCCGTACCAACTCGTGCCTTGCCAAAACTGACCCAGCGCGCCATGACTGCCGCCCATTTCACTCCCAATTCTCCAGGGCCCAACACTGTGGCGGGGGTGTCGGGGAATGCCGTGGGGCGTCATGCCTCGGTCAGCGCGGCGGTGGGTGGCCGGGCAACGTACGATGCGAAGAAAGCTGCGGTTATCAGTGGTTCCGCGATGAGACGCAAATTCTGACCAGCGACCGCTGTTGGCGAAGGGCGCGGCTGCTGACGAGAAAACGGATGAGCACCAAGTACCGGGCACTCCTGGCAATGGGCACGTTAGTGGCATTGAGCGCCTACGCCGCCGCTACCGCGGGTTGCGACGATAAGTTGACGAGTTCGCTGCATGAATGCCAGCGGATAGTCGGATCGTTGCGCCCAGACAAGGCGGGTCAGATGCGTGTGTTTGCGCCGGACGGCTCGGAATTCACTGCTGGCGAAGCAGAATGGATGAAGGCCCAACTGCGGCTCGTCGCCAACGCCTGCGCCGCAGGCGATTCGGTCGACGCGGCGAGAGGTCTCGCCGAGGTCCAGCTGCTGCTCAACGAGCGCCAGCGTGCGGCCGGATGGGGCCTCACCCGTCGTGCTCCAGACGAAAGCTCAAGCTGTTCGGCGTTACACTGTGTCGGCAGTAGGTCGCTGCTGAACTGAGGACCTGTTCGTTCCGTTGATGCGGGGGAAATCATGGCAAAGATGCTCAATGGCACAGTCGCCGTCATCACCGGATCAGGTGGGGGCATTGGGCGCGAGCTCGCGCATGCGTTCGCGGCCCATGGCGCCAGCGTTGTCGTCAATGACCCGGGCAAGACCAAAGACGGCGATCCCACTGCCCACCTCGTGGTCGCCGAGATTACGGCCGCCGGTGGTAAGGCCGCCGCAAACACCGACAGCGTCGCCGACTGGGACTCCGGCAACCGCATTGTCGAATGCGCCCTGAGTAACTTTGGCCGCATCGACTGCGTCGTGAACAATGCCGGTATTGTGCGCGACAACTTCTTTTTCAATATGAGCCCGGACGAATGGCGCGCGGTCGTCGACGTGCATTTGAACGGATCCTTCTATGTCGCGCGCGCCGCGGCCCCGCACTTCAAGGCTCAAAATTCGGGTGCCTACGTCCATATGACGTCGACGTCCGGACTGATCGGCAACGTCGGACAAGCCAACTACAGCGCCGCCAAGATGGGCATTGTCGGCTTGTCAAAGTCGATCGCGCTCGACATGGCTAAGTACAACGTACGCTCCAACTGCATCGCACCGTGGGCCTGGACCTCGATGACCGCAAGCATTCCGGAGACGGCGGAAAACTGGCAGCTCATTGAAAAGATGAAGCGCATGCATCCAGCGAGCATCGCGCCACTGGTCGTGTTTCTGGCCAGCGATGCCGCGAGCAACGTATCGGGACAGATCTTTGGCGTGCGTGCCAACGAAATCTATTTGTTCAGCCAAATTCGCATGATCCGATCCGTGCATCGCAGCGAGGGTTGGACTCCGGAGACGATCGCCGAGCACGCTATGCCGGCATTCGAGGCCAATTTCTTTACAAACGTGCCCGCAGCGGCGCTAACGCCGTGGGACCCGATTTGAACTCCGCCGGATGGTTCGACGACCCGTTTCTTAGCAACTTCATCACAACCTCTTGCTTATACTCAGAGGGGCTGCGACGCGGCCTCGCCCTCAGGAAGAGGGTGGACGCGATGGGAGGCGGTTTGTGCTTGGAGTCCAATCTGCAATGACGCTCTTTGGAATCGACGGCGACAGCACCTTGGGTTGTTCGCCGTGACAGATTACTCGCGAATAACATCCCTGAAACGCTTCGGATCCGGTATCGATGTTGCCGTCGCTCCGGCACGGCATCGTCCTGCGACGCTGCGTCAGAGCGCGCGGCCGTGGCGCCCGCGTACACGGCCTGCGGCGTCGATTCGATGGACGCAGTACCTCTGGGGTTTGACCACGACCGCGCTCTGTACCGCCGTGACCTTCCCGGTGGCCACGCACGTCGATCTCATCAACATCGTCATGGTGTATATGCTCGGCTCGGCGGCGGCCGGGCTTTGGCTTGGACGCGGGCCCTCAGCGCTGAGCGCCATAGCCAATGTGCTCGCGTTCGATTATTTCTTTGTTCCGCCGCGCTTCAGCCTGGCGGTCTACGACGTCAGCTATTTTGTCACGTTCTCGGCGATGTTATTGGTGTCTCTGCTCATTACCAGCCTGGTGATCGCGGTGCGTGAACAGACCGAGGCAGCGGGCGCGCGCGAACGACACACCGCTGCGTTGTTCGCCATGACCCATGAGCTGTCGGCGGCACGCGATGTGCAATCGATGGCTGAAATCACTGTGCGGCGGATTGCGGAGGAGCTGCACTGTTTTGCGCTCATTCTGCTGTGTGACGGGCATGGTCAAGTCGATAGGAAACCGCTCGCCGCCAGCAATAGCGGCCTGCCGCCAATCGACATGGTTGCGGCACAATGGGTCGCATCGAGGGGCCAGCGCGCGGGCTTGGGCACGCAGCAGTTCAGCGCCGATCCAGCCGTGTACCTGCCGCTGGCGAACGCTCACGGCACCATCGGCGTCCTGATGGCCGGGCGCACGCCCGGTGGCGGCTTGCTTCCGGAGCAGCAACGGTTACTCGATGGGCTTGCCGGGCAGCTCGCCTCGGCACTGGAGCGCGCGCGACTGACGGAAGTGGCGCAGGCAGCCTATGTGGCGGCGGAAAGTGCCGCGGTGCGCAACACGTTGCTCGCCTCAATTTCGCACGATCTGCGCACCCCGCTATCGGCCATTGCCAGCGCCGGCAGCATCGTCGCGCAAGCTCAGTTCGCGCTGGATATCTATCGGCGCGCAACCTTAGGCAAGCTGATCGAGGACAAGGCGCGCGATATGTCCAACCTGCTGTCGAACGTGCTCGACCTGGTCAAATTGGAATCCGGCGCCGACGTCGTGAGTCGGGAATGGCACATGGTGGGAGACATCGTCGGACTGGCGATTCAGCGCAACGAGAGTCGTCTCACCGGTTGGCAGGTGAATACCGACATACCGGACGATCTGCCGATGGTGTCGCTCGATGCGACGCTGTTCGTACAGTTGTTGAGCAACCTGCTGGAGAATGCCACGAAGTACACGCCGCCCGGCACGCGCATCACAATTTCGGCTGCGCGGGACGATGCGAGGATGCGCATCGTGGTGGAGGACAACGGCCCAGGCTGGGGCACCAAGGACCCCGAACGATTATTCGAGAAGTTCTCGCGCGGACAGGCGGAATCCACCGCCGTTGGTGTCGGGCTCGGGCTCACCATCTGTCGGGCGATCGCCCGTCTGCACGACGGCGAGATTCGGGCCACGGTGAACCGGGAGGGTGGTGCGCGCTTCGAGATTGATGTACCGGCCCCGATGGAGGATGCTCGGCTGGAAGCGGCCGCGGCGGAAGCATGACACTCACCATGCATCTGGCGCAGGTGGTCGAAGACGATCGCGCCGCTCAGAAGGTTCTGAGCATGATGTTGGAAGACGATGGCTTTCGTGTCGTGGTCTCCGACAGCTGCCAACGCGGGGAATTGGATGCGGCATTGCGACCGCCCGACGTGATGATCGTCGATCTGGGACTTCCGGATCGCGATGGCATTTGCCTCATCAAGACGATCCGGACCTGGTCGCCCGTGCCGATTCTGGTGCTGTCGGCGCGAACCGCGGAAGTACAAAGATTGGCGGCTTTCGAGGCAGGCGCTGACGATTACATTTTGAAGCCGTACAGCGCCTCCGAGCTGCTGGCCCGCGTGCGCGCAGTATTACGGCGTCACGCACGCGGCGAGCTGCCCACCGGCGTTCTGGAGTTCGATAATCTTTCGATCGACCTGGGCCGGCGCATCGTCAGGCAGCGCGACGGGCGCGAGCTGCGGCTGACGCCGCTCGAGCATCGCATCCTCGAGACGCTGGCACGCGAACGCGATCGGGTGGTCACACAAGCCAAAATCATGAAGGAGGTTTGGGGCCCGAACCTCGTCAACCCGCGTGTTCTGCGCGTGTTCATCACGGGTTTACGCAAAAAGCTCGAGATCAACCCGTCCCGTCCCACACGCATCATCACCGAGGCGGGAGTCGGCTATCGCCTGGTGGTGGATTCAGCGACGCCAATACCGAAAATCCCGGCGCCGACTCAACTCACCAGCGACTAAATCCCCCGGTGAAGGCTCGCTGAGCATTCGCCCCGTGTGGGCAGGGCCCGGATGGCTTCCGGGTCTTACGCTAAATTTTATTTAGCGCGTTTCTGCCTAGGCGCCACCGCGCGCATTCGTGATGCTAATCACGAGCTCAATCCGGGAGACGAGAAGAATGTATGGCATTTCCTTCGCCAGGCGTGTGGTTGCCGTGGGCATCCTGGTACTGGCGTCCGCATCGGCGCTGGCGGACAGCGGCCCGGTCGAGGGCTGCGCCAAGGGGTCGGACGCCAGCAGTTTTTGGAAACGCCTGGGAGCTAGCTACAAAAACCATCTGTTCCCTGAGGACACGCCAGCCCCTGACGCGAATGCCGCGGATGCGAGCGCAGCTGCGGCCGAGCCCACGGGTTATCGAAAGGACTTGGCGCCGCCGCCGGAGTCATTCCCGCCGTGGCCGTATTCGGTCTGGACAGAGGGCGGCACCGAGATGATCGGCTACGAAAACATGTACTACGACGCGCTGATGGACGCGATTTACTGTGGGCCCAACGGCAAGGCCTGGAAGGACAGCCGGGTGACGATTTACGGGTGGATCGAGCCGGGCGCCAACGTCAGCACTTCCACCAGTCAATTCAACAAACTCACCGGCACCGGCGGCAATTACCCTGCAGCCTACTCGTATGTGTCCAACACCATCCAGCTCGATCAGGCGGCACTGTACTTCGAACGTACCCCCGACGAGATCCAGACTGCGCACAACGACTGGGGTTTCCGCCTCACTTTGCTCGAAGGCGCCGACTACAAGTACACCTTCTCGAATGGCATCCTGAGCTACCAGTACACCGAGGAAAAGCGGCTCTATGGCTTCGATCCGGTGATGTACTACCTGGACTTTTATTTTCCGAAGTTCTTCCAGGGCGAGAACCTGCGCATTGGCCGCTATATCTCGCTGCCCGACATCGAAGCACAGCTGGCGCCGAACAACCTGACCTACAGCCACTCGTTGCTCTATACCTACGATCCCTACACGCAGAACGGCATCGTCTCCACCACGCTGCTGAACAAGAACTGGAGAGTGCAACTCGAGGTATCCGCAGGTAACGACATCAACCCCTTCGCCAAGCAATTCCGTCAGTTCACGCCGGCTGCCTGCGTGATCTGGACTTCGGACTCAGGTCAAGACGCCCTATACCCCTGCATGAATGGCTTGAACAATCAGCAGTTCGGTTGGAACAACATTCAGCACGCCGTCGGTACGTGGTATCACAAAATCAACGACCGCTGGCATACGGATACCGAGGCCTGGTACATGTGGGAGAAGAACACGCCGAATGTGCTCAGTCCCCAGGGCGCTGCGGATCTGGCCGCCATGTTTCCGCCGCCTCAGTACAACATCGGTGCCCCGTCCGGGGCGCAGTGCTCGAGTCCCAGCGTCGAGAAATGCACTTCGCATTCATTTGCCGTGCTCAACTACCTGAACTACACCCACGACGCGCACAACATCTGGAGCTGGCGTTCGGACTTCTTCGCGGACAGCACCGGACAGCGCACCGGCTTCAAGGGCGATTTCCTCGAGTTCACGCTAGGCTACACGCACTGGGTGGGCGACGCCCTCGAGTTGCGGCCGGAGCTGCGCATGGAGCGTCAGCTCAGTGCGCCCAACGCGATCAGACTGCCAAATGGCGCAATTGGCACCGGCTATGCGTACAACAACCCGTGCTACGAAGCGGCGGGCGTGAACTGCACTGCCCAGACTCCCGGCGGCTTCTCGAACATCCATAGCACCGGTGGCGCGCGCAATCAGGCCATGCTGGCCGTAGACGCGATCCTCAACTTCTAGCCTGTCGCAATTCCACCACGCGGGCGCGCGTTATTTAGCGCGACCTGAATATTCGCGAATTTTTTTTAGCGCGACCCTGTCTAGCCACGGTGTCATGGATTCGTAAGCTCAGCATAGCTTCCACGTCGACGACTTTTCATGGGAGAGCATAAAGAATGAACCTCAGTTTGAAGAGTTCAACGCTTGCCGGTGCGGCGCGCGCTGCTGGATGCATCGTGGCCATCGGCGTGCTGGTATTGGCTTCATCGGTAGCCTTGGCCGACAGCGACGGAACGATCGTAGGTATCATCACCGATTCGGCCAAGCTCCCGGTCGCACACGCGACCGTAACGGCTACCAAGGTGGGCGGCGGTGGCATTCGCGCAACCGTGTCAGGTAGCGACGGCGTCTACTCGTTTGCCGATCTTCCGGCCGGCGCGTGGTCGGTCACTTCACAGGTAGATGGCTCTGCGGACGTGACAGGGCCGCAGCTGGAAGTCGTCGCGGGCAATGCCACTCGGTATGACATCGTGATGAACGCGCAGGCTGCGCCTGCAGGGCCGGCAACGGCCAGTTCCGCGGCACCTCCGGCGCGGGCAATTCCGGTGCTGGCCCACCCCGGCGACAGCATTCTCAACGGCATTTTGGCCCTAGTGACCCCGTCCCCGGCAAAGCCGATCGTCGTTGCCCAGAGCGCAGCCCCGGCCCCGGCCGCAGCTGCAGCTCCCGCGCCGACGGTACCCGAGGCGCTCCAGGCGCCTGAACCTGCCCCCGAAAACGACACCGTAACCCCGTTGGCCAATGCCGGCGATATCACCTGGATGCTCGCCAACGGCCGTGAACATGCGCCGGTCTTCGACACGAAGTTCTTCACGCCTGAAATCCGCTTCGACATGAACTACCTGCAGTCCTTCAACCATCCGCAGGATCACACGATTGTCGGTTCGACCGAGGAGTTCCGCTCAGGCGAATTCCAGATCGAGCAGGTCAGCTTTGGCGGTAACTTCCACTGGAACAATGTCCAGGCCCGCTTCCTGTCCATGTTCGGGCTGTTTGCTACCACCACACCGCGCAATGACGCCAGCGACGGGGTGGGCCAGTGGAACCTCAAAGACGCGTACAAATACATGTCGGAAGCCAATGCCGGCTATCACTGGGATAATATTGGCCACGGCCTTAATGTCGACGTGGGCATTTTCGTCTCGTACATCGGCCTGTTCAGCTACTACAACTTCGACAACTGGACTTACCAGCCGTCGTTCGTGTCTTCCAATACGCCCTGGTTCTTCAATGGATTGCGCATCCAGTATTGGCCGACGCAAAATCTGAAAATAGAGCCTTGGCTCATCAACGGCTGGCAATCCTACGCCAAATACAACGGCAGTCTCGGTTTCGGCGGACAGATCCTCTGGATCCCGAACGAGAATTTCAAGATGGTCTTTAACAGCTACACCCTAGGAGAGGATAATCTGAATTCCGGCAGTGTCGGGGCCGGTCAAAATGCGAATCTTTTGAGCCCGCAATATGGGTACTATGCGCAGGATATAGGGTCCGCCAACCCCAATGCGTCGGCTATTAATTATTCCAAGGTGCATCGTATTCACGAGGACGATAGCCTCCTGTATAAATATTACGATAGCCACGGGCAAAGCGGCACTGGCGTGTCCAAGATGGCATTCACCCTCACGTGGGATGTCGGCTGCGAATACGGTGGCGGCGTTACCTGTTTCAACGGGCCGAACAAGGCGAATTTTGTGGGCGTGATGGGCTACGACCGTACGTGGTTCAATCACGATCTTTACGCGGTGACGCTGGGCGGCGGCTTCTTCAACAATCCGGGTCGCTATCTGGCCCTGACCCCGCCGATCGCTGGCGCCACGGCCCAGACCGGAACGCCATATTTCACTCAGAATCCGGGACAAAAGCTCTACCAATGGGATACTCAGCTTAATTTCCAGTACATGCCGAAGGAGTGGATCACCTGGTGGACTGAGGCGACTTTCCGGCATTCTGACGTTCCCTACTGGTCGGGGCAGGGCGGCGTGACGCCTCCCGGCCCCGGTGGTGTCGGCACCAGTAACTTGAACGGTCCAGGTGGGTCGTACTGCAACAACGGCAGCACATCCGCGGGGCTCGGCACGTGTGGCGCAGCAGGGGGCGACTGGTTCCCGGATCTTACGAAGCGCGAAGTCATCTGGGGGGCTGGCGTGATGGTGAAGTTCTAGCAACCACCGTGCGCGCAGCCAATCCGCCGTGCGCGCGTTGTCCTGCGCGCGCACGGCGCTTTCCAACGGCGCCTTCCAATAGATCGCGCCACTTGTAAGACGCCAGCGTGGATGTGTCCGCGCGCAAACATATTGTCGTGGAATCGGTGAGTTACCGAGGCCTGGCGGCACCTCTGGCGGGGAAATCTCGCATAAGCTAACGCATGCGGCGGGCGCACGACTTAAAGTGTCGTCCGGCGCGCGGTAGTGACGGTGAATTTCCACAGTGGC
>JBEKRP010000049.1:0-20463 GCA_049518595.1 Steroidobacteraceae bacterium
GCAGAAGCTCCGCCAGTCTGGGGCTCACCCAGGACGCGTCCTGGTAGTTCGGCTCGATGAAGCGGCCGATGTTGGCCAGGGGCGTCATGACGTTGCGCAGTACGCTCACCAGCGGCTGGAACTGCGGGTCGAGCGGCGTGAGCGGCGCATCGTGCATCCATTCGACCGTGGCGCGATAGAGCCCATCGCCTTGCCGACGGCGTTGCGCCACGCGAAAGCGCCGTTCGCCGCGGCACAACAGCCCCAGCAAACCGTCCGCCTCAGTCTGGAAATCGACGATCCGCGCCGAGGTGCCGACCTCGGCGATGTTGACCGCGCTGCCGGTGTCGTTGCCGTCAACGATCAACACCACTCCGAACGCCGCCTCCTGCCGCATGCAGCCGCCGACCATGTCGACATAGCGGGTTTCGAATATGCGCAGCGGCAGCAGTCCGCCCGGAAACAGCACGGTGTTGAGCGGGAACAGCGCGATTTCGTCCATGTCGGGGCGGTTCGCTTCACTGCGGGCCGCGGCTCGCGTGCACGCGGCCGCTGGCGGCGCCGGAGCGTGCCGTCAGAGCCTCGAGCAGCCGCGCATGCACGCCGCCGAAGCCGCCGTTGCTCATGATCAGCGCGTGATCACCGGCGACCAGGTCGCGCGCCAGCCCCGTCACCAGCGCGTCCAGGTCCTCGGTCACGTGTGCACGCTTGCCGAGCGAGGCCACCGCATCGCGCACGTTCCAACCCAGACCGGGCGGCGCATACAACCACACCTCGTCGGCGGCGCCGAGCGCCCCTGACAACGCCGCCTGATGTACGCCGAGGCGCATCGTCTGCGAGCGCGGCTCGAGCACCGCCACGATCCGCTCGCGACCCACGCTGCGCCGCAGACCGTCAAGCGTGGTCGCGATCGCGGTCGGATGATGCGCAAAGTCGTCGTAGACCTTGACCCCAGCCGCTTCGCCGCGCAGTTGCATGCGACGGGCAACGCCCTGGAAACGCCGCAGCGCGTCGATGCCGCGCTCGACCGTTACTCCGGCGTGGCGGGCGGCTGCGAGTGCCGCCAGTGCATTGTCGACGTTGTGGGCGCCGATCAGGCTCCACTGCACCTCACCGCAGCGGCGTCCCTCGTGGATCACGTCGAAGCGCGAGAAGTCGCTGTGCGGCGGCGCCTGCGCGCTCCACTGCACTCCCGCTGCACCGCCGCGTGCGAATTTTTCCACACCGCTCCAGCAACCCGCGGCCAGCACCTGCGCCAGGTGCGCATCGGCGCCGTTGCAGACGATGCGGCCGCTGCCCGGTACGGTGCGCAGCAGATGCTCGAACTGCCGCTCGATGGCGGCCAGATCAGGGTAAATGTCGGCGTGATCGTATTCGAGATTGTTGAGCACCAGCGTACGCGGCCGGTAGTGCACGAATTTCGCGCGCTTGTCGAAGAACGCCGTGTCGTACTCATCGGCTTCGATGACGAAGAACGGCTCTTCGCCGAGGCGCGCGCTCAGGCCGAAATTCTCCGGAACGCCGCCGATCAGGAATCCCGGCGACAGCCCCGCGTCTTCGAGGATCCAGGCGAGCATGCTGCTGGTCGTGGTCTTGCCGTGAGTGCCGGCCACCGCCAGCACCCAACGTTCGCGCAGTACCGCACCGGCCAGCCACTCCGGCCCCGAGGCATAAGGCAGACCGCGATCGAGCATGGCCTCGATCACCGGCATGCCGCGCGTCATGACATTGCCAACGACGATGATCTGCGGCTCGAGCTCGAGCTGCGCAGCGTCATAGCCCTCGATCAACTCGATGCCGAGCGCGCGCAGTTGCGTGCTCATGGGCGGATAGACATTGCGGTCGGAACCGGTGACGCGGCACCCGGCGGCACGCGCGATCGCGGCGATGCCGCCCATGAAAGTACCGCAGATTCCGAGAATATGAATGTGCATAGCGCTACTGTCCGGGGCCAAATATTGCGAGGAACACCAGATCCTCCATCAGCATCTGCAGCAGCGCCAGGATCAGACAAATTCCCAGCGGCCGCTCGAGCGCCGCCCGCAGAATGTGCCCGATTGCCACCAGCGTCCAGATCGCAAGCGCGAGCGCCGCCATATATACCGGCACACGCAGGCTGGCATCCTTGGTGAATCGCTGCATCAGCCAAACCACTGCCATACTCGGCGCCGCGAGCACCGTCTGCAAGCCGAACAGCGCCGTGGCGGTCTGCAGATAGCGTTCACGCCGCCGCGCGATCGCCAGCAACAGCCAGTACCACGATGCTACGAACAGCGCGTCGGCCGCCACCTGCAGCAGCCAGCCAGGACGCAGCGACGGCAATAATTCGCCGACGGCCGCGCTCAGCAGAACGTCGGCGGCGATCGTCAAAGGCAGTAAAATGCCGACCGCGGGCAGGTCCTGCGGTCCGCGCCGCCAGATCGCGATCGCGAAATAAAGCCGCGCCAGTGCTGCCAGGTCGGCGCTAGTGCTAGGTCGCAGCGCTGGCATGGGGCTGGCCCGAAAACCCGGGCTCGGCGATCGGCCCGGGCCGTGGCAGACAGAGGATCGGTTCAAGCATGTCGGCGATTATCAGCGACCAGAACGCTCTCGCGCAGTTGTGCCGCGAGCTCGCGCAGCACAGCGCCTTCGGTCTGGACACGGAATTCATGCGCGAGCGCACCTATTTCGCGCAGCTGTGCCTGCTGCAGTTGAGTTTCGGCGAACAGGCCGTCTGCATCGATACTCTGGCGCTGCCGGACCTCAGCCCGCTGCGCGCGACCATGGCCTCGCCGGGCATCGGCAAGGTGCTGCACGCCGCCCGCCAGGATCTGGAGGCACTGGAGCCCGCAACCGGGCCGGTCGTGGGCCTATTCGACACTCAGGTGGCGGCGGCGCTGATCGGTCTGCCGGCGCAGGTCGGCTATGGCGAGCTCGTCAAACAGCTGCTGGGCGAAAGCCTGCACAAGGCGGAAACGCGCACCGACTGGTCTCGCCGGCCGCTCTCGAGCGCACAGCTTGCCTATGCACTCGACGACGTGCGCTACCTGCAGCCGCTACGCGAGCGCCTGACCGAGCGGCTTCGACAGCTTGGCCGGTGGAACTGGTTCGAAGAGGAGATGGCGCAGCTCGACGCCGCCGGGTCCTTTGCCATCGATCCCGATCAGTCCTGGCGCCGCATCAGGGGTATCGCCGAACTGGACCCGGCGCGCCAAGCGCTGGCACGCGCGCTCGCGGCATGGCGCGAACGCCGCGCGATCAGCTCGGATCGGCCGCGCAGCTGGATCCTGCCCGACGCCGCCGTGCGCGACATGGTGCTGCGCGTGCCACGGAGCATGACGGAATTGGCCATGACGGCGGAACTGCCCGAGGGCATCCGCAACCACAGCGGCGCGGAGATCCTGGCGGTCATCGAGGCCGCGCGGCTGCCGGGGCCGCTGCCGCCGCTGCCGAAGCGAGCGCGTCCCGAAGCGGCCGAAACCGAAATGCTGCGCAAACTGGCGCAGCTGACGCAACAGACCGGGCGCGAGCTTGGCATCGCGCCGGAGATTCTCGCGACGCGACGTGACATGCAGCGCCTGGTGAGCGGAGCGCGCGACGGCGGCCCGCTGTCGGGCTGGCGCCGCGCCGTCATCGGCGAGCGCTTGCTCCAGGCGCTCTAGTCAGGAGGCGTTGCGCAGCCGCCGCTGCGCCGGTAACGACTCCAGCAGCGCAATCAGCCGCACGGTGACATCATCGACGCTGGTATTGGC
This sequence comes from Steroidobacteraceae bacterium, assembly GCA_049518595.1. Taxonomy (GTDB): domain Bacteria; phylum Pseudomonadota; class Gammaproteobacteria; order Steroidobacterales; family Steroidobacteraceae; genus FEN-1191. The sequence goes on from JBEKRP010000049.1 coordinate 3,711, forward strand.
GTCGATCGTTCGCAGCAGTCCCTGGGCGCTGTAGTAGTCCGCGAGCGGACGCGTCTGCTGCTCATAGACCTCGAGACGCCGCCGCACCGTGCTTTCCTCATCGTCGGCCCGCTGCACCAGCGTCGGTTTGTCGTCGCAACGATCGCAGTGCGGCGGCGTACCCGCGGGCGCCGTGTGGATATTGAATACCCGACCGCATTGCTGGCAGCTGCGGCGGCCGGAGATGCGCTTGACGATTTCGGCGTCATCGACCTCGAACAGCACCACCGCATCGAGCGGCTTGCCGAGGCCGGCCAGCAGCGTCGTGAGCGCGCCCGCCTGGGCGAAGTTGCGCGGAAAACCGTCGAGAATGAAGCCGCGCTCGGTGTCGCGTTCGGCCAGCCGTTCACGAAAAATGCCGAGCACGATCTCATCGACCACCAGCTGGCCCGAGTCCATGGCCGCTTTGGCCCGCAAACCGTACTCGGTGCCGCGTGCGAGCGCGCTGCGCAACAGGTCGCCGGTAGATATCTGGGGAATGCCAAAACGCTCGACCAGACGTTGAGACTGGGTACCCTTGCCCGACCCCGGGGGCCCCATGAGCACTATTCGCATCCAAGAAACACTACCGGTCGGCGCCGTCGAGGTCAAACCACGCCCGTTTGCCGTCTCAAGGCCTCCGCCGGGTGCAACCGCGGCCGATTGCGCCCGTGGGCCTGGCAGCAGCATTCGCGTGACCGTTACCATCCGCGTTGGCTGCCGCCGCACCACCGAGACGCAAGCGCGCACCCACGGTATGCTCGCGCCGCGCCATACACCCTCGCGCCGCGCCATACACCTGAGGAGCCGGCCCTCAAGGATTGCTCATGTCAGATAAGTCCGCCCCACGCAATGCGCTCTATGCCCAGTCCGGCGGCGTCTCGGCCGTGATCAACGCCTCCGCCTGCGGCATCATCCAGGCCGCGCTCAAGGCCCGTCGCCACATCCGCAAGATCTACGCCGGACGTGACGGCATCGTTGGCGTGCTCACCGAGGATCTGATCGATCTGTCGCGCGAGAGCCCGGCGACGATCCGGGGCCTGCGCTACACGCCGGCGGGAGCCTTCGGCTCCGCGCGTTTCAAACTCAAGGGCATCGAGGAGAACCGCGCGCAGTACGAGCGCCTCATCGAGGTATTTCGCGCTCATGACATCGGCTATTTTTTCTATAACGGCGGCAACGATTCCATGGACACGGCGCTGAAGATCTCGCAGCTCGGTGCCGCGATGAGTTATCCGATCACCTGCATCGGCGTACCCAAGACCGTGGACAATGACTTGCCGCACACGGACTGCTGCCCGGGGTTCGGATCGGTGGCCAAATACATCGCGGTGTCGACGCTCGAAGGGGCGCTCGATGTGGCTTCGATGGCGCGCACGTCGACCAAGGTGTTCGTGCTCGAAGTGATGGGACGCCATGCGGGCTGGATTGCCGCTGCCGGGGGACTCGCCGGCCACAAGGCCGGCGACCCGCCGCATATCATTCTGTTCCCGGAGATCCCGCTCGAGCAGGCGCGCTTTCTCGAACGCGTCAAGCACTGCGTGAGCGACTATGGCTATTGCGTGATCGTGGTGTCGGAAGGCGTCAAGTATCCGGACGGCAAGTTTCTCGCCGAGGCCGGCACCAGGGACGCCTTCGGTCATACGCAGCTGGGCGGCGTGGGCCCGGTCCTTGCCAACATGGTGCACGAAGCATTCGGCTACAAGTATCACTGGGCGGTTGCCGACTACCTGCAGCGCGCGGCGCGGCACGTGGCCTCGAAGGTCGATGTCGAGCAGGCCTATGCGGTCGGCAAAGTCGCGGTCGAGTATGCACTCAAGGGCATGAACGCGGTGATGCCGGCCATCAGGCGCCGCTCTTCCAATCCCTATCGCTGGCAGATCGTCCCGGTGCCGCTCGCCGATGTTGCCAACGTGGAAAAGAAGGTGCCGCGTGAGTTCGTCAGCGCCGACGGCTTTGGCATCACCGCCGCCTGCCGCCGTTATCTCGAGCCGCTGATCGCGGGGGAGGACTACCCGCCGTACCGCAACGGCCTGCCGGCCTACGTGCGGATCAAGGGTGCGGGGGTCAAACGCAAACTGAAAACCGATTTCAAGCTGTGAATTTGCATGCGTCGGTTCCGTCCGCACGGCTAGGGCCGAACGCGGCCGCCAGTGTGTCAGCACCGTGTGGTATATTTCGCGGCCTTTTTAGCCGAGCGTCGGCGCCGAGCTGGCTCAAGAAGTTCTACGACACTCGCATATGCTTTCGGAGGAGTCGGAATGCAGGCCGTTAACTGGCTGTGGGTGGCGATCGCTGCCGGCGTAGTCGCCGTGCTCTACGGCGTGGTCTCGGTGTTCTCGATACTTGCGCTGCCGGCTGGCAGTGCGCGCATGCAGGAGATCGCCGCCGCCATCCAGGCGGGAGCCAAGGCGTATCTCAACCGGCAGTACAAGACCATTGCCGTCGTGGGCGTCATTCTGTTCATTGTGCTCGGTCTGGCGATCAACTGGGCCACCGCCGGCGGCTTTGCGGTCGGCTCGCTGCTGTCGGGTCTGGCCGGCTACATCGGCATGAACATCTCGGTGCGCGCCAATGTGCGCACCGCTGAGGCGGCGAGCAAAGGCCTGAACGCGGCGCTGACGGTGGCATTTCGCGGCGGCGCCATCACCGGCATGCTGGTGGTCGGCCTGGGCCTATTGGGTGTCACCGGCTATTTCGCCGTGCTGCGCGGCCCGCTCGGCGATGATGGCGCGCTGCACGCTCTGGTCGGGCTCGCCTTCGGCGGCTCATTGATTTCCATCTTTGCGCGTCTGGGCGGCGGCATCTTCACGAAAGGCGCCGATGTCGGCGCCGACCTGGTCGGCAAGGTCGAGGCTGGCATCCCCGAAGACGATCCGCGCAACCCCGCTGTAATCGCTGACAACGTCGGCGACAACGTCGGCGACTGCGCCGGCATGGCCGCGGATCTGTTCGAGACCTACGCGGTCACCATCGTCGCCACGATGCTGCTCGGCGGCCTGTTACTCAAGGATGCCGGCCCGGCGGTGCTGGTGTACCCGCTGGCCTTGGGCGCTGCCTCGATCATTTCGTCGATCATCGGCACTTTCTTCGTCAAAGTCGGCGCCAGCGGCAAGATCATGGCCGCGCTGTACAAGGGCGTGGTCGTCTCCGGGCTGATCTCCGCCGCGTTGTTCTGGTTGATCACCAGATCGATCCTGCCCGGGCAGTTTGCCTCGCTGTTTGGTTGCACACTGATCGGGCTGGCACTCACGGCGGCGATGATCATCATCACCGAGTATTACACCGCCACCGAATATGCTCCGGTGCGCGGGATCGCGGCCGCCTCACAGACTGGGCACGCCACCAATATCATCGCCGGGCTCGGCGTCAGCATGAAATCCACGGCGCTGCCGGTCATCGCCGTGTGTCTGGCCATCTGGGGCGCTTACGCTCTGGCCGGCGTCTACGGCATCGCGGTGGCGGCCACCGCCATGCTGTCGATGACCGGTATGGTGGTGGCGCTCGATGCCTATGGCCCGATTACCGATAACGCCGGCGGTATCGCCGAGATGGCCGATCTGCCGAAGGCGATCCGCAATATCACCGATCCGCTCGATGCGGTCGGCAATACCACCAAAGCGGTCACCAAGGGCTACGCGATCGGCTCCGCGGGTCTCGCGGCGCTGGTCCTATTCGCCGATTACACGCACAACCTGGAAAGCCATCTGGAGACGACCGGCCGCGCGATGGTCGGCTTCTCGCTGTCCGACCCGGCGGTGATCATTGGCCTGTTCCTCGGCGGTCTGGTGCCTTATCTCTTCGGCGCCATGGCGATGGAAGCCGTAGGCCGCGCCGCGGGCTCGGTGGTCACTGAAGTGCGCCGCCAGTTCCGCGAGATCGCGGGCATCATGCAGGGCACCGCCAAGCCCGACTATTCGCGCGCGGTCGATCTGCTGACGCGCGCGGCGATCAAGGAGATGATCATTCCCTCGCTGTTGCCGATCCTGGTACCGGTGATCGTCGCCTTCGGTATGAACGCGCTGATGGGCCCTGGCGCCGGCATCAGAGCCCTCGGCGGGCTGCTGATCGGCACCATCGTGACCGGGCTGTTCGTCGCCATCTCCATGTGCACCGGCGGCGGCGCCTGGGACAATGCCAAGAAGTACATCGAGGAAGGCCACTTCGGCGGCAAAGGCTCGGACGCCCACAAGGCCGCGGTGACCGGCGATACGGTCGGCGACCCGTACAAGGATACCGCCGGCCCTGCGATCAACCCGCTGATAAAGATCATCAATATCGTCGCACTGCTGCTGGTGCCCCTGCTGTAAGCGGGCGCAGGCGGCAAGCGCTCAGCCGTTGCGATGCGTCCGGCATCGCCGGTCAGCTCGCCGCCGGCTTAAACTTGGGGCCGATGTCACCTGCACGGCCGTTGCCCGCGATGGCGCTCATGTCAATAGCGCTGGCCGCGCTGATGGCGCTGTTCGGGCTGATTGCGCCTACGCTGCCCGCCTGGGCGCAGGCCACACCGGCGCTCATGCGCGCACCGGGACCGCAGGACCGGGTCCTGGTGGTCGCACCGCATCCCGATGATGAAAGCCTGTGCTGCGCCGGCATCCTGCAGCGCGCCCGCGCCAATGGTGCCGCCACGGCTGTGGTGTGGATTACGGCCGGCGACGGCTTCGCGCTCGACGCCATGCTCGTCGAGCGCACGCTCTGGCCCAGGGAAGCGAATCTGCGGCAACTCGGTGCGCAGCGTCTTGCCGAGGCCGGCGCCGCCGCGGCCGAGCTTGGCGTGCCGCCCGCGCAGCAGTATTTCCTCGGCTATCCGGACCGCGGCGTGGCGCCGCTGATGAGTGACTACTATCAGCGCAGCTATCGTTCGAAATACACCGGCCTGAGCGCGGTGCTCTATCCGCAGGCGCTCAGCCCGTACGCGAGCTATACCGGCAGCAATCTCGAGCGCGACCTGCAGCGCGTGATCGACCGGTTCCAGCCGACGCTGGTGCTGGCCGCGGCGCCCCAGGACCGCAACCCCGATCACCATGCCAGCGGCGCGCTCGCGCGCCGCTTGCTCGAGCGGCGTGGTCAACTCGAGCGGCTGCGCTACTGGATCGTGCATGCGCCGCACTGGCCGGAACCGCGCCGCTATCAGCCGCAGATGTCATTGCCGCCGCCGGCGGCCGCAGCGGCGCTGCGCTGGGAAAGCCTGCCGCTGAGCGCTGAAGAGCGTGCGCACAAGCTCGCAGCTGTGCGCGATCATCGCTCGCAGATGAAGCTGACCGAGTCTTTCATGCTGTCGTTCGTGCGCGCGAACGAACTCTTCGCCTTGCCGGGCAACTAGGCGCTGCCGAGTCCGGGGCTGCTAAGCGGCCATGGCGAGCTTCTCGGGCCGCCCGATCGCGTAGCCCTGCAGGTAGTCCACGCCCATGCGTCGCGCCGCCTCGAGCGCGCTGGCGTCCTCGACCTGCTCGGCAATAACCTTGAAATTCATGCTCCGTGCCACACGGATCATCGCCGTCACCATCGCCTGATTGACCGTATCGCTGGCCAGGTTCTTGAAGAAGGAGCCATCGATCTTCAGATAATCAACCGCGAGACTCTTGAGGTTGGCAAACGAGCCCAGACCACTGCCGAAATCGTCGAGCGCAAAGCGACAGCCCATGCCGTGCAGTACGCCGACAAAACGGCGCGCTTGCTCGAGGTTGCCAACCACGGCGTTTTCGGCGATCTCGAAGCAGACCTGCGCCGGATTGGCGCCGGTGGAATCGAAGCACTCGACCACAAACTCGAGAAATTGGCTGTCCTGGAGCGTCTGGCCGGAGATGTTGATCGCCACGCTGCGCTTCGGCGCGAGCGCAATAGCGCCACGTCCCATCGCCGTCAGCGTCGTCTGCACCACCCAGCGATCCACCGGCACCATCAGCCGATAACGCTCGGCGGCGCGCACGAATTCGATCGGCGCCAGGTGTTGACCGGAGTCATCGCGCAGGCGTACCAGTACCTCCATCGCCGGGCCCTCGTCGTTGGAGGCGAATGCGGCGATGATCGGCTGGCAGTAGAGCTCGAAGCGGCTGTCGCGCAGCGCCGCCTGCAGCGTCTGCAGCCACTGGATCTCGCCATTCTCACGCGCATACATCTCGTCGCGGGCCGAATACACGGAAACATGGCCGCCCTGGCGCTTGGCGACGTAACAGGCTGAATCGGCGGCGGCCAGCGCTTCCACCATGCTGCCGCTGTCGCGCGCGATTTCGACCAGGCCGATGCTCACGCCGATGTTGAATATCTTGTCCTTCCACACAAAACGGAATTCGTTGACGGCGCGACACACGTCGTCGGCAATCTGCCGCGCCTTTTCGAGCGGGCAGCCTACCAGCAGCATGCCGAATTCATCGCCGCCGATTCGAGCCACGGTGTCCGAGTCGCGCACCGCGTCGCGCAGAATCTTGGCGCTCTCGCGCAGCATGGCATCGCCGGCGAGATGGCCGCTGGTGTCGTTGATGGTCTTGAAACGATCCAGATCGACGTAGCACAGCACGTGCGCGCCGTCACCGCGGTGCGCCGTGTCCACGGCTTCCTGCAGCCGGCGCTCGAATTCGCGTCGATTGACCAGCCCGGTGAGCGCATCGTGCGTGGCCTGATAGGACATCTGCCGCGCCATGCCCCGCATCTCGGTCACATCGTGCAGCAGCACCACCGCGCCGACGGTCTCGCCGGTTTCCATGCGCATCGGCGCGGCCGACAGCTCGACCAAATGTTCGGCGCCGCCGGGTGGCCGTATCATCAGCGCGCGCCGCCCCAGATTCAGTGGCGTACCGGCTGCCAACGCCTGGCGCACCGGCTCGGTCAGGAGCTTGCGGTCGGCTTCCGCCGCCCCGGTCGCCAGGTCTTCCAGCATGGTGCCGGCAGCCTCCTCGGCGACCACGCCCATCAGGCGCGCTGCGGCCGGATTGATGTAGTCCACACGTCCGTCGACATCGGTCGTGATCAGGGCTTCGGTCAGGGACTCGAGCGCACGCCGCGAGCGTGAGCGGCCGCCCGCCTCCTGCAGCGCCTGCAGCGTCTGCGTCGGCAGAACCTCGACGCCGACGATCAGCAGCGCGTGCTCGCCCTCGAAGTCGACCAGCCAGGTCGACAGCTCCAGCCGCGTGCTCTGGCCGGTGAGGCCGACCAGATCGATCTCGTAGCGCTCCGCCGCCGGTTCCCCGGCGAGCCGTCGCCGCATGTTGTCTCTCACCAATTCCATATGGTCTGGTGGCACCAGATCCTCGAGCCGGCGCCCGAGCAGCTCCTGGACGCTGCAGCCCATCAGATTGGCGAACTGCGGATTGGCGTAACGGATCGAGTGGCCTTGGATCAGCACCGCTTCGTGCACGCGATCGCCGAGCGAGCCGATCGGTGCGGTTGCGGCCGCGACTCGATCCGCCTCGGCGACGACCCGCCCGAGCAGACCGTTCACGGCGGTCACCATACCGGCCAGCTCGGGCTGATCGGTATGCAGTTCGATGCGGCTGTCAAGGGAATCGCCCGTCGCGATGCGCTGCACCTGCTGCGATACCAATTCGAGCGCGTTGAGCTGGCGTCGCTGCAGTAAAAACAGCACCAGCAACAGTATCGCCGCGACACCGAAGAGCAGGCAGAGCAGAACAATGATCGACATCAAAGCCGTTTATTCAAGCGATGCCTTTTCCTTGGTGAAAGGACCAAGCTCTGCCATCGCCCGCGACAGCAGCATAGCGGAGTATCGTCACCTGCCTACGGCATTTCACCATATCGTGTCCGAACAGGTCGCGACAGCCGGAGCGGCTCTCAGCACTCGTGCTGCATGCGTTTGCAATTGTCATCGCGCAGGCGCGCGCAGACGGCGAGGCTCCAGTCATTCAGGCACTTGCGTAGGCGCTTGGTATGGCGGTGGCTGCGGGCGGCGGCCCCGGGCAATCGGCGCAGGAGTTGACTTCCGGCCTTGGCAGACGCGACAAAAACCCTTAACGTCGCGTTTCCCCGCCAGATACCGGATTAAGTTCAATGCTAATGCATGCAGCCCGCGAGCAGATGGTCGAGCAACAAGTGCGCGCCGCGGATGTGCTCGACACTCGGGTACTCGACACCTTGCGCTCGATACCGCGCGAACGCTTCGTGCCGGAGAGCTGGCGCCAACTGGCCTTCGCTGACTGCGAAATCCCCCTGCCTTGCGGCAAGCGCATGCTGCGGCCGATGCTGGTCGGACGAATCCTGCAAACCCTCGCGCTGCGCGGCGCCGAGGAAGTGCTCGAGATCGGCACCGGCTCGGGTTACCTCTCGGCCTGCCTTGCCCGACTCGGCGGCCGGCTGCGCAGCCTCGAACTGCATGCGACGATCGCCGACTACGCGCGCGCCAATCTGCGCGCCGTAGCGCCGACCCTGCCGATAGAGGTGATCAGCGCCGACGCCATGGAGCTGGCCGAGGAGTCGCGTTATGACGCGATCGTGTTGACCGCCTCGCTACCGATCTATCAGGCTCGGTTCGAACGTGCGTTGCGGCCGGGTGGGCGGATGTTCGTCGTGGTCGGCGCCACGACGCTGCAGGAGGCGAGCCTGGTGCGCCGCATGGGCGCGGCCGGCTGCAACAGCGAATCGCTGTTCGAGACCTGCATCGAGCCGCTCGAAAATGCCCCGCGACCCGCCGCTTTCGGCTTCTAGACATGGCTGTGCCGGAACTCCTGCCGCAGCAGCTCAAGCGCCGGCTCGATGCCGGCGAGCCGCTGCGCTTACTCGACGTGCGCGAACCGTGGGAGTGCGCGATGGCGCGCCTACCGGGCAGCGTCAACATCCCGCTCGGCGAAATTGCGTCGCGCTGGCAGGAACTTGACGCCGAATCAGAGATTATCGTGGTATGCAAGGCGGGTGGTCGCAGCCGCAGAGCCGCGCAGTTTTTGTTAGCGCAGGGCTTCGGCCGGGTGGCCAATCTGTCTGGCGGCATCGACGCCTGGACGCGCGACATCGATCCCAGCCTACCCTCGTATTAGGTCAGCGAGATTGGGTCGTAGTGAATGAGGTGTCCCTGGCTATTCGGTGTCCTTTGTGTCTGCGCCACCGGCCGCGCCGCGGCGGTCGATCTGCTCGATGTCTACGGCCGCGCGCTCGACACCGACCCGCTATGGCATCAGGCCACGGCCACCCGTCTGGCAACGCAGGAGAGCAAGACGCAGGCGGTGCTCAATCTGCTGCCGCTCGACGTCAGCGCCAACAAGAACTACATCGGCATCGGCAGCGTGCAGGTCAAGACCCCGGCCTTTGCCGCGGCGAACCTGTCGTTCAATCTGTTCAACTGGGACAACTGGGTGGCGCTGAAGGCGGCCGACGCCACGGTCGCGCAGGCCGAGGCGAACTATCAGGCCGCCGCGCAGAGCCTAATCCAGCGGGTATCGCAGCAGTATTTTGCCGTGCTGGCGGCCCAGGACACCCTCACCGCCGAGCAGAGTGCATTCGAATCCGTGCAGACCCAGCTCGATCAGGCCGAGCAGCGCTACAAAGTCGGCCTGATCGCGATCACGGATGTCGCGGTCGCGCGCGCCTCGCGCGACAGCACGGCGGCGGCAGTCATCGCCGCCAAGCGCGCGCTCGCAACGCAGGAAGACCTGCTGCGGGCCATCACTAATGAAACCTACTCCAGTCTGGCCGGCCCGCGCGACGACATGCCGCTGCTGAACCCGGAACCGGCGAGCGAGGACACCTGGGTCACGACTGCGATGGCTCAGAACGCCAGCCTGATCGCCAGCCGCATGGCCTCTGACATCGCGCACGACAGTCTGCTGACGGCCTACGGCGGTCATCTGCCGACCATCAATGTCAGCGTGTCGCGCAACTGGGCGCTCGAGCACGGTAACTACAACAATGGGGCTTCGCTGATCGGTGAGGCGGCGCTCATAGGTTCGGTCAACGGCGTGCCGACCGTGGTGGACACCAACGATGTATTCTGGGCCATTGGTATCTCGGTGCCGATCTTCACCGCCGGGCTGACGCAGTCGAAGGTGCGGCAGGCACGCTACACGTGGGATGCGGCCAAGGCGGGGCTCGACTTCACCTCGCGGCAGACCGAGGAGCAGACGCGCGATGCCTACCAGGGCGTGATCAGCCAGATCGCACAGGTCCGGGCGCTGAAGCAGGCGGTGGAATCGGACCGCATTGCGCTGCAGGCCACTGAGGCCGGCTATCAGGTCGGCACCAAGACTGTGGTCGACGTACTGACCACGCGCGCCGCGCTGTTGCAGGACGACACCAACTTTGCCCTGGCCAAGTACGCCTATCTGAACGCCATCGTCTCGCTGCGACTTGCGGCCGGCAATCTGGATCGCAGCACGGTCGAGCTGATCAATAGCTGGCTGATCGAGCCCCGGCCGCCGCTGCCGGCCGTACCGGCGACCCCGAACGCGCCATCGACCACGCCTGCCATACCGCTGGACGTGGTGCCGAGCCTCTCTGCGCCGACCCTCCCGGCGCCGACCACCCCGGCACCTGTCACCCCGGCACCGCAATGAGCTGCGCCCTCAGGCGGCGTGGCGTGCCGCCGGCAGGCGATCGATCAGGCCTAGCAGTCGCTCGAGCGCTCCACGATTGGCCGCGATCGCGGTGCATCCCGCGGCCCCCTGTGTAGCGCGCGCCTGCGGGTCCGCCAGCAGCCTCGTCAGCGCCGCCGCGAGTTCTGCTGCATCGTGCACGATCGTCAGCGCGCCCTGCTCGCTCAGGGCACGCGCGATTTCCGGACTATTGAACTGCTCGGGCCCCGACAGCACCGGTAAACCGAGCGCAGCCGGCTCGAGCAGGTTGTGGCCACCGATCGGAACCAGACTCCCGCCGACGAAGGCCACGTCGGCCGCGGCATAGAACTCCGCCAACTCACCTAGCGTATCGAGCAGCAATACCTGGTAGTCGCCCGGGGGCGCCTCGACCTGGGGCGACTCGATAGAACGTCGAATGCAGCGAAAGCCCTGCGCCGCCGCCGACACGGCGGTGGCGTCGAAGCGCTGCGGATGCCGCGGCGCCAGAATCAGTAGTGCGCGCGGCTGCCCCTCGCACAGCCGTCGATGTGCCTCGAGCACGATCTGCTCTTCATCGGCATGGGTGCTGCCTGCCACCCAGACCGGGCGCTCGGCGGCATAGCGCGTGCGTAACTGAGCCCCGCGCTGCACCAGGCCGGACGGCACCGTGCGATCGAATTTGATATTGCCGACGACCGCAAGTCGCTGCGCCGGCACGCCGAGCGCGGCAAAGCGCTGCGCATCGGCGTCGGTCTGCGCTCCGACCCAGACACCGGCGGCGAGCGAGGCGCGCAGCAGACCCGGCAGGCGCTGATAGATCCGGGCGCTGCGCGCCGAGACCCTGGCGCTCGCGATCAGTGTCGGCACGCCGGCTCGCTGTGCCTCGTGCAACAGGTTCGGCCACAGTTCCGTCTCCAGCACGATCAACATCCGCGGGCGCAGGCCGCTCAGGCAGCGGCGCACGCTGCCGGGCAGATCGTAGGGCGCGTAGCGCACGTCGAGGCCGGGCAACAGCGCGCGCCCGCGCGCGCGCGCGGTGGGCGTCGCGCAGCTCAGCGTGATCTCGAGGGCCGGCCGGCGCTCGCGCAGCGCCGCGATCAGCACGGCCGCCGCCTGTACCTCACCGACCGACACGGCGTGCACCCAGATGCCGCCCCCGGCGCGGCGCGGCCCGAAGCCAAAACGCGCCTGCCAGCCGCGCCAATACTCGCGCTCGCGCAGGCCGCGAACGCCCACGATCAGCGAAGCAAATGGCAGCGCCAGGTACAGCAGCAGCGTGTATAGGCGGCGCACTGCGCGGTTTACGGGGCCGCGCCCCGCTGCTGCGCGTCGACGAAATAGCCGCTGAGCAGGGAGGCCCAATCGGCCTCGGAAAACCGTTCCGGCGGCAGCGGATCGGTGATCTTCTCGATCGAGCGGCGCAAGCGCACCAGATTACTGTCGCACCACAAACCCGGACGGCGCAGGCGCCCGCGATCGAAGTCCACCAGCCACACTTCCTGCGCGTCGTTCAACAGCACATTGTGGGCGTTGAGATCGGCATGACAGATGCCATCGCCATGGAAGCGGCGCAGGCATCGCCCGATGGCGATCCAGCTGGTGAGGGGCAGCGCTCCGGCACGCAGGCGTGTGGCGAGCGAGCTCACCTCCGGAATCTGCTCGGTGAGCAGATCGGCGCTGTAGCTGTAGCGGCCCGTGCGCCGGTAGCAGGCGGCGATCGGCATCGGTACCGGCAGACCCGCGCGACGCATCAGATACAGCAGGTGCCATTCGAGAAAGGAACGGGTCAGCGCCGCTGCCCGCCACAGATATCGATCGGTCGACCATTTCGCGATCCAGCCGCCGCGGCGGTAATGGCGCAGCACCAGCCGCCACCCATCGGCTTCGATGAACAGCGCGGCACCGCGGCCTTCCGCGCTGCCGCGCACCTCGCCGCGGCGCGACCACCACTTGGCATCGAACCATGAGGCCGCCGCATTGCCCGCCCTGGAGGCGTCATATAGCATCGCGCCGCCGCGAAACGGTATTTGCCGAACTTCTGCTCCGGTCGGCCAGATCAAAGACTTGCGCATGCTGAATCTCATTGAGCGACCCGCGAGCCTGTGCATTCTCCGGCTCTCGGCCATCGGCGATACCTGCCATGTCGTGCCGGTCGTGCGCACGCTACAGCGCGTCTGGCCGACGACACAGCTGACCTGGGTTATCGGCCGCGTTGAGGCACGGCTGATGAGTCTGCTACCCGGGGTCGAGTTTATCACCATCGACAAGCGCGCCGGGTTGGCGGCGGCGCGCAGGCTGCGCGCGGCGTTGCGCGGCCGGCGCTTCGACGTGCTGCTGCACATGCAGTTATCGCTGCGTGCCAGCCTGGTGTCGGCGTTGATCAGCTCGACCATCCGGCTGGGCTTCGATCGTGCACGGGCGCGCGAGCTGCAGTGGCTGTTCACCAACGCGCAGATCGCGCCGCGGAGCCGGCAGCACGTGCTCGACAGCTTTCAGGGCTTTCTCGGCGCGCTCGGCATCGAGCAGGGCGATCTGCAATGGAATCTGCCGTTGCCGGCAGCGGCGCAGCAATACGCGGCGGCGCTCGTTCCGGACGCGCAGCCGACGCTGATCATCAGTCCCTGCTCCGCCCACCCGGCCCGCAACTGGCGCCCCGAACGCTACGCCGCGATCGCCGACCATGCCGTGCACGCGCACGGCATGCGTGTGATCCTGTGCGGTGCGCCTTCGGCGCTCGAACGCCACATGGGCGCGGCTATCGAGCGACTGGTCGCCGTGCCGATCATCAATCAGATCGGCGGCGATACCTTGCCGCAGCTGCTGGCGCTGCTGGCACGAGCCAGCGTCGTGCTGTGTCCCGATTCCGGGCCGGCGCACATGGCGACCATGGTCGGCACGCCGGTGATCGGCCTGTACGCGGCCACGCGCCTGGAGCGCAGCGGCCCCTACCTGTCGCGGCAATGGTGCGTGGATCGCTATGAGGCGGCCGCGCGCCGCTACTGCAATTGCAGCCCCGCGCAGCTGCCATGGCACCAGAAAATCGAGCGCCCCGGCGTGATGGATCTGATCGAGGTCGCCGACGTGCGCGAGCGCTTCGACGCGCTGATGCGCTCGCGAGCCGGCAGCTGAGCCGCCGCCGCGCGCACGGTACATGCTGCTACCATAGGCTCCATGGACGGGATTCTGGTGCCGATTTCCCCGGGCGACTTGCTCGATAAGATCACGATTCTGCGCATCAAGGCGGCGCGCATCGAGGATGCGGGCAAGCTCGGCAACATACGCCGGGAGCTGGCAGTGCTCGAGCAGAACTGGCGCCAGGCGGTGCCCGCGATCGCGGAGCTCGCCGCCGATGAGGCGGCGTTAGCGCGCGTCAATACCGAGCTTTGGGATATCGAAGACCGAATCCGGGAGCAGGAGGCACAGCGGCGCTTCGATGCCAGCTTCATCGAACTCGCGCGCGCAGTCTACCTGCGCAACGACGAGCGCGCCGCCATCAAGCAGCGCATCAACCTGAAGCTGGGCTCAACGATCCTCGAAGAGAAGTCCTACCAACCATACCGCTGAGGACTCGGGGGCCCAGGACTCAGCGCTCGAGGGTGTATTCAGCCCCGCAGTACGGACACTTGGCGAAGCCGGTGGCTTCAATCGGCAGATAGACTCGCGGATGCGAATTCCACAAGCTCATGTCCGGCATCGGACAGCCCAGCGGCAGGTCCTTGACCGTAACGGTGTACTGATTCTGCGCGTTCGGCTCTTTGAGTGCCGCGGGTGAGCTCATAGGCAGCATTATAGCCGGCTGCGGATCATGAGCCCATGACCTCATCCCAGATTCCAACGATGGCCGCTCGCTCGGCCACGAATTCACTCGCCGCCACGATGGCGCCCTTGCCATCGAGCGCTCGATGGTGCAGACAGGTCCGATAGCCGAGGTAGGCGCTGCTCAGGGTATCGATCCGACTCTGCGTCACCAGATTCGCCGACGCCACCGATTCGAGCTGCCGAATGGTATCGGAGTACATGGCCACCGGCGGGTATTGCCCGGCCCAGGTGAGTGCCCAGTACTGCGCCAGGAACTCGATGTCGGCAATGCCTCCGGGGTCTTGCTTGAGATCGAACTCGCCCGGCTTGGCGCGCGACAACTCGTTGCGCATGCGGTTGCGCATATGGCGCACATCCTGCCGCAGGGTATCGCGCCGCACGTCGCGCGTCAGCACCTCGATGCGTATCGCTTCGAAGCGCTCCCGCAGCACTGCGGCGCCGGCGACGCTGCGCGCATGCAGCAATGCCTGGTGCTCCCAGCTCCAGGCCTCACGCCGCTGATACTCGGCGAAAGCCTCGATGCTGGTGATCAGCATGCCGCCCTTGCCGCTGGGCCGCAGCCGCATATCGACCTCGTAGAGGCGTCCGGCCGCCGAATGCATCGTGAGCAGATGCACCAGCCGCTGTGCGAAGCGCACGAAAAACACCTGATTGTCGATCGTGCGCTCTCCCTCGGTCTCCTGCTGCGCGCCACTGGAGTCGTGCAGGAATACCAGATCGAGATCCGAGCCGTAGCCAAGTTCCATGCCGCCGAGCTTGCCGTAGCCGATGACGCAAAGCCGCACCGGCCGACGAGCGCGCTCCTCGGTGCACATCGGCGTGCCGAGCTGCGGCGTGAGCTGCTGCCAGGCGAGCGCGAGCACACGCTCGATGATCAACTCGGCGACATCGGTCAAGCGGTCGCTGACCCGCATCACCGGCAGCTGGGCGAGCAGGTCGGCTACGCCTAAGCGGAAGATCGCCGCGCGTTGAAATTGCCGCAACCGCTCCACCAACCGCTCGCCGTCGTCCTCGTCGGCACCGGCCATGCGCTGTTCGAGATCCGCAGCCAGCGCGGCTCGATCGGGCGGAGAATCGAAGATGCGCTCATCGATCAGTTCATCGAGCAGTAGCGGATGCGAGGCGATCTGCCCGGTCAGGAAGTCACCATGCGAGGCCAGCTCGACCAGGCGCACTCGCGCGCGGGCATTATGCAGCAGCAGCGCCAGATAGGCCGAGCG
Organism: Steroidobacteraceae bacterium; assembly: GCA_049518595.1. Taxonomy (GTDB): domain Bacteria; phylum Pseudomonadota; class Gammaproteobacteria; order Steroidobacterales; family Steroidobacteraceae; genus FEN-1191. The sequence continues at coordinate 19,264 of JBEKRP010000049.1, forward strand.
GGCACCGATGGCCTCGAGCACGCGCAGCAGACGCCGCAGAGCGGGCAGCGGCTCGCGCGTGGCCGCCGCCTCCGCCACCAGCACGGGCATCAGGGCGCTCAGGCGACGACTGCCGATGGCGTCGAGCCGCTGCACGAACGGCAGCTCACGAAAATCCACCAGCAGTTGAGCGGTAGCGGCGCTGTCGGCAAACCCCGCGCGCTCGAGCCAGGCGGCCAGGGTCTGCCGGTCGGCGTCGTCGAGCTGCGGCAGGCTCTCCGGCGCGCCGTCCGCCGGCGCGCCCGAGCTCGCGCCAAAGACAACGGCACGAAAGCTGGCTGCAACGTGGCGCCGATGCCGCTCGATCTCGGCGCGCAGCCCGCGCCAGCAATCGAACCCCATGGCCGACGCGAGCAGCTCGCACTCGAGCGCGGCGCTGGGCAGCTGGTGCACTTGCTGATCGGCGCGCATCTGCAGCCGGTTTTCCAGTCGTCGCAGGAAGACATAGGCCGCGTCGAGTTCGGCCACGGCGTCCGCCGGTAACAGCTTGGCGCCGACCAGCAGCACCAATGCCTGCCGCAACGAAGTGGTCTGCAGCCGCCGGTCCTGGCCGCCGCGGATCAGCTGAAACGACTGCACGATGAATTCGATCTCGCGGATGCCGCCGTCACCGAGCTTGATATGGTCGGCGAGCTCGCGGCGCTGCACTTCGCGTTCGATCATCGCCTTCATGTCCCGCAGCGAATCGAATACGCCGAAGTCAAGGTAGCGCCGGTAAACGAAGGGCTGGATGGCGCTGCGGAACAGTTCCGCGTAGCCGGCCTGGTTGGTGATGGCGCGCGCCTTGACCCAGGCGTAGCGCTCCCAGTCCCGGCCATGCAGCTGCAGATAGTCCTCGAGCGCCGCCGCGTTCGACACCAGCGGACCGCTGTCGCCAAAGGGGCGCAAGCGCAAATCGACGCGAAACACGAAGCCATCGGCCGTCTGCTGCTCGAGCAGGCGTATCAAGGCCTGGCCGAGGCGCGTGAAGTACTCCTCATTGCTTATCGGGCGCGCGCCGTCGGTCTCTCCGCCCTCCGGATAGAGCAGCACCAGATCGATATCGGAGGAGAAATTGAGCTCGCCGCCGCCGAGTTTACCCATCGCGACGATGATGAGCTGCTGGCTCTCGAGCGCCGCGTTGCGCGGCTGTCCGAACCGCAGCGCCAGTGCCCGCTCGGC
>JBEKRP010000050.1:0-18466 GCA_049518595.1 Steroidobacteraceae bacterium
GAGGATTTCATGGGCGAAAAGGATGCCGAGCAGACCCTGCGCGCCGTGCTCAGCCTGGCCCGCTATGCGGAGGCGTTCGCGTATGACGACGCCAGCGAGATGTTCAGCCTCGAGAATCCGGTCTGACTGTGAGCGGATCAGGAAGCATTTAAAGGCAGGACTTACTTCAGAGGTGTCAAACTATATCCAGGCATTTTGATTACAAAATGCCTGGATATAGTTTGACACCTCTAAGGTAGCTCCTACCTTCAGATAATTTCCTCTGCCGCTCACAGCAGACCGGAGATGCTCAGGTGGAACGGGTCCTGGGTTCGCACCTGCAGTTGGCGTAGCCCCGCGGCGGCCAGCTGCGCGCGAACTTCGTCGGGCTCAAATGCGGCGCACAGCGAATTAAAAAAATCTTCGGGCTCATCCTTCGAGGTCGCCTGCACCAGGCGGCGCGCATCGGGCTCGCTCGGCGGGCGCCGCAGGTCGGCGACGAACACGGCGCAGCCGCTGTCGGCGCAATCGGCCACCGTACGCCACAGCACCTGCGGCTCGTGCAGCTGGTGCAGCAGGCTGTGGCTCATGATCAGCCGCCAGGGCTCATCCGGCAGCGCGCATTGCGGGATGATGCCGTATTGCAGTTGCACGCGATCCCGCAGTGCCGGCTCGGCGTGGATCGCGCGCTGCGCGAGTTCCAGCATCGGCCGCGAGCCGTCGACGCCGACGAAGCACGCCTCGGGAAAGGCACGCGCGAAGCGCAGCAGCACATCGCCGGAACCGCAGCCCAGATCCAGCACCGCGCCGGTGAGCTGCAGCGTTGGGAACAGGCTGCGAAACATCTGGATCCGGGCGCCGTGGGCGGCACTGAAATCGGCCTGGGCATAGGCCAGGGCCTGCTCCGGATCGTCCATCAGCTCGGGTTCAGGGATGCGGCGCATAGTTGTTATTGTTCCGTATCAGGTACAGTATACGACTCAACAGTCGCCTTAAGGGCTTTGAGAGAAACAATATGTGGCTTGCGTCGGAAATGGCTGCATTCGCGCACGTCTCCGAGCTCAAGTCCTTCACCGCTGCAGCCCGCGCGCTCGGGGTGCCTAAAGTCGCCGTGAGCCGCGCCATCTTAAGCCTCGAACGCCGGCTCGGCACGCGCCTGCTGACACGCACCACGCGACGGGTGGCACTGACTCCCGCCGGCGCACTGCTGCGCCCGCACAGCCAGCGCCTGTTGGCCGAGGTGGAGGCCGTCAGGGCGCGCTTCGCGCCGGCCGCAGCCGGCGAGCGGCGGCTGCGTGTGATCGTCGATCCCGGTTACGGCCGCCTGCTGGTCACACCGCTGATACCGCGCTTTCTCGAGCGCTACCCTGACTTCGAACTGCAGGTGGTGGTGATCGATACGCTGCCGGAGGGCCCGGGCGAGGATTGGGACCTGCTGGTCTGCAACGACACCGCGCAGCATCCTTCCGCGGCGCATCCTTCCGCGCAGAATCCTTCCGCACCGCATCCGGCGCTGACGCGCACACCGCTAGGCAGCCCGCCGCTGCTGTTGTGCGCGACGCCGGCGTACCTCGCGCGCCATGGGTGTCCACGCACACCGGCACAGCTCTGCGAGCATAGCGTGCTGCGCGCACTCGATGTCGGCGCGGATGCCGACTCGGCGCCGGGCATGCTGCGGTTGCGCCGCGGTGGCGCTGGCCGCGACGGTGGCCAGAGTGTCGGTGGCCCTCGTGACGGGCAAGACCAGCAGCTGCGTTTGCGGCCGGCGCTGCAGGTCAACGATCCGGCGCTGGTACATGCGAGCACGGCGGCCAGCTTGGGCATTGGTGTGCTGCCGGAGTTTCTGTGTCGCCAGGGCCTGGCGATGGGCAAGCTCGAGCGCGTGCTGCCGGAGTGGTCGGTGGCCGCATCGCTGCAGCTGCAAGCCGTTTACGCAGCCGAGCGCGCCGGTTCGCCGGCCATCCGGCAGTTTGTCGAGTTCCTGCTCGCCAACATGGTGCCGGTGCTCGGCGGCGCAGCCGCAGACAGCTAGCGCACTGGCGAGCGGGCGGGCGGGCTTTCCGCGCTAGATCAGCTCCGGATCGGCCTCGGCCACGCTGGCGCCGCCGGACTTGATGATGCGCAGCAGACTCAGGGACTGCGGCAGCAGATGCTCGGCGTAGAAGCGCGACGTCTGCAGCTTGGCGCGATAGAAATTTTCATCGCCGCTGCCCGCGGCAAGCCTGGCGCTGGCGATCTCGGCGCTGCGGGCCATCATTGCGCCGCCGAGCACGCGACCGCACAGGTGCAGGTACGGCACCGACACCGCGTAGGCGCGCGCGGGCGTCTCGGCGAGCTGCTGGCGCAGCGCTTCGGTCGCATCGCGCAACATGGTGATGGCTTCGATACTGGCGTTACGCACGCTGCGCATGATCGCATCGCTGCCCCGCAGGTCGTTCAACTCGCGCAGCGTGGCGCGCAGCAGCGCGGTCATCGCCGCGCCGCGATCGCGGCCGAGCTTGCGGCCGACCAGGTCGTTGGCCTGAATACCGGTGGTGCCTTCGTAGATCGAGGTGATGCGCACATCGCGCAGCGTCTGTGCCACCCCGCTCTCCTCGATGAAACCCATGCCGCCGTGCACTTGCACCGCGAGCGAGGCCAGCTCCGAGGCCTGATCGGTGCACCAGCCTTTGACGATCGGGATCAGCAGCTCGCCGCGCATCAATGCGGCGGCGCGCGGGGCCTCGTGGTCTTCCGCGCGCGCGCGATCGAGCTGCAATGCGGTGTAGAGCGCGAGGGCGCGCATCGCCTCGACGTTGGCTTTCATGGTCAGCAGCATCCGGCGCACATCGGGATGATGCACGATGGTCGCGGCCGCATCGCCATTGGCGCCGGCCGGACGCCCCTGAATACGGCTGCGCGCCCACTCGCTGGCCTGCTGCAGCGCCAGCTCGGCGAGGCCCACACCCTGCACGCCGACCGCGAGGCGCGCGGAATTCATCATGATGAACATGTACTCGAGGCCGTGATGCGGCATACCGATCAGATAGCCGATCGCCCCGCCGCGATCGCCATAGGACATCACGCAGGTGGGGCTTGCATGAATGCCGAGCTTGTGCTCGATCGAGACGCAGCGCAGATCGTTGTGCTGCCCTAAGCTGCCATCGGCGTTGAGCAGGAATTTAGGCACCGCGAACAGCGAGATGCCCTTGATCCCGGCAGGCGCGCCGTCGATGCGCGCCAGCACCAGGTGCACGATGTTCGTCGCCAGATCATGCTCACCGTAGGTGATGAATATCTTCTGCCCGGTGATGCGGTAAAGATCGCCATCGGGCGTGGCGCGGGCGCGGATCGCGGCCAGGTCCGAGCCGGCCTGCGGCTCGGTGAGATTCATGGTGCCGGTCCACTCACCCTGCACCAACTTCGGCAGCAGCCGCGCCTGCAGCGGCGCAGATGCCACCGCCTCGAGCGCCTCGCTGGCGCCGCGCGCGAGCAGCGGGCACAGCATGAACGCGAGGTTGGCGCCGAAGCCGAGCTCTTCGACCGCGACCGCCAGCACCAGCGGCGCGCCCTGACCACCGAACTCCGGCGCCGCCGTCAGCTGCGTCCAGCCGCCCTCGACGAATTGCTTGTAGGCGCTCACGAACTGCGCCGGCATCTGCACCGCGCCGTCGCGAAAGCTGGCGCCGACGCTGTCGCCGACGCGATTGATCGGCGCCAGCACGTCCTGCGCGAATCGCGCCGCCTCGTCGATCACCGAAGCGGCCAGCTCGCTGGAGAACTCGTGGTAGCGCGGCAGTGTCGCCAGGCTGGCGACGCCCAGCAACTCATCGAGCACGAAGCGCAAATCCCTGACAGGTGCCTGGTACATGGTGCTGCGCGCGATTCAGCGGCCGCTTATCGCCGTTGAAACAGGCGTCGCCACCAGGAAGGGCGGGGGCGTGCCGAAACCGGGGCCTGCTTTTTGGGCGCCGCGGCGCGGGGCATCGCGGCGCCATCGTAGGGGTTGAAGCCACCATGCGCCTTGCGTGCCGGGGCGGCCGGCTTGTTGGGCGCGGACTGGGTGGGCGCGGACTTGGTTGGCACCGGCTTGCTCTGCGCGCCGGAAGGCTGCTCGTCTTCCAGTGACAGGCTCGACACATCCAGTCGGCGCAGCAGTTGCGAGGTAGTCACGATCGCACGGCGCGCCGAGTCGCTCGCCCACTGCCAGACCGCGTTGCCGCGCGCATCGTGCTGTACGCCACCGGCGAGCGGCTTCGTTTTATCCGGCTGGGTTTTGTCCGATTTCGCCAATGTGATTCACCATAGGCCCACCGGCCCGCTCAAGCCCACGATATAGCGCAAGACGCATCCCTCCGAGAGCTGATATTGTGACGCAATTCGCGATCTTAGCGCGCTGCGCGCCGGAACTGTGAGCTGGCACCGGCGCCTGGCACCGGCCGCGCGGCACCATAGGCCGATGCAAGCCGCGCCCCGAAGCCCCCTTGGGGCGGACACCGCCGCGCTGCGGATGCCGCAGCCCGCGACGGCACTGCCAGCCATGGATCGCGAATTCATCGCCCGCAATCAGATCGTCGAGCGTTACATCGGCGGCCGCCTGCCGCTCAAGGGCGCGCAGGAATTCGAGCGCTTCTGCCGCGAGCACCCCGAACTGCTGGACGACATCGCATTGACCGAGCGCATCGGTGCCGCGCTGCGCCTGCTCGACGCCGGCGGCCGTGCGGCGCCCTGGGAACAGCGCCCCAAGCGGTGGTGGGAACAGCTGCCGGTGCTGATCGGCACGGCGGCTCTCGGCCTGATCCTCGCGGTCACCTGTCTGGTAATCCACGGCAAGCTCTCGGCGCGCGAGCGCACGATCGCGAGCCTGCAGCAGCGTCTGGCGGCGCAACCGCTCGATCCGGCGAAGTCCACGCGCGCGATCACCGTAATCCCGAGCCGCACCGGGCCCTCGCCACGCAGCCTGGTCACGATCGGGGGCAGCGACGCGCAGATGGCGGACCTCAAATTCGACCTGTCGTGGTCACAATTCACCGCCTTCCGCGTCACCGTCGATCGCATCGATCAGGGTCGCGTGGGAGTCCTGCACAACGTGCAGCGCGATTCGAACGGCAACCTGCATCTCGAACTCAACAGCACGGCGTTGGGCCCGGGCGGTTACCAATTGACCATGGAAGGCCTGACCTGGCGCGGTGAAGCGGTGCCGCAGGCCTGGGCGACGATCAGCTTCACGCGTTGATCTGGCGGGCGGTGCGCGCAGCGCGCCGTTCATAATTCACATGCACTGGGGCTCGCGGCGTCAGTACAGCACCGATCGGGGCGCTACCCGCACTACCGAGCGTGTCGAGATCCAGCCGGCGACGCCGACCACCAGCACAGCGCCGAGCACGCCGGCTATCCACAGACTCGCATTGAAGCGGTATTTCAGATCCAGGGCGTGCGCCAGCCACGCGCCGCCGAGCGACGCGCCTGTAGCCGCGAGCAATCCGGCCACCGCTCCCAGCAGCGCGAATTCGGCCAGCACGCTCGCCAGGATCATGGCGTGACGCGCCCCGAGCACGCGCAGAATCGCGGTCTCGTAGAGCCGTTCCTCGCGGCTCGCCTGCACCGCCGCGAGCAGCAACGTGAGCCCCGCGAGCAGCGTGAACAGGAACACGGTTTGCACCGCGGTGACGGCTTTGTCGACCACGGCGCGAATCTGCGCCAGCAGATCTCCAACGTTGAATATCGACACGCCCGGAAAGCGATGCACCAGCTGCGCCATGGCACCGCTGCTGGGCTCAAGATACGCACTGGTCATGTAGGTGCCGGCACTCGCATCGAGCAGGCCGGGCGGAAACATCACAAAAAAATTCGGGCGAAAGCTGTCCCACTTGACTCGGCGAAAACTTGCGACGGTGACATCATAGTTCTCGCCACCGACGTCGAAGCGCAGCCGATCGCCGAGCTTCAAGCCCATGGAGTCCTGATACTCGACCGCCAGCGATACCAGCGGCTTACCCTGATCCGCCGCGCTCCACCAATGGCCCTCGACGATGCGATTGTCGTCGCCGAGCTCCTTGGCCCAGGTCAGGTTCTGCTCGCGCTCGGCAAAGCCGCGGCCGCGCTGGCCGGGGAAATGCAGCGCCGAGAGCGGCTGGTCGTTGATGGTGAGCAGCCGGCCGCGGATCATGGGCAGCATGCGTGTCAACTGCGCGCCCTGCGCTTGCAGCTCGCGTTCGAAAGCCGCGCGCTGATCGGATGGAATGTTGACGAAGAAATAATTCGGCACGTCGGCCGGCAGGCTCGCGCGCCAATCGGTCACCAGGTCGTCGCGCAGGATCGCCAGCGCCAGCAGCAGCATGATGCCGAGCCCGAAGGCGACGATCTGGGTGATGCTTTCGGCGCGGCGACGTGCGAGGTTGGCGATGCCGTAGCGCCAGGCCACGCCGGCGGAGCCTCGCACACGCGCCGCGGCCCGCACCAGCAATGCGCCGGCCAGCCCCAGCGCCAACACCGCTGCAGCCAGTCCCAACAGGAACCACAGGCTTAAGGAAAGCTCGCCGAGCGCCCCGTAGACCACACCGGCGATCGCCAGCAGCACCGGCGCGCCGGCGCTCCAGAAACTCAAGGCCGGCGGCCCGGCATCATGTCGCAATACGCGCACCGCCGGCACCTTGGTCAGCTGCAGCAGCGACGGCAGCGCAAAGCCGGCGAGCACCGCGAGCGCAATGATGAAGCCCACCACGGCCGGCCAGGGGCCCGCCGGCGGCAGGTCGGCCCGCAGCAGCCCTTGCAGCACCCGCACCAGCCATAGCTGCGTCAACCAGCCGGCAGCCGCGCCCAGCACGCTCGCCACCGCCGCCAACGCCAGCAGTTGCCACAGATTGACGGCGAGCACCAGGCGTCGCGAAGCACCCAGGGTTTTCATTAGTGCGACCGCATCCAATTGACGCCGCACATAGCTGCGTGCGCTCATCGCGATCGCCACCGCGCACAGCAGCACCGCGACCAGGCTCGCGAGCGCCAGGAAACGCGCTGCGCGCTGACTGGCATCGCCGATCTGCGGGCTGGCGTCAGCGACATCTTCAACGCGCTCGTGGGCCGGCTCGCGCAGCTGGTGCCAGCGGCGGAAGGCATCGAGCTGCGAGCGGCTGCCTGCGAGCAGCAGGACGTAACGCATTCTGCTGCCCGGTTGGACCAGCCTGGTCGAGGGCAGATCGGCATCATTGATCAGCAATGCCGAGGCGAATTCGACAAAAGTCGAGCTCTGGTCGGGGCGCGAGATCAGGATGCGCGTGACGCGCAACGAGCGCGTGCCGACGCTGAGCTCACTGCCCAGCCCCGCACCCAGCGCCGCCGCCAGCCTCGAGTCGGGCCACGCCTCACCGGCCGCGGGGATCGCGCGGGTGGCAGCGCCGGCCGCAAACGCGTGCTCGGCGACCGTCAGCTGGCCGCGCAGCGGATAGCCCTGGCTCACGGCGCGGACATTGGCGAGTTGATTGGCATCGCCATTGAAGATGGCCGACAGCGTCATGGTCAGGCGCGCCGTCGTCAGCCCAAGCTGCTGCGCCTGCAGCTGCTCCTCGACGGCGATCGGCGCATCGGACTCCACGCGCAGATCCGCAGCCAGCACCTCGGTGGCCTGCAGCTCGACCGCGCGGCCGATGCGGTCGACCAGAAAGCCCACGCCGCTGAGCGCGGCCACGGCAATGCTCAGCGATAGCCACAACACCGCCAGCTCGCCGGAGCGCCATTCGCGGCGCAACGCGCGCAGCCCCAGCGCCAGGCTATGCATGACTGTGCGCGGCGGCGCCGACATCGTGAATCAGCGCGCCGGCATCCATCGACAGCACGCGCCCGCAGCGCACCGCCAGCGTGGCTTCGTGGGTGACCAGCACCAGCGTCGTGTCCGAGCCGCGGTTGAGCTCGAACAGCAGCTGCGCAATGCGCTCACCGGTCGCAGTGTCGAGGTTGCCGGTGGGTTCGTCGGCGAACAGTACCGCGGGAGCGCCCACCGACGCGCGCGCCAGCGCCACGCGCTGCTGCTCGCCGCCGGAGAGCTGACGCGGATAATGGCCCATGCGCGCGGCCAGGCCGACACGGGCGAGCATCTCACCGGCGGCGGCGCGGGCATCATCACGTCCGGCCAGCTCGAGCGGCAGCATCACGTTCTCAAGCGCGGTCAGCGAAGGCAGCAGATGAAAGGACTGGAACACGAAGCCCACGCGCTCGGCACGCAGGCGCGCGCGGCCGTCCTCGTCCAGCGCACCGAGGGTCTCGCCGGCGAGCACCACTTCTCCGGAACTCGGCAGGTCCAGGCCCGCGAGCAACGCCAGCAGCGTGGACTTGCCGGCGCCCGAGGGCCCCACGAGCGCGATCGACTCGCCCTGCGTGACCGTGAACGAGACATTTCGCACGATGGTCAGCGGGCCTTCCGGGCTGCTAACCTGCTTGCTCAGGTTCCGGGCTTCAAGAACGATGTCACGCGTCATGGGCTTCCTGTTGGCACTGCTGCTCGCGCTGGCGACGCCGGCGGCGCGCGCGGACCAGCCATCGCCGGTAATCCTGGTGTTCGGAGATAGCCTCAGCGCCGGCTATGGCATCGACGTCGAACAGGATTGGGTGAGCTTGCTGGCGCGCAAGATCTCGCAGTTAGGGTACGGATTCCGGGTAATAAACGCCAGCGTCAGCGGCGAGACCACCGCGGGCGGCCTGAGCAGACTGCCGCACGCGCTCGACGTGCAGCAGCCGCGCATCCTGATACTCGAGCTGGGCGCCAACGATGGTCTGCGCAGTCTGCCGCTTGCCGACACCCGCGACAATCTCGACAAGATGATCACGCTGACGCGCTCGCGCGGCATCACCGTGCTGCTGCTGGGCATGCGCATGCCGCCCAATTATGGGGAACGCTACACGAGCGGCTTCCAGGACATGTATAGCGGCCTGGCCCAGGCGCACAAGCTGGCATTGGTGCCGTTTCTGCTCGATCAGGTGGCGCTCAATCCGGCGCTGATGCAGGCTGACGGCCTGCATCCGAGCGCGAAGGGCCAGCCGTTGTTGCTGGACAATGTCTGGCCCAAACTAGAGCCGTTGCTGCGCGCGACCGCCCGTGCAGCCGGCGCGGGCAGCAACGTGCGCTGATTGGCGCCGCCGCGCTCGTGCGAAATCGCTGCAGGCGCGGGAAATCAAGAAATAGACAGAGGGGTCTGACCATGGACAGGTTCTGGTTGCCGCAGTATCCGCCCTCGGTACCCGCCGACATCGATCCGTTCGAATTCGACTCGCTGAAGTCGCTGATCGAGGACGCCTGCAGCCGCTATGCGCATCGGATCGCCTATTACAGCATGGGCACCGCCATTAGCTACGGCGACCTCGATGCGCGCTCTCGCGCCTTCGGTGCCTGGCTGCAGCATCGCGCCGGGCTCAAGAGCGGCGACCGCATCGCCATCATGCTGCCGAATCTGCTGCAATATCCGATCGCCATGTTCGGTGCGCTGCGCGCCGGACTCACGGTGGTGAATACCAACCCGCTCTACACCGCCACCGAGCTCGAGCATCAGCTCAAGGACTCCGGCGCGGTCGCGGTCGTGGTGCTCGAGAACTTCGCGGCCACGCTCGAGCAGGCGCTGCCGGAGACCCGGGTGCGGCAGGTGATCGTCACCGGTGTCGGCGATATGCTGCACTGGCCCAAGGGCCCGATCGTCAACCTGGTCCTGCGCCATGTGCACAAGAAAGTGCCGCGCTGGGTGATTCCCGAGGCGCATGGGTTTCGCCAGGTGATCGATGACGGCCGCACCCTGCGGCTGCTGCCGGTGAATCTGGATCGCAGCGATCTCGCCTACCTGCAGTACACCGGCGGCACCACCGGCGTCGCCAAGGGCGCGATGCTCACCCACGGCAATATGGTGGCCAATATCCTGCAGTCGCGCGCGTGGTTCCAGCAGGTCGCACTCGAGCGGGTGACCTTTGTCTGCGCCCTGCCGCTCTATCACATCTTCTCGCTGACGGCGAATTGCTGGCTGTTCGCGTCCCTCGGCGGCACCGGCCTGATGATCGCAAACCCCAGGGACTTCGACGGATTCATCAAGGAATTACGCCGGCATCCGCCGATGTTCTTCATGGGTGTGAATACGCTGTTCAACGCGCTGATGAACACGCCGGGTTTCGCGCAGCTCGATTTCTCGCGCCTGGTCGCCACGGTTGCCGGCGGCATGGCACTGCAGAGCGGCGTCGCCGCGCGCTGGAAGCAGCTGACCGGCTGCATCCTGAGCCAGGGCTGGGGCTTGACCGAAGCCTCGCCGGTCGGCTGCGTCACCCCGCTCGTCGGCCCCGATGCCGATTTCAACGGCTCGATCGGGCTGCCGGTGCCGTCGACCGAACTCACGATCCGCGATGATGATGGCCGCGTTCTTCCCATCGGAGCGATCGGCGAGATCTGTCTGCGCGGTCCGCAGGTGATGCGCGGCTACTGGCAGCGGCCCGAAGAGACCGAAAAGGTCATGCTGCCGGAAGGCTGGCTGCGCACCGGCGATATCGGGCGCTTCGATGAGCGCGGCTTCGTATTCATCGAAGATCGCAAGAAGGACATGATCATCGTCTCGGGCTTCAAGGTCTATCCGAACGAGGTCGAGGACCTGATCGCGAAGTGTCCGGGCGTGCTGGAAGTGGCCGCCGTGGCGCAGACGGACGAACATTCCGGCGAAGTAGTGGTGCTGTTCGTGGTCAGGACGGATCCGTCATTGACCGAGCAGGCGGTGAAGGACTACGCGCATCATTACCTGACCGCCTATAAGCGGCCGCAGGCGATCTACTTCCGCGACCAGCTGCCCAAAACCAATGTCGGCAAGATTCTGCGGCGCGAGCTGCGCGACGAGCTGGCCAGCAGCAGATCGCCAGCCACGGCGACCTGAGACTCAGGCATTGAACCAGCAAGAGGGAGTGTGACGGACGGAGTTTATAGAACTATAGGGAGAATTTTTGATTACAAAAATTCTCCCTATAGTTCTATAACTCCCTGCGATTCCTGCCTCTGGTTGGTTCGGTCTGCGGCTTTCAGGCCACTGTAGCGGCGATCTGCTGCTGGTCAGGCCGCTTTGCTGCGAAGCGCCTGTTCGATCTCTAGCTGAATTTTATGGGCGGTTCCCTTCGGGTCGTCCGCAGAGCGAATGGGACGCCCCACCACCAGATAGTCTGCCCCTGCCCTGATGGCCTCAAACGGGGTCATCGATCTCTTGTGGTCATCGCTACTGGTCCCGGATGGTCGAATGCCGGGCGTGACTATCAACATGTTGGGATATTCGCGGCGTAGCCTGCTCACGGAAGTACCAGATGCAATGACACCATCGCAGCCGGAGTCAAGTATTCGTCTTGCTCGATGGACGACCTGGTCATCGATTGAAAGCTTATCCGCGCCTGGATCGATGTGCAGATGCTCGAGCAGATCGGAACTATCCCAGCTCGAAAGGTAAGTAACCTGCAGAAATTTTGGGGATGAGCGCTGACCGCGGCCCGCTCGCGCGGCGCGCGCGGTATCGGCGTTGCCTTGAAGCGTGAAGAATTCGACCCCGTCGATAGCGCTGTTTCTGACCGCTTCCTGAACCGTGCGGGGCGTATCGTCGACCTTCAGGTCCAGGAAGACCTTTTTCCCTTCCTCGACTATGCGCTTGACGATGCCTAGTCCTCCCGCCATGAACAATTGCAGGCCAACTTTATAGAAGCTGACACCGTTGCCCAATCCGCTGACGAGCTGGAGTGCTTCAGTGAGAGTATCAACATCCAACGCGACGATCAGGCGCTCTCGAGCTGCCGTTTCAGTGCGCATATCCGTCTGCATGAGACTCCTGGCGACAAGCCCCGCCACGCCTTTCAATTTTATCATCTGTACCTGTCGTTGCCAGGTATTTACCCTGTCCTGGCGCCGTTTCGCTAAGTCCTCTCTGCCGGATCGAACAGACGGCGATACTCGAGAATCGCGTAGCGGTCGGTCATGCCGGCAACGTAGTCGGCGACGATGCGGGCGCGGCCGGCGACGCCGGTGCGCTGCTCGGCGCGCAGCGCCGTGTCGCAATGTTCCGCCGGCATGAGCTTGATCTCGTCCATGAAGGCGGTGAACAGCGCGCTCAGGACACGCTTGGCCTTGGTCGTCATGCGCAGTACACGCTGGTGCCGATAGACCTGTTCGCGCAGAAACTGCTTGAGCTCCAGATGCCTGGCGCGCATCCCCTCACTCATGCCCATCAGGGGCTCGCCGAGCGAGCGCACGGCATCGATGTCCTGCGGGCACGCCTCGCGAAGCCGCTCGAGGCTCGATTCGATGACGTCGATCACCACTTCATTGACCATGCGTCGCACCGTCTCGTGCACGCGACGGCGCCCTTGCAGATCCGGGTGCAGCCGCAGCACCTCGTCGAACTGCCGCTGCACCAGCGGCACCTGGGCGACTTCTTCCAGCGTGATCAGTCCAGCGCGGATGCCGTCGTCGACGTCGTGATTATTGTAGGCGATCTCGTCGGCGAGGTTCGCCAGTTGCGCCTCGAGTCCCGGTTGCCGCCTCTGCAGAAAGCGCTCGCCCAGGTCGCCGAGCTCGCGCGCCTTGGACAATGCGCAGTGCTTGAGGATCCCCTCGCGACATTCAAAGGTCAGGTTCAGGCCGGGGAACAGCGCATAACGGTCCTCGAGCTCATCGACCGTGCGCAATGACTGCAGATTGTGCTCGAAGCCACCGTAGTCACGCATGCATTCGTTGAGAGCGTCCTGACCCGCATGGCCGAAGGGCGTGTGACCGAGATCGTGGGCCAGGGCGATGGCTTCGGTGAGAGTTTCATTCAGTGCGAGCGCGCGAGCGATCGAGCGACCGATCTGCGCCACCTCGATCGAGTGGGTCACCCGTGTGCGGAACAGGTCACCCTCGTGGTTGACGAATACCTGGGTCTTGTAGGCCAGCCGGCGGAAGGCATTGGAGTGGATGATGCGGTCGCGGTCGCGCTGAAACTCGCTGCGGTACTGCGGCGGCGGCTCGGCGTAGCGGCGACCGCGGGTCTGCGCATCGTCAGCAGCGTAGACGGCCAGACCGGTGCCGGTCATCCGAAATGCGCCGCCAGCGTGTCGCGCAGCGCGGCGTCGGGATAGTCGCTGGTCAGGACCGCCCGGCCCAGCCCGGCGAGCAGCACCAGCCGCACGCGGCCGGCGTGGACCTTTTTATCCACGCGCATGTAGTCAAATGCACGCGCCGCACCGATGCGCGGCGCATCGACCGGCAGGCCGGCACGCTGCAGCAGCGCACGCAGCCGCGCCACCACCGATGCCTCGAGATTGCCCAGGCGCTGGGACATCTCCGCCGCCATCAGCATGCCGGTGCCGACGGCTTCGCCGTGCTGCCAGTCGACGTAGCCGGTCGCGGATTCGATGGCGTGACCAAAGGTGTGACCCAGGTTCAGCAGCGCGCGCTCACCCTGTTCGTGTTCATCGCGGGCGACGATCTGGGCCTTGATCTGGCAGGAGCGATAGATCGCTGCACTGAGAGCATCCGGTGAACGTGCCAGCAGGGCGTCGATGTTCGCCTCGATCCAGTCGAAGAATGCCGGGTCGCAGATCAGGCCGTACTTGATGACCTCGGCGAGTCCCGCGCGCAGCTCGCGGTCCGGCAGGCTCTGCAGCAGATCGGTGTCGGCGATCACGGCGCGCGGCTGATGAAAAGCGCCAATCATGTTCTTGCCGCCCGGGTGATTGACGGCAGTCTTGCCGCCCACGGAAGAATCCACGTGCGCGAGCAGCGTGGTCGGAATCTGTACCAGATCGACGCCGCGCTGATAGCAGGCGGCGACGAAGCCCGCCAGATCACCAATAACACCGCCGCCCAGCGCCAGCACGACGGCGTCGCGCCCCACGCGATTGGCGATCAACACGTCGAACACGCGGCTCGCCGTGCTCAAGGTCTTGTGCTGCTCACCATCGGGCAGGATCACTTCCACCAACCGCTGCCCCTGCAAGCTCTGCTTGAGCAGCTCGGCGTACAGCGGCGCGACCACCGTGTTGCTGATCAGCACCGCGTCCCTGCCCGAAATGTACGTGGCCAGCAGCTCGCGTGAGCGCAGCAGCCCGGGGCCGATCAGGATCGGGTAGGAGCGATCGCCCAGGCTGACTGTGAGTGTGTGCATAGAGTCGCGCGTAAAGTCGCGATCGCGGCGCTGGATCGGCCCCGCGTCGCAGCCTTCAGGGCCGCAAGTATACTGCCACCGGAATGGCTGACACGTGTTCGACGGGGACCACTGGGAGATTTCGAGCTATAGGGCGTTTTTTCGGTAATCAAAAAAACGCCCTATAGCTCGAAATCTCTAAGCGATAGCCGCCAAACACCGGATTCATGCCTAGCGATTGGCACTAACCGCCGGCCGCCGCCGGCTCGCCTTGTATTCCTGAACGATGCGCTCGGCCACCGCGCGCACCTGCCGCCGGTCGGTCGACATACGCAGATCGGCAATCTCGCGATACAGCGGCTCGCGCACGCGCATCAGCTCCTCGAGCCGGGCCTGCGGATCGGCGCCGTGCAACAGCGGCCGATGACGCGTGCGCCCGGCACGCTCGGCTTGCTGCGCGATCGAAGTCTCGAGATAGACCACCCAGCCGCGGCTGGCGAGTTCGCGGCGATTGTCGGGGTCCAGGATCGCACCGCCGCCGGTGGCGAGCACGATGCGCGGGCGGCCGGTGAGTTCGGCGATGATCTCGCGCTCGCGGCGGCGGAAGCCCGCTTCACCCTCGCGCTCGAAGATCAACGGGACATCGGCGCCGCTGCGCCGCTCGATCTCGTGGTCGCTATCGTAGAACGGATAGTCGAGCAGCCGCGCCAGGCATTTCGCCACCGCGGTCTTGCCCGAGCCCATCGGGCCGATGAGAAAAATACTATCCTTGCCGAGCATCCGGTGCTTCGCGTGCCGCGCAGCACATCATATCGGGCCGGCTGGAGGCGGTCACGCGCCGCCGTCGAGCATCACTGCCAGCAGGTGGTGGCGGTGCTGGCACCGGTGCCGGCGCTATTCGCGGACGAGAACTGCTTGCCGGTGTTGTCGACGCTGAAGTACTGGCATGGGAGGTCCTGGAGCTGGCTTGAGCCGGCAGCAGGGGTGGCCGACACGAGGTAGGTCGGTGGATTCGGAGCGGCGGGCACGGCCACGACCACGTTGGCCACGTAGTAGCCGCTGCCGACGGCCATCGGAAACGCCGGCCCGCCTGCGGCATAGCCGAGATTGGCCGGCACCGTGGTGTAGGTGCTATACGAGTTCAGATAGCGCTCCTCGCGACCAGCGATATCCAGCACCGCGGTGCGTGCCTCCACGCGCCGGGAATGCTGCACCTGCTTGGTGTACATGGGTATGGCGATCGCGACCAGCAGCGCCCCGATCGCCAGCACGATCATCAGCTCAATCAAGCTGAAGCCGGACGATGCGCTAACTGCCGATGAGAAATATCTGGCTTTCATGGGGTGCTACCTGTCGAAGTCTCAACGTTGCTCAACCCAAGTGACGCGAGTGCTATTGGGGCTGGGCCCATTGAACGGCAACGCGGTGCCGGGGCTGTTCATGCCGCCGCTGCTGCTGCTGCCGCTGCTGCCGCTGCCGCCAGTGCCGCTGCTGCTGCCGGGCGAGCTGGTCTGCATCACCAGGAAGCTATGTCCGCCGGCGAGCACGACCGAGGTGCTGCCGGTGCCGTTGGTACTCTCCGCGCCGACCACCTGGTTGTTGTAGGTCTGGAAATTGGTGACGGTGTCACCAAAGGTCGAGGTCGCGAACGTGCCGCCGTTGCTCGGCGAAATACCGAAAGTCCAGCCCGTGGTGGTGGTCGCCAGGCACTGATACGGGGTACTCGTCGGCGGAACGGTGCTGTTCACCAGGAACACGCCGAGCTGCAGCGTCGGATTGAAGATGATCTGCTCGCCGGCGCTCGGCAGATTCAGGTACCAGCCAAACTGGTTGTTGCTGCTGCTGCCGCAGGTCGTCGAGCCGCTCCAGCACACCGGGTTGCTGCTGATGGTCCGGTACTGATTGCCGGCGGCGGACGTATAGGTTCCCAGCACGGTCTGCGACGCCAGAGTCCCAAGACCGACCGTCTGCGGTACCGGAAGGCTCGCGAACTTCTGCGCCGAAATCAGGTTCCAGCTGCTCATATTCCAGTCCCAGATGCCGTACAACGCCTGGGTGCCGCTCGCGAAGGTCGTGGGCGAGGAGTTGTTCAAAGGAGTGGCTTGGCCGGTACCAAAGTCAATCATGACTCGCGGCGAGGAAGTGGTCTGCGTGGTGACCAGCGGTACCACCTGGGTCGTGATCGGCTGGCCGCCAGGCGTGGTAAACAGCGGTTGGCCCGTGGAGGACAGCGCCCACTGCGCCGGATTGCTGCTCGTCAGATCGAAGCGCCAGACATTGCCGAGCAGATCGCCGGCGTAGACGTAATCGACGATGTGGTCGCCATCGATGTCCGCCGGGGACGTGTAGGCAATGCCATCGCCCGTACCGGCCTTGCCCGCGCTCAGGTAATAGAACGTCCGGGCGCCGCTGCCCGCATTGACGATCATCACATAGATCCCGGCATCGCCGGTGCTGCTGCCGAAGCCATTACCGAACACCACGCCCCACGTACCGTTGTGAAAGCGCCGTATCTGCGGTGTGCCGTAGGTGTTGCCGAGATTGGCGCCACAGTTGGCGACATTGACGCAGGCCAACGTTGCCGAGGTCCATTCGCCCAGGACCACGCTGGGCGCACTGGCCTCGGTGAAGGCGGTGGACGGATTGGTGATGTCGAGCGCGTAGATCGCCGCGCCGCCTTGCCCGAGTCCGCCCACGAGCCAGGAATGCCAGAGCCCGTTGAAGAACAGGTCGCCGGTACCTGGGGTCGCATCCACGTAGAAATTATGACCATACTGGATATTGGAATAGTCCAGGTCCGGCTGCACGCAGGCGGCATTGGGGCCGATCGCGGACGTCGCTCCGTGGATGTTTTCCACCACCGACCCGGTGGCGTTGATATTGGCGCAGCCGCCGGTGCCCGACGCCGCGCTCTGCAGCACGGCGCCCGGCATATAGGCGAGCACTTCATAACCATCGTTCAGCGTGCTGACGTAAGTGCCGCCGGCAGTGAACGAGCCGGATCTGAATCCATGCAGCAAGCCATCGTTGGCTCCGGCGTACACGACGTTCAGACGGGTCGCCTGGAGGGTTGCGAAGCTCGGGTAGCTCTGGCCGGCGTTCTCCGGCAGGCTCGGGCCGCTGATCAGGAAGTCCGACCACGTGGGGGGGTAAGGCAGGGTCGGAGGTCCCACGGGCGTCGGGCTGGAGTCAATGATGTCACCGAGCACGCTGACGCGCGCCCGGAACGCGCCCACGCCCAGAGAGTTCTGCTCATTGGTGCGATCGCCGCGCAGATAATTCAGGCGGTTGGCGTTGATCGGCGCGGAGTCACCCGTGTCGAGCATGCTCTTTTGAGCCGCGGTCAGATTGGCCCATTCGAACGGAATACCGGCGCTGCCACTCCAGGTCATGATGGTGCGGCTGGTCGTTGCCTCCGCCGTCGTGGCGCCGTTGACACCCGTGGCAAGGCAAGTCTGTCCGGCTGCAACACCCGATAAAACGCAGGACGCATCCCAGTTGGCCACTGGATTGATGCTGACCGTCTGGGTCGATGAGTTGTAGAGCACATTCTGCGACGTCAGGGATCCGGACCAGTTAGCCGGATCGTAGAACGCCAGATAGACCTGGGTACTGGTCTGCACCTGGGCCGCCTGCTGTTGATTGAGCCCGGCCGAGCTTGCCGACTGCGCAAACGGCGTCGCCTTGAAGCACAGGATCTCGTGAATATTGGTGTCACCGCCGGTCGAGCCGGCAAATCCGAATCGGAAGCTCGCCGGCAACGTACCGTTCGAGGCGGTGATCTGCTGAGCGGCGATCACCGTCTGGCTGGCTCCACCGTTGTAACTGTAGGCCAGGCTCAATAGACCAGCCGGAGTGATCTTCAAATCGTAGGTGATCGGGGTGGCAGCGCCGCGAGTCATGGCGCTCTCGTTGGCAATCTGAACGCCGGTGAGCTCCTTGTAGGCACCGGGGATAGGCGCGTAATCCGCCACCGCGGTCGCCGTCTGCACCGGCCGTGACGCGTTCGAGTAGTTCCACAGGTAACCCGTGCTGCAGGTGTTCTGCACCGCGGCCTGCTGATTGGCCGCTGAGAGCGTTAACGGGTAATAGGCGGAATTGAGCGCGTTCAGGGTACTGAAGGCGATACTGCCCGCGCCGCGCAGGCCGATACGGCCCGGATGATAGCCATAACCCAGCGCCGTGTTGTCCCCGGTCGCCACATTGGTACCGGCATAGCCAGCCATCAGGTTGGTGCCGTTCAGAAAGTTTCCGAACTCATCGATGCCGAGGCCGAGATACCCGCCGATGAGGCCATCGTGCGGCGTGTTGGTGTTCGAGCAGCTATACGCGAGGCTGCCGCCCCAGGCGCCAATGCCGGGAGGCTTGGCGCCATCCATCAGGTAGAAGCTGAT
>JBEKRP010000051.1:0-29906 GCA_049518595.1 Steroidobacteraceae bacterium
CCGCGCATGCTGAGCTCGCTGCACTACCACCGGCCCGAGTAGCTGCTGCCGTCCAGACTGCTGACCGGCCGGCGGATCGACGCGCAACTCGAGCAGTCTTTTCGACTCAGCGCGATGTCAGGCGGAGCCCGCGTGCAAGCGCGGGCTCCGACATCCAGTTTTACCAGCTCACTATTCCGTGTCCGGAAGGGCTAGCGAGAGGGTTTTTTCAGAGCTCGTGACACCACATAGCGGATGTCCCCAACCGCTCGCACTGAAGCCCGACTGCTGGAGAGGTTGCGGGACGAGGTCGAACACAATGTTGTCGGCATGGCCCGTCTGGGTGTTCACGCCGCCAGGCACGTAATCGAGTCGGAGATTGTTACGAGTTCTCCAGGCGATGTTATGGTCTGCGCAGGAGCTATCGCCACTGACACCGATAGCGCCGATCAGCTCGTGGCTGCTGTTGTACAGTGCCAGTCCGCCGCCGAAGACATTAATTCCACCGACGCGATAACCCACCATTGGGTCCTTGCTCGTGCCAAAGTCGGTGGCTGGACCGAGGTAGGCCAATGCAGGGTCGACCGGGTTGCTGGTGGCAAGGCCATAGAGGCTGCCGCCGGGCTGGACTGCGTAGTAGAGATTGGCGGTGGATAAGGCAAGGCTGGGCAGGCTGAAGGCGTTGGCGGTGTAGGCCTTCTGCGCCGATATCACGCGACTGCCGGGCCACTGTGCACCGCGATCCGAGCCGGTGAAGGCGACCGCGCAGACCTGACCATCGCGATCGACTATAGTGCCCCACATTTCCAGACCGAAGCCTCCATTCTTTGCCTTTCCTTCCTCTTGCGCGCTAATGAGCGCCTCCTTGAGCTGCCAATGACTGGGTAACTGGGAGCAGTCGCTAATCCACGCATTAGCGGGCGATATCGCGGCCATGCACAGCACAATCGCCGCGCCGGTCGCTAGTTGCAGTGGACGGAATTTTGAGACGGACATAGTGGTCCCCCTTAGTGTTTGAATTGGGTGTTAACCGTAAAGACCCGGAAGCGCCGAACGCGGCGAGCGCCGCGAAGGCTCTTGCCCGTGATCTTGCTCTCCCCTTTTTTTGAAGCATCTCACGGTCGATTTCGATCGACCGTAGCCTACTCTTGAAACTATTCTCCTGTCACCGGGTGACAGGTTAATGACCGCCGTGTCGTACCGGCGACTGAGAAGCATTCGCTGTCGTCGAGCGCGAGTACACTGTACATATAGTTCGGCAGGCGCCTGTAGTTTCCGAACAGAGACGACTGGCTCTGTCGACGGTGACGGTCACCTATTCGCTGCCACGTCTGTCCCGATCATTGCGAAAGAACCCCTTCAGATCCCTGCCGGCAGTGGCGTCGGCGGAACTCGCGAAGCTGCCTTGGTCTGCGAGCATACGGGCCGTGCGCATGAAGTCTCCCCAGGCGGAGCGCGCCAACGCGCCGCCGATGCTGATGCGCCGGCACCCGGTCACGCGGGGCGCAGCCATCGGCATATCCTAAGCGACCAGGCGAATCCGGGACTCGTGGTGGCCAGGGCCTTGAACCCCAGCGACTGCAGACAGCGCGCGCTGCCGACGTCCCAGGGATTGGGAATGACAAAGCATCCGCCCTGTTGCGTCGGATGAAACGCGCGCCGTTTGTCGGCAACGCTCAGGCGGGACATGGGTATCACTCGATCACGGAATCATCCACTTGAAGACGTACTGCTGCAATACGACCAGCACGCCGAGCAGCAGCGTCAAAATGATGCTGTGCTTGAAGGTCCGGGCCACGACGAGGCCCTCCTGGCCTTTCAGGTTGGTTACCGAGATGCCGGTGGCAATATTCTGCGGCGAGATCATCTTGCCCATTACGCCGCCGGATGAGTTGGTCGCGGCGATGAGCACCGGATTCAGGCCGAGCTGGTTCGCCGCGACCACCTGAAGGTTGCCAAACAGCGCGTTGCCCGAGGTATCGCTCCCGGAGAGAAACACGGCGACCCAGCCCAGGAATGCCGAGAGCATCGGGAAGAAGATCCCCGCCGAAGCCACGCCCAGACCGAGCGTGTAGTTCAGGCCCGAATAATTCATCAGGTATGCGAGGCCCACGATCAGCGCCACCGTCAGGATGGCCAGGCGGCTCTGCACCCAGGTCCTCACGATTGCCTGCCCGTATCGGGCCGGCCCCACCCCCACGAGCGCGGCGGTGATGATGGTCGCAACCAGAATCGCCGTTCCGGTACCGAGGGGCTGGAATACCCAGTTCGCGGCATAGGCCTTGTTGTAGAGCGTGATGAACACCGCGTTGTGCAACCCGGGCCAATGAATGATGTGCTGGCCGATGGACGCGATCTTGAGGCGCGTCCAGACGATGACGACCGCTGACACGATGATCCATGGAATCCAGCCCTGCCAAGGCGAAATCGCCGCAGTTGCACCCACTGCCCTCGCGGCCGGTTTCCGAATGGCAAATTCTTCATCAGTGTTCGGCGACCATATTCGCAGAAACACCAAGGTCACGATCAACGACGTCAGCGCCGACAGCACGTCGGTCAGCGAATAGTCGATATAGTTCGAAGCGACGAACTGCGCCACCGCAAAGCTGCCTCCGGCAACCAGCAGCAGCGGCCACAGCGCTCGTATCGAACGCAGGCCACCATAGATCCCCATCACATAGAAAGGCAGCATCAAGGCGATGAACGGCAGCTGACGGCCAACCATCGCGCCCAGCTTGACGGCGGGCAGATCCGTCACCTGCGCCAGCACCGTAATCGGCGTACCGAGCGCACCGAAAGCTACCGGGGCGGTATTGAAAATCAGGGTGACGGTCAGCGCTTCCAGGGCTGGCAGGCCGACCAGCATCAGCAGCGCGGTGGTAATCGCGACCGGTGTGCCGAAGCCCGAGATCCCCTCAAGAAGGCAACCGAAGCAGAAACCGATCACCACCAGAACGACGCGCCTGTCATTAGGCAGATGCTTGAGCACCCAGTCCCGAAAGGCATCAAATCGGCCCGAGATGACGGCAATGTTATAGAGCAACAGGGCATTGAACACGAGCCACATGACGGGCCAGAGCGCGAACACG
This sequence comes from Steroidobacteraceae bacterium, assembly GCA_049518595.1. Taxonomy (GTDB): domain Bacteria; phylum Pseudomonadota; class Gammaproteobacteria; order Steroidobacterales; family Steroidobacteraceae; genus FEN-1191. Next base: position 3,069 of record JBEKRP010000051.1, read on the forward strand.
CTGCCCGCTACGACGCTGTTGAGCGCGAGCCCCGCCGGGAACTGCCAGAACAGGATGGCAATTACCAGACCGACGACAAGGCCGGCCAGCGAGGCTTGCCATGCGGGACGGCGCAGGATCCCCAGGGCCACCAGCACGGTCGCTATCGGTAATGCCGCCACCACGATCGATAGCAGCAGGCTTCCAGCAACGGGCGTCAATATCTGATGGAACATCTGGCTCTCCCTGGTGCCTGATTCTTCTCATTATCACGCAGCTGAAACCGGCTCGGTCCCCCGACCGGCCTATAGTGGCCGCGACGACTTTCAGTTTCAAACATCTTTGGGATGCTGGATTGGCTCGCCACGTGCCCGGTAACGGACTGGCAGCGGGTCGAGGAGTGAGGCGATTTTTGCCACCATGCACTGCCCGGGCGATAGCGCGCAAGCGCTTCAGCGCGCTTGATCCATAAGATGGTCAAAGCGATAATGAGTTTCTGGGGGACTCTGGGCGCGCCGGACGGTGGGCCAGCTCAAAGCCGATGCAGCGCACTGAATCGGCGGCGCGAGCAGGCGCCAGATCGAATAACGCTTTTGCCTTTCTTAAGGGGAACCGAAAAATGTTCACGTCACGTTCAATCCGCCGCGCAGCCTGGTGGGCTGCCTGCGCGTTCGCACTCACTTACTCCGTTGCTTCGATCGCGGACGATATGGCGTCTTTCGCCACGGCGGGCTACGCCAGCGGCCTTCACTCGATGGCGTTGATGCACAAGATCGACACTGATGGCGACGGTACGGTTTCAAAGGATGAGTGGTTGGCATTTCACGAGAAGGTCTTTGCGATGCTCGACAAGGACAAGTCGGGCAACGTCAATGCGAAAGAGTTCATCAGCCCGAGCGGCGGCGAGCTCGCCGGCATTGCCACCGGAGGCTTCGCCCGGGGACTGAGGACCGAGGCGATGATGCACAAGATCGACACTGATGGGGACGGCACGGTGTCCCACGATGAATACATCGCCTATCAGACCAAGGTATTCGACATGATGGATACCGGCCACAAGGGCATGTTGAGCAAGGATCAATTTGCGACCGGTGGTGCCAGCAGATACTGATCGGGCACCCTACCGCACCACCATCGCCATTCCCCGCGCCGCGCGGGCTGAGCGCTGAACGTCAGCCCGGCGGATAAATGGGCTCGGGCGGTGCAACCGGGCCGTCTCGCGTTGGCGGCGGCGGCGGTGCGGCCGGCGGTCCGGGCGGCGGTCCGGGCAGCTTGGGCTGATTGCTGTCGAACACCAACACGCGCCGCTGGGTGGTGACGACATACGTACGGTTGACTGCCTCATAGTCGGCCGGCGGGTTGCGAGGCTGGGACTCGCACTTCGAAAAATTGATGCACTCGATCACCTGAAAACGTACGCCCATGCGAAATCGGTGCGCTGCCGCCGCGCTTCGCTCCCAGCCTGGCGGCACCTCAAAGCGCAGATTCTGGACCAGATGGCGTGCCGAATCCTCAAACTGATGTGCCGGTTCGGAATTCACGATCACAACGTCGGTCGGTACCCCACGCCCATTCAATGCGAACTCCACCAGCGCTCGGCCCTGCAAATAATGCTGGCGCGCGTCCGCGGGATAGTAATCGTCCTTGAGAGTTCCCTTGTATGCCGGCAGCTCGATGTTTTCGCCCGCGGCGCCCTGGGCCAGGGCTGGGCGATCGAGCACGATAGCCGCAATGAACGCGGCCATCGCAGTTCCCGCGATCAGCTTGATGCGTTGGCTGGTCATGTTGATCATCCGTTAAATTCTTCTGCACTGGCGCGATTCTGCACTGGCGTGATCGTACTCGCGCCGCGATCGACTCGCGCGGGCTTCAGCCACTTCGAGCCGTCAGCCGGCGCCGGCGCGCCGCCTGCTGAGACGCCGGCCTCATGCCGAGCGCCGCCACCCTCGGCAACCGCTCAGGAACAGCCTCACCGACGAGTCGGCCCAGGCCTCGAGCTCGGCGGCGGTCATCGGCTTGTCGAAACCCAGCGCCCGACGCTGCGGCACCACGACCACCAGTTGCAGGAACTGCAGTGCGGCGAATTCGCGCGCCGGCGCCGTGAAGTCAGCGTTATCGATCTCGCGGGCCAGCAGCCCGCTGATCAGGGTGATCGCCTCCTGGCTCGCGCCCTGGGCGGTGACCGCGCGCGCCAGCTCTGGAAAGCGCACGGATTCGGCGATGATCAGGCGATGCAGGGCGATGGCCGGCGGTGACAATGCTGCATGCATAATAAGGCCGGCCAGCCGCTTCAGCACTTCATGCAGCGTGGCGCCTTCGAGCAGCGGCACGCCGGGCGGCGGATGCATGCGTTCGACGATGCGGTGCACGACGGCGCCGAACAGCACCGCCTTGTCGGCAAAGCGATGATAGAAAGTGCGCTTCGAGATACCGGCGCGTCGCGCCAGCGCTTCGATGGTGGTCATACCATAGCCCTGAACCAGAAACAGCTCAGTCGCGACATCCAGGATCCGCTCGTTCAGTTCCAGCGCCGCGGTCCGGGAAGGACGGCCGCCACGCCGCCTGGCGGTCGCGGGCCGACGGTGCGGATCTTTAGCGTGGGTAGTGGTAATAGCCGAAGCGCCGGGCGGCCTGATAGCCGGACGGCGCATGATATCCCGGACGCGCGCCGTAGTAGCCGGCCGGCCGGCCGTAATAACTCACCCGCGGCGCGTAATAGCGTGGCGCCGGTGGGTAATAGACGGCGCGCGGCGCGTAGTACGCCGCCGGCGGCGCCGGATAATAGTTCGGCGCCGGGTAATAGTTCGACGGTGGGTAATAGCTCGGCGCCGGATAATAGTTCGACGGTGGGTAATTGCTCGGCGGCGGCGCATACGCGGGCGGCTGCCCATACGCGGGCGGCTGCCCATAGTTCACCGGCGGCGCGTAGCCGCGATCATCCTGGGACTGTGCGGCGACGGCGACGGCGCCGGCGATCGCGAGCGGCAAGGCTGCGAGCCCGAGAAATGTATGGGCGAACACTGCACCGAGGCCGAAGTGGCCCAGCGCATGACCGCCAATCCAACGTCCTGGTTCTGCCGCCGCGGCCGGTGCGAGCGGTGCCAGAGATAACGCCATGACACTGAGCGCGGCAAGGATGCTTGCTGGAATTTTCATGGTGGAGACACTCCAGGCTCGCGGCATGGCCATCAACCGCAGGCTACGTTACACCCGCTCTTGTGTTAATGCAACGATACGGTAGCGTTTCTTGTAACGCAATGAACTAATTAACTATTACCCAAGCCCCCAGCCTGCGGCGGCCTGGCTCCAGGCGCGAGTTTAATGAGCCGCTCAGCTTCCCATGTTCAGTACCATGCGGAATCGAGCCGCCCCGCTCATCATGCGTGCGTAGGCTTCCGCAGCGCGCGTGATCGCGCCGTGCGACACCCCATCTTGGCGGCGAATTGCACGCTCAGGTGGCCGAGGCCGTCGATGCCGAGAACGGCGACCCGGTCTCCCGGACCGGCGCCGGTTGCGATCACGGTCTCAGCCGGCGCGGTATCCCGGTCAGCTGCAGAATGCGGCTGGAGATTTCCTCGACCGAGCAATGCGTGGTATCGATGTGCGGCACGCCAAAGCGTGCGTACATGCGTTCGGCGGCACGTAGTTCGTATTGTACCTGTTGCACTGAGGCATAACGGCTCTCGGGGCGCCGGACCTCGCGAATCTGCTGCAGCCGCGAGGCCTCGATCGTCAGGCCAAACAGCTTGCGCCCGTGCGGCCGAACGGCCTCGGGAAGCTGTCCGCTCTCCAGGTCTTCCTCCATCAATGGATAGTTGGCCGCGTAGATCCCGTACTGCAAGGCCAGGTACAGACACGTCGGCGTCTTTCCCGATCGTGACACGCCCAGCAGCACCACATCCGCGCGCTCGTATTCCCTGTTCTGGCCGCCATCATCATGCGCCAGTGCGAAGTTGGTAGCATCGATGCGGGTCATGTACCCGGCCATGTCGATCATGCCGTGGGCGCGGCCCAGCGCGTGCGAACTCAGCTGCCCAAGCTCCGATTCCAGCGGCGCCAGGAAAGCGTCGAAGAAGTCCAGGAACAGCCCGTTGGCGCCTTTGACCAGTTCACGTTCCGCATCGCGAACCAGGGTACTGAAGATAATGGGCGGCGCGCCGTCAGCGACGGCGGTGGCATTGATCCGCTGCAGCGCTTCCGCCGCCTTTTCCAGCGTGCTGATAAACGGCAGGGTGACCGCTCTGAAGGCAATCCCCTCGAACTGACTGAGCAGGCTGTGTCCCATGGTCTCCGCGGTCACACCCGAATGATCGGAAATGAAGAACACTGTCCGTACCACCGACTCGTTGCTTGCCACGCATTGCCTCCAACCGCTGTTGCGGTGGATGATTGCTAGTGTTTCACTTAACCGTTCATGCCGGCAATAACAAGCCTCCTGAGGAGCGCGCGTGATCGAATACGCAGTGCCGTTTAGTGAGCTCGGTATGCACGATGTCGAGCGCGTCGGCGGGAAAAATGCCTCGCTCGGTGAAATGATCCGCCATCTCACCCGCCTCGGAGTCAGCGTGCCGGCCGGCTTTGCCACCACCGCGGCGGCTTATCGCGAGTTTCTTGCGCACGACGGCCTGGCGCAACGCATCGAAGCTGAGCTGTCGCGATTGAACGTCGAGGATGTCGCGCAGTTGGCGCGAACCGGCGACAAGATTCGAAAATGGGTGCTGGCGACGCCGTTTGCACCCGAGTTCGAACGGCAATTGGTCTCGGCCTGGCGGAAGCTCGGGGGCGATGCGATCGCCGTCGCGGTACGGTCCTCCGCGACCGCGGAAGACCTGCCGGAGGCTTCTTTCGCCGGCCAGCAGGAAACCTTTCTCAACGTGCGCGGCAAAGACGATCTGCTCAGCGCAACCCATCAGGTCTTTGCTTCATTGTTCAATGACCGCGCGATTGCCTACCGTGTGCACCACGGTTTTGCGCATGCTCAGGTCGCATTGTCCGCCGGCGTGCAGCTCATGGTGCGCAGCGATCTCGGCGCCAGCGGCGTCATGTTCACGCTCGACACCGAGTCCGGGTTTCGCGACGTCGTGTTCATCACCGCGTCCTATGGTCTGGGGGAGACGGTCGTACAGGGTGCGGTCAATCCGGATGAATTCTACGTCTACAAGCCAGCGTTACGCTCGGGCCACTGGTCGATCGTCCGTCGGGGCCTGGGAAGCAAGACCGTCAAGATGGTCTATGCCGACGGCGCCGGCTCCGGAGCGCGCGTTCAGACCGTAGCCGTTGCGGCCGCCGATCGCGAGCGTTTCTGCATCGGCGACGCCGACGTGGTGACGCTGGCGCGGCAGGCGCTGATCATTGAAGAACACTACGGCCAGCCGATGGACATCGAATGGGGCCGCGACGGCAACAGCGGTCAGATCTATGTCCTCCAGGCGCGTCCCGAGACCGTTCAGAGCCGCAACGGCAAGGACCTGCAACGCTACAGCCTGCAGGATCGGTCACCGGTGATCGTGACAGGTCGCGCGATCGGCTCTCGCATCGGAGCCGGACCCGCTCGCGTCGTCCGCTCGGCCAGCGATATGAAGCGCGTGCAGGCGGGCGACGTGCTGGTGGCGGACATGACCGATCCGGACTGGGAACCGGTCATGAAGCGCGCGGCGGCGATCGTCACCAATCGCGGGGGGCGCACCTGCCACGCGGCCATCATCGCGCGCGAACTGGGTATTCCTGCCGTCGTCGGCTGTGGCGATGCCACCCAGAAAATCCCCGAAGGCAAGGTGGTGACCGTGTCCTGTGCCGAGGGGGATACCGGATATGTCTACCAGGGTCGGCTCAATTTCGAGCGACAGGTCATCAAGCTCGACGCCATGCCGTCGGTTCCGGTCAAGATCATGATGAACGTGGCCAATCCCGATCGCGCCTTCGACTTCGCAGCCATCCCCAATCGTGGCGTCGGTCTGGCCCGGCTCGAATTCATCATCAATCGCACCATCGGCATCCATCCGCGCGCGCTGCTCGAGTTCTCGTCACTGCAGCCGGCGTTGCAAGCCACTATTCGGCAGCACATCGGGCCCGGCACCGATCCGGTGGAGTTTTTTGTCGACCGTCTCGCCGAGGGCGTCGCGACCATCGCCTGCGCTTTCGCACCCGAGCCGGTGATCGTGCGTCTGTCGGATTTCAAGACCAACGAGTACGCGAATCTGATCGGCGGCAGCCAGTACGAGCCGCATGAAGAGAATCCCATGCTGGGATTCCGCGGCGCTTCGCGCTTCATAGACCCGGGCTTTCGGGCCTGTTTCGAACTCGAGTGCCGCGCGCTCCGGCGCGTGCGCGAGCAGATGGGACTCGTCAATGTACAGATCATGGTTCCCTTCGTTCGCACGCTCGGCGAGGCACGCGCAGTGTCGGACCTGCTGGCTGACAACGGCCTTAAGCGCGAACCCGGCGGACTGCAACTGATCATGATGTGCGAGCTGCCGACCAACGCATTGCTCGCGGATCAGTATCTGGAGTATTTCGACGGCATGTCGATCGGCTCCAACGACATGACCCAGCTGACGCTGGGACTGGATCGGGATTCGGGCGTCATCGCACACCTGTTCGACGAACGCGACCCGGCGGTCAAGGCGATGATGTCGATGGCCATCCAGGCCTGCCGCAAGGCCGGCAAGTATGCAGGCATCTGCGGCCAGGGCCCGTCGGATCACCCCGATCTGGCGCAATGGCTGGTCGATCAGGGCATCGAGTCGATGTCGTTGAATCCGGACACGGTGGTTGAGACCTGGTTGAAGCTGGCCGCGAACACCAAGTGATTAGATAAGCTTCGGTCTCAGAAGGTCCGGCCGACCCCAACGCGCCAGATATCAGCATCCCGGCTGTAGTTGCTGACAACGCGGTCCCATATGGCGCGGGCGAAGAAATGCGAATAGACCGTATGCGAGAGCATCAGTGAGACCACGGGCGCGAGGGCGGCCGTGGTGGTCTGTCCCGGGATTGGTTGGTGCTTCTTATCGACGAACGCGTAGGCGCCAAATCCTGCGCCAACTTCGAATCCACTGGACAGGTCGTGGCGAACTGGCCAGAGCTGGGCAGTCACACCACTGCGGCGGGCCACGCGCGGATCCCCTTCGTAGATATAGGCGATGGTGCCCTCGATGCCGCGCGCGAAGATGTAGCGGTATTCGGCGCTGAAACCAAACGCATCGGGGTTGCCGGAGATATTGATTACGCTCAGCGCCCCATAGACCGACAACTCGTTGCGATTGGTTGATGCCGGTGTCAATCCGTCCCGCGGCTTATCAAATATTCCCGGGTTCGAGGGGTCGCTCAGCCAGTACGCCACGCCAAGGCTCAGCAGCTGATCTTTGACGTCGTGCGTTGGATCGATAGAATCAGCCGATACCACCCAATCGAGTTTCTTCCACAGCTGACCTCGCACGCTGAGCGTGAACATCGGAGCGAGTCCGTGCACGTCGGTGGACTGGCCGCCGGCCGGCGTGATCGTGTCAAAATAGTAATAGGGTCCAATGCCGCCGACGAGGTACAGCCGATAGTCGGTCGGAAAGCGATATTGATACGATAACTCGAGCCCGTAACCGTCGGGGTGGTGTCCGGTAAAGTGCCCTTCGTTGACATACTCGAATGCCGCTGCAAAGCCGTCATAGAGCATCGCCCGATATTCAATCTTATAAAACAGGCTCGACTCATGCTCGGTGGTCGAGTAGGAGTCTCCCCTCATGTACGAAAGCGATTGGGCCCAGCCGGTGTGCGGCAGACATCCGATGCCGGCAATAGCCAGCCATCGCCAACTCCACGCGTATAGGCGCCGCGCATGTGGCAGGTAGAGTTCTCGCTGCATATTCGACCCCGCTCGCGCTGAGAAGTATTGCGAATCAGGCGCGATCATCGATCGCTACCCGTCTCGATGCTGCCCGCGCATGTTACCTTGTCACCTGTAATGAATGACAGGCCAATCCCCGAATTGCCGCAGCAGAGGATCCGATCGCGGCAGGTGCAACACCAACTTGCGGTACCGGACAAAATGAATCAGTCGAGGCAGGCCGCAATCTCGGAAACTCTGCAAACCTTATGCTCATGGTGAGACGCAATTTGTGCAACGCCGAACATGGCGGGGAAGCCCGGTGCCGCTGTTGGACCACTGCCCGGAACGTGCGATATTCCAAAATGGCACGGCCGGCACTACCTCAGCCTTACCGGCGCCACGGCGCGGCAGCTTCGGCCTCGATACCATAACGCTCGATCGCCTGCGACGCCGTCTGCCTGGGCAGATCACCGAGTCGCGACAGGGTCGACAGCGCGGCCAGCACGATCGAGTGCCTATCGACCTCGAAGAAGCCGCGCAGCGCCGGGCGATTGTCGCTGCGGCCGAAGCCGTCCGTGCCCAGCGCCACAAAGCGTCCCTCGACGTAAGGGGCGATGAGCCGCGGATAGGCACGCACGTAGTCGGTCGCCGCGATTACCAGCCGCGCGCCGGGCAGCTGCCGTTCGACGTGGCTGCGCCGCGGCGTCTGCAGCGGATGAAGGCGGTTCCAGCGCTCGACGTCCGCCGCCTCCCGCGCCAGCTCGCTGAAGCTGGTCACGCTGTGCACTTCGCTGCCGACGTTCCAGTCCTGCGCCAGCAATTCAGCCGCGGCGATCACTTCGCGCAGGATGGCGCCGGAACCCAGTAGATGCACCCGCGATAGCGCCTGCGCCGGCAGCTGACTCGCATAGCGATACATGCCCCGGATGATGTCGTGCTCCACGCCCGGCGGCATCGAAGGCTGGGCGTAGTTCTCGTTCATCATGGTGATGTAATAGAACTCGTCGACCTGCTGCTCCATCATTCGACGCATGCCGTGGCCAAGAATCGTCGCCAGCTCGTATGCGAATGCGGGATCGTAGGCGCGGCAGTTGGGCACCGTCGCCGCGACCACGTGGCTGCTGCCGTCCTGATGCTGCAGGCCTTCGCCGCCGAGCGTGGTCCGGCCGGCGGTGGCGCCGAACAGGAAGCCGCGCGTGCGCTGATCGGCCGCGGCCCAGATCAGATCGCCGACGCGCTGGAATCCAAACATCGAGTAGTAGACGTAGAACGGCAGCATCGCAATGCCATGCACGCTGTACGCGGTACCGGCGGCCACCCACGATGACAGCGCTCCGGCTTCAGTGATGCCCTCTTCCAGCAGCTGCCCGTTCCTGGCTTCCTTGTAGAACAGCATCGAGCCGGCGTCTTCCGGTTCATAGAGCTGGCCGACCGGCGAGTAAATGCCGATCTGGCGGAACAGGCTATCCATGCCGAAGGTACGGGCCTCGTCGGCGACGATCGGCACAATGCGCGCGCCGAGCGTCCGGTCGCGAAGCAGGCTGCCGAGCATGCGCACGGCGGCCATGGTGGTCGACATCTCCTTGCCATCCGCGGTGAGCGCGAATTGCGCGTAACTGGCCAGCGCCGGCACCGTTACCGGCGGGCATTCGCACCGGCGCGCCGGCAGCGGGCCTCCGAGCGCGGCGCGGCGTTCGCTCAGATAACCCAGCTCGCGGCTGTGTTCAGGCGGCTTATAGAAGCGCAGCGCCCCGACGTCCTCGTCCGATAGCGGCAGCTGGAAGCGGTCGCGGAAGGCCTTGAGGGCGTCGACCTCCAGCTTCTTCGCCTGGTGCGCGGTCATGCGCGATTCGCCGACACCGCCCATGCCGTAGCCCTTCTTGGTCTTGGCCAGAACGACGGTCGGTTGGTCGCGGTGATTCTTCGCCGCGGCGAAGGCGGCGTAGAGTTTTCGCGGATCGTGCCCGCCGCGTTTGAGAGCGTCGATCTCGCCGTCGGTCATGTGCGCGACCAGCGCCTGGATCTCCAGGTCCTTCTTGAAGAAGTGCTCGACGTTGTAAGCGCCGTCCTTGGCGCCGAGATTCTGATATTCGCCATCCACGGTTGCGGCCAGCCGGCGCAACAGCGCGTGCTGCGTATCGCGCGCGAACAGTGCATCCCACTCCGATCCCCACAGCACCTTGATCACGTTCCAGCCGGCGCCGGCGAACAGCGACTCCAACTCCTGAATGATCTGGCCATTGCCCCGCACCGGCCCATCGAGCCGCTGCAGGTTACAGTTGATGATGAAAGTGAGATTGTCCAGATGCTCGCGGGCCGCGAGGCTCAGCGCACCGATCGATTCCGGTTCGTCCATTTCACCGTCGCCGAACACACCCCAGACGCGGCGATTCCCGGTATCCGCCAGTCCGCGGTCCGCCAAGTAGCGCAGGAAGCGCGCCTGGTAGATCGCGCTGATCGGACCGATTCCCATCGAGCCGGTGGGAAACTGCCAGAAAGCCGGCATCAGCCACGGATGCGGGTAGGAGCACAATCCATCGCCCTGCACTTCCTGGCGGAAGTTGCCCAGCTGCCGTTCGCTGAGCCTGCCCTCCAGAAAGGCGCGCGCGTACACGCCCGGCGCCGAATGCGGCTGGAAATAGACCAGATCGCCGCCGCCACCGTCGCGCGCCGCCTGAAAGAAATGATTGAAGCCGACCTCGAAGATTTCCGCCGCCGAGGCGTAACTGGCGATGTGACCGCCGAGCTCGCCGTAAGCCTGGTTGGCGCGCACCACCATCGCGAGCGCGTTCCAGCGCATGATCGCGGTGAGGCGTTCCTCGATCGCCAGATCCCCGGGGTAGATGCCCTGGCGCTCGAGCGCGATGGTGTTGCGATACGCGGAAAAAGGCGCCGCTGCCGCGACCAGCCCAAGTTCCTTGGCATGCTCGTCGAGCTGGCGCAGCAGAAACAGCGCGCGCGCCGAGTCCTCAACGCGGATCACCGCGTCGAAGGCTTCGAGCCAATCGCGTGTTTCCTCAGGATCGCTGTCGGGCGCCTCGCCTCCGGTCGGCGATGCCGTGCCGCGATCCAGTCCACCCATGTGCGTCTCCCCTGTGGATTGATGTGCGCATCCTCAAGCAGGCGCAGGAAGATGCCAAGATCCCGGGGGAGATGGCGGAGATTGATTAGCGTGGCGTGCTGCAGCGTGCAGCGCCGGCCACCCTGTGAAAGCGGGTGTTCCCGAGTGCGTCCGCCGGTGATCGCTATTCGGGAGCGCCGCACCTATGCCGTCGCGGCAGTCGAGCGCTGTTTCTTGGTCAGGGCGCCCGCGAGCTTACCGGAGAACGGGCCGGAAAAGGCTTCGATAACCAACGAGACAATGAGCAGGATCAGCAGGTTAGCGAATGAAGCTGAAGTCGGCTTCTTCAGCGGACCGACGCCCGGATCGGCCGACGGCTGATGCAGCGAATAGGCAACGATCGCGGCATAAGCGTAGACATTGGCCGGCACCACCGACAACAGGTCGATGGAGGCCGCGATGACCAGAAAGAACACGGTCACGCCGACGAGGATCGCGGGCCAGGCTACACCGAGGGGCGGCATCGACGTATTCACCATCAGCAGCAGGACAATCCAACCAATGAGCGCACCGAAACAAGTGCCGGCGATCGTCTTGGTCAGTGCCTTGCCGTCGGCACCGCTGTGGAACTAACAGCCCCAGGCGATGAACCCCGCCCACACCAGCACGTAGCCGCTGAGTGGTCCGAGTGCGAGATAAGCCCAGATCGCCCCCGGAATAGCGATACTGGGCGAGAGCGCTGCCAACGGTTTCATCTCTTTGATCTGCGGATCGCGAGGAGTTTTTGATTCTTTACACGGCACTGCGGATGAAGTGCTACCCCGCTGATATTGTTAGACTGCGACTCATATTAGCGAGCGCGTGCATGGCCTCCTATTTCGCCTGCGCCGCGCGGAGATCTCCACTCATCAACCTGCGTCGCGCATGCGCAATGCCGCTGAAATCGGGTCGATACTAATTTCCCGACTGGCACGCAGCAGCGGTCATTGTGTTGCGCATCGACAACGTTTACCGGGCTCCCGGTTACACCGGCCATGGCGAGTTCGACTCATCATCCGTGCAATAGCATATGCTGGCACTGGACTGTGATCAGACTGCCTGCCCGCTCCACAGTTGAGGTCCGTCGGAGTCCTGAAGGCTGCACAGCAGGCGAATGAGCGCGGTTTTGGCCGCATTTCCGCATCGTCGGTCCAGCCGCCGCCGAAACCAGGCGATAATCTATATTCGAAGAGAGAAATGGATTGACCCAAGTGACTCCGCCGACCCAGCCGATTGGCAGCGTCCCGCGTCCCGCTGGGGCTGATTCAGGCTATCGGCGTCCGTGACGACGGCACGGATGCGGAGCTGGAGCTGGAGCCGCTCTACGAAGCGGCCATCCGCGATACCATCGAGTGCTTCGAGGCCACGGGTTCACCGGTGATCACCACATGCGCTATGCCGATCAGTATTTCGATATGGCTCTTCGCTATGCAGATGTTTCAGTCAAGCAGGCGGTCATCTCCCCATCCGCATTGAGCCTGATGTATCCGCCTGAGGGCATCGCCGGCTGCCCGCGGACTCGGTTCATCCACGATCCGCGGCGTGAACACGAGAGCGAGGTGCGTCACTGTCTGCAAAAAGGCGCCTACATGGTACAGGTGGACTTCACCGAAGGGCGGCTCGGAACGACCGATGACTGCGGCTTCTCGCCGTTTTGCGACGACACTTCGACTTCGCGGGTGACCGCCTTCGCAAAGATTCGGCCCCGCGTCGCCGGCACCAGCCTGGCTGACGAAATACTCGGAGTCCGCTGATGGACTCGGATGACAAAGAGGAGGAGCTGCTGCGCTCCGTTGCGCTCGAGAACGCCAGTACCATACTCGAGAAGCGCCAGCGCGCGGAGCGTCACCTGATCGCGATTAAGGACGCGCTCGAGCAGAGAACGCAACAGCTTGCCCGGTCGGTAGCCATGATGCAGGCGACGCTGGAGTCGACCTTCGACGGCATTATCGTGACCGACGGCAGCCGGCGAGTGACCGGCTTCAACGAAAAATTTACCCAGATGTGGCGCATTCCGCGCGAGGTCATGGACACCGCGGAGCATCCGCGAATACTCACGATGTCCGCGCAGCAGTTTGCCGATCCGCTGCGCTTTCTGGCCCGCGTCGAAGAAATCTACGCGACGTCGCCGCCCGAGAGTCTCGATGTGCTGTCGCTCGCCGACGGCCGTGTCTACGAGCGATTCTCAAAGATCCAGTATATCGAGGGTTCTAACGCCGGTCGCGTGTGGAGCTTTCGCGATATCACCGCTCACACGCGCAGCGAAGCGGAGCTGAGAGAGCAACGCGCATGGTTTGAGGTGACGCTGTCCAGCATCGGCGACGCCGTGATCACCACGGACGTCCGCGGCCATGTGACTTTTCTTAACCCCATCGGCGAGGCTATGACCGGTTGGACTTTGCCGGATGCCCGAGGTGTGCATCTGGAGCACATCCTCAAGATCGTCAACGAGGATACGCGGCAGCCGGTCGCCAACCCGGTCGCCAAGGTCCTGCAGGAAGGAATCATCGTCGGGCACGCCAATCACACGGTACTGATGGCTAAAGACGGTAAAGAAGTGGCGATCGAGAACAGCGCCGCCCCGATCCGCGATGCCAACGGCCGGGTTTCCGGGGCGGTCATGGTGTTCCACGACGTGACTGCCCGGCGGCGTGCGGAAACCGCTATGCGGGATACCGATCGGCGCAAGGATGAGTTCATCGCCATCCTCGCACATGAACTGCGTAATCCGCTGGCTCCGATCAGGCAGGCCGCGCTGATCTCGAAGGCGCCGTGGACGACAGATGCGCAGAAGCGCTGGAGCCACGACGTGATCGACCGTCAGGTCCAGTACATGTCGCTGCTGCTCGACGACCTGCTCGACATCTCGAGAGTGACGCGTGGAACGCTGGTGCTGCGTATGCAACCCACCGAGCTCGTATCTGCCGTCAACGTGGCTATAGAAACGGCGCGTCCGACTATCGATGCCAAGCGCCACGTACTGTCGATCGAGCTGCCGCACGAGCCGGTGCAATTCACCGCCGATCCGCTGCGCGTGGCTCAAGTGCTGTCCAATCTGCTGACGAACGCGGCGAAATACACCGACCCTGAAGGCCAGATTCGTCTTAGTGCAAGCTGCGAGCCGGATCAGCTAGTCATCCGCGTATCGGATTCTGGAGTCGGTATCAACCCCGAGAACCTGCCGAAGATTTTCGAGATGTTCTCGCAGGTGCAGCCCACGATGGATCGATCAGAGGGTGGATTGGGAATCGGCCTGGCGCTTGCGAAAGGACTGGTTGAGCTTCACGGCGGAAGAATCGAGGCCAGCAGCGCCGGTTTGGGACACGGCAGTGAATTCACCGTGCGGCTGCCGCGTAGAGTGAACCCTGGCTCACCCGAGGTGAAATCCAATACCGCGGCAGCGCCGGCCAAGATCGCACGCCGGCGGATCCTGGTAGCTGACGACAATCGCGATTCGGCAGAGACTCTCGCCATGCTGCTGCGAGTGGAGGGTCACGAGGTAATGATTGCCCATGATGGCTCAGCGGCGCTCGCGGCCTTTGGCGGCTTTGCGCCGGATACAGTATTGCTCGACATCGGCATGCCTGGCCCAAATGGTTACGAGGTGGCGCAAAAGATCCGGCAAAGCCGATCCGGCGCGGAGATCAAGCTCATCGCCATCACCGGATGGGGTCAGGAGAACGACAAGGAGAGAGCTTTTGCCGCCGGCTTTGATCACCACCTCACCAAGCCGGTCGATACCCAGCAGCTAAGCGACTTGCTCCGATTGTGAGCGCGAGCGACTTAAGACAGGTGGGTGGGCATGCCGTGGAATGCGATCGGCGCGGCGTGTTCGATCAGCGCCGCCCGAACTGCAGCGCGCATAATGGGAAGCCTTCAGAGCTTGGATGAAAGCGGCGCCCAGCAATAGGTACAAGGCACGGCTTGCGCGCCCGCAGCAGGGGCTTAAGCTTTTCACTGAGCGATCATCCGGAGAGCTCTGTCGGCAGCTCAGTTTCTATTTGCTCAACTTACAGGTGTCCCATGGACCTGCAGCAGGCAATCCGCTCGCGGCGCGCCGTACGCGAATTCACGACCGAATCGATCGATAAAGCCACGCTTCGCCGACTGATCGATGCGGCCGTCCAGGCGCCGAGCGCGGTGAACGAGCAGTCCTGGTCGTTTAGCGTGATCCAGGACAAAGGCCTATTGGGTCGGATATCGAATGAAGCCAGAGCCCACATTCTTCATCGTGATCTCAAGCGTGACGCAGGGCCAGTGGGCCATTGAGAACTGCTCCCTAGCCGCCGAAAACCTGATGCTGGCGGCCTGTGCCGAAGGGCTCGGAACATGCTGGATTGGATTTGCCCAGACATGGCTCGGCACCCCGGAGGGGAAGACAGTGCTTGGGGTTGCGGCAGGCGCGCTGCCCGTGGCTCCGATTATTGTCGGCCATCCGAAATCGGCGCCGCCGCCGGTCCCGAGAAAAGAGCCGCAGATACGGTGGATCGGGCCATAGGGTCCCCAGCGCTGTGCAATGCGACGCCTCCGAGGGCCGCAGACCGAAGTTCTGACAATCGGAAAAAGAGGATGGTCGTTGCACGCGGGCCCTCGCGGGTTGTCGCCTCGACGCCCACAACCCATGCGCCATGCGGCCGAAATAGTGTGACGGCCGTCACTTCCTGTCCGCGTCCCAAATCATCCATGGCCGATCTGAGATTCGGGCAGCGGTCGGACTCGCGACAATTATGTACGCTTGATTGATGACGATACGCCCAAAGGTCATCGCGCTGTTCGCGTCCATGTTCGTGGTCCTGGGCATCGTTCAGATTTTCGTAGAGCAACGCGTTTTCATGCCAAGTTTCGCGGATCTTGAGCATGACGACGCCCGCACGGCCATGCGCCGCATCAACTACGCGTTCGATCTGACGTTGGACCGGCTCGCACTGTCCGCCGCGGATTGGGGCAACTGGGACGACACCTACCGCTTCGTAGCAGATCACAACCCCGACTATGTCCGGGCCAATGTAACCACCGTCGGGCTGAGGCAACTCCAGGTCAACGCCCTGCTGGTGATCGATCTGGACGGCAACATTGTCATGTCGAGCGCCCTGGATCTCAACTCCGACCAGCCCCTGGACATCGATTTCACCGCCCGCAAGGCGCTCCCCGCTGATTTTCCCTGGCGCGCCGATCTGCGCGAAGGACGCCCGGCCAAAGGGTTCCTGCAAACGAATCGCGGCATCATGATGATCGCCGCCTCGCCTGTGCTCGATGGCAACGGCCGTGGGCCGCAACGCGGTATGGTGATGCTCGGGCGGTTACTGTCCGCCGCCGAGATCGAGCGTATTGGCGCCCAAGCTCAGACGCTGCTGTCGATGGCACCGGCCAATGATGCGCGCGTCCAGGGTGAACTGACCGAGACCGAAGACGTTACGCACGTTTTCCGCACTCTGAACGACGTCTACGGCCGTCCACTCATGGCTCTGCGGATCGACGTGCCGCGACGAATCACCCAACGCGGCAACTCCGCCATCGCCTATGCGTCTGCATACCTCCTTGGGACGGCAGTCGTGGTGCTGATACTGCTGGTGTTTGTCCTGAATCGACTGGTTCTAAGGCCGCTGGCCCAAGTCACACGGCACGCGGTGACCATCGGTGAAGGTGAAGACCTTACGGCTCGCCTCAACTTTCGAGGCACCGACGAAATTGGCCGCCTGGCACGCGAATTCGATCGAATGGTGGAGCGCGTTGCCGACTCCCGCCGCCAGCTCGTCGATCAGTCCTTTCAAGCGGGATTCGCCGAACTTGCCAAAGGCGTGCTGCACAACCTTGGCAACGCCATGACACCGATCGGCGTGAGATTGTCCGGATTGAGCCAGCGTCTGCGACAAGCGCCGACGGCGGACGTCGAACAGGCGGCCGAAGAGCTCAAGCGTGGAACATCGGATGCCGCGCGACGTGCGGACCTCGAAGAATTCATTCGTCTGGCATGTGGCGAGTTCGCGATCACGATCAAGTCCGCGGAAGAGGATGTGGCGGTGTTGACGCGCCAGACCAACATAGTGCAGAGCGTGCTCTCAGAGCAGATGCGATCGACGCGCAATGAACACGTCATCGAGTCGGTACGCCTTCCGGAACTCGTTGCACAGTCGCTGGAAATCGTGCCCGACGCCTGCAGGCAGCGTCTGGTAATCCACATCGATGAATCGCTCAGAAAGGTCGGCGTGGTGCACGTGGCACGAACGGTGCTGCGTCTGGTGCTCCAGAACCTGATCATCAACGCATCGGACGCGGTGCGGGATGCCGGCAAGGAAAAAGGAGTGCTGCGCGTTACCGCGGAGATTGTCCGCGCCGCAGGCCACGAACATCTGCACCTGCACTGCCAGGACGATGGCGTCGGCATCGCCCAAGGCAATCTTGATCGTGTATTTGAAAAGGGGTTCTCCACCAAATCCAGGGGCACCAACTGCGGTATCGGGCTGCACTGGTGCTCCAATGCCATCGGCGCGCTCGGCGGCCGGATATGGGCCGCAAGCGACGGTCCGGGACTTGGCGCATCTTTGCACTTAATGCTGCCGCTGGCCGCTCGCAAGAGCGAGCCATGCGTCGAAGCCGCGTGAGGTAATCCGTGTCAAAGCGAAGCCGAGTGCCGATTCGAGTTCTCGTCGTCGATGATGAAGAAGACGTACGAGATGCCTATCGACAGATCCTGCTGGAGGCGGACGTGAACCGCGATCTCGCGGCGTTTCGCGATCTACGCACACGCCTGTTTCGCAAGGCCGACTCCCAGCCGCCGGCGGCGGAATCCGCGGCGCGTGGCGCGACATTCGAGCCGGTGTTCTGCGACGGCGCCGAAGCGGCAGTCGCGGCGGTCAAAGACGCGCTCGCCCAGGAGCAGCCCTTTGCTGTCGTATTTCTCGACATGCGAATGCCGCCCGGTCCCGACGGTGTATGGGCGGCCGCGCGCATAAGAGAGCTGGATCCCGCCATTGAAATTGTCATTTGCACCGCCTATTCCGATGTCGATCCCTGCGAGATCGGCGGCATCGTGCCACCGGAAGAAAAGCTGTCTTACCTGCAGAAGCCGTTTCACCCGCACGAAGTCCGACAAACGACGATTGCGCTCGCCAGTAAATGGCGTGCGGAACGAACCGTGGTCAAGCTGGCGTATTTTGACGCACTGACGGGTCTTCCGAATCGGGAACAATCGCGCAATCGCCTGGTGGGAGCAATCGAGGCGGCCAAGCAACACGATCGTTCCCTGGCCGTCCTATATCTCGATCTGGACAACTTCAAGCGAGTCAACGATACGCTGGGGCACGCTATTGGCGACGAGCTGTTGCGTGTGGTCGCCTCGCGGCTGAGCAACTCACTGCGATACGGTGATACCCGGGGCAGGGAATCGGGTTCGATGGCACGTCCCGGGGATCTGGCGCGTCTCGGCGGCGACGAGTTCATGGTGATGTTGCCCAACATACGCAAGCCGGGCGATGCCGGCATGATCGCCGAGCGGATCATCGGCGCTCTTCGAGAGCCGATGCAACTCGCGCTCAATTCACTGGTCATCACACCCAGCGTCGGCATCGCGATCTTTCCGACTGATGGGACTGACGCCGACACGTTGCTGCGCCACGCGGATCTGGCGATGTATTTCTCCAAGCGCAAGAACCCGGGTACCTACTCATTCTTTGATGCCGCAATGAACGCCGCCGCGCTTCATCGCTTCACCATCGAGGACAAACTAAGGGGGGCGCTGCAGCGAAATGAATTCTCCCTGGACTACCAACCGCAGTTCGACATTCGCACCGGGCACATATCCGGCATGGAAGCGCTGCTGCGGTGGACCAATGACCAGCTTGGTGTTGTGCCGCCGTCGGAATTTATATCGGTAGCGGAGGAGACCGGCCTGATACTGCCAATCGGCGAATGGGTGTTACGAAGCGCCTGCGCCCAGGCGAAGGCCTGGCACGATGAAGGACTACCCCGGATCCGGATGTCGGTGAACGTTTCCAGCCGGCAATTCGCGCTCAGAGAGTTTCCTGCCCAAGTTGGCACGATTTTGAGGGAGACAGGCCTGGATGCCTCAAAGCTCGAACTTGAGATCACCGAGACGCTGATTATGCAAGACGAGACCTGGGCGGAGCAGGCAATCGAGCAGCTCAAGACCCTCGGCGTAGCCGTCGCTATTGATGATTTCGGAACCGGTTATTCCAGTCTCTCGCGCTTGCGTCGCTTCGCCGTGAATCGGCTCAAGATAGATCGATCGTTTGTAAGGAATCTTAACGAATGTAGCGACGATCGCGCCATCGCGTCGGCAATCATTGCCATGTCCCGATCATTACACATCGACGTGACGGCGGAGGGCGTTGAGAACCTGTCACAGTTGATGTTCCTGCAGGAACACGAGTGTCACGAGGCGCAGGGATATCTGCTGGGTGAAGCGTTACCCGCAGCTGACGCGGTGCAGTTGCTACGTCGAGTGGCCGCTTTTATGGAAGGCAGTCGATCGCAGCGGTTCAAGGCGCTGATCGGATAACCTCAAGGGTGCAAAAAAACGGTGCCCAAAGCAAGTTTGGGGTCGCGGCACCCGATCCCCGGCTCGGCAAGCAGGAAATGGAGCGGGTCGAGCAGCTGCGGAGGCGATGTCACCAGGCGATGTCACCAGGCGATGTCACCAGGCGATGTCACCAGGCGATGATCTTGGTCCCGTACGCGATTTCAAGCGGCGTCGCCACCGTCATTTCCTACAGCTGTCCCGCTTCGACGGCGCTGCTAAGATCGCTTCAGGCAAAGCATTCAATGCCGCTGCGTGTAGAGCCATCCAGCCGTGCCTCCCATCCCGCGAACGCGACCGCAGCGCACAGGCGCCTGCAACTGGCCATCAACGCGGCCCTTGGCGATGACTATCAGGTGGATTGGCTCGGACCCAGCTCCGCCAAAGGACTGCATATTCTGCTGCTTCAGCATGCGGTTCGCAGCGCGCAGCGGCGCTCGTGTTCGACGACATCGACACCTGCGAACGCCTATCGCTGAAGGACTACGCGGAAGCCATATCGGCCGCAGACACATGCGTCGCTGAAATCGCCGCCGCCGCCTACAAGCTATCCCCAGCGTTTCGCAATCTCGTCCAGCCCTGCTTTGCCCAGATCGGCCGGCGTCATGCAGATGCGGATGCGACAATCCGCATTGAAATTAAGAAAGAACGGTTCGGCCAGTGCGGGGATCCTCGAAGGATCGGCGACTTCGGCGATCAACACGACGCCGCGGGTGCCTTCCAGTTCCGTGAAGTAGGTCGCCTCGGGTTTGAGTTCGTCCAGAATTCTCTTCAGGATCGGACCGAGCTTGTTGCCTCTGATCAGCGTGTTGCACGGCTCGTGGGGAATGGTGGCGGTCAGCATCATGCGCATGGCTCAGCCCCTCCTGGTACGACGAGTATTATTAGGAATCGGCGCACGAATATACCGCAGGTTCGCCGCATGGGTTAGCCTTGGAATGAGCTTCCGGCCGCGATGCGAACGAGGTCTGCGCCGTGCACAGGATTGATAACAGCGCTGTGCCCTTCACCAAGGGCTCCGCCTATCCCTCGCCGTTCGATGAGCCGTGTCGGGAGCGGGTGCGGCAGGCTCTTGCAGACGCCGCCGATCTAACCGATTTCGGCGTCAATTTGCTGCTGTTGCCTCCAGGCGCGTGGTCGAGCCGACGCCACTGGCACACATCCGAGGACGAGAGCATCTGGGTCGTGCAGGGTGAGCTGCTATTGGTCACGGACCATGATGAGCGAGCCCTCCGGACGGGCGACAGCGCAGGATTCAAGGCCGGGGTCGCCGATCCTCATCACCTGCAAAACCGCTCCGGCCGCCCTGCCCTGACCCTGGAAATTGGCTCGCGCCGACCCGATACAGACCTCGCCGACTATCTCGATATCGATCTGCGCTGGACGCCGAGCGGGATTACTCACAAAGATGGCACGGCGTATTGAGCGGTTCTCGTCCGGCACATCCACGCACCAGCGCGCCGCGATGTTCATGCAGCGGCAGAGCGCAATCGCAAGATGCGCGAAATCGCGACACGCACCGCTTCGGTCGTTGAACGCCTGCAGTGCCGACTTGGTCGGTCTCGCAGTACCAGCTGCTCAACAGGAACAGCAACGTGTCCTCGGGCAGGGCTTGAACTGACCCCGACAATTAACCCGACCTGCGGGTGCTCGCATGGACAATGGAACCGGGTGATGTCGCACGTCGCCGCCTGAGCTCCTCGCCTGGACTCATTGCGGGGGCGCCAGCGAGCCCTCATAGAAGACCTCGCAGTGCACGCCCATGAGATGCTTGGCTTTGTTGAGCAGGTGCAGCGCCGGCCCGGCGAGCGAGGTCACGACGTTCGGCTTCTCCACAACCGGATGGCTGAATGGTCCGTGGACCTTCTGCTCCATCGTGGCGCAACCCTGCTTGCTGAGCACGGCCACGGTCACGTCCTGGAAACTCTCATTGACGAAGTCGAGGTTTCCCTTGAGCGCGATCCGATTGGCCTTGGTGGTCATCGCCACATCCTTGGCCTGCGCTACACCGCGCTCGACATGCCACTCGGAAATGAACGTCTGAATCTGGCTGCTGCCGCCCGAGCTGCTGAAGACTTTCGCGTAGTCGTAGCCCTTGGTCACTGCCAGGCCGATCGGGCCGGCCAGGAGGAACGCACCCAGGTCGACCAGGCTGAAGCGCTGCGTGGACTTGTAGTGCGACAACTCATCGTCCAGATCGCCGCCTTCGAGCGTCAGGCCCGTGCCATGCAGCGACGCCGCACCGGAGCTGGTCCGGGTCATCTCATCCGCATTCTTGCCGGTCATCGTCAGGTCGGTCGAGAGATCCAGCAACCCTTCGCCGATCTTTTTCTGCGAGAAATTCTTCGAGAACTCTGCGAGGCGAAACTTCGACAACACAGCGTGCACGCGGTAAGCCGGCACGGACCCCGAAAAGTCCGCGCGCACGGCGGCGGTTCCCTGGCCGCCGAAGGCGCGCATCGTGACATTCCTGGCCTCGAACACGCCCTTGCTCGCGTCGACTGCAAACCTGACGTCGGTCATGGGCAAATCCTTGGTCTTGATCTGCTCGCAGGACACCTTCGCCGACATGCTCATGCTCTTCACTAGATCGCCGGCCGTTGTCGCCGCGACTCGCAGGTCCGTCGCCTCCACATTGCACGAACCCGCATGCACGCTCGTGCCTGCCTGTCGATTGGTGTAGATGAACGTCAGGTCCGTCAGCGACACGTCGGTCGAATCGATGTTCGGCAACGTGCCTGTGCCCAGAGCCGGTCCCCCGAAGTTGAGCTTGCCGTCGCGACCGCGCTCGACCGAGATGGTGACGTGCTTCAATTCGATCGTCGGGATCCGCACCTGCCGGCGCAGCAGCGACACGAGCTCAATCCCGAGCCTGACCTCCTTCGCCGCGACCAACTCAGCGTCGTGGCTGCGTATTCGCGCGTCCTCGAGCGTCATGACCACGCTTGGAAAGTATTGCATGAGCAGCCGGCCGCCAATCTTGACTTCCATGCCGAGGCTGTCGGAGGCGGCAGCCTCCAGTTGCGGTTTGGCATGCCCGCGCCACCAGAGCAGCATGATCACCGCGCCGAGGATCGCAATTCCCAGCAGCCCGCCGACGGCCAAGAGCGTGAGCTTCAATGATTTCGACATCGTGATAGGCTCGTATCCTTACTCGAGCTGTAGCTCATATCCCCAGGCCGTGAAGTCTAAACCACCTTTCGCCTCCGACGCCGTGCCCGCTTCGATCAGCCAGAATATCGAGGCCATCGCCGACTACTACAAGCGGATGGACCAGAGGATAGGGCGCGCGCAACGGCTGCTGGAACGCGTCGGCACCGCCATCGGCAGGCCGGTGTTTCTCGGCGCCTTTTTGCTCTTCGTGGCCGTGTGGATCCTGGTCAATGCCATGGCGCCGCGTATGGGCCTGGCCGCGTTCGATCCGCCGCCGTTTTCCGCCCTGCAGGGAATCGTCAGCCTGTCCGCGTTGCTGATCACGACCATCGTACTGATCGGGCAGAACCGGCTTGCCAAACTCGAGCAGCAGCGCGGACAGTTGGAATTGCAGGTGAATATATTAACGGAACAGAAAACCACGATACTGATTCGCTTGCTCGAGGAGCTCAGGCGCGATCTGCCGATGGTGCACGATCGGCACGATGCCGACGCCGCGACATTGCAGTTGCCGACCGATGCCAATCAAATACTGACGGCCCTGGAAGAGAAGCAGCGATCCGATGAACAGGATGCCAAGACCTAGCCTTCGCGGCGCCTGCCCGCTTCAATGCCCTCCCTGGACAAATAATCCTTCGGCTCGCAGCGCTTGCGCGAGCTGCTCTTCGATCCTTGCGGCTTGCACTCGCCCGATATGCTGCAGATGCAGAGTCGGTCCGGTCAGCACTTCGATGCCGCGCTTCAACACGCTGCCGGCGGCCCGAATGCCCGCCTTATGCTGATCAAACCGCGCTGCCGGCGCATAGCGACTCATGCCCACATACACGCCGTAGGGCTCATCCCGGCTATCGCGGTAATCGAGCAGAACCAGATAGATGTTGCTTCGACCGCTGTCCGCATGAAATCGACTCGCCACCTCATACGCCAGCGGCAACCAGTCGAAGTACCGCATCGGCAGCCATTCCGGAATCGAGGCCGCCGCGTGCTTCCACAGCCGCTCAAGCGCCGCCTCGATATTGAGTTGCATCTCATCGCGCATCCACAGTTCGTGGATGCAGTGCGCTGCGGCGGCGCCGTCCGCTGCAGCCAGTGCGGCGTTGAACATCGACTCAATGGCGAGCCTCGTGCTCAGGCGCAACGGCCGGTCGGCCGGCGATGTGATCAGCGATTCCGGCTCGACCCTGCCCGGGCTGAGTCTGCGCCGGCGTCGAGTCGTTGCGGTCACAGCACCCGCTGCAGAAACGCAGCTATCGCTGCGATCTCCTCGGCAGACACGGCATGCGCTATCGGATAGCTATGCCACTGCACCGGGTAAGCGGCGGCCTCGAGCAGCGTCCGTGTCTCCTCGCCGAGACGCGGATCGATCACAGCGTCGAACAAGCCGTGCGCCAGAAAGATCGGCGTGGTCTGGTTCGCCGTTTGACGTTCGAGGGCAAAACTGGCAGCCAGCAGCAGATAGCATGACAGCCCGATGATCCCGGCGAGCGGCTCCGCAAACCGCGTGCCGGTAAATAGCGCCATCGCGCCCCCCTGGGAAAACCCGGCGAGCACGATGCGTTTGGTGGCGATGCCACGCTCGTTCTCACGTCGGATCAACGCGCGTATCGCGGTGTCGGAATCTCGCACCCCGATCTCGTCCTGCGCGGCGTGTCGCTCGAATCCACGAATGTCGTACCAGGCTCGCATTCTGGCGCCAGCGTTCAAGGTGACAGCCCGAACCGGGGCATGCGGAAACACGAAGCGCAACGCGCGAGCTCCGGGGCGCACCAGAGCGGGGACAGCCGGCTCAAAATCGTGACCGTCGGCTCCCAGACCGTGCAGCCAGATAACGGAGCCCGTGGGCCTGGGCCCGGTTTCCAATTCAACCGTGGCCAGCGGCGGCGGCGGCTTCACCGGCGGGCTGGCCATGCCGGCGCTTCGGCGGGAACCCGGCGGATTCGCAGCTCATATTCTTTAGCGATCATCGTTCCAATCCTTTGAAAGTTAAGGACCATACTCGCCCGTGATCTCCGCCTTCGGTTGCCACTCATAGGATAATGCATTGCGATATCCTTGGGCCGTTGGCCGCGCAGCATCACTGGCCGATCCCAAGCCCCGGCGGCATACAATAATCTGCGGAGGCGGATTTATTTGGTTCGGCGGGCAGCCCGCCACCGAGCAGAGGGACCCCCATTAATAGCAATCCCGATAATAACAATCCCCGACGACTGCACGCCGCACCGGAATCGCCGGGTTCGATCGCGGCGACTGCGCCGACTGCGGTGACAGGATGGCGCCGAGCCCGAGTGCGGATTCGATTTCTATTCAAGAACCTGCGCCACCGCTCGCGTGAATACCTTGGATGGCTGCTGGCTCGACTGGTCGGCGGACACCGCTACGCCACCGGCTTGCGGCCGGAAGAAGTGTCCACCGTGTTGATCTGCCGCATCAATGGGCGCATCGGCAACACGCTGTTTCTGACGCCGCTGATCCGCTATCTGCACGAACTGCTGCCGAACGCAGCTATCGATCTCGCGCTGGCCTATCCGCAAGCCCAGGAATTGCTGCGCGGTATACCCGGGGTACGCCGCATCATCGTATTTCCCCATGGCAAGCCGCAGAAGATCGGACGCTACGTGGCCGCGCTGCGCAGTCTGCGTGCCTGCCGGTACGACCTCGCGATCGATCCGACCGAGTTCTCCACCAGCGGCCGGGTGATGCTCGCATTGTCGCGCAGCCGTTATCGGCTTGGATTTGCCACCCGTGCCCAGTGGGCACCGTTGACGCACGCGGTGCCGCTGCCGCGGGAAGCGATGCACCAGGCCGTTCGCCCGCTCTACCTGCCGCACCGGATATTCGGCGCGCCACTCCAGCCGCAGGCTGTGCGTCTGTGGCTACCGCTGCCGGAGGATGAGCTCGCGGAGGGCCGGCGCGTAATTGCACAGGCCATTGCTCCCGAGCGCATGCAGACACCGAGCAATGCCTTCGGCTTCTTCGCGCACGCTGCAAACTTGAAATTCATCGATCGCGCCTGGTGGCTCGCGTTCTGGGAAGCGTTCCTGAGGTTGGAACCGCAGGCAATTCCGGTCGAATTTCTTCCGTCCGCGGAGCTTACGCCGACGGATGCCCGATTCGCGTCGCTGCACATTCGATCCACGCGGGGCCTCACTGCCGCCATTGCCGCGACCCGCATGTTCATTTCCACCGATACCGGCCCGATGCACCTGGCGAGCACCACGGCGGTACCCACCGTGGCTCTGTTCCTTGCCTCGGACCCAGGGCTCTATGGCCCATTGAAGCCGGAGGATCTCGCAATCAATATCACCCGGTGTTCGCCTCGCGAGGTCGCGCAGCGCTGCCAACACATTTGGGCGGCGGGCGGCTCAGCGGCGAGCGCTTAAGCCGCGCATGGTGCGCGGCGGTGCGCGCTCATCGTTAGCTCACCGATTCAATTACGGCGCGCCAGCAACCAATCCGATAGCAGCCGCAGCGGCTCGGCCCGCTCGCCGAACGGGCTCAGGGCTTCGAGCGCGCGCTCGTGCAGTGCGCTGACGCAGGCTCGCGATGCGGCGACGCCCGCCACGGCCGGATACGTGGGTTTGGCGAGCGCCTGGTCGGCACCGGCGGTCTTGCCAAGCACGGCCGTTTCGCCGATGACGTCGAGCAGATCGTCCTGAATCTGAAACGCCAGTCCAATGGCGCTCGCAAAGCTCGTCAGCGCCACCTTCAGACGCGGATCGAGGGCCGGAACACACTCCGCGGCCATGAGCACGCTGGCGCGTATCAAAGCTCCGGTCTTACGGGCATGCATCTGCTCGATACCGGCCAGATCGAGCGTTCGTCCCTGCGCGGAGATGTCAATCGCCTGCCCGCCCGCCATGCCGAAGCTGCCGCTGGCTTCCGCCAACAGGCCGACCAGCTGCAGGCGCACGCTGCTCGAAGCCGGTAGCGAGGCATCGCGCGCCAGCAGCTCAAAGGCCAGGGGCTGCAGCGCATCGCCGACCAGAATCGCGGTCGCCTCGTCGAAGGCCTTGTGGCATGTCGGCTGGCCGCGCCGCAGATCATCGTTGTCCATCGCCGGTAAGTCGTCGTGCACCAGCGAATAGGCGTGCACCAATTCGATGGCGCAGGCAGCACCCTCGACCTCGTCTTCATTCAAGCCGAGCGTGAGCGCGGTCGCAAACAGCAGCGCCGGGCGGATGCGCTTGCCGCCTCCGAGCACGCTATAGCGCATGGCCGTGTGCAACTGTGCCGGCACCGCTGCGGCGCTGG
>JBEKRP010000052.1:0-16802 GCA_049518595.1 Steroidobacteraceae bacterium
CGATGGCAGCGCGAGTTCCCTGCCACTGCCTGTCCGCCACAATTTTTTCCAGAGGCACACGGTCACCCGCTCCGCACCACGCGGCAATCAAAATGTCGGGATCCAGGCGGGCCACTTCTTCTGCGGAAATTTGCCGCCCCGGCACACCCAGAAATTCACCTCCGGCGGCTTCCACCAGTTCAGCCACCCAGGCTTGCGATGCAATCAGTGGCTTGCCCCATTCTTCGCAGAAAACCTCAGGTCGTGCTGTTCCCGCAGCGCGGGCGCGCACTTGTTCGATTCGCTGCTGCATGAGTTCGATCACGTCTTTGCCGCGATCGCTCGCATCCACAGCGCCGGCAATGATCGCGATGTCCGTGTAAATGTCGGCTAACGTCTTAGGAGCAAAGCCCAGAAAGCGGGCTCCGGACTTTAGTATTTCGATCACCGCTTTTTCCTGGTAAGGCACGGAGGCGATCACGAGGTCGGGCTTGGCAGCGATGATCTGTTCTGCGTTGGCGGTCCAGGAGTCGGAAAGTATTAAACACTCCCGCGCAATAATTTCGGGAACCACATCGGCGCAATATTTCGTGCACGCGACCACGCGGTCGAGTTCACCGATCTCTGCGAGAATCACTGTCGCGCTGGGTTGCAGGCTGGCGATGCGGCGTGGCGATTGCTACCCTTCCGCGATCCTTACGGCGGAAAAATAATGAGCCAGCACGAAGTCTACGTCGATTTTCCCGGGCGGATCGTTTTGGTCGGATTCGGCAGCATCGGCCAGGGCGTACTGCCGCTGATCCTGCGCCATCTGGGTCTGAGTGCCGGGCGCGTCACCGTCGTCACCGCCGACGACGTCGGCCACGAGGAAGCGGCACGCTTTGGCGTTAAATTCGTCAAGCAGCGGCTGACACGCGAAAATTTCCGCCGCACGCTCGATCCGCTGCTCGGGCGCGGCGATTTTCTGCTCAATGTGTCGGTCGATGTCTCGAGCATCGCGCTGATCCGCTATTGCTGGGACAAAGGCGCGATGTACCTCGACACCTGCATTGAACCCTGGCCCGGCGGCTACACCGATCCGACGATTCCAGCGGCCCGGCGCACCAATTATGCCTTGCGCGAGGAGGCGCTCGCGCTGCGCAGCGGTAATTCGCGCGCCGCTACGGCGGTGCTGACGCACGGCGCCAATCCGGGGCTGGTGTCGCATCTGGTGAAGCAGGCACTGCTCAATATCGCCAACGACCTCGGGATCAGCGGCGCCGAGCCAGCCAGCCGCGGCGATTGGGCCGAGCTTGCGCAGCGCGTGGGCGTGAAAGTGATTCACATCGCCGAGCGCGACACGCAGGTATCGAGCATACCGAAGGAGCCGAACGAATTCGTCAATACCTGGTCGGTCGACGGTTTCGTTTCGGAAGGCTCGCAGCCGGCGGAGCTTGGCTGGGGCACGCACGAGCGCAATTTTCCACGCGACGGCCGCCGCTACGACTTCGGCGGCGGCGCGGCGATTTACCTGGCGCAGCCGGGCGTGGCGACACGTGTGCGCAGCTGGACGCCGCTCAACGGCCCCTACCATGGGTTTCTGATCACGCATTCCGAGGCTATCTCCCTCGCCGACTACTTTGCGGTGCGCAAGGATGCGCAGGCCCGCTACCGACCGACCGTGCACTACGCCTATCATCCCGCCGACGCCGCCGTGCTGTCGGTGCATGAGTTCTGCGGCCGCAACTACCAGATCCAGGATCGGCGGCGCATCATGATGGATGACATCAGCAAGGGCATCGATGAGCTGGGAGTCCTGCTGGCCGGCCATAAAAAGAATGCCTACTGGTACGGCTCGCGGCTGTCAGTGGATGAGGCGCGCGCGCTTGCCCCGTATAACAACGCGACCAGCCTGCAGGTCTCGGCGGCGGTGCTGTCCGGCATGGTCTGGGCCATGGAGAATCCAAACAACGGCATCACCGAACCGGAGGAGATGGATTTCCGGCGCAACCTTCGGATCTGCACGCCGTACTTGGGGCCGCTCGTGGGGCAGTACACCGACTGGACGCCGCTGACCGATCGCGAACGGCTGTTCCCCGAGGACCTTGATCAGAGCGACCCCTGGCAGTTCAAGAACGTGCGCGTAAGCTGAGCGCGATGCAGAACGCGCTGCGCCGAGCGGACCTCTAGCCGATATCGGTGTAATCAACTCCGACGATGGTGTAACGCTGGGTGCCAGTGGCGAGCTCCAATGCGACTTCATCGTCCAGTTGCCGACCCAGCAGGCTTCGGCCGAGGGGCGCGTCCATGCTGATGTAATCGCTGGCCATGTCGAGCTCGTCCGGCCCGACGATGCGATAGCGCAGCTGCTCACCGTCTTGGGTCGCGAGCGTGACGCGGGCGCCGAAGAACACACGCAGGCGATCGCTCGGGGGTTGATCGACCACGATCATGCCGTCGAGACGGGAGCGCAGGAATCGGACCCGCCGATCGATCTCGCGCAGCCGGCGTTTGCCGTAGGTGTATTCGGCGTTTTCGGACCGGTCGCCCTGCGCCGCGGCGGCTGCGACCGCCGCGGTCACCTGCGGCCGCTCTCGACGCCACAGCTCATCGAGCTCGGCACGCAGACGCGCCGCGCCGGCGGCGGTGATGTATTTCGACCCGGGTTGCTCACGGTTGCGATTGCGCCCCATGCTCTAATTCCTTGAAATCCCTCAGGCTTCGCTCCCACCCTGGCGCTTGGCACCAAACTGAGCAGCAGCTCACAGCCCCGCTGCCGCGCCTGGCCTAGGCTTTGATCGGCGGCGGTCGTTGCCCCGTTTATTTTATCGCCGCCGCCGGCGCACTTTGAAATCCCCTGGGCGGGCCGCACTGAAATAGCAGGCCGCCCGCTTCACTCGCCCTGGCTACACGCCGGGGCGTTTTTTTTCCACTCCCGGACGATGTCAGCCATCGCGGCGCCATGGGCTCGGCGATCGGTCAGGCGATCGGTCAGGCGATCGTAAGGTATCCTGCGCCCGCGGAACGTGTGAAGATCTTGCGACAGCTGTTGAAAACCTCAAACGCGCCGCCATTGTAGGCGGCACTGTCACCCGCGGAGGCTTGATTCGAATGCGCACGCTCAAGGCCTGTTTGATATTAGCCGGCGCACTGCTGGCGAGCGGCTGCGGTTACAACCGCATTCAGCAGCAAGATGAGGCGGTCAAGGCGGCTTGGTCGGAAGTGGTCAACCAGTATCAGCGCCGTGCCGATCTGGTGCCGAACCTGGTCAACACCGTCAAGGGTTTTGCGGCACAGGAGCAGAAGGTGCTGATCGGCGTCACCGAGGCGCGCGCCAAGGTCGGCAGCATTCAGGCGACACCGGAGCTGGTCAACGACCCGCAGGCATTTCAGAAATTCGAGGCCGCGCAGGGGCAGCTGTCGCAGGCGCTGAAGAGTCTGATTGCGGTCAGCGAGAACTATCCGCAGCTGAAATCGGATCAGAATTTTCGCGATCTTCAGGCCCAGCTCGAGGGCACGGAGAATCGCATCACCGTGGCGCGCAATCGATATATCCAGGCGGTGCAGGACTACAACGTGACCCTGCGCTCGTTTCCGACCAACATCACCGCGATGATTTTCAAGTATTCGGTGAAGCCGAATTTCACGGTGCAGAACGAAGCGCAGATCTCGCGGCCCCCAACCGTGGACTTCGGCAACAGCGGCGCGCCTGCGGGCGCAGCGCCTGCCGCCGCGGGCGCACCGGCGCAGTAGCGCGCGAGCGCGTCGAGCGCCGCACCACTGGCGATACCGCTGTCAGTTCTTCAGGGAGTCCGCAATGCGCCTGCTGATGGCTGCGACGGCGCTGGTTCTCGGCGCCGCGCTCAGCGTGGCCGCCGCGCAGACGCTGCAGCCGGTATCGAAGCTCGAGGCGCGGGTCACCGATCTGACCGGAACGCTGACCGCCGGTCAACAAGCCGAGTTGGAGCAGAAGCTGGCGGACTTCGAGGCTCGCAAGGGAGCGCAGATTGCGGTGCTGCTGGTGCCGACGACCCAACCGGAGGAGATCGAGCAGTATTCGATCCGCGTCGCCGATGCCTGGAAGCTCGGGCGCAAGAAGGTCGATGACGGCGCACTGCTGATCCTCGCCAAGGACGATCACAAGCTGCGGATCGAGAACGGCTATGGTCTGGAGGGCGTGCTCACCGACGCGGCTTCGAACCGCATCATCGAAGACACGATGGTGCCGCTGCTGCGCCAGGGGCAGTACTACGCCGCGATCAACGCCGGAGTCGATCAGATGATGCGTCTGATCGATGGCGAACAGCTGCCGCCGCCCGACCGGACCTGGCAGCACCATGGCACGCGGAACTGGAGCTTGCTGCCGTATCTGATTATTGGCTTCTTGTTCGGCTCGAGCATTCTGCGCGGAATGTTCGGCCGCACCGCGGGCGCGGTGCTGACGGGCGGTGCCATCGGACTGGTGGTGTTCCTGGTCACCCAGGTACTCGGGATCGCCATCGGCGCCGCCGTCGTGTCGTCCCTGCTCGCCCTGCTCCTGGGCGCGGCCGGCGGCGGCTGGAGTTCGGGTGGCGGCGGTTTTGGCGGTCCATTCGGTGGCCTGGGCGGTGGCTTGGGCGGAGGCCTTGGCGGCGGACTTGGGGGCGGTGGCTTTAGCGGCGGCGGCGGCGGCTTCGGCGGCGGCGGGGCTTCGGGGAGCTGGTGATGAACAAGTTCGAACGCCTGCTCCGGCACTTGTTCAGCACCGCGGCGCGCACCCGCGTGTTGTTTTCGCCGGCCGTGCTGGCGCAGATCGAGACGGCGATCGGCGCCGCCGAGGCACAGCATTCCGGCGAGATTCGTTTCGTCGTCGAAACCGCGCTGCCGCTGGCGGCGCTGTGGCACAACGTGACGCCGCGCGAGCGGGCTGTGCAGGTGTTCGCACAACTGCGCATCTGGGACACGCATGCCAATAACGGTGTGCTGATCTACGTGCTGCGCGCCGATCGCGCGGTGGAAATCCTGGCCGACCGCGGTATCAGCGCACGTGTGAGCGAGGCCGAATGGCAGGCGGTCTGCCGCGAGGTCGAGATTCACTACCGCGCCGGGCGTTATGGTGAGGGCTCAAGGGTCGCGGTGGCGGGGGTCGCACGGCTATTGGGCCAGCATTTTCCGGCAGGCGGGTCGGGGGTGAACGAACTGCCCAATCAGCCGATACTCCTCTAGAATCGAGCGGGTGAGTCGGGGAACGGATAGCCAAAGGCCGCTTGCATGGGCCCATCGAAGCGCGTCGCTCGTGGCCTTGGCGGCGGGTTTGAGCGCGCTTGCCAGCTGTGCATTGATCGGCTCGCATCCGGTGCCCAGGCCCGCCCCGGCCGTCGAAGCGCCGCCGCCGCCCGTGTCGCGGCTCGCGGCACCGGTCGACACCCACAAGTTCGTACTGACCAATCCCGACGATGACGTTGTCGGGGCGGTGCAGATCACGATCGCCTCGCCGGAGGACACGCTGCCCGATATCGCCCGGCGCTTCAACGTCGGCTATGAGGAGATCGTGCGCGCCAATCCCGGCGTCGATCCCTGGCTTCCGGGGGCGGGCCGCAGCGTCGTCATGCCGACGCGCTTCATACTGCCCGATGCGCCGCGCGAAGGCATCGTCATCAATGTCGCCGCGATGCGCTTGTACTACTTTCCGCCGCACAAGAAAGGCGAGCCGCAAATTGTCTATACGCACCCGATCGGTATCGGCAAGGTCGGCTGGTCGACGCCGCAGGGTGCGACCACCGTCGTCAGCCACGTGAAGGAGCCGATCTGGCGGCCCTCGGCTGCGTTACGCAAGGACCACTTCAAGGACAACGGCGAGGACCTGCCGGCGGTGGTCGAGCCGGGGCCGGATAACCCTTTAGGCAAGTTCGAACTGACGCTTGGCTGGCGCGGCTATTTGATCCACGGCACCAACAAACCGTATGGCGTGGGCCTGCGCTCGAGCCATGGCTGCATCCGCCTGTATCCCGAGGACATCGAGAAGATCTATGCCATGGTGACCAACGGCACCCCGGTGCGGGTGGTCAACCAGCCGTTCCTGTTCGGCTCGCACGATCAACAGCTCTATCTGCAGGCCTATAGCGTGCTTGAGGATGACCCGCGAGACTGGGATCACGCGCAGAAGAAGCTGCTGTCGCATGCGCTGGCTGCGCACATCCAGAAGACGCTGCAGGCAGCCGGCAGCCAGATGGACTGGCAGAGTGTCGCGGCCATTACGCACGCGCCGCGCGGGATTCCGGTGCCGGTCACGGGCGAGGACAGCAGCATCGAGGCCGTGCTGGCGGCGGCGCCCAAGGTCGAGAACCGCATCCCCACCGGCGCCGATTGGGATGGCATCGACGACACCGGCACCGATGGTAAGAGCGCCAAGCAACTGCTGCTCGAGCGCGAGCCGACGACGGCACAGGCGCCTTCGGCGCGCGCTCCAGGGACCTGACTACCGTGGCGCAGCTCAGCGAGTGGTTGCAGATCATGCTGGCTGAAATCGCGCGCAAGCAGGAAGAGGCACAACGCGCAGCCGAGGAAGAAGAGCGCCGCCGCGCCTCGCCGGCACCGGCGCCGGCACCGGAGCGCATGCCTGCGCTTTAGCGCGCGCGCGGCGGCTATGCCGCTGTGCTACATTTGCGTTTGGCTTCGAGGGTAGGGCTTGGCCGAGCTGGTGGTTTCCGCCGGTGACACCGCAAGACAGTTGCGGCCGCAGGCATCGATCAAGCGTGCCTCAACCGCAGTCACCGCTTTCGTAGGCCGGGCACTCAAGGGTCCGGTCAATCAGCCGATCGCGATCGCCAACTTCAACGAATACCAGCGCGTTTTCGGTGGCCTGTGGCAGCCCTCGACGCTGTCGTATGCGGTCGAGCAGTATTTTCAGAATGGCGGCGGCGAAGCCATCGTAGTTCGCGTTTGCAATGGTGGCCATGCTCCCACCCTGACGCTGCCGGCAGGCGCAGCCCACCTGACTCTGGTCGGCTTGTGGCCCGGGACGCGCGAATTTCTGCGGGCCTCCGTCGACTATGACGGCATTGCCGCGGCCGAGACCGATCGCTTCAATCTCGTGATCCAGCGCATCCGCGCGCCGGGATCCGAGTTCATCGAAGACCAGGAGATATTCCGCCGCCTGTCGATTGTCACCGGGGCCGACCGCAGCGTCGCGGTCATGCTGACCGGGTCGCGCCTGGTACGTGCACGCGGGGTGCTGCCGCGGCAGCGGCCCGATCGCACCCGCGGTGTACCGCCCGCGGCCGCGGTGGGCTATGTCATGTCGAACGGCGATGGCGATGATGGCGATACGCTGACTAATTACGACGTCATCGGTGATGCCAAGAGCGGCGGCGGGCTGTTCGCGCTGCTGGGCGCCGAGCCGTTTAATTTTTTATGTGTGCCGCCGCTTTCGCGCGAAGTCGACACGGGCCTGCCAGCGTTGCTGGTGGCGCTGCGAATCTGCCGCCAGCGTCAGGCGATGCTGCTGCTCGATCCACCAAGCGCCTGGAGCGATGCGGCGGCGGCGATCGACGCTTTGCGCAACTGGCCGCTGTACAGCGAGGACGCGCTCATGTTCTATCCGCGCGTGCTGGCCTTCGATCGGCTGCGCGGCCGCCACGAGGTGTTCGGCTCGGCCGCCGCCGCCGCCGGCCTGCTGGCGCGTCTGGATCGGAGCGGTCCCGTGTGGTCGGAGGGCAAGGGACAGGAAGCGCTGTTGCGGCCGGCATTGCGGGTCGCCACCGGTGCCACCGACCTGGACCACATCCGGCTATCGCAGGCAGGCGTGAACCTGCTGCAGTCGGAGCGCGTGGCGGCGCGCGCCGTGCCGCCGCCGCGAATCAGCCTGCGCACACTGGTGGCGGAAGCGGCCGCCAAAAGTGACTGGCGTGAGCTCGCAATCCGGCGCCTGGCGTTGTTTGTCATGACCAGTGTCGAGCGCGGTACGCGCTGGGTGGTCTACGAGGAGCCGGGAGCGGCCCTGTGGGCCCATGTGCGCTCGCAGGTGACCGCATTCTTCCAGGCGCTCGAGGAAGAGGGCGCGTTCGTGGGACGCAGCGCCGAGGAGAAATACTTCGTGATCTGCGACCAGCGCCTCAACGACGCCGAGCACGTGGCCGCCGGACGATTCCAGCTGCTGTTCGGCTTCGCCACCTCACGGCCGGCCGACTTTCAGACCTGCCTCGTGACTCACGAGCCGGGCGCCAGCAGCGTGCGTGCGGTCAGCGTCAATCGCTACGCATTGCCACCGCGAAGCTGACGACCGCACGCGCGACCTCGATCCCCGCGGCATCGCTGATCGTCACCGGGACACCGACCAGTCCGCTCTCGGCCCAATCGGTCTTGTCCAGACGCGCCAGCGCAACCACGGCGCAATCGACGCGGCGCAGATGCTCGACCGTCAGGCCGCGCGCCGCCCAGGACACACCCTCCGGCACGCTGACCTCGATCACCATGATGGCCGCCAGCTGTGCGAGCGCACTGATGGCCATGGGATCGACGGCGCCATCGGCCGAACAGACACGTCGATGCGCGCGCATCTCGGTCCGACACAGACCGACACGCAGCTCTGCGAACCGCGCCTGCAGCGCCGCCAGCAGCGGCGTGCGCATACGGGCGGTGCGCGCGAAGCGCCACCTGCCCAGGACCGAGCGTTGCGAACGCTCATAGCGGCGCAGCGCTTGGCTTGGCGGTGCACTGGGCGCGAGCGTCAGCCAGTCAAGCTGCGGGCGTGCCGCACGCGATTCGATGCTGATAATGTGGCCTCCGATTGGCGGGTAACACCGGCGACAGTGGCGGGCGGTCGCGGGACTTTATTAGAGTTGTAATCGCGCCTCAAGGGTCCAGGAGTATGATCCGCGGCGGCGATCTGATGCGCGGTGGATCGAGTGGAAGGGAAAACTCAGGATGGCGAATCGCTACGTCGTGTTCTCGCATGGCAAGGACAGCGTTCCGTGGGGCAGAAAAATCACGGCGTTGGCCGATGTCGCGCGCGGCGAGGGCTATGATGTCGAGTCGGTCGACTATCGTGGCATCGAAACGCCTCGCGGGCGCATTGACAAGCTGATCGAAGTCTGCAAGACGCTGTCGGGCGATCTGGTGCTGGTCGGGTCGAGTCTCGGCGGCTATGTTACGGTGGCGGCAGCCTCGCTGCTGCACGCTCGCGGCGCCTTTCTTATGGCCCCGGCGCTCTACATGGAAGGCTTGCCGCCGCTGCGCGAGCGGCTGCTCGACTGTCCCGCGGCCATCGTGCATGGTTGGCGCGATCAGATCGTGCCGATCGAGCACAGCATCCGCTTCGGGCGCGAATATGGCGCGTCGGTACATCTGGTCGATGCGGACCACCAGCTGCATGAACAGTTGCGCTTCATCAAGTACCTGTTCGAGTATTTCCTGATAGCCCTGGATCTGCCGCCCGAGCGCGGCTCGACTTAGCGCCATGCAGGGTGTACTGCGCAGAGTGCTCGCCCTGTGGGTGCGCGCGACGCTGCGGCCGGAAGATGCGCCGGCGCGCCTGGCCGGTCGCGCGGTGTCGATCTGCTATGTGCTCGAGCGGCGCAGCCCCATCGACCTGGCGGTACTGCAGAACGTTTGCGTGCGCGAGCGGTTGCCGCGGCCTGGCCGCCGCCTGCTGGCGCGGCAGTTGCGCAACGTCCGCTCATCGTTCGCACTGACGACAAGCGTCGGGCTGTGGCGTACGCGGATGGATCGGCGGCCGCCCGAGCTGCTGCTGGCGTTGATCGAAGCACTCAGACGCGATCCCGGCCTCGACGTCAGCCTGGTGCCGGCCGCGGTCTATTGGGGTCGCGCGCCCTCAAAGGAGCGCTCGCTGATACGCCTGCTGCTGTCCGAGCACTGGGTCATCGGCAGCCGCGTGCACCGTTTCTTCACGGTGCTGTTCAATGGGCGCAACACCACCGTGCAACTGGGCGAACCGATGTCGCTGCGCAGCCTGCTGGAGGACGATGCCGACACGGCCTTGACCGGCAGACGCGTCACCCGGCAGTTGCGCAATCAGTTCGCCCGGCTGCGTACGGCGCGGCTCGGACCGGACCTGTCGCACCGGCGCACGATTGTGGCCGCGGTACTGCGCACGCGTGCGGTGCGTGCGGCGGTGGCGCAGGAGCTGCGCGAGCGAGATAAGCGCACCCGTCGCGCCGTGCTGCTCGAGGCGCGGCGCTATGCGAATGAGATTGCCGCCAATTACTCGCCCGTGTTCGTGACCTTCATGTCGCTTGCGCTCAGGGGGCTGTGGAACCGGCTCTACGACGGCATCGAGTTCCAGCACGTCGACACCCTGCAGCAGGTCGCCGAGGGCAACGAGATCGTGTATGTGCCCTGCCATCGCAGCCATATGGACTACCTGCTGCTGTCCTACGCCATCTACCAGCGCGGTTACGCGGTGCCACACATCGCGGCCGGATTGAACCTGAACCTGCCGATCGTCGGCCGCTTCCTGCGCAAGGGCGGGGCGTTCTACGTCCGCCGCAGTTTCCGCGGCAATTCGCTCTACACCGTCGTGTTCATGAAATACCTCGCGGCGATGATGGCGCGCGGTCATTCGATCGAGTATTTCATCGAAGGCGGGCGCAGCCGCACCGGCCGGTTGCGCCCGCCGATGACCGGCATGCTGTCGATGACGGTGCGCAGCTACCTGCGCGAGCCCCGGCGTCCGGTCGTATTCGTGCCGGTCTATTTCGGTTACGAGCGCATCGTCGAAGGCCCGACCTACATCGGCGAGCTGTCGGGCCGGCCGAAGGAGAAGGAATCGATTTTAGGTCTGCTGCGCACCCTTGGGCGGCTGCGCCAGCGCTTCGGTAACGTGCACGTCAATCTTGGTGAGCCGATCTATCTCGACACGCTGGTTGATCGCTATGCTCCTGACTGGCGTAGTACCGTGTTCGACGATCAGAACCGGCCACCGTGGGTCGGCGCGCTGGTCGACGAGCTGGCGCTGACGATCATGCGTCACATCAACTCCGCGGCCACCGTGACCCCAATCAATATGTTGGCGTTGGTGCTGCTGGCAACTCCGCGCCAGTCGATGCTCGAGGCCGATCTGCTGCGTCAGATCGAAACCATGAAGGCCGTGCTGGCGGCAATTCCCTATGGCGATCGAGTGACGGTGACCCGCCAGAGCGCGGTCGAGGTGGTCGATTACGGCGTGATGCTGAAGATCATCACGCGTGAGCGCCACCGGGCCGGCGACATCGTGCGCATGAGTCCGGAGCATGCCGTGCTCGCGACTTACTACCGTAATAACGTGCTGCATCTGTTCGCGATGCCGTCGCTGATCGCCTGCTGTTTTCTCGCCAACGCGGTCATGCGCACGGAAGACGTGCAGCGACTCGCGGCCCGCATCTATCCATACGTGGCGGCGGAACTGTTTATGCGCTGGACGGAAGAGGAGCTGGACAGCATCGTTGAGCGCTCGCTCGCCGCGCTCGCCTCGCTCGGCCTGCTCGAAGGCAGCGGCGATTCGCAGATGTGGCGCCGGCCGGCGCCGACGTCGGAGGCCGCGATGCAGCTGTCATTGCTGGCGCAAACCACGATCCAGACCATCGAGCGCTACTACCTCGCGATCGCCTTGCTGGTGCGAGCCGGCAGCGGCGAGATCACGCAGACGCTGCTCGAAGAGCGCTGCCAGCTCATGGCTCAACGCATGACCATGCTCTATGGCTTCAATTCACCGGAGTTCTTCGACCCCAGCCTGTTCGAGAACTTCATCGATGTGCTGCGCGCTCGCGGCGTGGTGCGCACCGGTGATACGGGCCGGCTGCTGTTCGATGACGTGCTGATCCGGGTGGCGACTGAGGCCCAGCTGGTGCTGTCGGAGCAGATTCGCCATAGCATTCTGCAGGTCACCCACGGCTAGCGCGCAGGCATTGGGCCGAACTGGCCTGATGTGTCGGTGCTGGCCAAGAGCCCGCCAGTGCAACGCTCAAACCGGTCTTGGAGCCCGTCTGTCGCGAAGCGCCTGACTCCAGGCCTCGAGCTTGCGG
This sequence comes from Steroidobacteraceae bacterium, assembly GCA_049518595.1. GTDB lineage: Bacteria > Pseudomonadota > Gammaproteobacteria > Steroidobacterales > Steroidobacteraceae > FEN-1191. The sequence continues at coordinate 11,958 of JBEKRP010000052.1, forward strand.
GAATAGCTCCAGCTGGCGTTGGCCGGGCTGGTTGAAGGCAGGCGACGGATATCGATGTGCGGGAATTCGCACGCGAGGCGCTGGCCGAAATGGCGCTGCAATGCCCTATAGGCTGTGCCGCCGTTGCAGCACAAACGTGTGACGGCGCCGGAGCGCAGCAGCAGCGGCAACAGATCATTGGCCACCGCCGAATGAAGTTCGATTGCGGTATCGAGGCTGCCGCCACGCACGCAGGATTGCAGCACGTCCCACAGGCCCAGGCCCTGGCCCAGGAGGGCCTGCAGGCGCTGCTCATAGGGCAGCTCGGGGCCAGCGCCGCAGATCGCGCCCACGATCTTCCAGAATTGATTCTGCGGATGCGCGTAATACTGCTGCGCGCCGAGCGAGGCCACCCCGGGCATACTGCCCAGGATCAGGATCCTGGTGTCGGCGCCGATCACCGCCGGGAAGCAATGCACGCGTGCTGGTGGCATCCGGCGCTGGCCGTTCAGTCGTCGGCAACGCGGCCCCGCAGCCGCTTGAGCTGCTGGCGCTCGCGTTTGTGATCCAGGCGCCGCTGTCGCGAGCCCAGAGTCGGGCGCGTCGCGTGGCGTTTTTTCGGCTCGACGCTGGCGCGCACGATCAGCTCTTCGAGGCGCGCGAGCGCCTCGCGCCGATTGCCCTCCTGGGTTCGATGGTTGCGCGCCATAATCAGCAGCGTGCCGTCGGCGGTCACGCGGCTGCCGGCGATCGCGCGCAATCGCGCCTTGACCGGCGCCGCGAGCGCCCGCGTGCCGGCCAGATCAAAGCGCAGCTGCGCCGCGGTCGCGACTTTGTTGACATTCTGGCCGCCCGGCCCCGACGCACGCACGAACTGGAACTGAAGATCCTGTTCGGGGATCGCCGCGATGTGCCTCACGGCAGCGGCTCGCCGTGCCGAACGTAGACTTCCCGCTGGGCGACCGGGATGGTAATACCCGCATCGCGAAACAGCCGCCAGATGGCGCGATTGACGTCGGAGCGGACGTTGTTGACGCCGGCTTCCGGGTCGGCGATCCAGAAGCGCAGCTCGAGATCCATGCCGTGATCGGAGAACTGCATCAGCCGCGATACTGGCGGCGGATCGCGCAGAATTCGCGGATTAGCCTCGGCGGCATGCATCAGCACTGCCAGTGCCTGTTCCGGATCATCGCGGTAGCTGACGCGCACCGGCAGCTTCAGACGCACCTTGCGGTCGGAATAGCTCCAGTTGATCACCGGATTGTTAATGAGTTGCTGGTTCGGGACCAGGGTCTCGACCCCGTCACGGTCGCGCACCACGACGTAGCGGCCGCGCAGTGCCTGGACCCAACCGAAGCTCTCGGTGCTGGTGCCGGGCATGCCGGTGAAACTGATGACATCGCCGGGTTTGATCGACTTGTCCACCAGCAGCACGAAGCCGCTGACGAAATTGCTCGCAATGGACTGCAGGCCGAAGCCAAGTCCCAGTCCGACGGCTCCCGTCAACACCGTCAGCGCCGTCAGATCGACGCCGGCCGCATTGACTCCGAGCAGTACGCCCAGGCCAACCAGAAAGAAGTAGATGAATTTGGTAATGCCGATCCGGGTCGATAGCGCGATCGACTCGACATGCATGATGCGCCGCTCGGCCGCGCGCGCGACCACGCTGGTCACGATCACGAACACGGTAATGATCACCAGCCCTTTGAGCAGTGCCCAGAGCGTGAAGCGGCCATTGCCGGGCAGCAGATTGATCGCGTCGAGCGTGTTCTGGATGGCGTCGAACCAGCCCACGAGTTGGAACGATATCGCGAGCCACACCAGCAGCGTCAGGCGCGTCTCCCAGGTGCGCAGCCAGGAGCGCGGACCGAGCGCGAGACGCAACAGATAAATCGACAGCCGCACCAGAATCAGCGCCGTCGCCAGCTGCATGGCGATATCGAGCAGCGTCGCCGGCGAGCCGAGGGCTGCGATCACGGTCCGGGCCGCGAGCATGGCAGCCAGCGCCACCACTACGGGAGTTTCCATCAGGGTGATTTCGATCAGACGCGCGCGCGCGCCACGCAGATTCAGTACCGCCAGATGACGGCTGCGCCAGCGGCGCACGATACCCGCGGCGCCCACCGCGGCCAGGCCGATGATGCCGATCACGCCGAGCTGCAGCAGAACCTCGCCGGCAGTGGCCATGGCGAGAAACGACTGGATCGTGCCGCCGCTAGGGGTGGTCACAGGCAGTCATCACAGACCGTCATCACGGTGAGTCATCGCGGGGCGTCATCACAGCCAATGCGGCTCAGGCATTGAGATCCGGTATGAGCTGGCTCTCGAGCTTCATGATCTGGTCCTTGAGCGCGAGCTTGCGTTTCTTCAGGCGTTTGAGCTGCAGCTCATCGACATGGATATCCATCGACAGGCGCGAGATCACCTCGTCCAGATCGCGATGCTCTATGCGCAGCTGCCGCAGCTTCTCGACATTGCGGAACAGGTCGCGGTCGACGTTGTCTTCCTGATCGCTCATTCCCCTGATCGGCCTGTAACCGTCGGCTGCAGACTCCGCTACCGAGGCAATTGTGTTGCAGGGCTCCGTTACAAGCCCAGCCGGTCCATGATCGGCATGATCCGATCCGGTAGCTTAGCGAAGCGACCCAGCGGACGCCATGGCAGCCCCGGCTCGTGGAAATCCGAGCCGATCGAGCCGGCAAGATCGAAGCGACGCGCGAGCGCCGCAGCGCGATCGGCATCGCCCGGGCCCATGCCGGCGAGGCTGACCTCGAGGCCTGAGCCGCCAGCGGCCTTGAAATCTTCGACCAGCTCGCGCAGCACGCCGTTGGACACCCGGTAGCGGTGTGGGTGAGCCAGCACCGCCACGCCCGCGGCATCGACAATGCACCGCACCGCCGTGGCCAGCTCCGGCCATTGCGCGCCGACATATCCGGGCCGGCCGCGCTTGAGCCAACGGTTGAAAGCCCCTTGCACGGTGCCGGCAAGGCCTCGCGAGCACAGGCCACGCGCCAGATGCGCGCGGGTCGGCGCCGCCGCCGCCAGTGCCTCGGCCGCGAGCGCACCGCCCGGCAAGCCGGCGCGTGACAGGCGCTGCGCCATCGCCGTGATCCGCTGACGGCGAAGCTCGAGCACCGCCGCACAATGTGCGATGAATGGCGGGTGCGCGCGATCGAGATTGAGGCCGACGACATGAATTTCCCGATCACGCCACAGGCAGGTCAGCTCCGCGCCCGGCACGAACCGGATGCCATGCGCCTCGCAGGCGGCGCGGGCTTCATCACAGCCCAGGGCGCTATCGTGGTCGGTCAGCGCCAGCAGTTCGACCTGCCGCGCTGCGGCGAGGGCTACCAGCACCGCCGGCGCCAGCACGCCGTCGGAGCAGTCGCTGTGGGTGTGCAGATCGATGCGCTGGTACATCATGGCTGTCGACCGGTCAGAGGCCGCGGAGCAGCGCCACCCAGTCCCGGGTGCGATCGCCATAGGCCATGAAAGACGGGTTGGTGAGGTCCTGGCGGGCATTGTATTGCAGCGGCCGTCCGCTCAGATCGACCACACTGCCCCCGGCCTCGAGCACCACGGCCTGTCCGGCCGCTGTATCCCACTCGGAAGTCGGGCCGCGGCGCACGTACAGGTCGCCGCCGCCCTCGGCGAGCAGGCCGAATTTCAGCGCGCTGCCGAGGCTGATGCGCACCTGCGGACCCAAACCCTGCAGCACGCGGTCCAGCAGCGCATCGCCATACGAGCGACTGCCGAGCACCCGCAGCGGCTGCGAGGCCGGAAGCCGGACATGGATTGGCGTGCGAGCGCCATCCGCGTCGCGCCGGAAGGCGCCGCCGCCGCGCGCCGCCGCATACAGCACCGAACGGGCCGGCGCCAATACCACGCCGAGCACCGGTTCGCCGTCTTCCACCAGCGCAATATTCACGCTGAACTCGCCGTTGCGCTTGACGAATTCGCGCGTGCCATCGAGAGGATCGACCAGCCAGAGCGTTTGCCAGGCTCGCCGCTGCGCGAATGCGTCGGGCAGCGATTCCTCCCCGAGCATCGGCCATTGCGGCGTCAGGTTGCGCAGTCCGGCGTCGATCACGCGTTGCGCCGCGAGATCGGCTTCGGTACGCGGCGAGCTGTCGTCCTTGAGCGTCACACTGAAACCGGCCTCGTAGATGCGCATGATCTCGCGGCCTGCCTGATCGGCGATAGCCATCACCGCGGGCAGCCACGCTGACAGCTGCCCGGGACTCAGACTCATGCGTTCGGCTCCGCCATAGGCTCTATGATATCCGACCGCATGAATGCCACCGCGAATGGCCCGGTGAATGCCCCGGCTCTGAGCCCGTCCGAGTGGGCGCGGATCGAGACCGTGCTGCTCGATCTGGACGGCACGCTGCTCGATCTGGCCTTCGATAATCACTTCTGGCGGACACGGGTGCCGGAAGCCTGGGCGCGGGCGCGCTCGATGAGCCCGGATCAGGCGCTGGCCGAGCTGCAGCCGCGTTTTCGCGCGCGCGAGGGCACGCTGGATTGGTATTGCATCGATTACTGGAGCCGCGAGCTCGAGCTCGACATCGCCGCGCTCAAGCACATCGATGCGCACCACATCCGCTGGCTGCCGGGAGCGCGCGAGTTCCTCGGCCGGGTGCGCGCCATGGGCAAGCGGCTGGTATTGGTGACCAATGCGCATCCGACCACGCTCGCAATCAAGGATGCGCGCACCCAGGTGATCAGCCACTTTGACGCCGGCTTCAGCGCGCATAGCTTTGGCGCGCCCAAGGAACAGGTGAAGTTCTGGCGCGAATTGGCCAAGGTGGAACAATTCGATCCGGCGCGAAGCCTGTTCGTCGACGACAGTCTGCCGGTACTGCG
>JBEKRP010000053.1:0-16719 GCA_049518595.1 Steroidobacteraceae bacterium
GGCGCGAGGCACGAGCGCGATTGGCTCGTGCCTCGCGCCGACATGGTCTACGGCTGCAGCCGATAGCCGCGCATCGCGATCGTGACATCGCCGTCCTGCGAGGGCACGGCAACGCGCGGCCGCGAACGCTGCAGCCATGCCCCCTGCGCCGGTAGACCGGGGCTTTCGTCCAGCAGCTTCAATTCGAAGGCGGATTCGGATGCATCGAAGCTCAGGTCCTGCCCTTGCGACGGCACGCTGAACAACCGCAACTGCGACCAGCCATTGCCCAACCGCCGTGGCGTGGCCGCCAGTTCCGGCGCCGCATTGCTTTCGAGTTGCACCGACTTGACCTTGGCCTCGGGCGGAAACGCCAGGGCGATGACCGGTGCCGCGCGCGCAGAACCGATATGGATGCGATAGCGCACCTGTGGCGCTGCGCGTACGACGCTCAGTATGCTCAGCTGCGGCGCTGACATCGGCAGCAGCGGTGCCGCGGCGACCCACATCGGCTCAGTCCAGGCGAACACCGGTTGCGCGCTCAGAGCAAATGGGGCCGCGTGCAGCAACGGCGCGGGCAGCAGACCGGATACCGGGTGCGCGAGCCATTGAGCTCGCTGCGTGTCGGCATCGAAGTAATACCGCAGATTGAGCCGCTGCGGCGATTCGGCGCTATAGCGGGGCAGCAGCGTGGCGGCGACCAGGCCTGCGCCCAAGCACAGCGCAGCGGCCACGATCAGCATCTGCTGCAAGCCGCGCCCGGCCAGCGCCAGCAGGGCCGCCAGACTGAAGCTGCCGTAAATGAGGAGCAGCGTCAGCAGCGGCAGGCCGTCGCCGCCGAGCGCGCAATAGAGCGGCAGGGCGATCGGCAGCACCAGCACGAAGCTGACCATACACACCGCAAGGGCGGCGAGTTCGGCGCTCGTGAGCCACGCGGCTCGCACGCCCCATCCGATGTCCGCCCGCATTGCCGGGATCAGCGCCAGCAGCGCCGCGACCGCAGGCAGCAGCGCCAGATAACTGGCACCGGGCAGCCATCGCGCGAGCACCACCGCCAGCAGCGCGCACAGCACCGTCCCCGAGCACCACAAGCCCCAGAAGCCCGCGCGACGCTGCAGCCGCGAGCCGATGAGTGCCGTGACGCAAAACGCGAGCGAAGCAAAGCTCAGCTCCAGCGCCCAGGGGTGCGCCACCTCGGCGGCCGCGCCGCCCGCGCCGACCGCACCAATCGCGCGCAGCAGTCCCATGAGCGCGGCGGCGGCAACACCGCCGATCAGCAGCGCGGCACCGAGACCGACCATGCCCCACAGCAGTGCCTGCCAGCTCAGCAGCCGCAGATGCAGCAGTCGCGCGCCGGCGATCATCGTCAGTAACAGCGCAATCAGCGCAGCCGGCAATACCCACGCCTGCGGTACGTGAACCAGCAGCCGGCCGAACACATCGAAATACACGGCCTCGCCGGACGGCGGCGGCTCTGCACCGGCATTCGCCAGCGCCAGCAGTGTCGATAAGGCGTTGTCGCCCTGATACTGCATGCTGCCGGCATCGGCGTGCTGCCAGTTGTCGAGCGGCGTGTGGTAATGCGCCACATCGCCGATGAACGCGAAATTGAAGCCCTGATAGCCCGCGGCCTTGAAAATAGTGAAGTCGGTGTCGTTCGGCAGCCGCTTGTAGACCGCGTAGTACACCGAGTTGGCCAACGGCCGTGCGACCGCCTTCGCGTACAGGCTCATGAGCCAACGATTCGCGCTGCCGGTCTCGAACATCAGACTGGGCCCCGAGGTACCCCGGGCGTCGAGATTCACCGCCGCTGTCACCGTGGCTGCCCAGCGGTGATGCTGAACGAAGGCCTGGGCACCGAGCAGATCCACCTCCTCGCCATCGTCGAGCAGCAGAATGATCGACTGCCGCGGCCGCGGCAGCTGTTGCAGGATTCTGCCGATCTCGAGCACTGCGGCGACGCCGGCGCCATTGTCGGAAGCGCCGGGCCCGGCCGCCACCGAGTCGTAATGCGCCACCAGCAATACCGCGCGATCGCTGGCGGCATCCGATCCCTGAATGCGCGCGAGAATATTGGTCGGCATGCCGCACACGCCGTATGAAGTGCAGACCATGAAGCCGCTCTGCAGCGTAGGCGTAAGGCCGAGGCCGCGCAGCACGCTGACGATGCGCTCGCGCAGCTGCGCGTTGGCAGCGCTGCCGAGCGGGTGCGGCCGATCATCCCCCACCAGGTATTGCAGCAGCGCCCGGGCGCGTTCGCCGGAGAATTGCGTCGGTGCAGCGTCGAGCGGCTTCGGGAGCGGCGTGCGATCGGCGGCGAGCGTGGCCAGCCAGACTGCGGCCACCAGCAGCAGCGCGATCGCCAGCCCCAGGTGCCTGTCCGCACTCATGAGAAATGAAACAGCCGCGCGACCTGAACGCGATGCTGGCCGAGCACTTCGTACCGCAGCACCGCGATCGCCAACGCCGCGCCAAGCGGCGGCCCGAGCACGTAGATCCAGAACTGACTCCATTGCCCGGTCAGCAGCGCCGGACCCAGGCTGCGCGCCGGATTGGTGCTTGCCCCTGACCACGGCCCTTGCCACCATACCAGCCGGGCAAACAGCGGCGGAAGGGTCCACGGCGTGAACTGCCGCGTGCGCGCGTGCGCGGCGGTGATGAATATCGCCAGCACCAGCGCGCCCGTGGCCAGCACTTCCCCCGCGAGCGCGACCCGGGTGGATACACCGGCGCCCACGGTGCTCGCGCCGTACTGCACGCTGCGGCCCGTCGCCCCCCAGACCAGCAGCGGCCAGGCACCGAGCACCGCTCCGAGCGATTGCGCCAGAACATAACCGAGGGTATCGCGCCAGGCGAGCTTGGCTTCGAGCCGGAACGCGAAACTGACGGCCGGGTTGATGTGCGCACCGCTGATGCGGCCCAGTGGCGAGATCGTGATCAGCGCTCCAACCGTGCCGAAGCAGCCGCCGGCCAGAAAGCGCCGCAACGCCGCTGATGGCAGCAGCGTCGCGAGCACGCTGCCCCGGGCAAAAAACGCAATCACCATCGACAAGCCAAAGAACACCAGCAGCTGGCCACATCGGATGCCAGCGCCACGGCCATCCCCGCCACGTCTTCCGGCTCTCCGATCCGACCGATCGCGATCTTGCTGATCAAATCGTGCTTGCCGGCCGCGCTGGCCGTGTAGACGCTGTAGCCGCCCCAGGCGGCATCGATCCTCTGGAACATCGCGGCGACTGCATCGGCCCGACTGACGTCGGCTTCGAGGGCGAGCACTTCGGTCCCGCCCGCGCGCAGCCGGTCGGCCAATTGCGCGGTCTGCTCCGTATGCACGACGTAGTTGATCGCGACGCGCGCACGCTCGGCGGCAAAGGCGCGCTTGCCCGAGAGTTCCAGATCCATGTCGGCCTCGCTGCGATGGTGGCGCGGTGGGTGGCGCGGTCGGTGGCGCGGTCGGTGGCACGGTCGCTGCCTCGTGGGGCGAGCATAGCGACCTTCACCGCTGCGCAGTAGTCGGCGCGGGCGCCACCTGGCGGCGGGCGGAAGCGGATAATGCCAGTCCCATGTCGATGCTGAACTTCGTGCGCTATCTGCTGTTGCCCGCGCGCCCCACGGTCCTGATCTTCATTGCCGCCCTGAGCCTGGGCTTCCTGTTCGCTGAGCAAGCCGGACTGCCCGGCATTCTGCTGGCGCTGGTGCTGCTGACCTGGCTGTTCAACTATGCCTACGTTCTGCTCGAGCAGATCGCCAACGGCGCGCGCGAGCCCCCGGTGTTGGCGATCGAAATGCTCAATCCGGCGAACGAGCAACGGCCGCTGCTGCAACTGCTGATCGTGCTCGTGGTTTACGGTGCACTGCGGCTGCTGGCCCACTAGCTGAGTTCCGTGCTCGCCGGTCGCTCGGTGCTGCCGTCGCGGCTACTGATCCCGGCGGCACAGTTCGCCTGGTTGTCCGTGTTCTCGCTGATCGGCGGCAGCCTGTATGAGCAGCGCACGGCGCTCGGCCACGAAGCCATCGACACGCCGGAGCGGCGCGCCGCACGAGCGCAGCAGCGGCTCGATCGCGAGCGCGCCCGGTTCATGGACACCATCTACGGCGAGGCGCGCGGCGGCAATCTGGCCGCCGCGTGGCAGACGATCGAGCGTGAAGTGGCCGTCCATGATTACGCCTTCGAGTTCTATGACTGGCTGCTCGAGCGCCTCGCTAAGCTCGACAACCCCCGGCTGGCCTCGCGCCTGGCCCAGGATTACATTACGCGGGCTCTCGCTCGCGACAATGCGCGGGTCACCCGGCTGGTGCAGTGCTGCCTGGCCGCCGATCCTTCGTTTCGGCCGCGATCAGGCGCCGAGACCCTGCGCGTCGCCGAGCTGGCGCGCCTGGCCGGCGATCGGAGCACCGCCCAAACCCTGCTGATCGGCTCCGCCGAGCACTTTCCGGGCGACGTCGCCCTCCCCCAGGCCGCGACCATGGCTGAACGGCTCAGGCGCGGCTGAGGCGGCGAATGCAGCTGTGGCGATGGCGGGACTTTTAGCCGAGATCGATTGGCACAAGGATCCTGGCATCCTCGCGCTGCACGAGCAGCGCGAGGTGCTGGCTGTCCCGCGCCACCAGCTGCCGCAGCTGCGACATCGAGCTGATCAGGGCAGCCGTGGCCGTCCTGCTTCAGCCCCCGCTGAAGACTGCGGCCGATCATCAGGTCGTCTTCAACCAGGAGCAGGCGCGCGACCTAAGCGCCCTGGTGCGACCCACCCCCGGTGGGCAATCATCCGCACTCAGTTTCGCCCGGCAGCCGACGCCGCGCCCGGCAGATCGAATACCAGCACCTCGGCCTGGCGAGCGTCTTGCAGCAGCAGTGTCGTCGTGTCGGTGAGCTTCAGCGCGTCACCGCTCGCCAGCGCCACGCCGGCGACATTGATCTGCCCGCGTGCGACATGCACATAGACGCGGCGGCCCGGCTCGATCTCGAGCCTAGCACTCTCGCCGCCGTCGAACAGGCCGGCATAGACTCGCGCGTCCTGATGAATCAACACCGATCCATCCGCACGATCCGGGGATGCGATCAGGCGCAGCCGGCCGCGCCGCTGCTGCGCGCTGAAGTGCCGCTCCTCATAACCGGGCTCGATGCCGCGCACGTCCGGCATAATCCAGATCTGCAGAAAATGCACCGGCTCGCTGTTCGAGGCGTTGAACTCGCTGTGCTGCACGCCCCGGCCCGCGCTCATGCGCTGCACGTCGCCCGGGCGAATGGTCGAGCCGTTGCCCATTGAATCCTTGTGCGCCAGCGCGCCCGACAGCACATAGGTGAGGATCTCCATGTCGCGGTGGGCGTGCGTGCCAAAGCCCGCGCCCGGCTGCACGCGGTCCTCGTTGATTACACGCAGCGGACCGAAATCCACGTGCTTCGGATCAAAGTAGTCGGCGAACGAAAAGGTGTGGAACGACTTGAGCCAGCCGTGATCGGCAAAACCTCGCTCAGCGCTGCGTCTTATTTCCTGCATGGCACCCTCCTGACGGAATCAAACAGATGGGGCCGAAGCAGCACAAAAACAAGCGCAGGCAGCGATTCGGCCCGCCGCTGCGTCCCGCGCGCAACAGCCGGGCCCGGCAGAACAGTCCCCCTCGATTGCGCTAAAGTCTAGCGGCCCGACCCTGGCTTGTCATGCCGGGGCCGGAAAGGAGAGCGCCATGCAGGTTGCCACGATCTTCAATGCGCTGCTGCATTTCGTCGCGGTGGTGCTGCTGGCGGTGGGCGCGTTGTTGCCGATCGTCAATCCGCTCGGCGGCGCGCCGATCTATCTGGCGATGACCGCGAGCCTCACCCACGATGAGCGCAGCCGGATGGCGAAGGCGGTCGCGATCAACAGCTTTCTGCTGCTGATCGCCTCGGCGTTGATCGGCGCCTATGTGCTCGATCTCTTCGGCTTGTCGATTCCGACGGTGCAGGTCGCAGGCGGTATCGTGGTCTGCGCCGTCGCCTGGTCGCTGCTGAACAGCCCCAATTCGCCGCCGGCGCTGCAGCGCATCGGGCCGCCCGCGGCCGGGCCCGACGACCCCAGACCCGACGATCTGAGCCAGCGCGCCTTCTATCCGATGACCATGCCGCTGACCGTCGGACCCGGCTCGATCTCGGTGGCCCTGACCCTCGGCGCCAATCCGCCGGCGGGCATTCGCGCGCTGCTGGCGACGGCGTTGGCGCATGTGGTCGGCATTCTGATCGTGGCTGTCGGTGTCTATCTGTGCTACCGCTACGCCGATCGAATCCTGCAGAAACTCGGCGCCACGGGAACCAGTGTGGTCGTGCGGCTGTCGGCGTTCATCCTTTTGTGTATCGGCGTTCAGATCTGCTGGAACGGAATCCACGCGCTGGTGGCAAACAGCTTCCGCGCGGCTGTGGCGCCAGGATGAAGGCACAAGGTTGAAACAGGCCGCCGGTGCTTTCGTCGCGGGCCGCCCGCTCTAGCCGCTGTTTCGCAGAGCGGTGGCAATGGCGTTGATCGAAAGCTGCAGGCCTTCGCGGATGCGCGGATCTTTCTCGCCCGCCCGATGGCGCTTGAGCAGCTCCACCTGCAACCAGTTCAGCGGCTCAATGTAAGGCAGCCGCAGACGAATAGCTGCATTGAGTGCAGGATGCTTTTGCAGCAGGTGCGTTTGTCCGGTGACAAAAAGCAGCGCATCGTGCGTCGCCGACCAGCCGTCGCGGATGCGCCCGAAGATGTTCTCGGCCAGAGTGCGATCCTCGACCAGGCCGGCATAGCGCGAAGCGATGCTCATGTCGGACTTCGACAGCACCATCTCCAGGTTATCCAGCGTGGCCCGGAAGAACGGCCACGCATCGACCATCTCTCGAAGCAGAGCGGTGTCGCCGAAGGATCGCAGTGCCTGACCCACGCCATACCAGCCCGGCAACATGACGCGTGCCTGCGCCCAGCTGAACACCCACGGTATCGCCCGCAGGTCTTCGATGCGATCAGAATTGGTCCGCGACGCGGGCCGCGAGCCGATCTTCAATTCCGCGATTTCCCGCAGCGGGGTCATCTGCTTGAACACGACGGAAAAGCCGTCGGTCTCATAGACCAGTGAGCGGTAGGCCTGAAAAGCCGCCCTCGATAGCGCATCCATCGCGGCGGCGAATCGCGGACGATCCCGGGCCGAAACGCTGTCGCCTTCCAGGGATGCCATTAAAGTCGCCGACGTGATCGCCTCAAGATTTGAGCTGGCGCTCTCGGCGGTGGCGTATTTGGCCGCAACGACTTCGCCCTGCTCGGTGATCCGTATGCATCCGTTGACGGTACCGTGCGGCTGCGCCCGAATGGCGGCGACCGACGAGCCGCCACCGCGTCCCACGGCGCCGCCGCGACCGTGGAACACCTGCATCCTCGTGCCGCATTGTTCGAACACCGCGGCGAGGGCGCTGGTGGCTTCATGCAGACTCCACACCGATGTGAGATAGCCGCCGTCCTTATTGGAGTCCGAGTAACCCACCATGACTTCCTGGTAGCCATGCGATGAGGTGATGGCCGCCACCTCCGGCAGTGACAGCCAATCGCGCATGACCTGCGAGGAATTCCTCAGATCGGCAATCGTTTCGAACAGGGGCACGACCATGATCGAGGCGCGCCGTGCCCCGTGTCCGCGGTATAACCCGGCCTCCTTGAGCAGAATGTTGACCTCGAGCAGGTCGGACACGCTGTCGCACTTGGACACGATGTACGTAGTGATGCACGCCGGCCCATACAGCTCATGCGCCTTGGCGGCGGCCCGAACGATGGCGAGCTCCGACTGCGTCTCGGCGCTGTAGCTGGCAAAGGGACTTGCCAGCAGTCGCTCGCCGGCCAGCTCGCGGCGCAGCAGCGCGACGCGAGCGGCCTCATCCAACGCTTGATAATCAGCCTCAACACCCGCGACCTTGAGCAGTTCCGTGACCACGCGGGCGTGTACATCGACATTCTGCCGCAGGTCCAGCGTCGCCAGATGAAAGCCGAAGGTCTCGACGGCGCGGATCAGGCGTGTCAACGCGCCCCCGCGTCCGAGCCATCCGCGACTGCTGGTCTCCAGTGACTGCTCGAGCGCGAGCAGATCGGAGCGCAGACTCTCGGCATCCGGATACGGCTCGCCGCTCACCGATGCGTGTCGTGGCGGCGCGCGACCGGTCAGTATTTTGTAAGTTGCCGCCAGCCGCGCATAGCAGCCGATAATGGCGCGACGATAAGGCTCATCGCGCCGCGCGGGGCTGTTGTCGCCGCTGTCGCGTGCGAGTGCGGCCACAGCCTCGGTCACCGAGGCCAGCTCATTCGAAATCGACAGCTCCGCGCCCGTCGCGTGCAGGCGCTCCAGATAGTCGGCCAGCACCGTCTGCGACGCGCGTCCCAGTGCCAGCTGCAGCGATTCGGCGGTCACATGTGGATTGCCGTCGCGGTCGCCGCCGATCCAGCTGCCGAGTCGCAGGAAACTTTTGGGACGGTGCTTAAGTACCCGCTCCCAGCGGGCGTAGAGCGTAGGCAATACCGGCAGAAAGATATCGCGCATGTACGCCAGCGCCGCTTCGACTTCGTCGGTCACATACCGGCGCTCTCGCCGCAGCGCCCGCGTCTGCCACAGCAAGGCGATCTGCCGCGCGATCGCATGCTCGATGAGTTCACCTTCCGGTGTCTCGCTGCGGCCGGCATCGCGCAGCCGCATCATCGCCGCGATACGATTGCGATGGTCAAGCATGCTTTTGCGCATCACTTCAGTCGGATGCGCGGTCAGCACCGGCACGATCAGAGCGCGATCGAGCAGCGCGACCGCCTGGTGGACATCGATTCCGAGCGAGGCCAGGCGTTGCAGCGCGGCGGCAAGATCGCCGCCTTCCTCTTCGGCCGGACTGCCGCGCAGATCCTCAGCCAAATTCGCCAGCATTGAAAACAGCATGAAACTGCGCACAAAGGCGACCGTCTCGTCGAGGGTGAGCGCCTCCAGGCCCGGCCCGACGCCGCGCACATCGGCAACACCACGATAGCGGTCGACCGAGGTTGCGCGAATGTATTCGATGCGGCGGAACAGCTCTTCTCCACCGTATTCGCGAATCACGTCTCCGAGCAGCTTGCCCAGGAAACGGACATCTGCGTTCTGGGAGATGACGAGGGTCGATTGGGTCATGAGCGTCCGGCTTCGAAAACAACGGTCGATCCACTCAGCGATGGTCGCCGCTGAGTCGGGCTCATACTGAAACACATCGAGTCGCCCCCTGTCGACGTTCCCTGCCGAGCGTAGCCGTGCGGCCCGGCCGGGATCAGGGCACCTTCATCGCGGGGCCATAGTCCCATCCGGTCCCGGCAGGCTCGGGGTCGCCGAGCGTGCGGTCCTCGTGCTGCAGGGCCTTCTCCCGGGCCAGTTGCTCAGCGCTCATGTAGTGCGCGGGATTCACGGGGCGCACCAGCAGATTGCAACCGAGTCCCACGAACAGCAGCCCCGCCAATATATGTGCGCTCGTAGACCAGATTGTGGGCCATCCCGGCATTGATCTGCGTCTAGCGGACGGCGGCGATCAGGAACAGGCCAACGATGCCGGCGCCTAGCCACAGCAGCCAGAGCTGGTGCATCGATACGCCGATGCCCCCGAGCACCAGGCCGCCGCCCCAGCACAGTGCGGCGATGAACCCGGCCTTGCGCTGTGCAGCTGGCGTCATCGGGGCCGCTGAGCAACCTGCTCATCGGCAGCCAGAACACGGAAAATCCGTAGCCCATGCCAATGCACGGGTGTATGGCCAAGGCAGCAGGCGGGACCAGCCGACGGTTGAAATTCGGCCCGGCTACGGAGCGGTCGCGGTCCAGCAGGCCCCCGGCCGGCGCGGATGTGGCTAGGGCTTCAGACATGGTGTCTCCTCGCTTGCAGTTGTAGTTTTCCTCATGGTCGTTAGGCGAAAGGGAGAATGAAATACGCCAGCGTCGACGGTCCCCCTTGCTTTCACCTTGGGGTATTCCATTTCCCGTATCGATCGCGGGCGCACTAGCCCGCGCTGCGCAGGCGTGGAGCCGCGGGTTGTATGCGCTGCAATATTGCCCGAGCGCCGCTTGCGGCTGCCTGCTTGCAGCCGCGGCTGAGGCCATAAACGAGGGGCAGCGCCTAGAGGCGTCCGGTAGTTGCATTCGTGTCCGCCGATTCCTACCGAGCGAATCGGCCGGCAGCCTATGACGCGCCAGCGGTGCCGGCGGCAGGCTGTGAACAATGCGCACACGGAGCAATAAAATGACCGGCAAGCCACAGTCGACGTACGGGGACGATGCGCTCAACCGTACCCCCTACAGCTCGAGCGATCCCGCTCCACAGCGCCATGCACGGACCAGGCGCTGCGCAGCGGCGGCCAATCGCCATCGGTCCGACGTACTGGAGAACCCACACCCGTCGAGCCATGCGCCTGCCAACTTCGATCCGTCCTCGTCGCGCGAATCCTTGATCGCTACCGCAGCCTACTACCGCGCTGAAAGCCGCGGCTTTCTCCCCGGTTACGAGGTGGCGGATTGGCTTGCGGCAGAACGCGAAATCGATGGCGTCGGTACCGACCCGATCTAGCGGGGGCGCTTCCAGCATTGTCTGTCCATCAGGCCTGATTCTGCAGATGCTCTATTTACGCCGGAGGGTGCGCCAGCGCCTCATCATCCCCGCCGCCTGGCTGACCCGCGCTCCGGCGTCGTTCAGGAGGCGCACCGTCGGCGCGCGCGTCCTTCTCCGGCACTGCTCGCCGCGATCGTTCCGCGGTGTGCTTCGACCAGGCGTCTGACAATCGTCAGGCCGCTACCCAGCCCGGCGAGATTCGCCACAACAGCTGGTAATGTGGCATCGCACCGAAGCACCATATTCGGATCAGATGCCGCTGACAGCAAGCGCCGCCTGCCATCTACTCGGGCCATCAAAGAAAAGAGCGTAATTTATATGCTTGCACCGCCTGTGTGTCCTCAATGGCCCGCGTCTGCTATCGATGACAAGTACCGATGACCTCGAGCATTGCGCATCCAGTGGGCCGGAGACTGGTATGAAGTGGCCGCTCGCGCTTCTAGGGCTGTATGGCTTGCTGCTCACGCCAGCGGTTGCGAGCGGCGCACAGCCCATTGCCCCGCCGGCGGCATCCGGTCCGGCCACGGGTCTAGCCGATTCCGCGGCGCTGCGTGCGACGGTATACGGCACCCCGCCGCAAGACATCGCGCCGATGCCCGAGACAGTGCCGCTGGAAGAGATCGACATCGCGCTGCCGTGGGCGAAGCCGGTGCCGGAGGTGTTCTGGTTCGACCGCAGACTGCGCGTGTGGTTTTCCGCCCAGAACAAACCCGCACCGCTGGCGATAGTCATATCCGGCGCCGGCAGCGACGGCAATACCTCGATGCTCTCGACACTCCGTGGAGCGCTCTATGGCGCGGGCTACCACGTACTGACGATGCCATCGCCGACGTTTCCGAGGTTTATCGTATCGGCCTCGAGCACCGGCGTCGCCGGCGATCTGCTTCAGGACAGCCGCGACCTGTACGCAGCGATGCGGCAGATCATCGCGCATTTTCCGCATCGCGTTCAGATTACCGATATCGACGTACTTGGCTACAGTCTTGGGGGCGCCAATGCCGCCGCCGTCAAATCGATCGATTCGGTCGAGGGTAAACTGAAAATCCATCGTGCTGTCATGATCAATCCGCCGGTCAGTCTGTTTGCCTCGATCGGCCGCCTCGACAAGCTCTTCGCCATCAGCATCGGTTCCGGGGACGTTGGCGTCGAGCGGCTTTATGAAAAACTCTACGCGAGGATCGCAAACGTATACCGGACGTCGGACCAGATTGGTATCGGCGACAGCGATCTGCTTGCCGCGGCAACCACCGTGCTGAAGACCGACGCGGATTTCTCCGCAACGATTGCGCTTAGCTTTCGCATCTCGCTGGTCAACGTCTTCTTTGCCGGAGATCTGTATGCAGGCACAGGTGTCGTGGTCGATCCAAAACATCCGCCGCGCGTCGGGGATTCACTCGAAAATATCGCGCGGGTGCTGCGAGGAAAGCCATTCTCGGAATATTTTGCGAAGGTGTTCGCGCCTTACTATCTGGCGCACCGGCCCAATTCAACCCCTGAATCGCTAATGGCCGACAACCGTCTTGAGATCATCGGCGACGCGTTGCGGGACAATTCCGACTACTACGCGCAGGCCAACAGCGATGACCCGATATTAACTCAACCCGAACTGGCATGGCTGCAGTCGACGCTGGGCAACAGAATCGCGGTTTACGACCACGGCGGACACCTGGGCAATCTCGGCGACCGCCGTCAGATCTCGGATATGCTTGACATGCTCGCCGGGCGCTGGACGCCCGGGCCATGAGAGCGGTGTTCCTCGCCGCTGTGGCTGCCCTGGCGCTGGGCGGCTGCACATCGCAGAATCTGACAATCCGCCGCCTGCCACCCGAGACGCCTGCCGCTGACAATGCCGCGGCCGTAAAACACGCCGCCGAGCTCAGCGCGGCGGCGACCGAGGCATCCGAGCGGGCGCGCAGCCGGGACGCTTCGCAGGCGGTGACTCCGCTGACGGCGGCCGATGCCCCGTCCATGTACAGCTACGATCCGTGGGAGCGCCTGAACCGCTACACCTATCGATTCAATGCTCAATTCGACGAGGACATATTCCTGCCGGTCGCGAATGAATATCGTCGCCTGCCATCGCCCATTCGTTCGGGCGTGCACAACTTCTTCGATAACCTGTCTGAACCCAAGAGTATCGTCAATTTTGCCCTGCAGCTGCGGCCTGTGTTCGGCCTGCACAGCCTTGCGAGATTCGTGATCAACAGCACGCTGGGCATCGGCGGTCTGATCGATGTCGCCGCCAGGCTCAAACTCAAGAGCTATTTCACCGGCTTCAGCGCGACGTTATCCAAGTGGGGCATGCACCCCGGTCCCTACCTGGTCATTCCGCTTCTCGGCCCGTCAACGCTGCGCGATGGCGTCGGCCTGCTCGGGGACTTCGGCGCGTCCTACGCGATTAACGTGGCCGACCTGTATCGCGGCAACAAGACCTGGGCATTGGGGACCCTCGACGCGGTCGACCTGCGCGCAAATACCGATTTTCGCTATTACGCCAGCGGTTCGCCGTTCGAGTACGAAACGATTCGTTTCCTGTACGTCCACAGGGAATTGATCGAGGATGAAGCGCTGCACGCAAAAGCGCCCCCGAAAGCGCGGGATCCGGGCACGCCTGCAGGGCGGTAACTGCGTCATGGCGATGATACGACTCGTGACATTCATCGTGTCCCCGCTCGCAATCTGGGGCCGCTTGGCCCTGTGGTACCGGGGCGCCAGGCGGCAGGCCGCTGAAGATCCTGGCGGTGGCTAATTGGGCCGTGTTCGGTCTGGTGACATTGTTTGCGCTGTCACGGACTCGCACCGCAGTCGAGGCAGCCGCCTTTGCAGCGGCATAGAGCGCGCGTCGATCCAGTGCTTCATGACTAAAGAATCTCCCACGCGCCCAATTGTTCCTCAACAGCATCAATATCCGCCAGACATTCGACGCCAGAGAACAATTCACCGGCGTGCGCGATCGCATTGCGGCGCCGCTCGCCGTCGCGCAAGACGGACCACTCCAGCCAGGAAGGATCGCCTTGAAAGATATCCATCAGCTCGCCGAGCTGCTCGCTGCTACCCGGGACTTGCCGTTGTTTCCTTAGAGCTCGTAGAACCTTCTCCAGCACGTTGAATGCCAGGAGGAACGGCAGATTATAGACGACGCTGTGCAGGGCGCCGTCCGCAATTGATCCGACCGGGCCCGCCATCAGATTTCTCATGCGTTCACGCACTTTGACGACAGCGGACCACTCGGATCGAATCGCCGAAAGAGCGGTAACATCGGTGATTAACGCCATGACTGCTTCCTCCCCCCTTTTCCAGACTCCTGCATGAGACTCAGGCACCGAGGACCGCCCTGGCGAAGTCCTGTTGTCCGATTATCACTATGCGCGCTCGAGCTCTCCTGGCGGCTCACGACATCCCCAATGACCAAGCGTAAATCCTCGAGCAGCACTTGTCGCCTGTTGTAGCGAGTCGGAACGTTGGCAAGGCGGTGCCGGCTGAATGGGTCGCTTCAGCTCACTTGGGCTTCTCGTCTTTCCGGATCTCCAGCTCCGCCTGCTCCCAGTCCTGAACCGCTCGGCCCTCCTGGCGACCCCGCTGCTCGTACAGTTCATAGGCGCGCTTGGTGATCTGCGGCGTCATGTCGGCCCGCTTGCCAGCCACGGCGCCAGGAACGCGCCATTTGATCATCGCGACTTTCACGGCGTCGTTCAGAACCAGGCACGAGACCATGGCATAAGCAAATATTGCGAGCGTCTGCCACCAAGGCAACGGCATGAGTCCCGGAAGCCCCACACGCGTCAGAATCGTGCCCGTGATCGCATCCGCAACCAGGGCTGACAGGAAGGTCTTGCTCGGCCGAGTCGCCCCGAACCAGCGGCGCTCCCGCGCGGACAGGACGGAGAATACGGCAAAGTAGAGCAGCATCAAAAAGCTGAATGTGTAGAGAGCATTATTGTTCGTCGCTAAACCAAAACGCGACCAACCGATCCACAATAGGAGCAGCGTTTCAGCGACCATCGCGACACCCAGCACCACCGACACGGTGATGAAGCCACCGATGTTCCACGTCTCCGGTGTCTGCGACGGCCGAACGTGGTCGGTGGCCAGGGAGATCTTCGCGAAATCCGTCATGAAGACCAGCAGCAGCATGGCGAAGGCGGAAACGACGAACTTGCCGGTCACCACGAACGCGATGGCCACAAAGGCCGCCTTCAGGATCGTCCGGCTTATCTTGTTGATGATCCAGGTCAGAATGCGCTGGTAGATCGTCCGCCCCTGCTCCACCAGCGCCACGATATTCGTCAGCCCCGGTTCGGTCAGCACTACGCTCGCGGCACCCTTGGCCACGTCGGTCGCGGTGCTGACGGCGATGCCCACTTCAGCCTGGCGTAGCGCCGGCGCATCGTTGACCCCGTCCCCCGTCATGCCGGCAACGTGCCCCGCGGCCTGCAGGTGCTGCACGACGATGTATTTGTCCTCCGGATACACCTCGGCGAATCCATCGGCACCCGCCAACAGGTCCACCGCCTTGTTGCCGGCCAGGGCGCCGGCGGCCTTCAGCTCGGCCACGCGCCGGATGTTGGGCAACCCGACCCCCTGGCCGATCTCGCGCGCCACCGGCAGTGCATCGCCGGTGAGCATCTTTACCGGAACGCCCAAATTCCGGAGTTCAGCGATCAGTTGCTTGGCATCCGGCCGAGGCGGATCGTAGAGGGACACCAATCCGACCAAGGCCAGGGCGCCCGTCTCGGGGCCGCGTGCGACGGCCAGCGTGCGATACCCCTTGGCGGCCGACGCGCCGACGCGCGCCTCCAATGCCTCGATCGCCTGGGGTTGGAGTCCGCAGGTCTCGGCGATGGTGCGCACAGCGCCTTTAATCACGCGAAAACGCTTCCCGTCTTGCTCGACTACCGCTTCCGTCCGCCGGTTTTTCGCATCGAATGGCGTGAACGAGACCGGCGTGACTTTAGAAAAGTCGTCGAAGACGTGCCCCGCCTTTGCCGCGGCCAGGAACGCGAGGTCAATCGGATCCTGGTTGGCCTCCTGCGAGGCAAGCGCACCGTCGAACATCACGTCGGCTTCCGTTGCGCGCTCCAGTGCGATCACGCCGGTGACGGCAAGTTGATTCATTGTGATCGTGCCCGTCTTGTCCACGCAGAGCACGTCCATCGTGGCGGCATCCTCCACGGCGCTCAGGCGCGTGACCAGCACGCCGCGCTTGGCCAACTCCCCCGAGCCGACAGCCATGCTAACCGTGAACATGACGGGCAGCGCGACCGGCACTGCACTCATCAGCAGGACCAACATGAGCGGGATCATTTCCATGAGTGGTGCGCCGCGGATCAGCGACAGCACTACTACAATGCAGAGCAGCACGCCGACGATGACGAAGAGCCAGCGGACGACCTTGGCCACGACCGCTTCGATATGAAGCTTTGGGCGCGCCTCCTGCACGAGTTCCGTAGTGCGGCCAAAATAGGTCTTCGCCCCGGTCAGCATGACCACGCCGTTGCCTTCGCCCCGGCGGACGACCGACCCCGACGAGAGCACGTCGCCGAATGCCTTGTCCGCGTCCTTCGATTCACCGGTGAGCGCCGACTGGTCCACGCTCAACGCTCCCGTGAGGAGCTTCACGTCCGCCGGAATGATGTCGCCCGGTCGCACGCGAACGATATCGCCGGGAACCAGTTCCCGGGCCGGAATGACCTGCCAGTTCGAATCGCGCCGGACACGCGCACTGACCTGCAATCGCCGGCGCAGTGCCTGGACGACCCCGGCGGCTCGGCGCTCCTGCATAAAGCTCAACACGGCGTTGATCACCAACAGGGCGCCCACCACTGCGAAATCGGAGAATTTCCCGAGCACCGCCGACAGCACCATGATCAGTTCGAGCATCCACGCCGAGATTCCCCAGAATTTACGAAGGAATCTGCGCAGCGGATGCCCTTTCTGCTCGGCGACTTCGTTGTAGCCGTTCTCCTTCCGGCGGCTGTCCACTTCGGCACGCGTCAGCCCGGTCTCGGGATTGACTTTGAGCGCGGCAAGTGTGTCGGGAACCGACGCGGAAGCGATGTCAGGGGGGTCGGCGTTTGCTGCCTTCCGAGGCGCCGGCCGGGTCTCGGGTTTATTTCGCGTCGTTTGCATTGCGCACATTCTCTGCG
>JBEKRP010000054.1:0-16358 GCA_049518595.1 Steroidobacteraceae bacterium
ATCGCAAGCTGGCCGAATTCGTGGCCCGTGGCCTGCGCGCGGAGCGCTTTGCCGTCGATATTGCGGGCAACGGGCTCGAAGGCCAGCGACACCTCGATGCTTATCAATACGATCTGCTGATACTCGATCTCATGCTGCCGCAGTTGAGCGGCGGCGAGCTGCTGCGTCGCGTCCGCCGAAGCCAGAGCACGCTGCCGGTGTTGGTGCTCACGGCTCGCGATGCCACGGAGGACAAGGTCAAGCACTTCGAAGCCGGCGCTGACGACTACCTGACCAAGCCCTTCGACTTCGCCGAATTGCTCGTCCGCGTCAAGGCGCTGCTGCGCCGCACACCGGTGGAGCGCACCGATGTGCTGCGAATTGCCGACCTTGAGCTCAACCGCCTCACGCAACAGGTGCGTCGCGGCGATCAGCGCATCGACCTGACCGCCAAGGAATACGCCGTGCTCGAATACCTGATGTCCTCCGCCGGACGCGTGTTCTCGCGCACCATGATTCTCGAACACGTCTGGGATCAGAGTTTCGAGGGCGTCACCAACATCGTCGATGTCTACGTGCGCTATCTGCGCCGCAAGATCGACGAGCCCTTCCCGGTTGAGCTCATTCATACGGTACGCGGAGTCGGCTACTGCGTCCGCGAGGCCGATCAGGTCCACGACTCGGGTCAGGAATGAATCACCGCTCGCTCGCCTTCCGGCTCGCCGTCTGGTACGCGCTGCTGCTGAGTGCAACCTTCGCGCTGGTCGGGACCGGCATGTTCTACGGGCTCGAGCAGTATCTGCGCTCCAATCTGCGCGATTCGCTGCGACGGCGGTCGGTCCAGGTGGAGCAGATCCTCGAGCAGGCGCCGGCAGGTACCTCGGATAGCGCGATTGCAGAGGCGATCGATACCCGGGTGGCACCGGAATTCAACAACCGTTTCGTGCGCGTGACCCGTGCCCCCGCAACCCTCGTCTATCGCGCCGGTGAGCCCGCGGACCGCAGCTTCGCTGCAGCCACCGTGCCGCCTCAGAGCGACGTATGGCCGCCAAAGGCCGTGGTGCGCCCGATCGCCACCGCGAATGGGCAGCTCATGATCAGCATCACGCCCATGGTCACCGCATCAGGCCAGTATCTGATCGAGCTCGGTACTGCGCTCGGGCCGATCGAAGCCGTGCAGCACCGGCTGCTGAGCCTGCTCGGCCTGATGTTGCCGGTGCTGGTGGTGTGTGCGGCGGGGGGCGGCTACCTGCTGGTCCACTGGGCGCTGCGACCGGTCGAGCGCATGTCGCAGACCGCCCGACAGATCAGCGTCCAGGATCTGGACGCGCGGCTGCCCGTGGTACCGACCGGCGACGCCCTGCAACGGCTGTCGATCTCCCTCAATCACATGCTCACCCGCCTGCGGGACTCGGTTCACACCTCGCGCCGGTTTTTGGCCGATGCCTCGCATGAGCTGCGCACTCCATTGACGATCATCAAGGGCGAACTTCAGGAACTCGTGGCTGATGAAGTCGATCGGAGCGAAGTGCGCGAGCGCATCGGTAGCGTACTGGAGGAAGTCGCGCGCCTCGAGCATCTCGTGTCCGGACTGCTGGTGCTGTCGCGACTCGATGCCGGCGACGCGCAGCGCGAATGGGTCGATGTGAACCTGGATGAACTCGCCGCCAGCACCGTCGAACAAATGCGCCTGGTCGCCGAAGACCGCGGTATCCAGCTGCAGTCTTCGGCACTAGCGCCGGTGACGGTCCGCGGTGACGGCGGCCGGCTGAAGCAGGTGATCGTCAATCTGCTCGACAATGCCATCAAGTTCACGCCACGTGGCGGTGTCGTAAGTCTGCGTACTCAGCCGCGGGACGACTACGGCATTCTCGAGGTGAGCGATAGCGGCATCGGCATCCCGCCCGACTCTCTGCCCCATGTCTTCGATCGCTTCTACCGCGTCGATGCAGCACGTTCCCGTGAAGATGGCGGCGCCGGTCTCGGACTGTCGATCGTGCGCTCGATCTGTACCGCGCACGGCGCGGAAATCGAAGTCGACAGCGCTCCCGGCAGCGGCAGCCGCTTTCGTGTCAAATTCCCGCAGCCTGCCGCCGCGCCACTGCCTGCCCAGTCCGCCGCCGTTTCGCTGCAGACACCGGCGTTGCCCGCTGAAGGAAAGCCCTAGAGCCGGTGGAGAGTATCCGCGCCCGCCCGGGCGCCTCGAGACAACGCCGGGGCATCCGCTGAATGCGGCCTGACCGGCGCTCGCCTCAGAAGATCAGCGCGAACTGCGAAGTCAGTACGCGCTCATCCGGGCGATCGCCCTTGGTCGCACCGCCGTCGAAGCGCGTGACCTCATAGTCCAGCTGTATCTTGAAGTTGCGGTTCAGGTACCAGTTCACACCGGTTCCCAGCGCATGCGCGGCTAGCGGCGCGCTGGCCGGATTGGCGAAGGAACCGGAGCCGCCTTCGAACGCCGCCCGGTCGAAGTCGAGTTCGTGATAGCGAGCCACCCATTCCCAGGCACCCGGTCCCCCCTGGCCGAAGCCGAAATTGCGGCGAGGGGTCGCGCTGTCGAAAGATTCGTCTTCGCCAGTGAGAAACACGGCCAACTGCAGCTGCGCGGCGGTGTTGTGCAGCGTGGCGGCGCGGGCACTGGTGGCGCTGAGCGCGCGATGCACCTGCTGATCCTCATCGACGTATTCGCCAAGCAGGCTCAGAATTCGATAGGCGTAATAAAACTGCGGCACCAGCCGCCGCTCGATACCGTCGGCAATGGTCGCGTTATTGGTCGCACCGCTCCCGGTGTCGCCGCGGTAGGAAAACATCGACTGCTGGCCGGTGGTTTTGTAGCTGGCAAGCAGGCTGGTGGTCGTGGTCGCCGTCGCCACGCCCTCCCAGTTCACGTAGGTGGCGGCGACGCCGAATCCGAAGCCCCGCAGCACGCTCCAATCCGTCTGCAGGAAGGGCTTGCTGTAGACGCGGCCGTGCCACGAGAATTTGCCGGTAGAATTGACATCGGGCACGCTGTTGCCGTCCGTGCTGCCGCCATCGGCGGCGCCGTCGAACTCGCCGAAGGCGTAGCTCAACAAGCCACTGCCCAGAGTGCCGCCCACCTGGCCGCCCAAGTCGCGGTAGGGCAGCAAGTCCGCGGTCAATGCCGGCTCGATGAAGCGTGAAAATTGCTCGAGCTGCAGACGCTCCAGGCCGACCGGCGCCTTGAACTTACCCACAGTGAACACGAGCCAGGGTGCAACTCGGGCGTCCGCCCAAGCATCCTGAATGATGGCTTTGCCAAGCCCGAAGTCCGGCATGAATCGAAAGTCGTACAGGTTGTCGAGCGTACCTTCGAGCGTGGGACGCAACTTGCGTATCAGCCAGGTATCCGCGGTGGTCGGCGTATACGAGTCGCTGAAATCGCGATCGTCCACCGACAGGTTGCCGCGAATATGGATCTGATTGGCACCATCGACAGTTTCTAGCGTAAAGCCCTGGGTGCCGAAGTTGCCGACCAGCGTGTTCGGATTGGAGGCCGCCGCCGCCGCCGTGCTTGCCGCCGCGCTGTGCGCCGCCTCATCGGCCGCCAAACGCTGTTCGAGCGCCTGGATCCGCTCCTTCTCCTGCTGCAGTTCTCTTCGTAGTGATTCCGTATCCGAATCCGGGACACCACTCGGCGACGAGACGTCGGCGGCCGCTACCGGGATTGGCGCTGCCGGCGCGGAATTGGCGGCGTGCGTGGCCAGCGGCAAGGCCAACGACACGATGAGCACCCACGAAGTGACCCGCGCGGCACGCGCGCTGCGGCGCGTGGCCATCGGTAGCGACAGTCCCATGTGCAACTCCCAGCAATGTAAGGACCAGCGCGGCCTTGGAAGCCGAGCGGGCCCATATTGATGGGGCGCGGTAACAATGTCGGTGCCGCGCGGGTAACAGCGCGGTTAGGGAATACGTACGGCCTCAGCGCTTCTTCGGCATGTAAAGGTCGGTCAGCGTGCCGTCGACGGCTTCCGCCGCGAAAGCCACCGTTTCGGACAGCGTCGGATGCGCGTGCACGGTCAGGCCGATGTCCGCGGCATCCCCGCCCATCTCGATCGCGAGCGCCACTTCGGCGATCAGCTCACCGGCATTGGTACCCACAATGCCGCCGCCGAGCAATCGGTGTGTGACCGAATCGAAAATCAGCTTGGTGAACCCCTCATCGCGGCCGATCGAGAGCGAACGGCCACTGGCGGCCCACGGAAACACGGCTTTCTCGACGCTGATGTTCTGTGCCTTGGCCGCGGTCTCCGTCAGCCCCACCCAGGCTATCTCGGGATCGGTGTAGGCCACCGAGGGGATGACGCGGGCGTCGAAGGAACTCTTTTGGCCCGCCGCCACTTCGGCCGCCACCTTGGCCTCGTGGCTGGCCTTGTGCGCGAGCATCGGCTGGCCTCTGACATCGCCAATGGCGAAGACATGCGGCACGTTGGTGCGCATCTGCTTATCGCTGGGGATGAATCCGCGCTCATCGACCTGCACTCCGGCAGCCTCGACACCGATGCGTCTGCCGTTCGGCGTGCGCCCAACCGCAACCAGCACGTAGTCGTAGGTGTTGTTGCTCTTGATACCGTCCGTGGTTGCGAAGCTCACCTGCAGGCCATCTTTGGCGGCCGTCACGGCCGTGACCTCGGTGTTGAGCAGGATCTCGCCGTAGCGCGCCTTGATCCGCTTTTCCAGCGGGCGTACCAGGTCCGGATCGCAGCCTGGCATCAACTGCGACGTGAGTTCGACCACACTTACTTTCGCACCCAGCGCGTCGTACACGCAGGCCATCTCCAGGCCGATGATGCCGCCGCCAATCACCAGGAAGCGCCCGGGATTTGGCGGCAGTTCGAGCGCGCCGCTGGAATCCATGATGCGCGGATCGTCCGGCACGAACGGCAGCCGCATCGGCTCGGAGCCGACCGCGATGATGCAGTACTCGAAGCGAATTCGTTCGCTGTTGCCGCCCTGGGTGACCTCGAGCACATGCGGGCTGATGAATTTGCCGACACCGCGCACGACCTCGACCTTGCGCTGCTTGGCCAGCATCGTCAGGCCGCCGGTCAGCTTCTTGACGACGCTCGCTTTCCAGGCGCGCAGCTTGTCGGTATCCACCCGAGGCACTTCGAACACGACGCCATGCGTACTCATCTCGCGCGCCTCTTCGATGACCTTGGCGGCGTGCAGCAGCGTCTTGGAGGGAATGCAGCCGACATTGAGGCACACGCCTCCCAGCGTTTCCCAGCGCTCGATCAGCGTGACCTTGAGCCCGAGATCCGCGGCGCGAAAGGCCGCGGTGTAACCGCCGGGACCGGCGCCGAGCACCAGCAGCTGCGTGCTGCGCGAGGTCTCGGGCGCAGGCGCAGTGACCGGGGGCGATGGCGCAGCCGCACTGGCCGCTGGAGCCGTCCTCGTCGCAGCGGCTGGGCTCGAGGTGGCAGTCGCGCCCGCCTGGGTGGCCGTCTTTGACGTCGATGCGGGCGCAGACGGCGCCGGCGGCGTGCTCGTAGCCGCCGCCGCGCCGCTCTCGACCAGCAGCAATGGCGTGCCCTTGGAGACCTTGCTGCCCTTGCTGACCAGCACCTCGAGCACCTGACCGGCAGCCGTCGACGGTACGTCCATCGTCGCCTTGTCGGTCTCGAGCGTGATCAGCGGCGTCTCGAGTTCGATGCTGTCCCCGGGCTTGACCATGACGTCGATGACCGGGACGTCTTTGAAGTCTCCCAGATCCGGGCACAGAATCTGGGCGCGGCTCACGGCACCGCCTCGGTCAGGCCACGCGCGTCAGCCAGTGCGTTCGAGAGATAGCTGGTGAAGCGGGCACCATTGGCGCCATCGATCACGCGGTGATCGTAGGATAGCGACAACGGCAGAATCATCCGCGGCACGAAGCCGCCGTCGCGGAACACCGGCTTGATGGCCGAACGTGACACGCCGAGGATCGCTACTTCGGGCGCATTGATGATCGGCGTGAAAGCCGTGCCGCCGATGCCACCCAGGCTCGAGATCGTGAAGCTGCCGCCCTGCATGTCAGCGCCGGCGAGCTTGCCGCTGCGCGCCTTGCCGGACAGCTCGGCCAGCGCGCGCGCGATCTCGTAGATATCCTTGCGGTCGGCATCGCGAATCACCGGCACCAGCAGTCCGTTGGGCGTATCGGCCGCAAAGCCGATATGAATGTATTTCTTGTAGATCAGGTTCTCGCCACTCGCGTCCAGCGAAGTGTTGAAGAGCGGAAACTGCTGCAGCGCCTGGACGCATGCACGCACGATGAAAGCAAGCGTCGTGAGCTTGATGCCGGTGCTATCGGCTTTGGCCTTGAGCGCCTTGCGCGTCTCCTCGAGCTCGGTGACGTCGGCTTCGTCGAACTGGGTGACGTGCGGCAGGTTGACCCAACTCGCATGCAGTCGCGACCCGGAAATGCGCTGCACGCGACCGAGGGGTTTGATTTCGATCGGCCCGAACTGCGCAAAATCGGGGACGTTGATTTGCGGCAGCGCGCCGCCGCCCGGGCCGGCCGCACTCGCACCCCTTGCGCCGGCGCCCGCGGCCGCGCCGGGGACCATCAGCGATTTAACAAACGCTTTGACGTCCTCGTCGGTAACGCGTCCCTTCTGGCCCGTGCCCTTGACGCGGCCGAGATCGACGCCGAGTTCACGCGCGAATCGGCGTACCGAGGGGCCCGCATGAGCGCGCGCGAAAGCGTCTTCACTGATGGGCGGCAAGGCACTCGCCGCGGCAGGAGTGGCGGGCGCGGCGGGCGCGGCGGGCGCGGCGGGCGCGGCGGGAGCGATCGGCACAGCGGGCGCGGCGGCCTTCGGCGCACTCGGCGCTGCGGCCACGGGCGCCGCCGCGCTGGGCGCAGCCTCGGTGCCGGCAGCGAGCTGGAGCGTCGCGATCCGGGTGCCGGACGAGACACGCGAGCCTTTGGCGACGTGAAGCTTCTCGATGACTCCGGCGTCCGTGGACGGCACGTCCATGGTCGCCTTCTCGGTCTCGAGAGTCAGCAGCGGCGCATCGACCTGCACAATGTCGCCTGGCCGCACCAGCACTTCAATGACGGCCACGTCCTTGAAGTCGCCCAGATCGGGCACGTAGATGTCTTTCGAAGCCAAGGCGATCCCCTTGAGGCTCAGCTGTTGAGAGGATCGGCCTTGTTGGCATCGATGCCGAGTTTTGCAATTGCGTCGACCACCGTCTTGCGGTCGATCCGGCTCGCATCTGCGAGCGCCTTGAGCGCCGCCAATGCGATGAAGTTCCGATCGACTTCGAAATGCTGACGTAATTCCGCCCGCGTGTCGCTGCGCCCGAAACCATCGGTGCCGAGCGTCACGTACGGCTGCGACACCCAGGGACGGATCTGATCCGGCACATTGCGCACGTAATCGGTCGCCGCGACCAGGGCTCCCTCACGCTCGGCGAGCATGGTGCGCACGTAAGGCACGCGCGGCGCGTCGGCCGGATGCAGCAGATTCGATCGCTCGCACTCGAGCGCGTCGCGACGCAGCTCGCTGAAACTCGTGATCGAGAATATGTCGGCCATGACACCGAATTGCTTCTCGAGCAGCGCGGCCGCGGCGATGCATTCGCGCAGGATCGCGCCGCTGCCCAGCAGGGTCGCACGCAGTTTGCCGCGTCCGCCAGTCTTCAGCAGGTACCCACCCTTGACAATCCCCGCTTCCGCGCCCGCCGGCAGCGACGGCTGCAAGTAGTTCTCGTTCATTACCGAGATGTAATAGAACACGCTTTCATTCTGGGCATACATGCGCTGCATGCCGTCCTGAATGATGACCGCGAGCTCATAAGCGAAGGTCGGATCGTAGGCGCGGCAGTTGGGAATCGTGGTTGCCACCAGCTGGCTGTGGCCATCCTGATGCTGCAGCCCTTCGCCGGCGAGCGTGGTTCGCCCCGCGGTCGCGCCGACAAGAAAACCGCGCGAGCGCATATCGCCGGCGGCCCAGATGAAATCCCCGACGCGCTGAAAGCCGAACATGGAGTAATAGATATAGAAAGGCACCATGCCGATGCCGTGGTTGGCATACGATGTCGCCGCCGCAATCCATGAACAGGTCGAGCCAGCCTCGTTGATCCCCTCCTCGAGCATTTGTCCTTTGCGGTCTTCGCGGTAGGACATCAGGGTCTCAGCGTCCACCGGCGTATACAGCTGTCCGACCGCCGAGTAGATACCGATCTGGCGGAACAGCCCTTCCATGCCGAAGGTACGGGCCTCGTCCGGGACGATCGGCACGATGTGCTTGCCGATAGTCTTGTCCTTGAGCAGCACGTTGAGGATGCGCACGAACGCCATCGTGGTCGAGATCTCGCGGTCTGCCGTGCCGTCGAGGATGGAGCGGAACGCCTCCAGCGGCGGCACCGTGAGCGGCGGCGCGGTCGGCTTGCGCACCGGCAGGTAGCCGCCAAGCCGGTTACGGTGCGTCTGCAGATAGCGCATCTCATCGCTGTCTTGCGCCGGCTTGCGGAACGGCAGATCGGCCAGATCCTGATCCGACACCGGGATGTTGAAGCGATCGCGCAGCTCGCGCACCTCATCGATGTCGAGTTTTTTCTGCTGGTGCGCGACCATCTGGCCTTCGGCGACTTTGCCGAGACCGAAGCCCTTGACGGTCTTGGCCAGGATCACCGTCGGCGGACCCTGGGTATGCACGGCCGCCTGATAGGCGGCAAACACCTTGAGCGCATCGTGACCACCGCGATTGAGGCGCCAGATATCCTCATCGGACATGTTGGCCACCATTTCCTTGAGCGACGGATCCTTGCCGAAGAAGTGCTCGCGCGTGTAGGCGCCACCCTTGGCCTTGAAGTTCTGGTATTCGCCGTCGACGCAGTCTTCCATCACCCGCTGCAGGATGCCGCGGGTATCGCGTGCAAACAGCGGATCCCAGCGCGAACCCCAGATCACCTTGATCACATTCCAGCCCGCGCCCAGAAATGCCGCTTCCAGCTCCTGGATGATCTTGCCGTTGCCTCGCACCGGTCCATCCAGGCGCTGCAGATTGCAGTTGACGACGAAGATGAGATTATCGAGCCCCTCGCGCACAGGCATCGTCAGCGCGCCCATCGACTCCGGCTCATCCATCTCGCCGTCGCCGCAAAATGCCCAGACCTTGCGGTCCGAGGGTGCAACCAGGCCGCGGTTCTCCAGATAGCGAATGAAGCGCGCCTGATAGATCGCCATCATCGGCCCCAAGCCCATCGATACGGTCGGGAACTGCCAGAAGTCCGGCATCAGCCAGGGATGCGGATAGGAGCTTAAGCCATGACCACCGACCTCCTGGCGAAAGTGACGCAATTGATCGTCGCTCAGACGGCCCTCGAGATAAGCGCGCGCGTAGATGCCGGGCGATGAATGCCCCTGGATGTAGACCAGATCGCCGGGATGCTTATCGCTCGGTGCGCGCCAGAAATGATTGAAGCCCACCTCATACAGCGTCGCCGAGGAAGCATAACTCGCCAGATGACCGCCGTACTCCGAGGACTTGCGATTAGCCTGCACCACCATTGCCATCGCGTTCCAGCGGATAAAGGCTTCGATGCGCCGCTCGAGCGCGCGATCGCCCGGGTACTCGGGCTGCTGGCCGACCGAAATGGTATTGACGTAGGCGGTATTGGGCCGATACGGCAGATAGGCTCCGGAACGGCGGGCGCGGTCGATCAGCCGCTCGATGAGGAAGTGCGCGCGCTCGGGGCCCTGCACACGCAGCACGGAATCGATCGACTCCAGCCATTCCCGCGTTTCTAACGGATCCAGGTCCTGGGAAGGTGTCACGTCGTTCATAGATGCGATTCCAGTGCTTTCCGCTGATGCCCCAAGAGAAAAAAGAACCGAAAAAAGCTTCTCGCCACGCTGTGTTAGGATCGGTAAGGCGCACCGGCCCCGCCTTGGGCGGCCCGCATGATCCGAGTTTTAATTAGCATGGTCAAGCAATCGCGGCGGTCAATGGAGACCGTCTGAAATGACGCTGCCCGACTGCACCCTGGCGGTGCTGCGGCGGCGTCGAACGCTGCCCGATGAGCGCCGGACCGCCGCCTTAGATGCACTGGTGGTGCTGACCGCGCCTAATGATATTGCATTCCTGCGGGGATTGCCCGAGTCGCGGCGGTGGCTGGGACTGCACGCGCGCGACAAGCCCGTAGCGCTCATGTCGCGCAACACCACTCTGGTCAATGGACGTCAGACATTCGCACAGCTGGCCTATGTCAAAGCCGGCGCCAGCACCTTCGAGCGCCTGAGCCTGGCCGGCAAACTGCTGCGCGAACTCGCGCCGCGCAAACCTGGCCTGATTGGTTTCTTGGTCGGCGGCGCGATTGCCGATGCGGCACTCTGGTACGAAGCACTTCTGACCGCGGCCTGGACCGGGAGTTTCGCGCTGCCCGTCTTTCGCAGCCGGCGCACCGATCGCTGGCACTTGAAGACGATCGAGCTCTATGCGGCACCGAAGCTGGATGTCGATCGAATCGCGGCCAGCGCACGCGCCGGCAACCTGGTGCGGGCGCTGACCGCAATGCCACCCAATAAGCTCGATGCCAGCGCATACCGGCGCCTGCTCGTCGAGCTGTCGCGCCGCCATCGTTTGAGCCTGCGCTGGTACTCGCAAGCGCAACTGCGCCGTCTTGGCGCTGGCGCCTTTCTGGCCGTGGCGAACGGCAATGCCGCCCGCACCGCCGGCATCGCGCAGCTGCGATGGCGCGGCCGGAAATCGAGCACCCGCCGGCGGGGCCGTTCGCCCGACATCGCACTCGTGGGCAAGGGCATCCTGTTTGACACCGGCGGAATCAACCTCAAGGTGCACCGCTCAATGCTCGATATGCACACCGACATGGCCGGGAGTGCGGTGGCCGCGGCCTGTCTGGTCGCATTGGCGGAACTACGAGCGCCCATCGATGTCGATGCGTGGCTGGCCATCAGCGAGAACAACATCGGGCCGACGGCCTACCGGCCGCAGGAAGTGGTGCGCGCGAGCAATGGCACCACGATCCAGGTGATCCACACTGACGCCGAAGGCCGCATGGTGCTCGCCGATACGCTGGCGCTGGCCGCGCGCACGCGGCCGCGCCTGACCATCGATTTTGCGACCCTCACAGGCGCTTGCATCTATGCGTTGACCGAACGCTACAGCGGTGTGTTCACCAATCGCGAGGAATTGGCTGGCGCCCTGGTCGCCGCGGGCGCTAGCAGCGGCGAGCGCGTGTGGAATTTTCCGCTCGATGAGGACTTCGACAGTGATCTGGAGAGCCCGATCGCCGACATCATGCAATGCAGCGCCGACAGCAAGGGCGACCACATCCTCGCGGCGCGTTTTCTCAAGCGCTTCATCGGCGACAATAACCCCTGGGTGCACGTCGACCTGTCGTCGGCCACGCGGCGCGGCGGCCTGGCCCATGTGGGCACCGAGATCATCGGCTTTGGCGTGCGATTCACACTGGAGCTGCTGTTGACGCGGAAACTGCACGAACGACTGAAGTCGACGCGCAGCACGCGAGCGGCGGCGCCGTGACGGACGAACTGCGGCTGCGCCGCCCGGACGATTGGCATCTGCATCTGCGTGATGGCGCCGCGCTGCGCGCCGTGCTGCCGTTCACCGCTGCCCGTTTCGCGCGGGCCATCGTCATGCCCAATCTCAAGCCGCCGGTCACGACCACGGCGATGGCCCTCGCCTATCGCGAACGCATCCTGGCGGCACTGCCGGCGGGTGCAAGCTTTCAACCGCTGATGACGCTATACCTGACGGACCGGACCAGCGCCGCTGAAGTCCAGCGCGCGCAGGCGAGCGGCGCGATCTTCGGCTGCAAGCTCTATCCGGCCGGCGCGACCACGCATGCCGAAGCCGGAGTCACCGACATCGCGCACCTCGAGCCGGCACTTGCGTCCATGACGGCGCTCGACCTGCCGTTGCTGGTTCACGGCGAGGTCGCTGACGGTGAGGTCGATGTGTTCGACCGCGAGGCCCGATTCATCGACCGGGTATTGGTGCCGCTGACCGAGCGCTGGCCGGGCTTGCGTATCGTGTTCGAGCATGTGAGCAGTCGAGCGGCGGTCGACTTCGTGCGCGCGGCGCGGCACGGGGTCGCGGCGACGGTCACGCCGCAGCATCTGCTGCTCAACCGTAACGCGATGTTCGCCGGCGGCCTGCGGCCGCACCTCTACTGCCTGCCGGTGCTCAAAACCGAGACCGATCGGCGCAGCCTGCTCGAGGCGGTCGCCAGCGGCGATGCGCGGTTCTTCCTCGGCACCGACAGCGCCCCGCACGCCCGCGCAGCCAAGGAGGCTGCCTGCGGCTGCGCCGGCATATTCTCGGCCCATGCCGCAATCGAATTGTACGCCGAGATCTTCGAGGCCGAGGGCATTCTGCCGCGACTGCAGGGCTTTGCCTCCGAGTACGGTGCCGATTTCTACCGCCTGCCGCGCAACCAGGATCAGATCATTCTGCTGCGCCAGCCATGGACGCCACCGGCGAGCTATCCATTGGATGATGGGCAGCTGGTGCCGCTGCGAGCCGGCGAGCGCATCGCCTGGCGCCTGCAAGGCGCGCCGGTATGAGCGAGGCGCCACCGCCGGAAGTCCTGATGACCGCCGCGGCAACAGCGCCCGCCGCCGTGCCGCCACTCATGGTGCGGCGCTTTCGGGGCTTCCTGCCCGTGGTCGTCGATGTCGAGACCGGTGGCTTTCAGCCCGGGACCGACGCATTGTTACAAATCGCTGGGGTCCTCATCGACATCGACCCGGATGGCCGTCTGTATCGCGGCGAAACGCATTCCTACCACGTGCGCCCGTTTGAGAACTCGCGGCTCGACCCCGCGTCGCTGCTGGTCAACAAAATCGATCCGTGGCATCCGCTGCGACCGGCCATCGACGAGAGCGACGCGCTGCATAGGATTTTCCGCGCCGTGCGCACCGCGATCCGCAGCCATGGATGCCGACGCGCGGTACTGGTCGGACACAACGCCGCCTTCGATCTGGCTTTCCTGAACGCGGCGGTGCTACGGACCGGCATCAAACGCAATCCTTTCCATCCGTTCTCGTGCTTCGACACCGCGACATTGGCCGGCGCGGCGCTGGGCCAGACCGTGCTGGCCAAAGCTGTGGTAGTCGCCGGCCTGGATTGGGACAAAGCCTCGGCGCACTCGGCCACATATGACGCCGAACGCACCGCGGACCTGTTCTGCGTGATCTGCAATGAGCTCGCGGATAGTTACGCGCGTGCCGAGCAGCGGGCGCGCCAATTGGGCTGGCAGGAACTCGCGGCGTCGACTCCGGAGCCGGAAGAGGAGCCCGGCGCGGAACCGCTGCCCTAGGGACGTCAGGCCGGCACGGCCGGGGCGGCCCCCGCCGACTGCAGCAATTGCTTGAGCTCCCCGGTGCGATACATCTCGAGCACGATATCGCAGCCGCCGATCAGCTCGCCTTTGACATAGAGCTGCGGATAGGTCGGCCAGTTGGAATGGCGTTTGAGCGCCTCACGCAATTCCGGGTCATCGAAGATATTGACGTAATGAAATTGTGTGCCGAGGTTGCGCAGCGCAGAAACTGCCTGGGCCGAAAACCCGCATTGCGGGAAATCGGGGTTGCCCTTCATGAACAGCACCACCGGCGAGGTAGCCAGTTCCTTGCGGATCCGATCGTTCACATCCATCTGATTCACCTGCCATGACGTATGCGTTGAATTATGAGGGGCGCTGGCCTATTCTTCAAACCGCATTTTTAGTGCGGTGCTCAAGCAGAACAACAAGTTAAGCGAGGTCGACATGAACCCCCTCAGTTCCGTGCGCGGCGCCATCCTCACCGGTGTCATCCTGGCGGTGATCATCAGCTTGGCCATTCCGCCGACCGCCTATGCGGAACTGGGGTTGACCATCTGGATTCACATCCTCGCCGGCGTGATGTGGATTGGGCTCTTGTACTACTTCAATGTCGTGCAGACGCCGGGCCTTGCGGCGGCGGCGGCCGACAAGGGCGGCCCGGGCGGCGCCGGAGTCAGCAAATACATCGCCCCGCGCGCCTTGCTTTGGTTCCGCTGGGCGGCTGTAGTGACCTGGGTGTCGGGCGTCTGGTACCTCGTTCGAGCCAACAACCTCGTCAATGCCATGACTCTGGGTCATTTCGGTCAGGACCATTACGGCCTGGTCATCGGCATCGGCGCCTGGCTCGGCACCATCATGGCCTTCAACGTCTGGGTATTCATCTGGCCGAACCAGAAGAAGATTCTCGGCATTGTCCCGGCCAGCGATGAGAACAAGGCCAAGGCGCGCAAAGTCGCGGCCATGGCCTCACGCAGCAATTTTGTGCTGTCAATTCCATTGCTGCTGTGCATGGGTGCCTCCAATCACCCATTGCCCTTCTGAGCGAGCCCGATGTTGGAACGAGCCGCGCGGCTTAAGGCTCGGTGCTGAGGACGCTGCCCGCTGACCTGTCCGATCAGGTGTCCCGCGCCCTGCGCGAGGACATCGGGTCGGGCGATGTAACGGCCGAGCTGATTCCGGCGCCTCAGCAGGCGCAGGCGCGCGTGCTATGCCGCGAACGGGCCGTGGTCTGCGGCGCGCCCTGGTTCGACGAGACGTTCCGCCAGCTCGATCCGGCAGTGCGGATCGACTGGCGCTTTGCTGAAGGCACGAGCGCGCCGGCCAATTCCATACTGTGCGAGCTGACTGGCCCGGCCCGCCCCATCCTGACCGGCGAGCGCACC
This sequence comes from Steroidobacteraceae bacterium, assembly GCA_049518595.1. Taxonomy (GTDB): domain Bacteria; phylum Pseudomonadota; class Gammaproteobacteria; order Steroidobacterales; family Steroidobacteraceae; genus FEN-1191. The sequence goes on from JBEKRP010000054.1 coordinate 14,682, forward strand.
GCGCTGAATTTTCTGCAGCTGCTGTCAGGCACGGCAACCATTACGCAGCGTTACGTCGAGGCGCTCAGCGGCACGCGCTGCCGGATCCTCGATACGCGCAAGACCATTCCCGGGCTGCGTAGCGCCCAGAAATATGCCGTGCGCTGCGGCGGCGGCGCCAATCACCGCATGGGCCTATATGACATGGTGTTGATCAAAGAGAACCATATTGCGGCCGCCGGCTCGATCGGCGCCGCCGTCAGCGCCGCGCGCAAGCAGGTACCCGCGGTGCGGGTTGAGGTCGAGGCCGAGAACATCGACCAGCTGCGCCAGGCGCTCGATGCGCGCGCCGAGCTGGTGATGCTCGACAATTTCGACCTCGAGACACTGCGCAGCGCGGTCGCGCTCAATCGCGCGCATGAACGGCCGGCGCTGCTGGAATGCTCTGGCGGCGTCACGCTCGAGCGCGTCGCTGCCATCGCTGCGACCGGTGTCGATTATATTTCAGTCGGCTCGCTGACCAAGAATATCGACGCCATCGACCTGTCGATGCGCTTTGGCGCGCCGCCGAGCTAAAGGCCATGGCGCCGGTGAGCATTCACCCGATGCAGGCGCAGCATTGGCCCGCCGTGCGTGCTATCTACCAGGCCGGGATCGACACCGGCCATGCCACCTTTGAGAGCCACGCTCCCGAGTCCTTCGAGCCGTGGCTTCTCGGACACGTCGCTGAGCTGTGCCTGGTGGCCCTCGACGGCGGCACGCCGCTGGGCTGGGCGGCATTGGGACGCGTGTCCAGCCGCTGCGTCTATGCCGGTGTCGGCGAAGTAAGCGTCTATGTCGCCCCCTCGTACTACCGGCGCGGCGTCGGACGCCAGCTGCTCGCGGCGCTGATTTCGCAGTCGGAACAGCGTGGCTACTGGACGCTGCAGGCCGGCATCTTTCCGGAGAACACCGCCAGCGTCGCGCTGCACCAGGCTCTTGGCTTCGAAGTGCTCGGGCTGCGCCGCCGTCTCGGCAGAATGAGCTTCGGACCGCTGGCCGGACAGTGGCGCGATGTGCTGTACCTGGAGCGACGCAGCCAGCGGGTAGGCATCGATTAGCCGGCGATCGAGCACGACTCTCGTTGACGATTCGTTGGACTTCGTTATATAAGAATATATATTACGCTACAACGCTCGGTTAAGGGCTCGAGACAGGCGCGGAAGATAGGGATTTCCCGGGGAGTTTCTCGACTTTCTGCATGGCGTCCACCTGGACACGCAGTTCGAGCGCGTCGTGCAGCGCCGCCGTGGCGATCATCGAGCTCGAGCGCTCGCGTGTTCGGAGCAGTACTTAATTAACTCATTAGGGACGCTGGACATATAAGAATGCAAAAGTCACTGATCGCGCTCAGCGCATTAGCCACGTTGTCCAGCGCCGCGCAGGCTGATATTGGACTGAGCAAAGACGGTGTAGATCCGGAGCTGTACGGGATTCTGGATGCCGGTGTCGGCACGCTTGAGCATTCGTATGGCCCGAGCCCGGTATTTGCCTCGACAGTCAATCCATGCAATTTAAACAGCTCGCCCAATAGCTTCAGTGGTGTTTATTCCGGCGGTATATCGATGTCACGCTGGGGCATTAGAGGAGAGGCGGATCTGGGCCTTGGCATGAAGGCTTTCTTCAGATTGGAGTCTGCTGTTGATGTCAATTCCGGGG
>JBEKRP010000055.1:0-15079 GCA_049518595.1 Steroidobacteraceae bacterium
AGTGACAGTTGCGAGTTACTCAGCGGCGTCGGATTAATCGATATCGCATTCGAATTGCCGGTCGGATTGTTCTGGCCAGACGGCGCGTTCTGATTGGTCTGGCTGTTCTGATTGCCATTTGCAGCCGTCTTTTCGGCCAGCAAGCTGACTTCCACCAATACCGTATCGCCGGGCTTGAACACCGGCAGCTCGGTCTGACCCTGTAGGGTTGCCGCAAGACGTCGCTGCTGCTGCAGCTGCATTTGCTGCAGCAGCACGGACTGCGACCTGTTGGCAATGCCGCCGCCGAGCAGTGAACTCCCCGTCCCCAAGCCGCCAAGACCGCCAATACCTGTGCCGCCAAGAGCTGTGCCGCCGCCCAGTCGCTGCAGGATCGCCTGCTGCTGTTCCGGCGTCATGCTGTTGAACAGCTGCAGCTGCTGACTTAAGTCAGTCTGCTGCGCCTCACCGTATTCCGGCACAGCCAGCAGGGCGATCGCGACGATCGCTATTCCAAAAAATGGCGCAATTCGCAGTCGGGCTGGCATGCCGCTCACTCGCAGTTCCCCGCGTGACGGAAAGCCGCGCATTGTACTGATATCTGAGCGGCTTGCCGATCCATCTTCGCCTTGCTTGTAACCGCCGGTGGCAGGCTAAGACCAGCGCGCCCGGGGCTCAGTTCCGCCACCGTTTCACGTAGCTCAGGGCCCCCATCAGCGAACTGGACTGCCCGGTGACCGCTTCGGGCTTCTGCACCAGCGGGATAAAGCTCTCGCAGAGCTTCTTGCCGAGCTCCACGCCCCATTGATCGAACGCGTTAGTGCCCCAGACCACGCTCTGCACGAACACCTTGTGCTCATACAGGGCGAGGATCCGTCCCAGGGTCATGGGGTCGAGGCGCTCGAACATCAGCAGGCTCAACGGCCGGCTGCCTGCATGGATCTTGTGCGGCAACAATGCAGCAATGCGCTCCGCAGAAAGCTTCTGCCGCGTGAGTTCGACCCGCACCTGATCCGCATTCTGCCCGAACGCAAAGGCCTCGGCCTGGGCGAGGCAATTGGCAATCGCCAGATCCTGCTGCGACTGGCTGGCGCAGGATGAATTGATCGGCAGCAGCAAGTCGAGCGCCGCGCGCTGCGTGCCCTGGTGCAGCAGTTCGAAGAAGGAATGCTGCGCATTGTCGCCGGGCTCACCCCAGATGACGGGACAGGTCGGGAGCGTGGTCGGCGTGCCATCGAGCTTGACGTGCTTACCGTTACTCTCCATTTCGAGTTGCTGCAGATAGGCCGGCAGGCGCGCGAGCCGCGAGTCGTAGGGCAACACGGCAAGCGTCGGCAGAGCGAGTAGATCGACATTCCAGACGCCCAGCAGCCCCTCGAGCACCGGTAGGTTCTCGTGCCAGGGCGCCGCGCGGAAATGCTCATCGATCTCGCGCGCGCCGGACAGAAACGATTCAAAGCCCGCGCGGCCGATGGCGATCGCGAGGCTGACCCCGATGGCGGACCACACCGAATATCGCCCCCCGACCCAGTCCCACATGGCAAAGCGATACGCGGGGTGCACGCCGAATTCGTCCATCGCCTTGGCATTGACCGAGACGGCCGCGAAATGCTGCGGTAGCCGCTTCGGGCCCAGGCGCTGCAGGATCCAGGCGCGAGCGGTGCGGGCATCGGTCAGTGTGTCAAGGGTCGTAAAGGTCTTGGAGCAGATGACGAACAACGTCCGCTCCGGGTCCGCGTACTCGAGCAGATCGGCGAGCTGGCAGCCATCGACGTTGGAGACGAAGGCGACGCGCGGCGCGCCGGCACTGTATTGCTTGAGCGCTTGCACCGCCATGGCCGGTCCCAGGTCGGAGCCGCCGATGCCAATGTTCACCACCAGCGTGAAGCTCCGGTCGCTGCTCGAGCGGATGATCCCCTGTCGTACGTCCTCGGCAAATGTCAGCATGCGCTCGCGCTCGGAACAAACCAGCGCGCCGATGTCCTCGCCTGCGACCTCGAGCGTTGTCTCACTGGAGCGTCGCAATGCCGTGTGCAGTACGGCGCGGTTCTCGGTGCTGTTGATGGCATCGCCGCGGAACATCGCCTCGATGCGCGAGCGCAGGCTGAGCTGGTCCGCGAGCGCTGCGAAGCAGTTGATCACCCGTGCGTCCACGCGTTGGCGTGAATAATCGAGCGCGAGTCCCGCGGCCTCGATGCAGCAGTGTTCGAAGCGCTGCGGATCCTGCGCGAACAGCTCACGCGTGGAGCTGGCGCTCAGGGTTTGCGCAAGAGTTTCGAGCTCGCGCCAGGCGGCGCAGTCGGTGCCGGAACGCAGCGGGTGGGCCATGTTGAGAGCTCCGCACAGATTTAGGGTCGATGAATTTTAGCGATTTTAGCTAGCAGCGCTAACACCAAAGTCAGCCACCAAGGCTACCGGCCCCAGTGCGCCTCAGCCCCCGCTGGCCGGGGCACCGGCGGCGGCCGACGGCGGCTCGCGCCCGGCCGCACCTTCCTGCTCGAGCTGCATCCACACGCAGCTGCCGCCACTCGCCTTTTGCAGCAGCGTCGCCAGCGCGGCGTGGGCCGCACGCTCCTCGCTCGTAGCCTCGATGACACGCAGCGGCTCGGCGGGCCGCACGGTTGCGGCCGCTTGGGTGGATCGCGCCGCACCACTGCGCTCACGCGCGGCCTCATCGAGCGCCAACAGGCTCTGGCCACCGGTCATCGCGAGATAGACGTCCGCCAGAATGCGCGCATCGAGCAGCGCGCCGTGCAGTTCTCGATGCGAATTGTCGATGCCATAGCGCTTGCACAGCGCGTCGAGATTATTGCGCTGGCCCGGGTGGCGCTCGCGCGCCAGCAACAGCGTGTCGAGCACCGCGCACACGTTGCGCACGGCCGCCGGAAGCGGGCTGCCGTCTCCCCGCACTCTGGCCAGCAGCGCCAACTCCATATCAATAAATCCCAGATCGAACGGCGCATTATGGATGATCAGCTCGCTGCCGGTGATGAAGCTGAACAGCTCCTCAGCGATCTCGGCAAACTTCGGCGCCGCCAGCAACCGCTCGCGCGTAATGCCGTGCAGGGCGCGCGCGCCCTCATCGATCTCGCGCTCCGGATTCAGGTAGCGATGGAAATGCCTGCCGCTGGGCCGCCGATTGACCAGCTCGATACAGCCGATTTCTATGATGCGGTGGCCGCGCTCGGCCTCCAGGCCGGTGGTCTCGGTATCAAGAACGATTTGTCGCATGGGCGGGCAAGCCTGTCAGTTCACACCTAAGTCTAGCGCAAGCAGCCCATCGATCGCGGCATTGGCGAGCGCATCGCAGCGCTCATTGCCCGGTATTCCGGCGTGGCCCCGGACCCAATGCCACTCGATGCGGTGCCGGGCGGCTGCCGTCTCGAGCAGCTGCCACAGATCCAGGTTCTTGACCGGCTTCTTGTCGGCGGTCCTCCAGCCGCGCGCCTTCCATTGCGGTAGCCACTCGAGGATGCCGCGGCGCACGTACTGTGAGTCGGTGTAGAGCCGCACGTCGACCGGCCGTTTCAGGGCCTGCAGCGCGGCGATCACGGCCTGCAGCTCCATGCGGTTATTCGTGGTCTGGATCTGCGCGCCGGAAATCTCCTTCTCGCGCCCACCGGCGGACAGCAGCGCGGCCCAACCGCCAGGTCCCGGGTTCCCGCGGCAGGCCCCGTCAGTGTAGATATCGACCACGCTGCTCAAGCGCTCGGCTCTACCAGCCCGCCGAACACCGGGCGCCGCTCGCGCAGCCGCGGCCTGATCGGCGTGAGCGTATATACGCGCTTGCGCGCCTTGATCACGTAGGCGGCGGCCGGCCAGGGATAGAACCAGCCGCGGTTCAGAATGCTCGGGACAGCCGACTCGATACTGCCGCGCGGGGCTCGCGGTAAGCGGTACAGATACGGCCGCACATCCACGATCTCGTAGCTCAGCAGCGCCAACCAGTCCCGCACCCTTGAGGCCGGCAGGATGCGGCGCAGACCCGGAGGAAATCCCGCCCGGGAGGCCGCCGCCCGCAAGCCCCACAGGCTCGCCGGCCGGAACCCCAGAACGATCAGCTGCCCCTCGGCGACCAGTACCCGGTCAGCCTCTCGCAGCACCGCGTGAGGATCGGCCGCAAGCTCGAGCGTGTGCGGCAACAGCACGGCGTCGACCGAAGCGCTATTGATCGGCAGGTGCGCGAGACGGGCCACGAGGTCGCCGCAGGCGCCCGCCTCGACCGAGTCCGCGACTACGCTCTGGCGGCGGATGCGCGACGGCGCGAGCAGCTCGCGTCCGACGCCCCAGGTACCGAGCTGCAGCAGCTCCAGGCCGAACACGTCGTCGAAGGTCGAGGCGAGTAGCTGTGCCTCACCCTGGATCAGCGCTCGACCGAGCAATCCTTGCTGCCACTGATGTAGCACGGGAGGCGAATCCGTCATAATGTTGGCTTATGTCCGGATTGTGATCGGATGCAGGAAAACACTAGCCATATTGTGAGCTTACGTGTTAAATAGAGTTGCGCTGCAGTGTACGCTTCCCGCATACCGTAACACGTTCGATAAACCCAAGATCCGGGTGCAAGAAGTGGGTGCAAGAAATTGAGTGGCATAGAGCTGATCCCGAAGTGGCCCCGCGTCGTCCTGCTCCCGCTGATCCTGCTGGCCGCTTGTGCGCATCAGCCGGCTCGAGCCCCGTCGGTGACGGGACCCGTGGCAATCCCGTCGGTTCCCGCGATCGATACCCCGGCGGCCAGCGCCGCTGATGCCTCTTCGGTACCGGTCCTCGACGACGACGACGCCGCCGCCGCGCCCGAGCGCGTCGCCTCGGCTGATACGCCGGACAGCACTGCCACTATCGATTCCGCGAATCTGCCCGGCCCTCCGGCCGACAGCCTGGTGACCATCAAGCAGCCCGAGCTGTTCGCGCGCCTGCGCAGCGGCTTCCTGCTCGACGACGTCGATGAACCGGCGGTCGCGAGCCAGCTGAACTGGTTTGCCAATCACCCGGACTTCCTCGAGCGCACCTGGGGCCGCGCCGGACTGTGGCTCTACTACATCGTCAGCCAGCTCGAGCAGCGCAAGATGCCGGCGGAGCTCGCCTTGCTGCCCGTCATCGAGAGCGCCTTCGAGCCCTACGCCTATTCTCGCGCCCGAGCCTCGGGCCTTTGGCAGTTCATCTCGGACACCGGACGGCGCTTCGGCCTCAAGCAGGACTGGTGGTACGACGGCCGCCGCGATCCGATCGAGGCCACGCGCGCGGCGCTGGATTACCTGCAGGCACTGCACGATCAATTCGACGGCGACTGGCTGCTGGCGGTCGCCGCCTACAACTGCGGCGAGCTCACGGTCAGCCGGGCGATCGAGCGCAACCAGCGTCTGGGCAAGCCCACCGACTTCTGGCACCTGAAGCTTCCGACCGAAACCCGCGGCTATGTGCCCGAACTGCTCGCGATGCGCCGCCTGGTTGCGAACCCGGAACGCTATGGGCTCGAATTCAGCCGAATCGCCAATGAACCCTACTTTGTCCCGATTGTCACCGGCGGCCAGATCGACCTGAAAGTCGTGGCCGATATCGCCGGTGTCAGCGTCGAGGATCTGTACGAGCTGAACCCGGCCTTCCATCGCTGGGCCACCGATCCGACCGGCCCGTACCGCCTGCTGGTGCCGGCCGACGCGGTCGAGGGCCTGCAGGAGACCATCCTGCATCTCACGCCCGAGCAGCGCATGCGGGTCGAACACTACACGGTGCGTCGCGGCGACACCATCGCGACCATCGCGCGTCACTTTGCCACCAAGCCCGACGTGATCCGCCAGCTCAACGACCTGGGTGCCAGCGACCTGCCGGTGATCGACAGCGCGCTGCGCGTGCCCTCGCCCAATATTGAGCTGCCGGCCAAGGTCACTCGCGCCGCGATGCTATTCGACTCCCCGCCGAGGCTGCGCCGCGGTGGTCGCAGGCCGAACATTCACGTCGTGCGCCGTGGCGACACGCTGTACGCGCTGGCGCAGCGGCTCGGCACCGATGTGCAGACGCTGGCGCAGAGCAACGGCCTCAAGGCGGGCGATCGCCTGCACGCCGGGCAGAAGCTGCGAGTCGGCGGCTCGAGGTCATTGGTCGCCGACGCCGCCCCCGGCGCCGGCAGATCCAGCTCCGGCACGGCCACGCTGGCCTCGTCCGATGCTGGCCGCCGCATGACCTACATCGTGCGACGTGGCGATACGCTCTATGGCATCGCGCGGCTGCTGCAGGTGACCGTCAACGAACTCATAGGCTGGAACGGCATGTCGGGCGGACACAGCCTCAAGCCAGGCCAGGCCCTGGTGGCATTCGTCAAGACCCGCAGCTCAGGTTAGCGGGGCCGTTACGGTACGCTGCGCGCGCTAGCACCGCCTCTCCCATGTGGTCGCTTGCGAGCGGGTTGCCCGCCGTAACGGGGTATCGAAATACAGGGCTAATTTTTTAATTACAAAAATTAGCCCTGTATTTCGATACCCTATTAAGACGTCCAGCAGCTCTCAAAGGCATTCCACATGGGACTACTCGCCGGCAAGCGCGCGCTCATCGTGGGCGTGGCCACCGATCGTTCGATCGCCTGGGGCATCGCTCAGGCCATGCACGCGCAGGGCGCGGAACTGGCCTTCTCGTACGCCAACGACACATTCAAGCAGCGCGTCGAGCCGCTGGCCGCTTCCATCGGCGCGAAGCTGCTCATGCCCGTGGACGTGCAGCTGGATGCTCAGATCGACGCGGCCTTCGCGCTGCTGGCGCGTGAGTGGGGCCACCTCGATATCCTGGTGCATGCCGTCGCCTTCGCGCCGCGCGAAGCCCTCGCGGGCAGCTTTGCAGCCAACACCTCGCGCGAAGCCTTTCGCATCGCGCATGACGTCTCGAGCTACAGCTTCACCGCGCTGGCACGCGGCGCCGCCGCGCTGATGGCCGGCCGTGCCGGTGCCATGCTGACCTTGTCGTATCTGGGCGCCGTGCGCTCGATCCCGAGCTATAACGTCATGGGCCTGGCCAAGGCGAGTCTTGAGGCCAACGTGCGTTTTCTCGCCGCCGATTTGGGTCCGCGAAACATCCGCGTCAACGGGATTTCCGCGGGCCCGATCAAGACGCTGGCCGCTGCCGGTATCGGCGGATTTCGCAAGATGCTCGCCCACGTCGCGCAGATTGCGCCACTGCGCCGTAACGTCACCACCGAAGATGTCGGCAACGCGGCAGTTTTCCTGTGCTCCGCCATGGCCGCGGGCATCACCGGCGAGATCCTCTATGTCGACAACGGCTTCAGCACTGTCGGCATGAGCTTCAGCGAATCCGAGGGTTAGGAAGCCTGTCTTAAGCACAGCGCCTGGCTGCGGCGGCGAGCGCTACTCGAAAACGCTGGGATTGCGCTGCACCGTCGCGCGGCGCTGCAGCTCGAGCACGTAGGCGCGCATGTCGCCTTCGCGATCGCGCCTCATGTACTGAGTGATGAGCTGCTCGTCGTTCTGAGGATTGGCGCCCGCCGTGCCGAGCTTGATGGCGGTGATCGCCAGCACCGCGGCGGCGCCGTTGTCCATATCCACGGTAGTGTAAACCGGCTTGCCGTCCGGACGTGGCGCGGCAAACGCCGCCTGGCGCACCTGCGCCGGTAGCTGCGGATCGCTACGGCCGATGTAGGCCGCGGGTGCCGCGTTGACGCCCAGAATCTTCGTCACCTCATCGAACCCCGCCCCCGCCCGGAGCCGCTTGACCGCGTCGTCGGCCGCCGCCTTGGCGGCCGACGTGCTCTCGCTCTTGCGAATCGCGGCGATGGCTTCATCGCGCACGCTCGCGATCGGCAGCGGCGCGGGCGCGTGGTGTTCGAGCACCTTGAATACGACCAGATGGTCGGCGGCCAGCGCTACCGGCCCGGCGATCTTGCCGCTCGAAACAGCGTCATTGTTGAATACGGCACGTATCAAATCCTGCTTGCTGCCGAGCGGCGCCCCGCCGCTCGAGCGCGTGAAGTCTTTGATTTCCCCTGTCTGCAGACCGAACTGCTTGGCGAGCGCATCCAGATCGCCGCTGGCGCCGGCCTCGAGTTTCTGCTGCAGCTGCTCCTCGCGGTCACCGAAGATCTCGCCGGCCTGATCGCGCCGGTAGTCCGACTCGATCTGAGCGCGCGCCTCAGCGAAGCTGCGCACATGCGCGGGCCTGGTCTCGTCGAGTCGGATGACGTGGTAGCCGTACTGCGTCTTGACCGGATCGCTGATCTGGCCGGGCTGCATGCTGAACAGCGCATCAGCAAACGAGGCGACGTAGGTGCCCTTGTCGGCCCATCCCAGATCCCCACCCCGCGACGCCGAGCCCGGGTCGGCCGAATACTTCTTTGACAGCTCGCTGAAGTCCTTGCCCGACTTCAGCTCCGCCACCACCATTTGCGCCTTCGCCAATGCGGCGGCCTCCGCCGCAGCACTCGCGCCCGCCGGCAAGGCAATCAGAATATGGTGCGCGTGGCGCTTCTCGGTCTCGCCATAGCGACTCTGGTTCTTGTCATAGTAGGCCTGCAGGTTCTCCGGCGTTACCGTGATCTGCGACGCGATCGCATCCAGTCGCAGCTCGGCGTACTGAAGTCGCACTGACTCCGGACTCATGTAGTCGTTCTGGTGGCTGTCGTACCAGGATTTGATCCTGGCGTCGTCAATATTTACCGCAGCCTGAAAGTGATCCGGGGGCAACAGCGCGTAGCGCAGTTCGCGCTGCTCATTCTCGAGCGCGTAGATACGATCGAGCTCGGTCGGTGTCAGAAAATCCGACAGCTCGATGGCTTCGCTCAACTGGCCGATCTGCAGCGCCTGACGGCGCTCGGCGAGATAACCGTCCTCGGTCATTCCGAGCTGCGCCAGCATGCCCTTGGCCGCCCGTGGATCGTATTTACCGTCGACCTGAAACGCCGGCTCGCTGAGCACGGCCTCTCGCACCTGCGCGTCGGTGGCGCGATAACCCACCTGCTCCGCTCGCTGGCGCAGCAGCGTCTGGCGCACGTAATCATCGATCAACTGCTGCTGCAGCATGGTCTTCTGCGCCTCGCTCATCTCGGCGCCATTGAGCGTCTGCTGGTACTGCGCCTGGCGTTCCTGCCAGGCGCGATTGAGCGTTTCGGTGCTGATACGCTCGCCGTTGACCTTCAGGCCATAGTCAGGTGCGCCGAAGCTGATGTTCACGATTCCGTAAGCGCCCCAGATGGCAAAAATCAGTGCCAGCAGTCCGAGGACCACGGTGGCCAGCCAGCGCTGACCTTTCAGTTTGTCGCCAAGATTTTGCAGCATGTGAGTAGATGGCGGAGCGGACGGGACTCGAACCCGCGACCCCCGGCGTGACAGGCCGGTATTCTAACCAGCTGAACTACCGCTCCGTGTGAGGCTTAGGATCTAAGGATGGGGCCCGGATAGGACTTCGAACTGAAAAATCATTGATTTGGATTGCTTTTCAATCAAAAAGATCAGCTCGTGATGTAAACGATAATTATAAACGCTAGCCGCGGCAGTGGCCAGATAGAGTAACTCGATGCCGCTGCAACGAAACTAGCGTCGCCTCAGCGCCGGAGTGTATCGGTGGGTGCTGAGGGAATCGAACCCCCGACATTCGCCGTGTAAAGGCGACGCTCTACCAGCTGAGCTAAGCACCCGCCGGGGACAGCCCAATTGCCGCAACCGAGATTGCCTCCGTTGCCGGCAACCTCGGGCCTGGCTCAATGCGCCTGCACCTGCTTATTATTGCGCTTGCCGCGCCGCGTCGACTTCGTCGATGTCGACGCGACCGAGTCGGACTCTTCGGCGGTCTCCGGTCGCGGCGTCGGCTGCCGCGTCAGAGCCACCTGCAGCACCTCATCGATCCAGCGTACGGTCTTGATCTGCAGCTTGCCCTTGATGTTGTCGGGGATTTCGACCAGATCCTTCTGGTTCTCCTCCGGAATCAGCACCAGGTCGATGCCGCCGCGCAGTGCCGCCAGCAGTTTTTCCTTCAACCCGCCGATCGGCAGCACTTCGCCGCGCAGCGTGATCTCACCGGTCATGGCCACATCGGAGCGCACCGGAATGCGCGTGAGCGCCGACACCAGCGCCGTGCACATGCCGATACCAGCGCTGGGGCCGTCCTTCGGCGTCGCGCCCTCGGGCATATGCAGATGCACGTCGTGCTTCTGATAAAAGTCGACATCGAGGCCGAGCACCGCCGCGCGGCTGCGCACCACGGACATCGCGGCCTGAATCGACTCCTGCATCACCTCGCCGAGCTGGCCGGTATGTAGCAGCTTGCCCTTGCCCGGCACTACGGCGGCTTCGATCGTCAGCAGTTCGCCGCCCACTTCGGTCCACGCGAGGCCCGTGACCTGGCCGACGCGATCCATCTCCTCGGCCTTGCCGTAACGGAAGCGGCGCACTCCCAGATACTTATCGAGATTGCGTGGCGACACCGCTATCGTGCCGTCCTTCTTGTCGGCCTTGTCGAGCAGCAGCTGCTTGACCGCCTTGCGGCTGATCTTCGCAAGCTCGCGCTCCAGGTTGCGGACGCCGGCCTCGCGCGTGTAGTAGCGCACGATGTCGAGCACGGCCCCATCCGAGATCTTGAGCTCGCGCTCCTTCAGGCCGTTTTGCTTGACCTGCTTGGGCACCAGGTAGCGACGCGCGATGTTGCGCTTCTCGTCCTCGGTATAGCCCGGCAGCCTGATCACCTCCATGCGATCGAGCAAGGGCGGCGGAATATTGAGCGAATTCGCCGTGCAGACGAACATCACCTCGGACAGGTCGAAATCGACCTCGAGATAGTGGTCGTTGAAAGTCGCATTCTGCTCCGGGTCGAGCACCTCGAGCAGCGCCGAGGACGGATCGCCGCGGAAGTCCATGGCCATCTTGTCGACTTCGTCCAGCAGGAACAATGGGTTGTGCACGCCCGCCTTGGCCATGTTCTGCACGATCTTGCCGGGCATCGAGCCGATATAGGTACGCCGATGGCCGCGGATCTCGGCCTCATCGCGCACACCGCCCAGCGACATGCGTATGAACTTGCGATTGGTCGCACGCGCCATGCTCTGGCCGAGCGAGGTCTTGCCGACGCCCGGCGGACCCACCAGGCACAGGATCGGGCCCTTGATCTTCTCGACCCGTTGCAGCACCGCCAGATACTCGACGATGCGCTCCTTGACCTTGTCCAGGCCATAGTGGTCTTCGTCGAGCACCTTCTGCGCGTTGGCGATGTTCTTATGCAGACGCGTACGCTTCTTCCACGGCACCTTGATCAGCCAATCGACGTAGTTGCGCACCACGGTGGCCTCGGCCGACATCGGCGACATCATCTTGAGCTTGTTGATCTCGGCGGTGGCCTTGTCGCGCGCCTCCTTGGGCATGCCGGCCTTGGCCGCCTTCTGCTCGAGCTCGGCGATCTCATTGGTGCCGTCTTCCATCTCGCCGAGCTCTTTCTGAATCGCCTTCATCTGCTCGTTGAGGTAATACTCGCGCTGGCTCTTCTCCATCTGCGCCTTCACGCGACCGCGGATGCGCTTCTCGATCTGCAGTACGTCCATCTCGCCCTCGATCGCCACCAGGATGTGCTCGAGGCGCTTGCGCACATCGAGGATCTCCAGGACCTTCTGCTTCTCGGCGAGCTTGAGTGACATATGGGCCGCAACCGTATCGGCCAGGCGGCCGGGCTGCTCGATGCCGGCGAGCGCGGTCAGCACCTCGGGCGGCACCTTCTTATTGAGCTTGACGTACTGCTCGAACTGCGAGACGACCGAGCGCACCAGCACGTCCATCTCGCGCTCATCGTATTGGTCGGCGTCCACTTCGACCGCGATCGAGGCCGAATAGAACTCGCCGGTGTGCAACTCCTCGATGCGGGCGCGATCCACACCCTCGACCAGTACTTTGACCGTGCCGTCCGGCAGCTTGAGCATCTGCAGAATGGTCGCCACCGTACCAAAACGGTGCAGATCATCGAGCTTCGGATCGTCGACATCAGCCTGTTTCTGCGCCACCAGCATGATGCGCTTGTCGGCGCGCATCGCGGCGTCGAGCGCGTGAATAGACTTCTCCCGCCCCACGAACAGCGGTATCACCATGTGCGGATACACGACTACGTCGCGCAGCGGCAGCACGGGGACGGCGGACGGTATGACAGTTTCGGTCACGGCGGTTTGTTCAGTCACGATTGCTCTTGGTGCCTCTTGACGACAGGTGCGGCTGTACGGCTAGACAAAACAAATTGGGCCAGCCAGCACCATTTCAATGGCTGCGCCCAATATCCCAGCTCCAAGGCAAAGGCGGCTGCAGCCAACGACGGCTCAACCGTGCAGCGAACCGCCCGCTCGCCTCGGCTCCTCGATGGCTGCGACCCGGCCCTCGTCAGCGCGATACACAATGTATGGCTTGGTCGTGCCCTCGATCACGCTGTCATCCACGACCACCTTCGCGACATTGCGCAGCGACGGCAGATCATACATGGTGTCGAGCAGCACGGTTTCAAGGATAGTGCGCAGCCCGCGCGCACCGGTCTTGCGCAGCATGGCCTTGCGCGCCACGGCCCTCAGCGCCTCCTCACGAAACTCGAGCTCGGAACCCTCCATCTCGAACAGTTTCCGGTACTGTTTGGTGAGGGCGTTCTTGGGCTCGGTCAGAATCGACATCAGCGCCTGCTCATCGAGCTCATCGAGTGTGGCAACCACCGGCAGACGGCCGACGAACTCCGGGATCAGGCCGAACCTGATCAGGTCTTCCGGTTCGACGTCGTGAAACAGGTCGGAGCCGTGCGGCTTGGAATCAGCACCGCGGACCTCCGAGGTAAAGCCGATACCGCTCTTCTGAGTGCGGTTGAGAATGATCTTTTCGAGCCCGGCGAAAGCGCCGCCGCAGATGAACAAGATGTTCGAGGTATCGACCTGCAGGAACTCCTGCTGCGGGTGCTTGCGGCCGCCCTGGGGGGGCACCGAGGCAATCGTGCCCTCAATCAGCTTGAGCAGCGCCTGCTGCACGCCCTCGCCCGAGACGTCGCGCGTAATCGACGGGTTATCCGACTTGCGCGATATCTTGTCGATCTCATCGATGTAGACGATGCCGGTCTGCGCCTTCTCGACGTCGTAATCGCACTTCTGCAGCAGCTTCTGGATGATGTTTTCCACGTCCTCACCGACGTAGCCCGCCTCGGTCAGCGTGGTGGCATCGGCGATCGTGAAGGGGACGTTCAGCAGGCGCGCAAGAGTTTCGGCGAGCAGCGTCTTGCCGCAGCCGGTCGGCCCGATCAGCAGGATATTGCTCTTGGCGAGTTCGACCTCGTCTTTCGCACGGGCGCTGCCGCGGGTCTGCAACCGCTTGTAGTGGTTGTAGACCGCGACCGAGAGTACCTTCTTGGCGCGGTCCTGGCCGATGACGTACTCATCGAGCACCTTGCGAATCTCGTGCGGCTTGGGCAGCTTATCGCGCGCGCGATCGGCGCGATCTTCGAGCTCTTCGCGGATGATGTCGTTGCAGAGCTCGACACATTCGTCGCAGACGAATACCGACGGCCCCGCGATGAGTTTGCGGACTTCGTGCTGACTCTTGCCGCAGAACGAGCAATAGAGCAGCTTGCCGTCATCGGTACGCCCGCGGGGGTCATCACTCATCGCTCGGCACCTCGACCGGTCAGGCCAGCCAATAAGGGCTTCGGTTCAGCCTTCACCACTATCTATATAGCATGGGGCCGACCGCCGAAGCAAAGAACTGCGTCGCTCGCAAGGCCTTGTTATTTCGCGATTTTGAGCGGCGGATCACGCCTTGACAGGCGCCGGCGGCGTCACGAGGCGCTTTTCCAGCATGCCATCGATCAGGCCATAGGCGATCGCATCGAGCCCGTCCATGAAATTGTCGCGGTCCGTGTCGATCTTGATCTTGTCGACGGTCTGGCCGGTGTGCAGCGCCAGGATCTTGTTGAGCCGGTCCCGGGTCGTAAGCATTTCCTTGGCGTGGATCTCCATATCCGCCGCCTGACCCTGGAAGCCGCCGAGCGGCTGATGAATCATGATGCGCGAATGCGGCAGCGAATAACGCTTGCCCTTGGCGCCGCCGGTTAACAATATCGCACCCATGCTGGCGGCCTGGCCGATGCAGATGGTGCTGACATCCGGCTTGATGAACTGCATCGTATCGTAGATCGCAAGTCCGGCGCTGACCACGCCGCCGGGTGAGTTGATGTAGACCGCGACATCCTTGTCCGGATTCTCGGACTCCAGGAACAGCAGCTGCGCCACCACCACGTTGGCCATGTAGTCGTCCACCGGGCCGACGACAAACACCACGCGCTCCTTGAGCAGCCGCGAATAAATGTCATACGAGCGTTCGCCGCGCGAAGTCTGCTCGACGACGATCGGAACCAGATTCAAACCGCGTTCGTTCATAGGTATTCAGTGTAAGTTGTTTCAGGTCGTTTGGCCAAAACCGGTCAGATCGCGAAACGTCGAGCGCTGGTCCACCACTTTCACCTGCGTCAGCGCCCAATCCAGCGCCTGATCCTCGAGCGCCGAGGACTCGAGCTGCTCCATCGCCTCGCGGCTGGCCAGATACTGCCGGCGCGCTTCCTGCGGATCCGGATGCGAGGCGGTGGCGGCCTCGAGCCGCTCCTCCATGCGCGCGCGGTCGACTTTGAGACCTTGAGCGCGGACTATTTCACTGAGCAGCAGACCCAGAGCGACGCGCTTGCGCGCGCTCGCCTCGAAGGCCGCGCGTGCCGGCAGCTGCTGCGGATCGTGCGCACCCATTCGTCGCGCCGTCTGCGCCTGCAGCTCGCGAATCTGCTCCTCGAGCATGCTGTGCGGTACATCCAGCGGATTGTCGCGGTACAGCGCATTGAACAGCTGCTCGCGTAATCGCGTCCTGACCGCCTCGGCGAGTTCGCGTTCCATGCTCGACCGGACTTCGCTTCTGAGCCGCTCGAGGTCGCCGTCCGCCACGCCGAACGCGCGCGCAAAGGCCTCGTCCACCGGCGGCAGGCTACGCTCCTCGACCTTTGCCACCTTCAGGTCGAATTCCGCCGGCTTGCCGGCCACCGCCTTGGCACCGTAGTCCTCCGGGAATATTGCCGGGATCGTCTTGGTGGCGCCGGCCGGCATGCCGATGAGCGCCTG
>JBEKRP010000056.1:0-14447 GCA_049518595.1 Steroidobacteraceae bacterium
ACGCCGTGTCCGGTATTGCTCGGGTGCGTGGCGCGGGAGTACGTACGGCGCCGGATCCCCATGGATCGGGTGGCCGCATTCAGGCACGCGATGGAGAGTGGCAGGCAGAGCGGGGAGATCAATCCTGAAATCGAGCCCTCGCTAGTCTTCATCTCGATCAGCACTTGTGATGTTGCCGCAGGCCGTGGCCAACATCTGGCAACGCGCCAGTCCCAACCCGCTACTGGACCGGGCCGGGCTCGAGGGACACGTGAGATCGATACTGCTGCGCGGCATGACCACCAACACCGCGAGAGACTCGGCCCGGCCGAGGAGAAGGAGCGGGAAATGGTTCTGGTGCATCTGGGAATTTCGGGCCGGAGAAGACTGGCTGGCGGACAGAAGACCGACAAGCCGCGAAGCACACATGCCTTATTTCAAGCAGTTTCCCGTCGCCGACGAGAGTGACGGGAGGCGCGTCTGCGGCCGAGCACGGGCTGTTGGCCGTAGATGCACCAGAACCCTCGTCTGAAGGCGCACAGTGGTTTGAGCCATGCGCCGCCATCGAGGACTGCAAGCGTCCGGCGGCTTCAAGCATGTCCGCTCGCGTCTGTTAGCGCCGTCAGGAACGGGCAAGCACCGGCGGACTTGACCGAGGTTTTATACTTGGCCACAGGCTTGGCCACAAAGATTCTTGATCTGATCGTTTTAACTGGTCGGAGCGCCGAGATTTGAACTCGGGACCCCTTGCACCCCATGCAAGTGCGCTACCAGACTGCGCCACGCTCCGACACGATTTTTTCTTATCGTATGACTACGGCGCCGGTCCCGCGGCGCCGTTTGCGGATCATACGCGTTTTGCACCGGCTTAGGGACCGATCCAGATCCGGCGCGGGGTCATCCGTAGCGCCATTACGTATTTTCGAATCGCGGGCGTTCTCATAGCCTGTCCTACTGCACAAAGTATTCTTGCGGCGTAGCAGCGGGGCTATGCTGGAGTGCCAGAGAACCGAATATCTGCCTTCTGTCGGGGCGCAGCGTCAATGGATCAGCCGGACGTGATCGTAATCGGGTCGGGCATTGGTGGCCTCGCCTGCGCGGCGACGCTTGCCAGAACCGGCCATAAGGTCCTGGTGCTCGAGCAGCACTGTATTGCCGGCGGGCTCACACAATCCTTCAGCCGCGATGGCTTTTCATGGAATGTCGGCATGCATTACCTCGGCCAGATGGGACCGGGCGGCAGCGCCCGCCGCGTTCTGGATTGGCTCTGTGATGAGAGCATTGAGATGGCCTCGACGGGGGCGGTTTACGACACCGTTCATTTGCCCGGCGGCTTTGAGATCCAATTCTCGCGTCCCGAGGCGGCGCTGATACGCGATCTGACCGACAGGTTTCCAGCTTCGGAAGCTGAGATCCATGCCTTCTTTGCTGCCGTTCGTGAGGCGGAGCGCGCCGGCAGGGCTATCTTTGCCAGGCGGGCCATGTCGCCGTTGCTGGGGAAGATCTACGGCTGGTGGCATCAACCCGAGATAGAAAAGTGGTGGGGCAGGACCACGGCCGATGTAATGCGCGAGACGATCAGTGATCCCAGGCTGCGCGCGGTTCTGGCTGCGCAGCGCGGCGACTACGGCGATCCGTCCGAAGGGTCGAGTTTCGGCATGCACGCAGTCATCATGCGCCACTACATGGACGGTGCGTACTATCCGCTCGGCGGTGCCACAACGTTTGCGCGGGCACTGACTCCGGCAATCGAGCGAGCCGGCGGCGAGGTGAGGCTTAAGGCACGGGTCGAGCAATTGCTGCTCGAGAACGGCACTGTCGTCGGCGTGCGTCTCGGCGACGGCGCGGAGTTGCGAGCCCCCTGCACGTTCTCCGACGCGGGCGTGCTCAACACGGTCGGTAATCTACTACCCGCCGAGCTGCGTAGCTCCGACTGGGCGCGCGAAGTCCTGGCTTTCAACCCTTCCGTCTGTCATTTAGGGCTGTACCTGGGTCTGGAAGGCGACATCCGAGCCAACGGCGCGACCGCCTCCAATCACTGGTTCTATGAGAGCTGGGATCTCGACGGCGGTCTATGGCGCGATCCGGTTGCCGAATCGACATTGCCGGGGATGTTCATCTCCTTCCCGACGCTCAAGGACCCGCGCCACCAACCCGGAGTGAGACAACGCCACACCGCGGAGATCGTTGTGATGACTCATTGGCAACCGTTCGTGGCCTGGGCGGACTCGAAACCCCGCCATCGCCCGACCGAATACGTCGCGCGCAAGGACTTGATCGAGCGTCGTCTGCTGGCTCAGTTCGGCCACTACTTTCCCGCCCTGGCGCCGATGGTGGTCTGTCATGAACTGTCCACGCCGCTGTCCACGGCTGCATTCACCGGCGCTCGTCAGGGCGCCATCTACGGTCTGGAGACGAGTCCGCGCCGTTTCCTGTCCGAGAGTCTGCGCGCCAGAACGCCGATCCCCGGGCTCTTCCTGACCGGGCAGGACGTCACGAGTCCCGGTGTGACTGGCGCGATGATGGGCGGCGCGCTTGCCGCCGCATCGATCGAGCCTCGCGCATTTGCGCACCTCGCTTAGGCGTCGGCGGGCCTCAGCGCCGCAGGATCCGCATCACGTCTTCGAGCTCGATGCGCACCTGGCGCACGATCTGCTGACTCTGAGTGATGTCGGTGCGCGCTTCATCGCCGGTGAGCTTGTTACGCGCGCCGCCGATCGTGAAGCCTTGCTCATATAAAAGGCTGCGGATCTGGCGTATGACAATTACGTCCTGCCGCTGGTAATAGCGGCGATTACCGCGGCGCTTGACCGGCTTGAGCTGCGGGAACTCCTGTTCCCAGTACCGCAGCACGTGCGGCTTTACGCCGCACAACTCACTCACCTCGCCGATGGTGAAGTAGCGCTTGCCGGGAATCACCGGCAGCTCGTTATTATTCCTTGTTTCCAGCATAGGCTTCGACCCGCGCCTTGAGTTTCTGACCCGGTCGGAACGTCACCACGCGCCGCGCGCTGATCGGAATCTCCTCGCCTGTTTTCGGATTGCGGCCGGGCCGCCGATTCTTATCGCGCAGATCGAAATTGCCGAAGCCGGACAATTTGACCTGCTCGCCCTGCGACAATGCTCCGCGCACCTCTTCAAAGAAAAGATCCACGAGCTCGCGTGCTTCACGCTTGTTGAGACCGAGTTGATTGAACAATGCCTCGGCCATTTCAGCTTTGGTCAGAGCCATCGACTTTATTCTCTTATCCGCGCATCCAAATTCGAACGCAAATCCTGCAGCACTGCCTGGACCACGCGGTCCGCGTCATCGTCCGTAAGGGTGCGGCTTAAATCCTGTAAAATCAAGCCCAAGGCGATACTTTTTCGCCCTAATTCTACTCCCTTCCCCTGGTAGACGTCGAAGGCCCTTAGTTGTTTGAGCAGCCTGCCAGCAGCAACACTAACACGTTCGCCGAGCGTGGCGAAGGCAACATCTACCGGCACCGTAAAGGAGATATCCCGCCGGATCTGCGGGAAGCGCGAAACTCCGCGGAACTGCGCCAGATTGGCGCGAAATGTCGTCGAATAGTCGAGTTCGAACAAGATTGGGGCATATGTTAAGTCCAGCGCCTGTACCAGGCTCGGATGCAGCTCGCCCATATATCCTAAACTCACGCCTCCGCTCACGATGCGCGCGCCGCGTCCGGGGTGCAGGTGCCCGGGGGCCGCCGGCTCAAATAAAAACTCCTCCGGTCCCCCACCCAGTGCCAGCAGTGCCTGCAGATCGCCCTTGACGTCGTAGAAATCCACCGGGGCCGCGGCACTGCCCCACTGTTCCGGCAAGCGCGCTCCGAGCGCCAGCCCGGCGAGCATTTTCTGTTCGCGAACGGCGCCGCGCTCGCCGCCTTCGACCACAAAACGATTGGCGATCTCGAACACCCGCACCCGCTGCTGCTGGCGCCGCAGGTTCTCGCGCGCCACGGCGATCAGGCCCGGCAACAATGAGGTGCGCATGATCGCCAGGTCGGCCGCGATCGGATTGGCCAGCTCGATGGCGGCGTGCTCGCCGAACAACTGCTGTTGCAGCGCCGGATCGACGAAGCCGAAGGTGATGACCTCCTGATAGCCACGCGCGGCCAGCGTGCGCATGACCACCCGCTCGTCAACCTCGCCGCTGCTCAGCGCGCGCGGCACGATCGCCATCGCGGAGGCGCGCTCCTCGATGCTATCCAGCCCGCCGATGCGCACCACCTCTTCGATCAGGTCGGGCTCGATTTCGATATCGAAGCGCCACGATGGCGGCTGCACGCTCCAGCCCGCTCTTTCCGGGCGCACCCCCATCCCGAGGGAGCGCAGACGCTGCTCCACGTCGCCCGCCGCGATGCTCGCCCCGAGGAGGCGTTGCAGCTGCCGGCTGCGTAGGTGCACCGGCTTGATCCGCGGCAGCTCGTCTTCGAGCTCGGCGGTCGTGACCGGCCCGGCCGCGCCGCCGGCAATCGCAAGCAGAAGGCGCGTCGCCAGCGCGAGCGAGCGCTCCTGGCCGCGCCAATCGACTCCACGCTCGAAGCGCTGACTGGCATCGGTCTGCAGTCCGTGGCGGCGCGCCCGGCCCGCGATCGCGGCGGGCTTGAACCATGCGGCCTCGAACACGATGTCGGTCGAGCCGGCAGAGATCGCCGAGCGCTCACCCCCCATGACGCCGGCCAGCCCGATCGCGGATTCATCGTCGGCAATCACCAGCGCGCCGGAGTCGAGCTCGAGCTCACGCCCGTCGAGCAGCCGCAGACGCTCGCCGGCGCGCGCGTGCCGCGCGCTCAGTCCCCCGCGCAGCCGGGCCAGGTCGTAGGCATGCATTGGCTGCCCGAGTTCGAGCATCACATAGTTGGTGACATCGACCACCGGACTGATCGGGCGCAGCCCTGCGCGGCGCAGCCGTTCGCGCAGCCATAATGGGCTCGAGCGCGTGTTATCGAGGCCGCGCAGCACGCGCGCCAGCAGGCGCGCCGCACCGGCGCCCGGCTGCAGCGTCACCCGGAACGCATCGCCCAACCCTGCCTGGACAGGCTGCGCAGCCAGCCTCGCGGGCGTCTTCAGCGCCGAACCCGTGAGCGCAGTCACCTCGCGCGCGATGCCGAGCACCGACATGGCATCGCCGCGATTGGGTGTCACGTTGACTTCCAGAATCGCATCGTCGAGGTCCAGATAGGCCCGCAGATCGGCGCCGAGCGGCGCATCGTCGGGCAACTCGATGATGCCGTCGGAGCTTTCAGCGATTCCGAGCTCGCGCGCCGAGCACAGCATGCCCTGCGACTCCACCCCGCGCACCCTGGGGCCACCGATGTGCAGATCATTCGGCAACACCGCGCCGACGCGGGCCAGCGCACTGACGAGGCCAGTGCGTGCGTTCGGCGCGCCGCAGACAATCTGCAGCGGCGCGCCCGCGCCACCACCAGCGGCGCCACCGTTTCCGCCGGGGCCACCGGTACCGCTACCGCCTTCGCTGGTAATGACCCGGCACACCTGCAGCTTATCGGCCTGCGGGTGCCGCTCGGCGCTCACGATCCTGGCGACCACGACGCCGCTGAATGCGCTCGCCGCACTGGTAATGGCCTCGATCTCGAGGCCCGCATTCGTGAGCCGGCGGGCGAGTTCGCGCGCGTCCCAGTCCGCAGGCAGCTCCACCCAATCGCGCAGCCACGACAGCGGCAGCTTCATAGCCGGCCTCCCGCAAACGTAGCCAGGAACCGCAGGTCGTTATCAAAAAACAGCCGCAGATCATCAACCCCATAGCGCAGCATCGCCAGCCGCTCGATGCCGGCACCGAAGGCCCAGCCGGTGTAGCGCTCGGCATCGATGCCGCAGGCCGCGAACACCTGCGGATGCACCATGCCGCAGCCCGCGATCTCGAGCCAGCCGCTCTGCTTGCAGACGCGGCAGCCCGCACCAAGGCACAGCACGCAGCTGATGTCGACCTCGGCCGAGGGCTCGGTGAACGGAAAATAGGAGGGCCGCAGCCGCATCGACAGGTCCTGCTCGAAGAACGCCTCCATGAACCGATGCAGCGTTGACTTGAGATTCGCGAAGCTGACGTTGTCGTCGACGTACAGGCCCTCCACCTGGTGAAACATCGGCGAGTGGCTGACGTCCGAATCGCGCCGATAGACGCGGCCCGGCGCAATCAGCGCCAGCGGCGGCTTACCGCGTTGCATGGCGCGGATCTGCACCGGCGAGGTATGGGTACGCAGCAGACGACCGTCCTTGAGATAAAAAGTGTCGTGCATCGCGCGCGCCGGATGATTGACCGGAATGTTCAGCGCTTCGAAGTTGTGAAACTCATCCTCGATCTCGGGACCTTCGGCGACCTCGAAGCCGGCGCGCCGGAAGATCTCCTCGATGCGCAGCCGCGTCTGCGTGATCGGGTGCAGCCCGCCTTGCGCCTCGCCTCGACCGGGCAGGCTGACGTCGATCGCGCCGAGCGAGAGCTCCCGCTCCACGCGCAGGCGCTCGAGCTGCGCGCGGCGGCTTTCGATCGCGCCCTGTACGGCGCTCTTGGCGGCATTGATGCGGGAGCCGGCGGCCGGGCGCTCCGGCGCCGGCAGCGCGCCGAGCGTCTTGAGTTGCTCGGTCAGCGTGCCCTTGCGGCCGAGCCAGCGCACGCGGATCTCCTCGAGCTCGGCCAGGGTGCCGGCATCGCGGATCTGCGCCAGGGCGCTCCCGGTCAGAGTGTCGAGCTCTCCCACAGCCGCATCGCCTTAGGATCAGGCCGCAGCGATACTGGCTTTCGCCTGCTCCGCAATCACACCGAAGGCGTTGGCATCGTTGACCGCCAGATCGGCCAGCACTTTGCGGTCGATCTCCAGACCCGCCTTGTGCAGGCCCGCGATCAGACGGCTATAGGACAGGCCGTGCACGCGTGCCGCGGCGTTGATGCGCATGATCCACAGCGCACGGAATTCGCGCTTCTTCACGCGCCGATCGCGATACGC
The DNA here is from genome assembly GCA_049518595.1 of Steroidobacteraceae bacterium. Classification (GTDB taxonomy): domain Bacteria; phylum Pseudomonadota; class Gammaproteobacteria; order Steroidobacterales; family Steroidobacteraceae; genus FEN-1191. The sequence continues at coordinate 6,948 of JBEKRP010000056.1, forward strand.
ATACTGGCCGGCCTTGATCACCGCCTGCTTGGCGGCGCGATAGGTCGTGCGGCGCGCGTTGTAATAACCCTTGGCCTTGCCGAGGACTTTCTTGTGACGGCGTCCGGCCGTCACACCACGTTTAACTCTTGCCATGTTGGCGACTCCGGTGTGCGTTACTTGTGGTTGGGCAGCAGATGTTCGAGCCGACCGACGTCGCTCTTGTCAACGAGACTGCTGCCGCCCGAGCGCAGATGGCGCTTGCGCTTGGAGTCCTTGTGGCCGAGGTTATGGCGGCGACCGGCCGAATACCGCTTGAAGCCTTTAGCTGTCTTGCGAAAACGCTTGGCCGCGGCCCGGTTGGTTTTCAACTTGGGCATGATCACTCCTTACATTGTCGCCAGAGTTCGCAAGGCACCTCAATCGCCGCGTTGCCGAGTGTCTTCGCTCGTGCAACGAACATTGCGGTGCCCGCTTGCTCGCGGATCGCGCGCCAGCGGCTATTTAAGCCGCCTGCTGCGCGATCACTTCTTTTTCGGTGCGAACAGCATCACCATCTGCCGGCCTTCCATGAGCGGATTCTGCTCGACCACGCTGTGAGCAGCGAGATCGCCCTGTACCCGATCCAGAAGCTTGCGACCGATGTCCTGATGCACCATCTCACGGCCGCGGAACCTTAAGGTCACCTTGGCCTTATCACCCTCTGACAGGAAGCGGATCAGATTACGCAGCTTGACCTGGTAGTCCGCCTCTTCCGTGCCGGGACGAAACTTCACTTCCTTGACATGAATCTGCTTCTGCTTGCGCTTGGCAGAGTGCGCCTTCTTGTTCTGTTCGAACAGGAATTTGCCGTAATCCATGACCCGCACCACCGGCGGTTCGGCCGTGGGCGAGACTTCTACGAGATCCAGCTCTGCTGAGGCGGCCAACTGCATCGCTTCCGCGCGCGTCATGACACCCGCCTGCCCTCCATCCGCTCCGATCACCCGCACCGTGGGCGACGTAATGTCCTCATTACGCCGGACCCGCTTCGATGAAATGGCTATATATCAATCCTCCAATGTTCGGCGCCCGTGGCTCTGGATCTCGGCGCGCAAACGTTCCGCGAACGTCTGCGGCGTCATCGCGCCCAGATCCTTGCCACTACGGGAGCGCACAGAAAGCAGATTCGCCGCAACCTCCTTGTCCCCGGCCACCAGAAGGTACGGGACACGTTGCAGCGTGTGGTCGCGGATCTTAAAGCCCACCTTTTCGTTGCGCAAGTCGGACTGGACCAGAACCCCCTGATTTTTCAGGAAATCCACAGTCTGCAGTACATATCCGTGCTGCCGGTCGGTGATACTCATGACGACCGCCTGCAGCGGCGAGAGCCAGGCCGGTAAACGGCCAGCATGGTGCTCGAGCAGAATACCGAGAAATCGCTCGAGCGAACCAAATATCGCCCGATGCAGCATCACCGGGGTGCGCTTCTGGCTCTGGTCGTCGATGTAGTGCGCTCCCAGCCGGCCGGGCATATTGAGGTCCACCTGCAGCGTGCCGCACTGCCAGTCCCGGCCGATCGCGTCTCTTAAGACGAATTCTAGCTTTGGACCATAAAACGCGCCCTCGCCGTGGTTTAGGCTGTACTCGATGCCAGCCGCCAGAGCCGCCTCCCGCAGTGCCGCCTCGGCCTTGTCCCAGACTTCATCAGCCCCGACCCGCTTGGCGGGACGGTCCGAGAACTTGATGCGCACATCGTCGAAGCCGAAGTCCTGGTAGATGTCGAGAATCAGCCGCGTGACCGCGACCGACTCGGCGGTGATCTGGTCCTCGGTGGCGAAGATATGGGCGTCGTCCTGGGTGAAGGCGCGCACCCGCATCAGCCCGTGCAGCGCACCCGAGGGCTCGTAGCGATGCACCTTGCCGAACTCGGCATAGCGTACCGGCAACTGGTGGTAGCTGCGGATGCCCTGCTTGAAGATCTGCACATGGCCCGGGCAATTCATCGGCTTGATCGCGTACACCCGATCGTCGGGCGTGCGCGTGGTGTACATGTTCTCGCCGAATTGGTCCCAGTGGCCCGAGGCCTGCCACAGACTGCGGTCCATCAGCTCCGGTGCGTTGACCTCCTGAAAGCCCGCCGCCCCCTGCTTGGCGCGCATGTAACCGATCAAAGTCTGGAACACCTGCCAGCCCTTGGGATGCCAGAACACCGCGCCCGGCGCCTCCTCCTGCATGTGGAACAGGTCGAGCTCGCGGCCGATGCGCCGATGATCGCGCCTCTCCGCCTCCTCGAGGCGATGCAGGTATTCATCGAGCTGCTTCTGATCCGGCCACGCGGTGCCGTAGATCCGCTGCAGCATCTCATTGCGCGAATCACCGCGCCAGTAAGCCCCCGCGAGTTTCATCAGCTTGAAAGCTCGCAGTTTGCCGGTCGAAGGCACGTGGGGCCCCCGGCACAGATCGACCCAATCGCCCTGGCCGTAGAGGCTGATGGGCTCGCTCGCCGGGATCGCGGCGATGATCTCGGCCTTGTAGTTCTCACCCATGTCGCGAAACAGCCGCACCGCGTCGTCGCGCGGCATCACGCGGCGCGTGAGCCTCTCATCGGCCTTGACGAGTTCTCTCATGCGCGCCTCGATCCTGCCCAAGTCCTCCGGCGTGAACGGCCGCTGATAGGCGAAGTCGTAATAAAATCCGTCCTCGATGACCGGGCCGATGGTGACCTGGGCCTCGGGGAATAACTGCTTGACCGCCTGCGCCAGCAGGTGCGCCGTGGAATGGCGGATGACCGCAAGACCCTCAGGCTCGCGATCGGTGACGATGCTGACCGTCGCGTCGCGCTCGATGACGAATGAGGTATCGACCAGCTTGCCGTCAACGCGTCCCGCGAGCGCGGCGCGTGCGAGACCTGAACCAATGCTGGCTGCGACTTCGGCGACGCTGACGGGGCGCTCGTAGCTGCGCTGGCTGCCGTCGGGCAATGTGATGACAGGCACTTCGGTGGCGATCGATGGGCCGTTATCGGTGGGCCATTGAGTAAAAACGAATTCTCACACAGGGGCGCAAGCGGCGGCAACTTGGGGCAAGCTCCTCAAGCCATGTTGCACTTGTCCGTACGCGCACACCGCCTCGCCGTCTGGGCAGTGAGCCTCGCTGCGATCATTGCCTTCGCCACCCTGACGGCCACGAGCGCGCACAACGGGTCGCCGCGCGCATAGCGCCTAACGGGAATCGTTCGACCCGGAACGCTCCTTCGGACCGCCTGCGAGCCGTGTCAGCCGACCACGCCGCGGGGCAATTCCGCGTCGTAAGACCGGATGTGACTCAGCAGCCAGTCGTAGAGGAACCGGATGCCGAGCGCGAGACTCTGCTCATCGACGTGGGCGGCGAGGCTGCGTGCGGTCTGGAGCGCGCGTTCGTGGTCGGCTCGGTGCGCCGCGGCGCCGGCGTACGGGTACGCGGTCATCTGCGCTTCCTCGATGGCGAAGTGTTCCTCCAGCAGGCGCGTCATTTCTGTCAGGCCGCGCGACAGCGCCGCGTGGTCCTGCCTCGCGAGCAGCGCCTCCCAGAGATTGTTCATCCTGGAAACCAGCTCATCGTGCTGCTTGTCCACCGGCTCGATGCCGATCATGTACTTCGGCGACAACGCGAGGCGCGCGCCGATACGCTCGCCGATGCCCGCGTTCTCCGCGAAAGCATGGCGGTTCCCGCCGCGATGCTTGGCGTCGTACATCGCGCCATCCGCCCGGGCGAGCAGCTGCTCCGCATCGGACCCGTCGTCGGGATAGAGCGCGATACCGACGCTGACGCCGAGACGCAGTTCGTGCACCGCGAGCGGCGCGGTGATGGCCTGTATGATCCGCTCGACGACCAGCCGCGCCTCGTCGCGACCGCTGGCGCCACCCAGCAATACGACGAACTCGTCCCCACCGAGGCGTGCCACGGTATCGACCGCGCGCGTGGCAGCCTGGAGCCGCCGCGCCGTCTTGCGCAGCACGAGGTCGCCGGTCGCGTGGCCGTAGATGTCGTTGATTGGCTTGAATCGGTCGAGATCGACGAGCAGGACCGCGAAGCTGCCGGCCTTGCGGCGTGCGGTGGCAATGGCTTGCTTGATGCGATCGTGCAGCAACGCCCGGTTGGCGAGTCCGGTCAGCGCATCCTTGAACGCCAGCCGCTGCAACCGAGCCTGGCGCCGCATCCAGGTGGTGACGTCGGTCGCGGCCACTACCGTGCGCGGGCCCGTGGTCGTCTGGGTCGTGGCGGCGTCGAATGCCACGTAGACCTCGGCGCCATTCGCGCGGCGCAGGGCGCAAATGTCGCGGTGCCGGTCGCCGGCGCTCGCGAGCCCCGCGAGGACGCGCGCGCAGTCTGCGTCGCTGATGAGTTCAGGCAGGCTGGCGGGTCGTGTCGCTTGGGACGTTTTCCAGCCGACGAGCACGAGGAAGGCCGGCGAGGCATAAGTGATCCTCGACCCGTCGAGCACCAGAAAGGCCGGCAAGCCGCTATTGACAAAGGCATCCAGGGCCCACTGCAGCGACGGGTCCCGCGATCGCGTGCCGGCCATCAATTCGACGCTTGCCGGTGCAGGACCGGGGCTAATCGGGCTATGGGCGACGCTTGGCGACATAACGAACTCTTGATCGAAAATGCCACATTAAGTAATTATCCCTTGGCATCGACGGCAGATTCTGTCGAGGCTTTCACACTTAATGGCGTCAATTTCGCGCAGTTGGCCGCATTATGGCGAATCGAACGATTCCCGTTCAGACCACGTCCGGGCTGGCACTTTCCCGCCGACTCGATGACCTGAGCCTAAGTGTCGTTAATCAGGCCATCGGTTGCACTCGATAGTGCATGTCGGCCGACGCTCTCCTCGGAGTCGGTCAAGCTCGCTGCAGGATTGAACAGAGCATGGACTTGAACACGCAGCATCGCGGCACCAGCGACGCGAGTTCCAACGAAGTGGCCGCCCGCCACCTTCGACCGGACACGCGTACTCTGAGTGCTGCCATGAGAGCCGCGATCGTGCGCCGCGCCATCCCCGGTGGGGCGCGCCTGAGGTCGGGCTTGCTGTGCCTCGGGCTATGCCCAATCGAGTTTGGCTATGTAGAGAGCAGGTGCTAGGGGTGGATAGATCACCGGCGGGTCATCGGCCGGGTGCGGTTGCTCCTCCGTGCATCAACACGCGCCTCTCGGCGAGCCGTTGTGCGCGGTTGTATGCGGCTCGGATTTGCTTGCGTTCTTTGTGCGCGAGCGACAACTCGATCAGGTCGGGTGCATAGCCCAACTCGTTCAAGAACGTGCTCGCCGTCGCGCGAAATCCGCGCGCAACGTGCTTCGCATGCGTCTTGCCATCGAAGCCCATAGCGGACAACGCGGCGCTCAACGTGCCGTCGCTGATCGGGCGGCCACCATGCCGCGTCGAAGGGAAAAGCATTTGTTTGCCGGAGATCGGACGAAGCTCCTTGAGCAGTTCGACCATTTGGGGGGCGAGCGGGATCACATGGCCGTCCTTCATCCTGGTGCGCTTCGCCGGCAGCCTCCACACCGCGTTCTCGGCCTTGAGGTCGATTTCCGACCAGCACGCGAATCTCAATTCGGCCGGTCGCGGGAATGTGTACGCCAACATCTTCAACGCGTAGCCCACGACGCTTTGACCGTTGCCTTGATATGAGTCGATGGCCCGCAGTAGTTCGCCAAGCTCGGTCGGATCGATCACGGCGGCTATATGCTCGCCCTTGACCGGTTGCAATGCGCCCTTCAAATCTTGGGAGGGATCGCGCTTGGCGCGTTGGGTTGCGACGGCGTAGCGGAACACAGCGCCAGCGTTTTGAAGTGCTCGATGTGCGGTGTCTAACGCGCCTCGTGCCTCGATCTTATGGATGACTTGCAACAATTCAGGCGCCTCGATCTCGGCGATGGGCCGTGCAGCCAATCGCGGATAGAGGTCGCGCACAAACAATTGCCGCATTCGACTTGCGTTGGCCGGCGCCCACGTCGGTGCCCTCTTGTTCAACCACCCGTCCGCGACCGCTTTAAAGCTATTGGCCTCGGCGAATAGCTTTCGAGTGCAACGGGGCGCAACGCAGCGCAACCGAAATGGTAGGCGCGAGTACTATCGAACTGGGGGCTTAACCTATGGATTTGTATAGTTTGTTGACCGTCATTGTAGGCGAAATACGCCCAGAAATGCCCCCACGACGAGCAGCATGATCGAGATAATGTCCCGATGAATCACTCGAGCTTTGTGAACATCGGGGACTCCACAGGCAATCTGGTACAGCAGCCGCGGTGCCACCCATTGTCGCTGGGTGGGATGCCGGATCCGCCAAGCTCTCTCCTGGGACATACTCCATCACCAGCGCCGCTGGCAGTTTTCCAGCTTGCAAACACTCATATAGCTCCCCTACATGCTTAGACTTAATTCTCGCTCTGCCTTCGATTTCCTTAGTTAATGCCGTGACATTCACCACGGGTCGACGGGTTATCATCGCTCGACGAGCCAGCGGCCTAGCGTATGTAATTGATCGGTACTCGGCCTGCATGGCCTGACGGTTGCTCTATAGTGATGGAATGAGATTCCCAACCCCCATCGCGACTTTTTCCGTTGCAGCGGTTCTCGCAGTAACTGGCTGCGCATTGTGTCGTGTCAAGCCACCGGAGGTGCCCGCCACGTTGCGACCTCCGGTCGACCAGACGGTGTTCCTCGAAGCGCGCGCTACGGGTGTGCAGATTTACGAGTGCACGTCCAAGCCCGAATCACCGAGCGCATTCACCTGGACTTTTCAGGCGCCCGAGGCGATGCTGATCGACCGATGGGGTCGTTCCATCGGTCGGCATTATGCGGGGCCGACCTGGGAGTTTCGGGACGGCAGCCGCGTTTTGGGAGAGGTCGAGGCCCGCGATCCTGGCCCCGACCCCGCGGCGATCCCTTGGCTACTGCTCAGGGCCAAATCAACTTCGGGGGCCGGCCCCCTCAGCCGGGCCCAAAGCATCCAGCGCGTCCGCACCGTCGGCGGCATTGCACCGACCGGACCCTGCACAGAGGCCATGGCCCATGCGGTCGTCCGCGTCCCGTATACCGCAACGTACTATTTTTATCGGGCGCCGCGCTGAGGAGAGCCGCTCGTGGTGAGCGGGGATGATGCCAACCGCGCCCAGGTCGTCGCAACCGTTGCGAGCCTCATATCGAAGTCTCTCGCAACGCTGCACAGCAGCGCTCCAGCAAGGTGCGTCCGAGAAATGCGTGTCCCTGGCGAATTCCAACTCTACCGGTTCTGGCGCCTCATGCAGGCTTGCGAACGCTCGGATAGGCGGTCATGTTCAGCGCAATCATGGAGATCTTCGCTCTCATCGCCCATCTGTTGTCGACCGCAGTCCGCGTCGCTGGACCCGGTGGCGTTCGTGCGGTGATCGCCGAGTCACGCATTCTGAAACATCAGCTGATCGTCCTCAACCGAGCGCGCAAAAGAGCTCCGAGACTCACGCGCTGGGATCGGCTCCTGTTCGGCATCGGTGCCTTCTGGGTCGCTCCCAATC
>JBEKRP010000057.1:0-14182 GCA_049518595.1 Steroidobacteraceae bacterium
CCATGAGTCGATTCATGCGTGCCGCCAATGCCTGGTAGGGCCCTGGGGTCGCCATATCGACACCGGCCTGTTTGTACAGGTCATAGGGATAGTCCGAGCCACCGGCTTGCAGCAGCCTGATGAACCGGGTGCGCGCCGGCGCCCCTTCGCTGAGGATGTCTTCGATTTCCAGCGTGACGCCCGCGAAGACCAATGCAGCATCCGCAAAATCGAGTCCGCGATCTGCCAACGTCTTGGCGCGTTTGGCCGGAGCAAACGTTATCCGCACCCGGTTATTGTATATACGGAAACTGTGGTTTGCAACGACGAGGACGCAACGCTGGCTGCGGAAGCTCGGATGGAGCGGGTGATGGGAATCGAACCCACGTTAGCAGCTTGGGAAGCTGCAGTTCTACCATTGAACTACACCCGCGTTGAGCACCGATTTTATTGGCGGTTGCCGGTTACCCGCAACCGCGCGTTGCCCGGCAGCTCGTTGGCGACTGTCTCGACGCCAGGATCACTGAGCTAGCAGGACTCGGGAAAAGTGTGAATGCCCCGAACTTCCCCCGCACGCAATGCTTGCTGCAGTCGCGGCCGGCGTACTGCTACCGTGCGGCGTCAGTGCGAGCCCCTGACGGCGGTGCCCATGACCTCGAAGTGCGCTCCACGCACTAGCTTATCCACACCGATGAATGCGCGCGCGGGGAAATGCCCGTGAAAGTAGCTGCGGTATATGTCGTTGAACCCACCATAGAGGCCAAGGTCGGTGCAGAACACCAGGATCGACACGAAGTCATCCATCTTGGATCCGGCGGCTTCGACCGTGCGCTTGACGGCCTGCATGACCAGCTGGGCCTCGGCGGACGGGTCGTCCGGGACCCGAGACGTCTTGGGATCATCGGCGGTCTTGGGATCGATACCCAGAGCGCCCGACACATAGAGAGTATTGCCCGCGACCACGGCGTCGCTGAACGGCAATTGCGATCGCGCAGCCGAGTGGCCAACGACGATGAAACTCCGGGTTGTGTCGGCAGCAAGCAGCGCCCGGGGGCGCCAGCATGCCGGCCGCAACAACCATCACCTTGGCAATCCTATTCATGTTGGATTCCACCTTGCAACTCCTGTCATGGCGACTTTGGTCCCTGGGTGCGCCGGATGAAATCCGCCACCTTCGCGTGCAACTCCTTGAGTGAGGGTTCGTGGGCATAAACCATGTGGCCCGACTGGTATTGCGCGTACTCGATATTGTTCTGCAGCGTCGCCGGGACCATCAGATGCTGCATCTCGTAGACGCCCTGGTAGAACGGCGTTGCCAGGTCGAAGTACCCGCCATTGAGCATCACGTGCAGGTTGGGGTTGTATTTCATCGCCACCGCCAGATCGGGCATCACATTGGTGGACTGCGCCAGCACTATAGGTTCACCGGGCGGCCGATGCTGAAAATTCCAACCCCTTGCGATGTCGATGAGCGGTTTGAATATCTTGTCCTGGCCGTACTTGAGCTCCTTGCGTACGTAGTCGTTATACGAGGAGACGAAGGCGGAGGATATCGCCGCCAATTGCGGATCGTACTCGGCCTCCTTGCTGAGCGGATCCATCGTCGGACCGGAGAAGCGCGAATCGAGGCGCCCGGTGGTCATGTCGACATCGCCCAGCAGAGTCTTCTCGAATTCGCCGCCGTTGATGCGCAGATCCGCCTTGAGAATGTAGTCGACCGGCAGTCCCGTGTACTCGTGCAGCTTCGCGGCAATCGCATCGCGTTGCGCCGCAGGCAGCGTCGAACCAGCCGCGAGCGCCAGCGCGTATTCGCTCATCGCAAAGTGCTCGACCTCGGCGAGCAGCGCCCCGAGATCTGGCGGTGCCGTCGGCAGCTTGTGGTGATACCAGGCCGTGGCCGCATAGGTTGGCAATGCCAGCTCATAGGGTAGCTCGATGCCAGGGTTGGTCTGCGGGCCGTCCGGACTGGCATCGAAATTAAGTATCTGCGAGAGCATGATGACGCCGTTGAAGTCCACGCGCTCGGTCTCCAGCCGGCCGACCAGCACGGCGGCGCGCGTCGTGCCGTAGCTCTCGCCAAACAGGTACTTCGCCGAATTCCAGCGGCCGTATTTCGACAGAAACTGCACGATGAAATCGGCAAACGCCTGCGCATCCTGATCCACGCCGTAGAAGGCCTTGTCGCGGTCGGTGCCCGCGATGCGCGAGAAGCCGGTGCCGGGTGCGTCGACGAAAACCAGATCACTCACATCGAGCAGACTGTAGTCGTTGTTGACCAGCAGGTAGGGTGCCGCGGGAGTGTGCGAATCATCCGCCGTCAGCACGCGGCGCGGCCCGAACGCCCCCATGTGCAGCCAGACGGTGGACGAGCCGGGACCGCCGTTGAACAGGAATGTTACCGGCCGCGGCGCCGCGCTCTTGCCGGTGGCCGCTTTGTCGGCCGTCTTGAAGTAGGCGACGTAAAACATGCTCGCCTCAGGCCGCGGATTCTTGTCTTGATCTTTCGGCGCATTCTGCGGCACATCGTCCCAGTCCTTGGGGTGCACGACCACGGTGCCGGCATAGGCGTCATAGTCAATGCGGCGACCCTCGATCGTGACCGAGCCCTTGCTGCTTTGCTGCTCGGGCGTGAAATGCTCCACGGGGGCGCTGGGCTGCTTGGCGTCCGCAGCCTTGGCGGCCTCGCCGGTATCGGCTGCACGCAGCGCGGCGGACGGCAGCAGCAATGGCAGCATCGACCACAGGGCAATACGGGAAACGCGAGCTTGATACAAGAGCTGCTCCTTAGCCGGCAATGCAATGGCCCACGGTTTTAGTCTATTCGCAACCGCGGTCATTGTGCAGGCGCCGCCGATGTTGCCGGTGGCCCCGGTATCCCCGATTAATTCACAGGCAGCTCGTCCTGGCCGATCGATAGCGCCTGTCGCTGCCGGATGCGCGCCGCGTCCATGAGCATGCGCCCGGCCCAGCGGTAGACGTTGTTCTCCTTTATTGTTCGTCGCATCAACTGCATACGCTGCCGCCGCTGTTCACGCGGCATCTCGAGGGCGCGCCGGATCGCGGCCGCGGTCTCGGCGACGTCGAACGGATTGACCAGGATTGCTTCGACCAGCTCGCGCGCGGCGCCGGCAAAGGTACTCAGAATGAGCACGCCGTCTTCGTCATCGCGCGCGGCGACGAACTCCTTGGCCACCAGATTCATGCCGTCGTGCAGGCTGTTGACGATGCAGAAATCGGCGGCCCGGTACAGCTCGAATACCTCCTCCGGTGGCTGGTGCTTGCCGATCAGCACGATCGGTTTCCAGTCGGCGACCGCGAACCGCGCGTTAATGCGCTCGACCTCCGCCAGCGTCGAGCGCTGCAGCGCCTGGTATGCCGGCAGCTTGCTGCGCGAAGGCGCGGCGATCTGCAGCAATGTGACCTGCCCGCGCAAGCGCGGGTTCTGCTCCAGCAACAACTCGAGTGCGAGGCAGCGCTCGATCACGCCTTTAGTGAAGTCCCAGCGCTCCACGCCCAGGCCCAGCGTAACGTGCTCGGCGATACCAAATCGCTCGCGTACCGCGCGGCGCGAGACCTGAATGTCGGGCAACGCCTGGAGCCATCGTGGCGGCCATTCGATCGATATCGGATAGGCCCCGACATGGCAGATGTGGCCGCGCAGCGCGACTGTCATACGCTCGTGGTCGACCTGGCACTCGATGAAGCGGTCGAGCGTCGCCAGGAAATTCTGGCAGTGATACAGCGTGTGAAAACCGAGAATATCGGCCATCAACAGATGCGACAGCATCTGGCGCTTCCACGGGCAGACGCCGAAAGTCTCGGCGTTGGGCCACGGGATGTGCCAGAACAGCGCAATCGTCGCCTTCGGTCGCCGCTCCCGCAGGTATCCCGGCAGCATCGCGAAGTGAAAGTCCTGGATCAGGATCACGGGGTCATCAGACTGGGCTTCGCGCGCGACGATCTCGGCGAACTTGCGGTTCACGGACTGATAGACCACCCAGTCCTCGGCGCGGAAGGTCGGGCGCACGTAAGCCAGATGGCACAGCGGCCACAAGCCTTCATTCGACAGACCGTAATAGAACCCCTGCTCCTCGGACTCTGACAGCCAGACGCGCCGCAGCGTATAGCAAGGATTCTCGGGCGGTACGCGCACCCGGTCCGACCGATCCACCACCTCGCGGTCCGCGGAACCGCTGCCATGCGCAACCCAGGTGCCCGAGCAGGCGCGCATCACCGGTTCGAGCGCCGTCACCATACCGCTGGCCGGCACCTGCACTTCGATAGCGCCGTTGTCGCCGAATTCGTGGGAATATGGCTCCCGGTTCGACACCACGATTATCTGCGGCGAATGCAACTGATCACGCACCACCTGCTGCAGCGCCTGCGGCGTCCAGTTCTCCTGATAATCGATCTCCAGCCGCTGGCTCTCCTCCATCTCGCTCAAGACCTTGCGCACCTGCCGCAGGATCGGCAGCGATAGCGGACCCGACTCGGCGTCGTCGAGGAAGCGGCGGCCGGTGATGTCGCCGATCAGAATCTTGCCCCAGCGACGCACGATCAGCCACGCCCCCAGTACCAGAAACAGCGCCACGATGACCAGCGATACGCCGCCGAACGCGATCAGGTAATCTCGCGCCGTACTCTGCCGGCTATCGACAAAGCTCAGGTCATACAGGACCGCCACGCGATAGGGCGTCTGGCCCGGAGGTTTTTGATCGAATACCGACACCAATACCGAACCCTGGGTCGCGCGACGCACGATGCTCTCGCCATCCCTGAGATCCGCGGTACTCTCGCAGTTCACCGCCGTGGGCACGAGCTCGGTCTTGAAGACCGTTCCGCCACGCGGCAGGCAGATCAGGATGCCCAGTACGCGCTGATCGGCGATGATCTTGGCCGTGTACTTGCGCAGTCCCTGTTGATCGCTTCTGGCTACCAGCGCGGGCAGCGATTCCTCGAGCGAGCTCATCAACACCCGCGCGCGCAGCTCCACATCGGAACGAAACCACTCGGTCAGCAGCCGGTCGATATACGGCAGCCCGAAGTACGCGACGACGCCCGCCGCGAGCAGCAGCGGCAGCACCGTGCGGGTGATCAGGGAGCGGAACATGGGTGCGGCGCGCCTGCCTGTGTGGCTTGAGGGAAAGTCCGGCTTTGACGCTAGCCGCGCCGACGCGCGGCCGTCAATACGCCAGGCTCGCAATCAATACTGAATATTTTTCAATCCGGAAACCGCTATGCGCTGGCGACCTCGCTCGCCGTGGCCGCCAGCCAGTCTCGAATCCCGGCCGTCAACCTCAGCGAATAGCGGCGCGCAATCTGGTCATAGACGTGCACGTTGACCATCAGCTCGTCGACTTGCACCTGACTCAGAAAGGCGCGCAGATCGTGCTCGACCGCCGCGCTCGAGCCGACAAAGGAACAGCGCATCGCCTGCTCGACCATGGCCTTCTCGTCGCGCGACCAGAAGCTCTCGATATCATCGATCGGTGGCGGCAGCTGGCCGGGCCGGCCGCGACGTAGCTGAGTAAACGCCTGTTGATGCGAGGTAAACAGCCGGCGTGCCTCGGCATCGGTGTCGGCGACGATCACATTGACGCATACCATCGCGTATGGGCGTTCGAGCGCGCGCGAGGCCTGGAAACGCTTGCGATAGACCGAGAGCGCGGGCAGCAGCAGCTCCGGCGCGAAGTGCGCAGCAAAGGCGAACGGCAGGCCGAGGGCTGCGGCCAGCTGGGCACTGAATAGACTCGAGCCCAGCAGCCAGATCGGCACGGCGAGACCGGCGCCTGGAATCGCGCGCGCCAATTGGCCCGCCGGCGCCTCGAAGTAACTCTGCAGTTCCTGCACGTCCTGCGGAAACTGATCGGCACTGCCGGCCAGATCCCGCCGCAACGCTCGCGCCGTGACCGGATCGGTGCCGGGTGCCCGGCCCAGTCCCAGATCTATCCGGTCAGGGTACAGCGACGCCAGCGTGCCGAACTGCTCCGCGATCACCAGCGGTGCGTGATTTGGCAACATCACGCCGCCCGAACCCACGCGTATGCTGCGCGTGCCGGCCGCGACATAGCCGATCACGACCGCCGTCGCTGCGCAGGCGATGCCGGGCATGTTGTGATGCTCGGCGACCCAGAAACGCCGGTAGCTCAAGGCTTCGGCATGGCGCGCGAGCTCCAGGGTGTTGCGCAGCGCATCGGCCGCGCTCGCGCCTTCGACGATCGGTGACAGGTCCAGGACCGAAAACGGCATCATGCCGCGGATCATGGCCGCTCGCGCCGGCGGTTGCCAGCGGTACCGCTTCAGTTCGATGCGATAATCGCTCGATGCAGCAGTCCTTCGACAAGCGGCCGCCTCGCGCCATCCGCTCCTACGTCCTTCGAACGGGCCGAATTACCCCGGCGCAGCAGCGCGCCCTGGGCGAGCATTGGCCGCGTTACGGGGTCGAATTCGAGCCGCGCGTACTGGATCTGGCGCAGCTGTTCGGCCGCGTTGCGGCACGCACGCTGGAGATCGGCTTTGGTAACGGCGAGCATCTGCTCGAGCGCGCGCTGGCGCAGCCCGGGCAGGATTTCCTCGGCGTCGAGGTTCACCGTCCCGGCATCGGGCACCTGCTGCTGGCCGCAGCCAAAGCCGATGTCGCCAATCTGCGCGTCATCGCTCACGACGCGGTCGAGGTGCTGCAGCAGCAGATTGCGCCCGAGAGTCTCGACGAAGTGCAGCTGCTGTTTCCCGACCCCTGGCCGAAGAAGCGCCATCACAAGCGCCGCATCGTCCAGCACGAATTCGTAGCGCTGGTGGCTTCCCGGCTCGGCGCCGGCGGGCGCTTGCATCTCGCCACCGACTGGGAGCCCTATGCCGAGCAGATGCTGCTGGTGTTGAACGGCTGCAGCCTGCTGGCCAATTGCGCCGACGCTGGCGGCTTCATCGACATCGATGCCCTCATGGCTCGCCGCGCCACGCGTTTCCAGCGCCGCGGCGAACGCCTCGGGCACCGCGTACGCGAGCTGCTGTTCCGGCGGCACTGAGGGTCGGCGGCACTGAGGGCTTAGCGCCCGCCCTCAGCCGCCGAAACTGCCGCGCAGGCCGTCGACCATGAACTGCACCGCGAGTGCGCCCAGCAATACGCCCGACATGCGATTGATGACATGGGTGCCGGTGACCCCGAGCACGCGCATCGCCGGGGCCGCCAGGTACAGCACCCCCACAGTGATCAGCAGCACGCCGTACACGCACAGCAGCAAACCTAAAAACAACAGGGGCTTACCGGGGGTTGGACCGAAGGCCAGAAGAATCGTCGCCATCGCCCCGGGGCCGGCAATGAACGGGAACGCCAGCGGAAACACCGAAATGTCCTCGCGCTGACGACACTCGAGCTCCTCCTGCGACGAGATACGGGTGCCCGAGGTTCGCGCGAATACCATTTCGAGGGAGATCAGAAATAACAGCAGTCCGCCGAAGATGCGAAACGAGTCGAGGCTTATGTTCATCAGCCGCAGGAACGGACCGCCGCCGAGCGCGAACACCGTCAGGATGATCGCCGAAATCACCACCGCACGCCGCGCCATGTGCCGGCCCTGCGCCGCGGTCCCGTCCTTCGTCAATCCCACGAATGCCGGAATCAGCGATATCGGCTCAACGACTACCAGAAAGACCACAAAGAAATTGAGCAACTGCTGACTCATTGACGCTCTGCAAAATCAGAAGAATCATCTTGAAATGCGTGCCGCGGCAGGCGCAACATGACTGCGCATCGCAAGTTTCTCAAGCGGCAGGGTAGAGCATTCTGCCGCGGCTGAATACGGGAGCATTCCAATGCGCGCGCTACCCGACATCGGGGAGTGGTATCGAATACGCGGCGGCGAGCTGCTCGAAGTCGTGGCGATCGACGAGGACGACGGCACCATCGAGGTCCAGTACTTCGATGGCACGGTCGAGGAACTCGATCTCGCAGATTGGCAGGCACAGCGCACCAAGGGCGAGATCGAAGACGCCGAAGCACCGGAGGATTGGAGCGGCTCCGTCGACGTCGAAGGCGATGAGGACACGCTCGAGCCTAAGGCCGGGCTCAATGGCGATTCGCAGATGGCCGGCGGACTGGACGGCCTCGATCTGTTCGAATCGCCCGACTTCGAATCGCCCGACACCGCGCGCTGAAGGGCTGTGACCGCCCGCCGCCACGGCTCGCGATCCGCGCCGGCAAGCGCACAGCACCCGGGCCAGATCAATCTTCCGGCGGCGGCCCCGTCGCTGCGCTCAGGTCACCGTGGCAGCGCGCAACGGCTGGAAATCCCCGCGCCTGGACAACCAGTACAGCAGGACCAGCGCCGGGATGCTCAGCGCGGCGGTATATAAGAAAAACGGTGGATAGCCGATGTGGTCGACCACGATTCCGGAGGTTCCCATCAACAGCTTTCCCGGCAGCGCATACAGCGAGGACAGCACGGCATACTGGGTCGCGGTGTAAGACACACTCGTCAGCGACGACATGAAGGCTATCAAGGCCGTGCCATGCACGCCTTGCGCAAAATTATCCAGGCTGATCACGGTGGCGAGCCCGGTCAGGCTCGGCTCGCCACGCGCGGCCAGGATGCTGTAAGACACGTTCGAAATGATGACCAGCACACTGCCGAGTACCAGCGAGCGCGTGCGGCCGAGTCTGGCCACCGCCAGGCCGCCGACCAGAATGCCGACGACACTGAGCACGGTGCCATAGATCTTCGCGACTGCGGCGATCTGCTTCAGCGTAAATCCCAGATCGAGATAGAACGGATTCGCCATCGCACCCATGGTGTAATCGGTCAGCCGATAGGTGCCGATGAACGCGAAGATCAGCAGTCCCAGCGGCGCGCCGTAGCGCGTAAAAAAGTCCAGCACCGGGCAGAGCACCGCGCCCAGAACCCATGCGCCGGCGTGACGCAGCGCGCCGGGCCAGTGCGCGCGCCGTCCGAGCCAATCAACCACACGCTGCTCGGTCAGCACCGAGACCAGCGGCGCGATGCGCTCTGGTTCGCGCACCAACAACGTCGCCAGCACACCGACGCCGACCAGTGCCGCCATGGTCGAGTAGCTGCGGGCCCAGCCGAGATCGTCGGCGATCCATAGCGCACCCGCCTGACCCACGAGGATCGCCAGGCGATAGCCCAGTTGATAGGCAGCCGCCATCGCCCCCTGCTCGCGCAGCGGTGCGGACTCGATGCGCCAGGCGTCGATCGCCACGTCCTGGGTGGCCGCCGCGAACGCCAGCAACAGCGCCAGCAGGGCCATATGTCCGACCTGAGTCTTCGGATCGCTGGCCGATAGCGCCATGAGCGCGATTGCGATGCCGGCTTGCGCCAGCAGCATCCAGCTGCGACGCTGGCCGAGCAGGCGGCCGATACCCGGCAATCGCAGCCGATCGACCACCGGCGCCCACAGAAACTTCAACGTATAGACCAGGCTGACCCATGAGAACATGCCGATGGTCGCGCGCTCGATCCCGCTCTGCCGCAACCAGGCCGACAGGGTGCTGTAGATCAGCATGAACGGCAGCCCGCTGGAGAATCCCAGCGCCAGCATCGACAGCATACGCGGCTGGCCATAGACCAGCACCGCATCGAGCCAGCCGCCGCCGCGCCGCGGCGGCGCCGGCGGATCCGAATCACCGTTCAAAGCCGATAATCCATGATCAACGGGGCGTGATCGGAAAAGCGTGGCTCCTTATGGATGTGCGCGCGCTGCGGCGTGCCGGCAAGCCCAGGGCTCAATACCTGGTAATCAATCCGCCAGCCCACGTTCTTCGCCCACGCTTGCCCGCGGTTCGACCACCAGGTGTAGTGCTCGGGTTCCGGCACCAGCGAGCGAAAGGCGTCGATGTACCTTTCCGGCCCGAACAACTGATCCATCCAGGCTCGCTCCTCAGGCAGAAAGCCCGAGTTCTTCTGGTTCGATTTCCAGTTCTTCAGATCGATCGGCTTGTGCGCGATATTCCAGTCGCCGCAGATGATGTATTCGCGTCGCGAGCGCTTGAGCTTTCGCAGGTGCGGCATGAACGCCTCGAGAAAGCGGAACTTCGATGCCTGTCGCGCAGGTCCGGCCGAGCCCGAGGGCAGGTACAGCGAGATGACCGACAGCTTATCAAAGCGCAGCTCCAGATAACGTCCCTCGCGATCGAACTCGTCGACCTTGAAGCCGCGCAGCACCCGGTCCGGCTCGCGCCGCGAGAGCACGGCGACGCCGGCATAGCCGAGGCGTTGCGCGGCATAGAAATGATTCAGATAACCGGGCAGGCTGCACTCGTGGCCTTCGAGCTGATGCTCGAGCGCCCGCGTCTCCTGCAGGCAGATCACGTCCGCGTTCTGCCGCGCAAGAAACGGGAACAGGCCGCGCCGCGAGGCCGAACGTATGCCGTTGACGTTCAGTGTGATGATGCGCATGCGGCAATGATACCCTCTGCGCTATTATGCGCAGGGCGAGGCTGTGCGCGATTACCAACGACAATTCCTGAGCCTGGCGCTCGCGCGGCACGCGCTGCGCTTTGGCGAATTCACGCTGAAGTCCGGCCGCGTCAGCCCCTACTTCTTCAATGCCGGTTTGTTCAGCGACGGCGACTCGATCGCCGCCTTAGGGTCCTGCTATGCCGCCGCTCTGGCGCAATCCGGGCTTCAGTTCGACCTATTGTTCGGGCCTGCCTATAAGGGCATCCCACTGGTCACGGCTACCGCCATCGCCTTCGCCGAGGAGCACCAGCGCAATGTGCCCTGGGCTTTCAACCGCAAGGAGCCCAAGGACCACGGCGAATCCGGTCACGTGGTCGGCAGCCCGCTGCGCGGACGCGTCGTGATCGTCGACGATGTCATCAGCGCCGGCACCGCGATCCGCGAGTCGATCGAACTGATTCTGCAGGCTGGCGCGGAACCGGTCGCCGTGGCGCTCGCGCTCGACCGCGAGGAACGCGGCCAGGCCGAGCGTTCGGCGGTCCAGGAAATTGAAGCCCTGTACAGGCTGCGCTGCATTACGATCCTGACGCTCAGCGAACTCATTGCCGCGCTTGAGGCTCGCGCCGCGGCCGGCCCGGAAGCGGCAAGCGGCACCGTCGGGGCCGCGGACGGTCCCCCCGGCGCGACTGGCGCCCCCGGCGCCCCCGGCGCCGCGCCGGCCACGGTGCCGACCGCCGATCAGCTCGCCGCGATGCGTGGCTACCGGCTCAAATACGGCGTCACCACGACCTGAGCCGGGCCCGCTTGCACAACGGCGGCTCCGCCGTGGACAATGAGAGTACAAATGTCCCGCGGGCGGTACATCTTTCTGAGCCTGGTGGCGCTGTGTACGGCAGACGCGGCCGCGGCAGCCAATAACCCGTCTGCCACGGCGCCGACCCAGACCTACCGCTGGGTCGACGACAAGGGCGTGGTGCATTACGGCGACAGCATTCCGTCCGAATACTCACAGCAAGAGCGCTCGGTGCTCAATGGCCAGGGGGTTGAGATAGGCCACGTCGCAGGACACAAGAGCGGCGCGGCGCTCGTCGAGCAGTCGCAGGCCGAGGAACTCGCTCGCCAGCGCGCCCAGCACGACCGCACTCTGCTCTCGACCTATGTTTCGGCAAAGGATATCGAGGCCTTGCGCGATGAACGGCTCGCGCAGATTGACGGCCAGCTCCAGGCCTCTGCCACCTATATCGAATCGCTGGCCACCCGGCTCGGGGCGCTGCAGGAACGCGCGATGCAGTTCAAGCCCTATAGCAGCGAGCCGAACGCGCGCCGCATGCCCGACGAATTGGCCGAGGAACTGGTGCGCATCGCGAACGAGGAGCGCGACCAGCGCAAGGCACTCGAGGCCAAGCGCAAGGAACAGGCCGACATGCGCGCGCAGTTCGAGGCCGACATTCAGCGCTATCGCGAATTGACGGCGAAAACGCGCTCCTGACGCCGCACCGCGGCCTCAACGCTGGATCGCCGCGACTTCAATGCTGGCCTGAATGGCCGAATCCGCCCTCCCCGCGCGAACTGACCGTGAAATCGCTGACGATCTCGAGCGCCACCTGTACCACCGGCACCACGACCAGCTGCGCGATGCGCTCGCCGGGCTGGATCTCGTAGCGCGACGCGCCGCGATTCCAGCAGGACACCATCAGCGCTCCCTGGTAGTCCGAGTCGATGAGCCCCACCAGGTTGCCGAGCACCACACCGTGCTTATGCCCGAGGCCGGAGCGCGGCAGGATCACGGCCGCCAGACAGGGATCTGCAAGATGGATCGCAAGACCGGTGGCAATCAGCTCCGCCTGACCCGGCTCGAGCCTGATCGGCGCATCGATACAGGCGCGCAGATCCAGGCCGGCGGAGCCGACCGTCGCATACTGTGGCAGCGGAAACTCGGCTCCTAAACGCGCGTCAAGGATCCGGACCTGAAGCGGCCGGCGGGTACAGGCATCCATGCACTAGGATGCCCGGGCGCCCTCGCTGATCGCAAGCTCCCCGGTTTTACGTTCCCGGGCGTTGTCGCGTTCGCGGTCGGCGAGCTGCCGAGAGTAATGCTCGATGATCAGGCCGGTCAGCGCCCGCGCCAGCTCGCGCTTGCTCGAGACCGGCAGCTCGAGCCGGCCACCGCGCCATAGCACCAGCAGCGAATTGTCGTCGCAGTCGAAGGCTTTGGTGTGGCCGACTTCATTCGCCGCGATCAGATCCAGGTTCTTCGCCAGCAGCTTGGCGCGCGCGTAATGTTCGACGGAGTTGGTCTCGGCCGCGAATCCGACCATGAATGGGCGCTGCGCACTGGCGCTGACCTGCGAGAGGATATCGGTGGTGCGCGTGAGCTCGAGCGCGAGGGTCTCGCTGTTCTTCTTGATCTTCTGCTCCGCGCAGGTGACCGGCCGATAATCGGCCACGGCCGCGGTGCCGATAAAAATCGCGGTTCCGGGCAGCTCGCGCTGTACCGCGGCGTACATCTGCTCGCAGCTCTCGACATCGATGCGGCGTACGCCCGGCGGCGTCGGCAGGAATACCGGCCCGCTGATCAGCACCACATCGGCACCGGCCTCGCGCATCGACTGTGCCAGCGCGAAGCCCATCTTGCCGGAGCTGCGGTTGCTGACGAAGCGCACCGGATCGATACATTCGCGCGTCGGCCCCGCGGTCAGCAACACGCGCCGGCCCTGCAACGGTCCGGCGGGTGCGAGCAGCGGCGCGATCTGCGACACGATTTCGGTGGGCTCGAGCAGGCGGCCGGGACCGTGCTCGCCGCAGGCCTGATCCCCGACTCCAGGGCCGATGATATGAATGCCGCGAGCCGTGAGCAGCTCGACGTTGGCGCGCGTGGCGAGGTTGCGCCACATCAGCTGATTCATCGCCGGCGCCACCGCGATCGGCGCATCGGTCGCCAGACACAGCGTGGTCAGCAGATCATCGGCGAGCCCATGCGCGAG
Organism: Steroidobacteraceae bacterium; assembly: GCA_049518595.1. GTDB lineage: Bacteria > Pseudomonadota > Gammaproteobacteria > Steroidobacterales > Steroidobacteraceae > FEN-1191. Next base: position 13,379 of record JBEKRP010000057.1, read on the forward strand.
CCGTGCGAGGAAATCGGCGCTCGCCGGCGCCACCAGTACCAGCTCGGCCCAACGCGCGAGCTCGATGTGGCCCATGGCCGCTTCCGCTTCCGTATCCCACAGATCCGTGCGCACCGTCCGCCCCGACACGGCCTGGAACGTGGTGGGCGTGACAAATTCCCTGGCGGCCGCTGTCATCACGACCTGCACTTGTGCGCCGCGCTCGAGCAGGCGGCGCACCAGGTCGGCACTCTTGTAGGCCGCGATACCGCCGGTCACCCCGAGCAGAATGCGTTTGCCTTGCATGGGCTAATTATCGGCCTTTTGACCTATGCGCGCACGATATGACGATCGCACGTGGCCGGCATGTCGCTGCACCATAGCGCGGCAGATCAAGCGCACGGTTCAAGCATGAGCATCAAGGACTGGCCCGTCAACGAGCGCCCGCGCGAGAAGCTGCTCGCCAACGGCGCGCATTCGCTCTCGGACGCCGAGCTGCTGGCTGTGCTATTGGGCGGCTCCGGGCGCCGTGGCCTGGATGCCGTCGCCATGGCGCGCGAGCTGCTGAGCCGCCATCAGTCCCTGCGCGGCCTGCTGTCGGCGCAGCGCAATCTCGGCCTCGGCACCCCGGGCATCGCCGGCACTCCCGGCCTCGGGCCCGCCGGCTACTGCCGGCTGCAGGCCGCAGTGGAACTCGCGCGCCGCCACTACGCCGAGGCCATGCGCGCCGGGCCGCCGCTCGACTCGCCGCAGGCGACACGCGATTTTCTGATCAGGCGGCTACGCGATACGCCGCACGAGTTGTTCTGCTGCCTGCATCTGGAC
>JBEKRP010000058.1:0-13320 GCA_049518595.1 Steroidobacteraceae bacterium
CGGAGGCGGTATGAGTTCAAGCGATGTGGTGAAGATGATCAAGGAGAAGGAGGTGAAGTGGGCGGATCTGCGCTTTACCGATACGCGGGGCAAGGAGCAGCACGTGAGCATACCGGCGCGCTACGTGACGGAGGAGTTCTTTGTCGAAGGCAAGATGTTCGACGGCTCCTCGATAGCGGGTTGGAAGGGGATCAACGAATCGGACATGATTTTGCTGCCGGATGCCTCCACGGCGCTGATCGATCCGTTTTTTGAAGACGTCACGGTGGACCTGCGCTGCGATGTGATCGAGCCGATGACGATGCAGGGCTATGAGCGCGACCCGCGCTCGCTGGGCAAGCGTGCTGAGGCCTATCTTAAATCCACCGGCATTGCCGATTCGGCGCTGTTTGGGCCGGAGAATGAATTTTTCATCTTTGACAGCGTGCGCTGGGGCGCGGATTTACGCAGTGCGTTCTACGAAGTCGATTCGATTCAGGGGGCCTGGAACTCGGAGACGAGCTACGAGGAGGGCAACAAGGGGCATCGTCCTGGGGTCAAGGGCGGGTATTTTCCGGTACCGCCGGTCGATGCGTTTCAGGACATTCGCGCCGCGATGTGCAAGGCGTGCGAGGAGATGGGGCTGGTGGTGGAGGTGCATCACCACGAGGTAGCCACGGCCGGGCAAGCCGAGATCGGCATCGGTGCCAACACGCTGGTGAAGAAGGCCGATGAGGTGCAGATACTCAAGTACGCGCTGATGAACGTGGGAGCGAACTACGGCAAGAGCGTGACCTTCATGCCCAAGCCGCTGGTGGGGGACAACGGCAACGGCATGCACGTGCACCAGTCGCTGAGCAAGGAGGGCAGAAACATTTTCGCGGGGGACAAGTACGCGGGGCTCTCGGAGAGCTGTCTGTACTACATCGGCGGCATCATCAAGCACGCCAAGGCGCTCAATGCGCTGACCAACGCGACCACCAACAGCTACAAGCGCCTGGTGCCGGGCTTTGAAGCGCCGACCTTACTGGCGTATTCCGCGCGCAACCGCTCGGCCTCGATCCGCGTGCCCTGGGTGTCGAGCCCGAAGGCGCGGCGCATCGAGGTGCGCTTCCCGGATGCGAGCGCCAACCCGTACTTTGCCTTCGCGGCCATGCTGATGGCCGGGCTCGACGGCATTCAGAACAAGATCCACCCGGGGGATCCGGCCGACAAGGATCTGTACGATCTGGAGCCCGAAGAGGCCGCGCACATCCCGACCGTGTGCCATTCGCTGGACATGGCGCTCGAGCAGCTCGATCACGACCGTGAGTTCCTCAAGCGCGGCGGGGTGTTCACCGACGATGTGATCGATGCGTATATCGGGCTGAAGATGCAGGAAGTCACGCGCTTGCGCATGACCACGCATCCGGTCGAGTTCGACATGTACTACAGCGTCTGAGGTCAGCGTGAAGCGTGGCGCGGCATCCGCGGCGGTAATCAACACCCGGCATCGCGGAACCAGCGCCGACGGACGTTTTTGTGTGTCAGCGAGCCGCGCGGGGGATATGCTTGCAGCCGATGCAACGCTTCGTCTCACTCAGCCTGGCGGCACTGGCCGTGCTGGCGCCGCTGGCGCCGCTGGCCTGGGCAGGCAGCGCCGTGGCGCAAACGACCACGACCTATCGCTGGGTCGATGCCCAGGGCGTGGTGCATTATTCGGATACGCCGCAGCCGGGCGCGCAAGTGATTCAGCTGCCGTCGGCGCAGACCTATCGCGCGCCGCCGCTGCCGGCGGCGCCAGCGGCGGCAGCGCCGGACGAGCCAGCCTCGCCATATCAGTCCTGCGGCATCGCACAGCCGGCTGCCGAGGCCTCGTTTTTCGCTCCCGACATCGTACCGGTGGCGGTGCAGCTCAGTCCGGGGCTGCGGCCCGGGGATCAGCTGGCGGTGACGGTCGACGGCGTGCCGCTGGATCCGATTGCCCCCGCCGCCGGTCGGCTGGAGTTTCAGGTGACAGCGCCCGAACGCGGTGCCCATACCGTGAACGCCGTGGTACGCGACGCCGATGGCAAGCAGGTCTGCCGCTCCCCGCCGGTCACCTTCTACGTACGGCAGCCCTCCCTGCTGTCTCCGACCTCGCCCGCCCGAGGGCACTGAGGCCACACCTGCGGCCGCGACGGCGCGCCGAGCCGGAGGCGCGCGGTGGCGATTGAACAATTCGCGCCCTCGCCACTGTCGCATTTCGATCCGGCAGATCTGCTCGACATACTGTCGACCGGCGTGGTGGTGCTCGATGGCCATCTGTGCGTGGTCTACGCCAACGTCGGTGCGCAGGATCTGCTCGCTGTCGGGCTGAACAAAGCCCGCGGCCGGCCCATCACCGGGCTGTTTGCCGAGCCGTTGGCCCTCGACGGCATCCTGCGCCGCTCGCTCGAGCGCAACGAGACCTGCGCCGGACATGAAATTGTGCTGACACCGACCGGGCCGGCCGGCATGCGCGAGCCCGTGGTAGTCGACGTGACCGCGACGCCGCTCGAAGGCCAGGTCACGGGAACTCATCTGCTGCTGGAGCTGGCCGACGCCAGGACGCGCCAGCGAATCACGCGCGAAAGCGAGATGCTCTCGCGACTCGATGGCAGCCGGCTGATGATTCGCCAGCTCGCGCACGAGATCAAGAATCCGCTCGGCGGCCTGCGCGGGGCGGCGCAACTGCTCGATCGCGAGCTGCACGATGGCGCGCTGAAGGAATACACCACGGTCATCATCAATGAGGCCGACCGCCTGCGCGCGCTGGTGGACAGCATGCTCGGCCCGTCGCGCCCGCCGCAAATGACGCTAGTCAACATTCATGAGCTGTGCGAGCACGTGTATCACCTGCTGCGCAGCGAGGCCCCGTCGGGCGTCGTGATCGATCGCGACTATGACCCGAGCCTGCCGAGCGGCCTGTTCGACCGCAATGAGATCATCCAGGCGCTGCTCAACGTCGCGCGCAACGCCTTGCAGGCGGTGGAGCCGGCCGGCGGCCACGTCACGCTGCGCACGCGTGCGCTGTCGAACATCAATATCGGCACCGAGCGCCATCGCCTGGTGGTGAACCTGCAGATCGAGGACAACGGGCACGGTGTACCGCCGGAGTTGTATCGCAGCGTGTTCTATCCGCTAGTCACGAGCCGCCCCAATGGCACCGGCTTGGGACTGGCAGTGGCCCAGGATCTCGTGACCCGCCATCGCGGCATCGTCGAGTTCGAGAGCCGTCCGGGCTGCACCGTATTTTCACTGTTATTGCCGCTCGAGGGCACCGAATGAATGCACAACCACTGCGTGTCTGGCTGGTAGACGACGACACTTCGATCCGCTGGGTGCTGGAACGGGCGCTGAAGAATGGCGGCATGCTGCCAAAGGCCTTCGATGCCGCGGAGCCCGCACTCGCGGCGCTGCGCAATGACACACCCGATGTGCTGATTACCGACATTCGGATGTCCGGACAGTCGGGACTCGACCTGTTGCGCCGGGTTCATGACGCCCATCCCGAGTTGCCGGTGATCGTGATGACGGCGTACTCGGATCTGGGCAGTGCGGTGTCGGCCTATGAGAGCGGGGCGTTCGAATATCTGGCGAAGCCGTTCGATATCGATCAAGCCGTCGATCTGGTCAAGCGGGCCGCGGCGGCCGGCGTGCGCAGCGGCGAGGCCGGCGCCGCGTTGACGCCGACGATACCCGATCTGCTCGGCCGTGCGCCCGCCATGCAGCAGGTATTTCGCGCCATCGGCCGTTTGTCGCGATCGAGCGTGAACGTACTGATTACCGGCGATTCCGGCACCGGCAAGGAGCTCGCGGCGCGCGCGCTGCACGAGCACAGCCCACGGGCCAACAAGCCATTCATCGCGCTCAATACTTCGGCGATTCCGGCCGAGCTGCTCGAGTCCGAGCTGTTCGGCCACGAGAAGGGCGCGTTTACCGGTGCCGACAGCCTGCGCCGCGGCCGCTTCGAGCAGGCCGATGGCGGCTCGCTGTTCCTCGACGAGATCGGCGACATGTCGACCTCGTTGCAGACGCGACTGTTGCGCGTGCTGGCCGAAGGCGAGTTCTACCGCGTCGGCGGTCAGACCCCGATCCGCGTCGACGTGCGCGTGATAGCGGCGACTCACCAGAATCTCGAGGACCGGGTGCGCCTGGGCCTGTTCCGCGAGGACCTGTTCCATCGTCTCAACGTCATCCGTATCGAGCTGCCGCCGCTGCGCGCGCGGCGCGAGGACGTGGCGGACCTGCTCGAGCACTACATGCGCATCGCCGCCCAGGAACTCGGCGTCGAGGCGAAGACACTGACCGAGGATGCAGGCGAGAAGCTCCGTGCCTACTCCTGGCCCGGCAACGTGCGCGAGCTGGTGAACCTGTGCCGCCGCCTCACGGTGCTGGCGCCGGGTAACGAAATCCGTGCGGAAGATCTGCCGCCGGAGATCATCGGCGCGGTCTCGAGCGCACCGGCCGAGCAGGACTGGATTACTGCGCTGGCCACGTGGGCCGACCGACACGCGTTATCGCCACCGCGGCCGCTGCTCGATGATGCGTTGCCGGCGTTCGAGCGGACGTTGATTCGCGTGGCACTCAGGCACACCCGGGGCCATAGACAGGAGGCCGCAAGGCTCCTGGGCTGGGGGCGCAACACGCTGACGCGCAAACTCAAAGAGCTGGGGCTGGACGACATAGACGATCAGGAGTGATCGATCGGGCGCCGGTGCCCTGGGGGCGTGCCAGCGCCCCGCCATTTCGCTCGCCATGAGGCCGGTATTCGGCGGTAACCGCTGAAAGGTATCGAACCACATCGCGCAAATTTGATAACTAAATTTGCGCGATGTGGTTCGATACCTCTGATCGATTGACCACCGGATACAGGCTTCCTGCCACGCAAGGAATAGCAGTGCGTTGGCCTGCCAGGGCACCGGCCGCGTTGCTATCATCCCGCGGGTATGTCCACCTGGTCGCAACTCGCCCATCAGACGCTGCTCGATAACAGCGTCAGCGCCTGGCTCTGCGCCCTGCTGGCCTTCCTGCTGACCTTTACGGTGTTGCCGGTGATGCGCGGCTACCTGCGCGCGCGACGCCATCGCTACGCCGATCGCGAGCCGCCGCTGGCGGTCGCGCTGGTCGCGCACCTCGCCGATCACACCAGCCGCGTCGTGCTGTGGATCGTCGCTCTATACGCGGCCGAGCGCATCCTGACGCTGCCCAAGCGCGTCGATGAGGCTTTCCAGGTCGCGATCGTCGTCGGCTTCTGGCTACAGATTGGCATCTGGACCGCGGCGGCCGCTCGCTTCGCGCTGCGCCGGCACGAGGCGCGAACCGGCGATGCGCGTCTGACCGGCACCATGGACGTCGTTCTCTTCGTGCTGGGACTCATCATCTGGGTCGTTGTCGCGCTGCTGGCGATGGAGAATCTCGGCATCAACGTCGGGCCGCTGATTGCCGGCCTGGGCGTCGGCGGGATCGCGATCGCGCTCGCGGTGCAGGCGATTCTCGGCGACCTGTTTGCCTCGCTGTCGATCGCGCTCGACAAGCCGTTCGTCATCGGCGATACCTTGCGTATCGATACCTTCGAAGGCGCGGTGGAGCAGATCGGCATCAAGAGCACGCGCCTGCGCAGTGTCACCGGCGAGCAGATCATCATCGCCAATGCGGATCTGCTCAAGAGCCGCGTGCGCAATCTGGGCCGCGCGAGCGAGTGGCGCGCGCTATTCACGCTGGCCATGGCGTACGACACGCCGCTCGAGAAACTGGACCTGGTGCCAAAGCTGGTGGCGGAGGCGGTCGCCGCCTACCCGGGCGCGCGCTTCGTGCATTGCATGTTGCGCGAACTGGGGGACTCGGCGCTGCTGTTCGAAGTCTGCTTCTTCGTCGAGAACACGCCCACGCGCAACCTGACCGCGGCTTTGGACCAGGTCAACCGGCACATCCTGCATTCGTTCGCCGGGATCGGAATCGAATTCGCCTATCCGACGCGCACGCTGTGGTTGCGCGAGCCACGTCAGCGCGAGCCACGCCTGGGCGAGCCACGCTTGGGCGAGCCACCCAGCGTCAAATCCGATCGTTGAGCGGTGTCGGCGGACTGTAGGCTGAAAATCTGGGCCGCCAGCGCGCCAGCGCACCGATACCCGGAATACGATTGAGGCCGCGCAGCAGGCCGTGCTCATCGATCCATTCGGCGTACCGTTGATACACCGGGTCGAGCGCCAGGTGCCGCTCTTCGGTCTTGGCGCGCAGGTAATAGATCAGGTTCAGCAGCCCGAGCAGCAGGCAGCGCCGCAGCGTGGCCTGAACGCCGCCGCTGAGCATGAACGGCGTCGAGATCAACCACCAGGACAGATTCTTCGCCAGGTACGCGGGATGCTTGGTGTAGCGATAGGGGCCGTTGGTGATGATGCCGCGATGAGTCAGGTTCGAGAAACGTGCGCCGAAGGCGATCGTGGCCCAGACATACACGGCCACCATCAACAGTATCAGGCAACCCCATAAGTCGAACAGCCACGCCGTGTCGTGGAACCACACGCCCCATGAGAGGCCGGTGTCGTAGTCGATGTATTGCCGGCTGATCAGCGACCAGAACGGCTGATAGCACACCAGAGCGCTGATCCAGCCGAGCGCGGTGGGCTCGGTGGAGCGGATGTGTGTGTCGGCGGCCTTGAGCGCCATCAGATACGTCATCGACACCAGACTCACGTCGATGAAGTACATCGAGAAGTAGGCCCAGTCGTAGACGCCCTGGAAGTTGTGCAGCAGATTGAGATCGTAGTGCAGCAGCTTGGTCAGATTGTCGCAGAAGTAGGTGAACATCAGCGGCAGGAAGAAGCCCTTGACCAGCCAACCCAGCAGATGCTGCCCTATCAGCCGCGCGTCGAGGCCGCGCCACCGGCACAGCAGCAATCGGCCCATCTGCCACAAGCCATCCAGGGGCTGCGCCATGCGCCGATCGACCCAATAGAGATACGGCGCTGCGAGCACGGCCCAGCCCGGGAGCAGCACTTTCAGTGCGGCGTAGTAGTTGCCGTAGAATTCCTGGCCCTGGTTGTACTCGGGAAACAGCCAGTACAGCAGTGCGATGAAGCCGATGCTGCCGGCGAGGCCGACACACTTGGTTCCAACCCGCGGCCAGTCGCCGCGCCCCGGCGTCGCCGCCAGAACACGCCGCTGCACCTTCTGCCACAGCAGATCCGGCAGGAAAATTCCCAGCGCGGTGCAGCCCATGACGACCAGAGCCAGGTAGGCGATCTGGTCGAACGGCGGCCAGAAGTTCAGCACCGCGACGGCCGCGAGCATGGTCGCGACGCCGGCCCAGGCGACGGCGGCGTGGGTGGCCGAGGGCGGGAGCATCGCGCTTGAACTCGGCATCAATACTCCGGTCGATCCGCCTGGTCCGTCATGGTGCCATTGTGCCATTGCTTGTGCCTGGAACGATGCCGGCGAGAGCGTTCTGCTAACCTAGGTGGCGCACGATCAATTACGAAGTACCGATGCGTGGGCCCGCCGGACCAGCCGACACTGCAAGCGCGAACTGAGAACTGGCTGAGATGGGCCTTTGGTGTGGTACTGCTGTGGCGTCTGCTATTTCCGTTTTTTGATTCGCCGCTGAGGCATTTGTTTTCCGATCCCGCCCGACACTGGTCCAACGGCGGGCGGTTTTTCTTCCCGGATCTGATCGGCGCCGGGGATCCGTACCTGTATCAGCTCTGGATCTATCTGCTGCGCGCCGCAAGCCACGGCGACGAACCGACCATCGTGCTGGGCTGCGGCCTGTTGTGTGCCGCGATGCCCTATGGCTGGTACCGCGCGCTGCGCGAACTGCTGCCCCGGGCACAGGCTCTGACCGGCGGCCTGATCATCGGTCTGATACCGGGCTTTATCGGCCTCTACGCCTATTTCATGACCGAGACGCTGCTGCTGACGCTGACCGGTTTCGCGTTCTGGGCAACCTTTCGCTGCGCGCGCAAGCACAGCCTGGCGGCCTACGCGCTGGCGAGTGCCCTGTGGGTATGCGCGATATTCACGCGCAGCATCGCGCTGCCGATGGCCGCACTGTGTCTGGCGACGCTGTGGGTCACGCAGCGGCAGCGACTCGCCAAGGCGATGATCGCGGCGGCTGCATTCTGCATTCTGGCGGTGCCGGCCGGACTGCATGCCAGGTCGACGCTCGGCTTCTTCGCGCCGCTCGGCAACCTGTACCTGTCCGAGATCTACAGTGTGAGCGGCAAGCACGACATCAGCATCGACGCCGGAGAGCTCGGCGGCTGGGGCTTTGGAACGCCGAGTTTTTACAATCCGACGTTTTACCCGTTTTCCGATTGGACCACCGATCGCCGCGGCACGGCCTACATCAGGATCGATGTGTCGCGCGGCCGCGCGAGCTGGATTGGGGAGAAAAAGCGCCTGCAGAGCGAGCGTACGTTTCCCTGGCGACGCCAATACGAGGAAAATCTGCTTTATCTGTTGTTCGGACAAAGCTGGCCCGACAACGATCCGAATGCCCTCAGCGGTCTCGCGACCGTATGGACGCGCTGGCTGTGGCCGCCGCTGATGCTGGTGGTCGCGTGGGGCGTACTGCGCCGCGGCTTCCGTGGCCGGGAATGGCTGCTGCCGGCGTGCGCGCTCGGCATGCTGCTGTCCCTGGCTGTCCAGCGCGATGGCATCATCGAGGGCCGTTACCGCAAACCAATCGATCCAGTGCTGGTGGCGGCCGCAATCGTGCTCTACCACCGCACGCGGCCTGGTCGCTACCCGCGCAGCCTGCACGAAATGTCCTCCTACGACGCCAGCTTCTTCGAGTATGTCAATGCGAGCGCCCGCGCGGCGGCCGAACGCATCGTGCCCTTGCTGCAGCAGCAGCTCTCACCGAGCTCGGTGCTCGATGTCGGCTGCGGCCAGGGCGCCTGGCTTCTCGTGTGGCAGAGCCACGGTGTGGACGATGTGTTCGGTGTGGATGGATCGTATGTCGATCGCAGCAAGCTGCTGTTTGCGCCCGAGCGCTTTTGCGCACATGATTTGCAACAGCGCTTCGACCTGGGGCGTAGCTTCAGTCTGGTCCAATGCCTCGAGGTGGCCGAACATCTTCCCGAGAGCAGCGCCGAGCCGCTGCTCGACAGCTTGATTCGGCACGGCGAGGTGATCGTGTTCTCCGCCGCACCGCCTGGTCAAGGCGGCCACGAGCATGTGAACGAACGCAGCTATGACTATTGGCGCGGACTGTTTTTCCGTAGAGGCTACCTGGCGCTCGACTGTCTGCGACCGCGCATTCTCGCCGATCCCGGTATTGATCGATGGTATCGATATAACACACTGCTGTACGTGAGCCGCGATGCGATGGCACGATTGAGTGAAGCCCTGCAGGCAAGTCTGCTCCCGGAAAGCCGTAGCGTGCCTGACCTCTCGCCGCTGAGCTACCGGATCAGAAAGCAGTTGCTGCGCCGGGTGCCGGTGCCGGTCATGACGGCATTCGCCCGGATGAAGGAGCGGGCCACCCGGGCCCAGGCACAGCGCCATCCGCCACCGGGGCGCGCGTGACTCTGCCATCGGTATTAATGCTCCTGACAGCATCGTTGGCAGCCGCATGCGGCCAGCTGCTGTTGAAAGTCGGTGCCCAGCACAAGACCCACGCCGTGGAATTTCTCAATACCCCGGTCGCGATCGGGCTGCTGCTGTACCTGTGCGGCACGATATTGTGGATCTATGTGCTGTCGAAGGAAAAACTGGTCGTGGTCTACGCGTTCACGGCTCTGACCTTCGTCCTGGTTTACCTCGGCGCCGCGTTGACGCTGGGCGAAAGCCTCACGCTCAAGGCCGGCGGCGGCGTAGCGTTGGTGCTGGCCGGCTTGTACCTGCTGGCCAGCTGATGAGCGAACTCGAGAGCGGAGTGGCCGCAATCACTGCGCCCGAGTACCCGGCCGTTACCTTCGTCGTGCCCTGCCACAACGAGGAGCTGGTGGTCGAAGCTACCGCCGGCCAGCTGCTCGAATTGATCGAGCAGCAGCGCGACATCGGTCGCTGCGGCCCTCGAAGCCTGGTGCTGTTTGTCGACGACGGCAGCACCGATCGGACCTGGGCGCTGATCGAGCAGCTCGCGCGCGCGCATCCGGGCCACATCGCCGGGTTGTTGCTGTCGCGCAATGTGGGCCACCAGCACGCGCTGCTCGCCGGACTGACCATTGCGCCCGGCGATGTGCTGATCAGCATCGATGCCGATCTGCAGGACGATCTCACGGTGATCCCGCAGATGCTCGACTATTACCAGCAGGGTCATGACATCGTGTACGGGGTGCGCGGGTTGCGGCCGAGCGACACCCGGTTGAAGAGAATGACCGCCGCCGGGTTCTATGGGCTGATGCGCCGCCTCGGTGTGGACGTCATCGACAACCACGCCGACTACCGCCTGATGAGCCGTCGGGCCGTTGAGATCCTGCGCCAGTACGGCGAGGTCAACCTGTTCCTGCGGGGGATCGTGCGGCTGATCGGCTTGCGCTCGGCGCAGGTTTTCTATGATCGGCGCGAACGCAGGGCCGGATCGACCAAGTACTCGCTGTCGCGGATGTCGGCCCTGGCAATCGACGGCATCACGTCGTTCTCGGCGGTACCATTGCGCGTGATCTCGATACTGGGACTGCTGACCTCGCTGTTTGCGCTGGCGGTCAGCATCTGGGTGCTGGTGGTCGCGCTGACCAAACCGTCGGCGGTGCCGGGCTGGGCCTCGACCGTGCTGCCGATAACCTTCATTGGCGGAGTACAGATACTCTCGATCGGCGTTCTCGGCGAGTACGTCGGCAAGATCTACATGGAGACCAAGCGCCGGCCGCGCTTTATCGTCGATCGCGCCGTGGGTCTGCCGGTCCCGGGGATGCAAGTGCCCGGAATGGACGGATAGCCGTTAGCGAGCTAATGGTCTTGCGGCAGGAAAATCCACAACAGGATGTAGATCAGCAGCCCGACGCCGAAATACAGCAGCGTGAGGCAGAAGATCACACGCCAGGCCCAGGACGGCAGGTCGGTGCTATGGCCGAGTCCCCCGCAAACGCCACCGATGACACGATCACTGCGAGAGCGCGCGAGCTGATGTAAAAAAGAGCGATGCGCGCCGCTGCGCGAGCCTGCGGGCTCATCGAGCACCTGCGCCTTGGCACGCGTGAATTCCTCGTCGCTGATCGCGCCGCGATCGCGCAAGGCTTGCAGCCGCTCGAGTTCTTCGGCAACGCCCATATCGGGCAGATTAACAGGCGGGCCCGGTGGCGTGCATGCCCATATCGAGCGTACCGACCAGTTCCGAGATCGAACTCAGGCCCTGCGAGCCCAGGTATTGCGCCAGCCCGGAGTTGACCGTCTTGCACAGCAGCGGGTCGTAGAACAATGCGGTGCCCAGGCCGACGGTACTGGCGCCCGCGATGATGAACTCGAGCGCGTCCTGGAGGTTGGTGATGCCGCCCTGGCCGATGATCGGAATGCGCTTCGGGCCGGCGACTTCATAAACTTCCCTGACCTTGAGCAGCGCGATCGGCTTGATCGCCGGACCCGAGAGACCGCCCTGGCCGTTGCCGAGCACCGGGCGTCGGCTCGCAAGGTCCACCGCCATGCCGGTCACGGTATTGATGACCGCGAAGGCGTCAGTGCCCGCTTCGATGCAGCCGCGCGCGTTCTCGCGGATGTCAGTCTGGTTCGGCGACAGTTTGGTGATCAGCGGCTTGTTGGTGACACGGCGGCAGGCTTCGACCACGCGCGCCGACATCTCCGGGACATTGCCGAACTGCACGCCGCCCTGCTTGATGTTGGGACAGGAGATGTTGATCTCGATCGCATCGATAGGCGAGTCGTCGAAGCGGCGCGTGACTTCCACGTACTCCTCAATCGTGGAGCCGCAGACGTTGGCGATAAAGCGCGTCTCACTGAAGTCGAGCATCGGCAGAATCCGGCTCACCACGTAATCGACGCCGGGATTCTGCAATCCGATCGCGTTGAGCATGCCGGCCGGCGTTTCGTATACCCGGTGCGGTGCATTGCCCAGCCGCGGCTCAGCGGTGGTCCCCTTGAGCACGATGGCGCCCGCGTCGCGGTTGCTGAAACCTTCGACGCGCGTGTATTCCTCGCCGAAGCCGACGCAGCCGGAGAGCAGCACGATCGGCGATGCCAGCTCGAGCCCGCAGAAGCGGGCCGCCAGCGACGGCGGCCGGACAGTCACTGCAGCGGTGGCGTTCATCGGTCGATTATCTCTTTGGAGGTTGCGCGTCACAATGGACGATTAACCGTAGCACCGCGATCGTTTAGGCTAGTGCTGTGTTTCACGTGATTCTCTACCAGCCCGAAATACCGCCGAACACCGGCAACATCATTCGCCTTTGCGCCAATACCGGCTGCACGCTGCATCTGATCGAGCCGCTCGGCTTCGAGCTGGATCGCAGCTCGGTGCGGCGCGCCGGACTCGACTATGCCGAGCTGGCGATACTGCGCAGCTACCCCGGCATCGCCGATTGCCTGGCGCAGCTGCCGGGCGCGCGCGTATTCGCGGTCGAGACCGGCGGCAGCAATTGTTATTCGGAGCTTCGATACCAGCCCGGTGACGCGTTCTTGTTCGGTCCGGAAACCCGGGGCCTGCCGGGCGACTTGCTGCGGCCACAGCCGCCGGACCGACGGATCAGTATTCCGATGCGCCCAGGGAATCGTAGCCTCAATCTGGGCAATGCGGTCGCCGTGGTGGTGTACGAGGCCTGGCGCCAGAACCGCTACGCGATGCCAGCCGTCGATGTCGAGGCCGCGGGCGGCTAGTCGAACTCCGGTCTGATCGGCCGCTCCATCAAGCCGCGCACGACGTACTCGGCGGGCAGCTGTTCATAGAGTACGCCGTAGATCCCCTCGGCGATCGGCATCACCACATGCTCGCGCGCGGCGACGCGACGCAATGCTGCGGCCGCGTGGTAGCCCTCGACCACCTGGCCTATCTCGGCCAATGCCAGCTCGACGCCGGCGCCCTGGGCGAGCGCGAGACCGAAGCGGCGATTGCGTGAGTGGTTGTCGGTACAGGTCAGCACCAGGTCACCGAGGCCCGCGAGACCCATGAAGGTTTCGCGGCGCGCACCCAGCGCGACCCCCAGGCGCGTCATCTCGACCAGGCCGCGCGTGATCAACGCGATGCGGGTATTGGCACCGAAGCCCAGGCCGTCCGACAGGCCGGCACCGATCGCCAGCACGTTCTTGACCGCGCCACCAACCTCGACGCCGGTGATGTCGGTCGAGGTATAGGCACGAAAGCTGGCGGAGGACAGATCGTGGGCGAGTGTCTCGGCATAATCGGCATCCGGCGAGGCAATGGTCATCGCGGTCGGCAGGCCGGCG
>JBEKRP010000059.1:0-12406 GCA_049518595.1 Steroidobacteraceae bacterium
CCACAGCGTTGCCGGCATGCCATTCTTCCCAGCGGACCGGAGCGCTGCCTGCCGAGTCGCTAGCCGCGGGCTCAGCCGCCGCCAGCACCAACGGCGCGCTCAACAGGGTCAGAACGAGAGCGGCGAATTTAGCCATGGAACGTGACTCTCTCGGGCACAGGCTCGACCGCATCGATGCGCGAATAGAACGGCATCAGCCAGAAGGATGCGAAATACGGTACCGCGAAGATGCGGGCCATCGTCACGTAGGGCTCCTGCGCCGGCCGCATCCCAAGGTACATGAGTACCAAGAACGAAATCGTGAACAGGCCCAGAAAGGTCTTGGAGATCCAGCCGCGATAGCGCATTGACTTCACCGGCGAGCGGTCGAGCCACGGCAGGAAGGAGAACGATAGCACGGCGATCAGCATCAGCAGCGCGCCGATGCGCTGATCCGGCACGGCGCGCAGGATCGCGTAATACGGCGTGAAGTACCACGATGGCGAGATCGGGTCGGGTGTCGATAGCGGGTTTGCCGGCTCGAAGTTGGCCTTCTCCAGGAACAGATCGCCGAAGGTCGGAACGAAGAACACGACGATGGCCAGCAGCGTCAGGAATACGCACACCCCGACGATGTCTTTCACCGTGTAGTACGGATGGAACGGAATGCCATCGAGCGGCCTGCCCTTAGCGTCTTTCTTCTCCTTGATCTCGATGCCGTCGGGATTGTTCGAGCCGACCTCATGCAATGCCACCAGATGCAGCGCCACCAGCAGCAGCAGCACCAGTGGAACCGCCACCACGTGCAGCGAGAAGAAGCGGTTGAGAGTCGCATCGGCGATGCCGTAATCGCCGCGGATCCACTCCACCAGTCCGGGGCCGATGCCGGGAATGGTGCCAAACAGATTGACGATCACCGTCGCCGCCCAGAACGACATGTTGCCCCAGGGCAGCACGTAGCCAAGGAAGCCTTCGGCCACGAGCGCCAGGTAAATGAACATGCCGAGCAGCCACAGCAGCTCGCGCGGCGCCTTGTACGAGCCGTATAGCATCCCGCGGTACATGTGCAGGTAGACGACCAGGAAGAATGCCGAGGCGCCGGCCGAATGCAGATAGCGGATCAGCCAGCCGTACGGGACCTCGCGCATGATGAATTCGACCGAGTCGAACGAGGTCGCGGCCCCGACTTTGTAGAACATGGTCAGGAAGATGCCGGTGACCAACTGCATTACCAGCGCCAGCAGCGCCAGCGAGCCGAAGAAATACCAGATGTTGAAGTTCTTCGGCGCGTAGTACTCGACCACCTGGCTACGCAGAAACGCATCGATCGGCAGGCGCTGATTGATCCAGCCCCACAGCCCGACCCTGGCGGCGGCCGGGTAGCCATGCTTGCCCGCCGCTTGGTGCGCCATCAGGCAGCTCCTTTTGTCGCCACGTCCTCGGAGCCGATGATCAGAGTGTCCTGGCCGCGAAAGTCGTAGGGCGGCACGCTCAGATTGGTCGGGGCCGGCGAGCCGTTGAACACGCGCCCGGCCAGATCGAAGCGCGAACCGTGGCAGGGACAGAGAAACCCGCCCGGCCAATTGGCACCGAGCACCGGGTCGCCGGCATCGAAGAACTGCCTTGGCAGACAGCCCAGATGGGTGCAGATGCCGATCAGCACCAGCACGTCGGCACGACGCGCGCGCATTTCGTTGCGCGCATAGGGCGGCTGAATCGAATGCTCGGACTTCGGATCCCTGAGCTCATTGTCGTGCTTCGGCAGCAGGTCGATGGTCCCCGGGTCCCGGCGCACGATGTAGATGGGCGACAGCCGCCAGATGGGCGTGATCATCTGCCCGACCTGCAGCTTGCTCAGGTCCACTTCTAGCGGCGCGCCCAAGGCCCGGGCACGCTCGGAAGGCGCCCAGGAGGCCACGAATGGCACTGCTGCAAGTACAACACCGACGGCAGCGGTGGCGCCGGTCGCCACCGTGAGAAACTTTCTCCGGCTTGGGTCTATCTCTGGCTGTTGATGATCGGCAATCGCACCGATTTCACTCATTTGTCGCTCACTTTAACTATATCGAGCCGCGCGCGGTAAATCTCGGCCGCCCAGCTTGGAACGCTGCGTAAAACGCC
The DNA here is from genome assembly GCA_049518595.1 of Steroidobacteraceae bacterium. Lineage (GTDB taxonomy): Bacteria > Pseudomonadota > Gammaproteobacteria > Steroidobacterales > Steroidobacteraceae > FEN-1191. Next base: position 2,101 of record JBEKRP010000059.1, read on the forward strand.
AGGAAGTATCGCATTATACACGACCGATCGGGCCCACTTTTCGGCCATAGATCATCCGGGAAGGCTATGAATCTGCATCGCTTGGGACGCGCGGCCGCTTTCGTCGCCGGCAGCATCGTCGGCGGCCTGGCGCTGGCCTTTGTCATCGTGTTCTTGCGTCCGCAGCTGCTGCAGCGGCCGGGGGCCGGGCCGGAACCGCCGAGCGCGACCGGTGCTCCGAGCACACTGCCGGCCGCGGCCCAGGACAGCCACGCCAGGTCCGCGGCGGCGCCGACGGCCGGCACGCAGGGCAACTCGGCCGGTCCCGGCAACGCCGCCGGCGGTGCCGGCGCGATCCCCGGCAATGGCGGCGGCGCATCGCCACGCGCTGTCACCGAGTCCTACGCCGCGGCCGTGGTGCGAGCCGCCCCGGCGGTGGTCAATATCTCGACCCAACGCCTGGTCACCGAGCAATTTCAGCCCTCGGTATTCGACCAGATGTTCGGCGACCTGCAGCCGCTCTACCGTCATCGGGTGGAGCGCGCGCTCGGCTCCGGGGTGATTGTCGACAGCGCGGGCCACATCATCACCAACAACCATGTAATCGCAAACGCCGAGACGATCAACGTCGGGCTCGCCGACGATCGCGTGGCGCCTGCGACCGTCGTGGGCCGTGACCCGGACACCGATCTCGCGGTGCTGTCGATCAAGCTCAAAAACCTGCCAGTCATGCCGCTGGGGCGTTCCGATGAGATCCAGGTGGGGGACGTGGTGTTGGCCATTGGCGACCCGCTGGGCCTGTCGCAGACCGTCACCCACGGCATCGTCAGCGCCACCGGGCGCCAGCAGCTCGGCGTCGCGACCTTCGAGAATTTTATTCAGACCGACGCCGCCATCAATGCCGGCAACTCCGGGGGCGCGCTGATCAACGCCCGCGGCGAGCTCATCGGCATCAACACCGCGGTGCTCAACAAAAGCAACAGCGGCAATCTCAGCGTCGAGGGCATCGGGTTTGCGATCCCGGTCAATCTTGCCCGGGGTGTGATGAAGGACATCCTCGATCACGGTCGGGTGATCCGCGGCTGGATCGGTATCCTGCCTGAGGACGTCGATGACGATCAGGCAAAGCAGCTCGGCCTGCCGCGCAGCGGCGTCGTGATCACCAACATGTACCGGTCCAGTCCGGCCGTCGAGGCGCAGCTGCGGATCGGGGATATCGTCACCGCGATCGACGGCAAGGCGGTGCGCAGTGCACGCGATACGCTGTCTCAGATCGCCGCCAAGAAGCCGGGCGTCAACATCACCGTGCATCTGCTGCGCGGACGCGGTGAATTGGATTCCAAGGTGAACGTGACCGAGCGCCCGAGCGCGATCCAGGGAACATGAGCGCTCGCAGCTCGGCGCGCCCCACGCGGTACGATAATCAACCAGGTTCCCATCAGAGGTAATGAGGCATACCAAGAATTTTTAATAACAAAAATTCTTGGTATGCCTCATTACCTCTAACTGGGCGCCTGGCTGATTAATTCGGGACGCGCTTGATGCGCGCCCCAAGCTGCGCCAGCTTCTCCTCGATGGTCTCGTAGCCGCGGTCGATGTGATAGATACGCTCGATCTCCGTGCGCCCCTCCGCAACCAGGCCAGCGAGCACCAGGCTCGCCGAGGCGCGCAGATCGGTCGCCATGACCGGGGCCGCGGTCAGATGGTTGATGCCGTGGATGATCGCGGTGTTGCCTTCGAGCCGGATCTCGGCCCCCATGCGCCGCATCTCCAGCATGTGCATGAAGCGATTCTCGAAGATGGTCTCGACCACGGTGCCGACCCCGTCCGCCACGGTGTCGAGCGCGGCGAACTGAGCCTGCATATCGGTGGGGAACGCCGGATACGGTGCCGTGCGCACGTCGACGGCGCGCGGCCGGCGCCCGCGCATATCGACCTCGACCCAGTTGTCTCCGCTCGTTACCGTCGCGCCAGCCTCGCGCAGCTTGACGATCACCGCATCCAGATGCTGCGGCTTGGCATTCTTGATGCGTACATGCCCTGACGTGATCGCGCCGGCGACCAGGTAGGTGCCGGCTTCGATGCGATCGGGCAGCACGTCGTAGTGCACGCCGTACAACTGGCGTACGCCCTCGATCGCAATCCGATCGGTACCGGCACCCACGATCTTTGCGCCCATGGCGATAAGAAAATTCGCCAGATCGATGACCTCGGGCTCACGGGCGGCGTTTTCGATCACGGTCTCACCATCGGCGAGTACCGCGGCCATCATGAGATTTTCGGTTCCGGTCACGGTGACCGTATCGAGCACCAGGCGCGCACCCTTGAGGCGCGCCGCGCGCGCACGAATGTAGCCGCCTTCGATGCGAATATCCGCGCCCATGGCCTGAAGACCGGCGACGTGAATATTCACCGGTCGCGCTCCGATCGCGCAGCCGCCGGGCAACGACACGTCGGCGCGACCGAAACGCGCCAGCAGCGGGCCCAGCACCAGGATCGAGGCGCGCATGGTCTTGACCAGATCGTAGGGCGCAAAATATTCGCGGATCGTGCTCGGATCGACTTCGATGCGCATACGCTCGTCGATGGTCACGGTCACACCCATGCGGCCGAGCAGCTCGATGGTCGTGGTGACGTCACGCAGGTGCGGCACGTTGCCGATCGTGACCGGTCCGTCCGCCAGCAGCGCACCGGCCAGGATGGGCAGCGTTGCATTCTTCGCACCGGAAATCCGCACTTCGCCTTCGAGCGCAATGCCCCCGGTGATCTGCAGCTTATCCACGGCCTGGCGTCCCGGCGCTACGCGCCGCCCACTCCTGCGGGGTATAGGCCTCGATTGATAGTGCGTGTATCTCGCGGCCCATGCGCTCGCCGAGCGCCCGATATACCAGCTGGTGACGTGCGAGCGGCCGCAGGCCTTCGAAGGCCGCGCCCACCAGCAGCGCCGAGAAATGGGTGTTGTCCTCCGAATACACGTCCACGCGTGCATCGGGGATCGACCGGCGGATCAGATCCGCGATTTGCTGTGCGTCCATATCGGGGTGCGATCTTAAGTCAATTGCGCGGGTGCGGAAGGCGCGATCTGCGCTCGACGAAGGCGCTATCATGGTGCACGAGACCCGCATGAATACCGCCCTCGAATGAATGCCGTAGAACATAACACCACCAGCGAAGGGCAGGCGCTGGAGTCGGCCCGCCGCACCTTCGACATCGAAGCCGCGGCGCTCGGGGCGCTGCGCGCCCGGTTAGATGGCGCTTTTGTCGCAGCCTGCCGCACCTGCCTCAGTTGCCGGGGCCGCGTGATTGTCACCGGCATGGGTAAATCCGGCCATATTGCCCGCAAGATCGCCGCCACACTGGCCAGCACGGGTTCCCCGGCGTTTTTTTTGCACCCGGGCGAGGCCGGTCACGGCGATATCGGCATGATCACGCGTGGCGACGTGCTGCTGGCGCTGTCGAATTCCGGGGAAACCCCGGAGGTGATGGCGCTGCTGCCGCCGCTCAAGCGCCTCGCGATACCGCTCATCGCCCTGACCGGGAACGCCGCTTCGACGCTGGCACGGGCCGCCGACGTGCATCTGGACGTGGGCGTGCCGCAGGAAGCTTGCCCCCACAATCTGGCACCGACCACGAGTACCACGGCGGCGCTCGTCATGGGTGACGCACTGGCAGTGGCGCTGCTGGAGGCCCGCGGCTTCTCAGCCGATGACTTTGCGCGCACCCACCCGGGCGGCAGCCTCGGGCGGCGGCTACTGTTGCACGTCGAGGACATCATGCGTCGCGACGACCGCCTGCCGCGTGTCGGCGCGGACACGCGGCTCGCCGAGGGGCTGCTGGAGATGAGCCGCAAAGGCCTCGGCATGACCGCGGTGCTGGACGAGCAACAGCGGGTCATTGGAATATTTACCGACGGCGACCTGCGCCGTGCGCTCGATCGAAGGATCGACGTGCACGGCGCCACGATGCGCGACGTCATGACCCACGGCGCCCGCAGCATCGGCGCGCGCGAGCTCGCCGCGGCGGCCGCCCAGCTGATGGAACTGCATCAGGTGACGGCGCTGCTCGTGACCGATTCCGAGCGGCGGCTGATCGGTGCGCTCAATGTCCACGATCTGCTGCGCGCGGGTGTGGTTTGATGCCAGCACGCGCCGCTCACAAGCGGCCGGCGCCGCTGTCGGGCATCCGCCTCCTGGTGCTGGATGTGGACGGAGTAATGACCGATGGGCGGCTGCGCTACGGCAGCGCCGGCGAGACCGACAAGACCTTCCATGCTCGCGACGGATACGGCATCAAGTCCGTCCTCGCCGCCGGTATCGTCGTGGCGGTGATCTCGGGGCGGGAATCCCCGGCGGTATCGCGCCGCTGCCAGGAGTTGGGTATCCGCCACCTCCATCAAGGCATCGATGATAAGGGTTCCGTGCTCGCGCAACTGCTCGCGTCGCTCGACATCCCGGCGCGCCGCTGCGCCTGTGTCGGCGACGACCGGCCCGACGTGCCGCTGCTGGCGCAGGCAGGATTCGCGGTCGCGGTCGCCGACGCGCACCCCGACGCATTGGCGGTCGCGCACCGGCGCACACGCCTGCCTGGGGGTGCCGGCGCGGTGCGCGAGGTCTGCGACTGGCTGCTCGCCGCCCGACGCCGCAGCGGGCGGACATGATTCACCGGATCTTGTCCGCGCTGGTGGCGCTCGGGGCCCTGGGCGCGCTGTTCTACCTGCAACAGTCCGACAGCGGCAGCGGCGAGACGGCTCCTGGCGATGTCGCGAGCACCGAGCCAGGGTACGTCGCGACCCACGCCGAACTGATTGAAACCGGCGACGATGGGCACCCGCTGTTTCGGCTCGATGCCGACCGCATCGAACAGCCAGCACCGCAGGGAACGATATTTCTGACCGCGCCGAAGCTCGACTATCAGCCCGAGGCAGGCAATCACTGGAGGTTGACCGCGCAGCAGGGTCAGCTACCGCAGGACGCCCGCACGGCCGAACTCACCGGGGCCGTGCGTGCCGAAGGCCGACCCTCCGGCTCCAGTGAACTGATGCATATCGCCACCGATCAATTGCATCTGGATATGAAGCAGCAGCTCGCGACCACGCCTGCGAAGGTGCGGGTGGATTGGGCCGGAAACGCGCTGCGCGGCCGAGGCATGCGCGCTGACATCAAGAACGACCGACTGCAGCTGGCCGGAGACGTGCACGGTGTGCTGGCGCATTGAAGCCCGAGCCCACGCATTCGCCGCGCTGTTGCAGATCTTGGCGCTAGGCACTGCGAGCGCGGCCGCCCTGGCGGCAACGCTCGATGAGGCGCCAGTGGCTGGCGCGGCCAGCGCCGCGAGCGCGGATCGCGAAGCCTGCAACGAGCCGCTCTGTTACACCGCCTCGCGGCTCGAAGCTGAACGCAATCGCATGGTGCTACATGACATCAATATCGTGGACACGACGCGCGGCATCACCCGCATCAACGCCGATCTGGCGGAGGCGAACGGACCGGATCCGGGCAACTGCGACTGGGTGCTCACCGGCCACGTGCAGGTGGTGACGCCGCAGGGAAAGCTCAGCGCCGATAAGGCCACGGTGCAATTCGTCAACAAACGCATCGCCTCGATGAGTGCGCAAGGCGCGCCGGCCGAATTCGAACACAGCATCGATAGTGCCGCCCAGAGCCTCGTCCAGCGCGATGCCGGGAATCGCAGCCACGGCGAGGTCGGGACTGCTCGCGGCCATGCGCGCGAGATCGACTACGACGTGGAACGCGATCTGGTGACACTGAAAGGGGACAGCTGGCTGTCCGACGGCTGCAATGAGATCAACAGCCAGTCCATCGTCTACGACATCGCCAACCAGAAAGTTCGGGCTGAAGCCGCCCCGGGCGACGACGCGCAGGTGCACGGCACGCTGCACGCACGCTCTGGAACACAATGCGGATCCGCGGCCGGCCGCCCATGACGCGGCTCGCCGCCCATTCGCTGCAAAAGAGCTATCGCTCGCGCCAGGTGGTGCGCGATCTGTCGCTCGAGATCAACACCGGCGAGGTGATCGGACTGCTGGGCCCCAACGGCGCCGGCAAGACGACGGCCTTCTACATGATCGTCGGGCTCGTGCCCGCCGACGGCGGCTCGATCCTGCTCGATGACTGCGATTTGACCCCGCTCAGCATCGATCAGCGAGCCCGCCTGGGGTTGGGCTATCTGCCACAGGAAGCCTCGGTGTTCCGCAAGCTCTCGGTCGCCGACAACATCATGGCCATCCTGGAGCTGCGCGATGAACTCGACCGCGCCGGACGGGAACTGCGTCTCGAGGAGCTGCTCGCGGAGCTGCATATCGGTCACGTGCGCAATACCCGTGGCTTGTCGCTGTCCGGGGGTGAGCGCCGCCGAGTCGAAATGGCGCGGGCGCTGGCAGCCGAGCCGCGCTTCATTCTGCTCGATGAGCCCTTTGCCGGCGTCGATCCGCTCTCGGTTCTTGATATCCAGCGCATCATTCGCGAGCTTGCCGGTCGTGGAATCGGCGTTCTGGTCACCGACCATAATGTGCGTGAGACCCTCGGGGTCTGCGGCCGCGCCTACATCGTCGACCGTGGCATAGTGATCGCTGCCGGGACCGCCGAGCAGGTCCTTGCCAACCCCCAAGTCCGTGAGGTGTACTTGGGCCACGCATTCCGCATGTGATTGATGGGAGCGGCTCTGACAGTCTTTAATTTTCAGCTACTTATGCGATCTCTGGGGCCGGCAGTGAAGGGCGCAGGCACGTTTTATGCTTAAGCCCTCTCTGCAACTCAAGCTCGGACAGCAACTGACGATGACACCGCAGTTGCAGCAGGCCATCCGCCTGCTGCAATTGCCGACCATCGAGCTGCAGGCCCATATCCGTGAACTGCTCGAGTCGAACGTCATGCTCGAGCAGGATGAGGACACCGAGAGCGGCACTTACGAAACCCTCTCGAGCGCCGAAACCGCGCCGGAAACCGCCGCGCCGGTCGAGGAACCGCCAGTCGAGGTCGTGGATGACGGCTGGTCCGACCAGCCGGTGGGCCCGGCCGACAATCCCTGGAGCGGCGGCAGTGGCGAAGAGGATCGCCAGCAGGAGTTCGCGGACTCGAGTGGCCAGTCGCTGCACGAGCATCTGCTCTGGCAGCTCGAACTCGCGCGGCTCAATCCGCGCGATCTCGCCATAGGCCGCGCCGTGGTCGATGCGATCAATGATGACGGCTACCTGAGCGAGCCGTTGGATGTAATCGGCGCCAGCCTCAAGCCCGAGCTCGATCCCAGCGTGGCGGAAGTCGAGCGCGTGCTCGCCATCGTGCAGACGTTCGACCCGCCGGGCGTCGGCGCGCGTTCGGTCAGCGAGTGCCTGCTGCTGCAGCTCGAGCAGCTGGAGGCGGCAACACCGGGCCTCGCCACCGCCAAGGCCATAGCCCGCAATCATCTGGAGCTGCTCGCCGAACGCGAGCTGACCGCGCTGCGGCGCGAATTGCGCACCTCGGATGAGGAGCTCGAAACCGCCGTGGCGCTGGTGCGTGCCTGTCATCCGCGCCCGGGCTCCATCGTCAGCGGTGGCTCTCCCGAGTACGTCGTGCCGGACGTGTTTGTGCGGCGCACCCCGCGCGGCTGGTCGGTCGAGATCAATCCGGCGACCCTGCCTCGTGTCAGGCTGAACCAATCCTACGCCAACCTGGTCGGCCGCAGCACCAGCCACGCCAGCATGCGGGCGCAGTTGCAGGAGGCGCGCTGGCTGCTCAAGAGCCTGGAGATCCGCAACGATACGCTCACCAAGGTGGCCCGCTCGATCGTCGAGCGGCAGAGCGAGTTCCTCGACCAGGGCGAGGAGTACATGCGGCCGATGATCCTGCGCGATATCGCCGAGGCCATCGGTATGCACGAGTCCACGGTCTCGCGCGTAACCTCCGGCAAGTACATGCACACTCCGCGCGGAGTATTCGAGCTGCGCTATTTCTTCTCCAGCCAGGTCGAAGGCAGCGACGGCTCGGGCACTTCCTCGACCGCGATTCGAGCCAAGATCCGCAAGCTCATTCGCGAGGAGGATCCGGCCGTGCCGCTCAGCGATAGCCGGATCGCGCAGATTCTGTCCGGCGAGGGAATTCCGGTCGCGCGCCGGACCGTGGCGAAGTATCGGGAAACGATGGGTCTGGCCCCATCGAACGAACGCAGGCGAGTCAACGGCAAGTGACATCCACAAGGAGATCAGGCCATGCAATTGAACGTCACCGGGCATCACGTCGAGATCACCACAGCGCTGCGCGGCTACGTTGAGAAAAAACTCGGGCGCATCATGCGTCACTTCGACCAACTCATCGACAATCATTTCGTACTGACGGTCGAGAAGCTGCAGCACAAGGCGGAGGCGACGCTGCGCGTTCGCCGTGAGACGATTCATGCATTGGCGATCGACGGTGACATGTATGCCGCCATTGATGCGCTGGCCGACAAGCTCGAGCGGCGCGTGCGCAAGCACAAGGAAAAGCTCACGGACCACCATGCCCAGGAAGCGCAGAAAAGCGCCCGACCGTAGCGGCACGTCTGCACCGGATCCGGCGCGGGCCCGCGTGACGCCAGCGGCCCCGGCTGCCGCGGCGGTGGCTGCGTGGGTGGCTCGCAGCCATGCGGTACAGCGGTGCGCCTGATCTTCCTGAGCGGTCTGTCCGGTTCCGGCAAGAGCGTAGCGCTGCACATGCTCGAGGATCTGGATTTCTACTGCATCGACAACATCCCGGCGGCGCTGCTCAAGCCATTTATCTCACACACGGTACGCAGCAGCTCGACGGTCTATCAACGTACCGCGATCGGCATCGACGCCCGCAACCCCGGCGATGAGATCGCGACGGTGCCGATGCTGCTCGACGAGCTCAAACGCAGCGGCATTCAATGCGAGCTGGTGTTTCTGGTGGCAAGCGACGAGGAGTTGCTGCGCCGCTTCGCCGAAACGCGCCGCAAGCACCCGCTGAGTCGCCATGGCGAAAACCTGCACGAAGCCATCGCGATCGAGCGCGGGCTGCTCGAGCCGCTGGTGAATGCGGCTGATCTGGTGGTCGACACCTCGCGCATGGGGGTACACGACCTGCGCGAACTCATCAACCGCAGGGTGGGCCAGCGGCCACGCGATCGCATGTCGGTACTGCTCGAATCTTTCGGCTTCAAGCATGGCATCCCGGGGGATGCCGATTTCGTATTCGACGCGCGCTCGCTGCCCAATCCTTACTGGGAGCCGAGCTTGAGGCCCCTGACCGGTCGGGATGAACCGGTGGCACGTTTTCTTGAAGCCCAGCCGGGGGTCGCCGCGTTTATCGACGATGTCGCCCGGTTCATCGAGGGGCGCATACCCGAGCATCAGGCCGCCAACCGACGCTATCTGACCGTCGCGATCGGCTGCACGGGTGGTCAGCACCGATCGGTCTATATCGTCGAGCAACTTGCGCTGCGGATCGCGGCGCACTGGCCGCAGATCGCAGTTCGCCACTCAGGATTACCCGAACCGGCCAAGAGCATGCGCGCGCCCGCCGCTACCGACTAGCCGCCGGAACGCTTGGCGGCAAAACCGCGGCGCGCCAGCTGCGCGACCACGGCGTCGCGATGCTCGCCCTGGATTTCGATCACGCCGTCCTTGACCGTGCCGCCGCTGCCGCAGTGGCGTTTGAGTTCTCTCGCCAGCGTCGCGAGCTCGCTTGCAGCCAGCGGCAAGCCCGTGATCACCGTAACCGCTTTGCCGGCACGGCTCTGGGTCTGCCGACTCACGCGCACCGTACCCGCGTCCGCACGCACCGCTTGTCCCGAAGCCGTCTTGCAGACGCATTGTTCGATAGGCCGGCGACAACCGGGGCAGATTCGACCCGGCCCGGTGCTGTAAACGATGCCCATCGAATTGACTCCCGCCGCTACCGATCCGCAGGCCGGCCATCACCGCGTGAAAACATACCGCATACGATCAAGTCAACGGCACAAATTTGTTCTCCCAACGCATCTTGCGTCGACGCATATCACGGCGGGCTTCGAGGTCGAGAATCGCCTTGAGATTCCCAAGGCGCCCGTCGCGAGTCGGATCGCTAGCCCAAAAATTCTGCCGCCTGAATGCGGCCCTTCGCGACGGGTAGAAATGGGGAAGTCAGTCCTACGGCACGGCGTGCCAAACTTCTCCTATCACGCCACCAACGGGAAAGTCGTTCCCCGCGCGTCTTATTGAGACTTGCATAAATGCTTTGCAACTTGTTTGATGCCGCGTGGTCCAACATGATAGTCAATGTTGGCGAGGCGAGGCATGGACAAGGCAGAACGGGAAGCGAAGGCGTTGCAGCGAAGGCGCCTGCGAGCCGGACGG
>JBEKRP010000060.1:0-12243 GCA_049518595.1 Steroidobacteraceae bacterium
CCAACCTGGTGCGCGTCGCCGGCCGGCACGCGGTACTGATGTCGGTGCTCAAGACCGGCAGTGCCTCGACGCTGCAGGTCATTGACGAGGTCAAGCGGCTGTTGCCGGGGATCCAGACGCAGCTGCCGGAGAGTTTCAGAATCACGGTCACCGGCGATCAGTCGCTGTTCGTGCGCGCGGCGATCAGCGGTGTGGTGCGCGAGGGCGTGGTCGCGGCGGCGCTCACCGGGCTCATGATCCTGCTGTTCCTCAGCTCGTGGCGCAGCACGCTGATCATAACGATCTCGATCCCGCTTTCAGTACTGGCCTCGATTATCTGTCTGTCGGCGATCGGCGAGACCATCAACATCATGACGCTCGGCGGGCTTGCGCTGGCGGTCGGAATTCTGGTCGATGACGCGACCGTGGCGATCGAGAACATCAACTGGCATCTGGAGCAGGGCAAGGAGGTCGAGCCGGCCATTCTCGACGGCGCGCAGCAGATCGCAGTACCCGCACTGGTGTCCACGCTGTGCATCTGTGTCGTGTTCGTGCCGATGTTCCTGCTCTCCGGCGTGTCGCGGTTCCTGTTCGTGCCGCTGGCCGAGGCGGTGGTGTTTGCGATGATCGCGTCCTACGTGCTGTCGCGAACGCTGGTGCCGACGCTGGCGAAGTACTGGCTGCACAAGCACGTGCCGGAGCACCCGGCCGGCGCCACGACCAACGTATTCCAGCGTTTCCAGCGAGGTTTCGAGCACCGCTTCGCCGCTGTTCGCAACGGTTACCATGAGCTGCTCGGCACGGCGCTGCAGCACCGCCCCGCCTTCGCCCTGGTTTTCATCGCGATCGGAGCCACCGCGTTCCTGCTGCTGCCGTGGCTCGGCCGCGACTTTTTTCCGACAGTGGATGCCGGCCAGGTGCGGCTGCATCTGCGCGCGCGCAGCGGCACGCGTCTGGAGGAGACGGCCAGGCTCTGCGATGCGGTCGAAGCCGGAATAAGGCAGATCATTCCGCCACAGGAGCTCGACAGCCTGATCGACAACATCGGCGTGCCTTACAGCGGTATCAATCTCTCCTATAGCACCTCAGCGCCGGTCGGTCCGGGCGATGCCGACATCATGATTGCGCTGCGCGAAGGGCACCGGCGGCCCACGGCCGAGTACGTACGCATGCTGCGCGCGCAGCTGCGCGATGAGTTTCCGGGCACGAGCTTCGCCTTTCTGCCGTCCGATATCGTCAATCAGATCCTGAATTTCGGCTTGCCCGCGCCGCTCGACGTGCAAGTCGTGGGCAATAACATCGATGCGAACCGCAGCTTTGCCAACAACCTGCTGGCCAAGCTCAAAACCATTCCCGGCGCGGTGGATCTGCGCATACAGCAGGCGTTCGACTATCCGCAGTTCAATGTGGCGGTCGACCGCACCAACGCCTCTCTGGTCGGACTGACGCAGCTGCAAGTCGCCAGCGACGTGTTGATTTCGCTCTCGGGCAGCCAGCAGACCGCGCCGACATTCTGGGTCGATCCCGGGAGCGGCATCCAGTACAACATCACGACGCAGGCGCCGCAGTATCGCCTCACTTCGCTGCACGACCTCGCGGCGACGCCGATCACCACCGGAGACGGAGGCTCGCAGCAGCTGCTGGCCAATCTCGCCACGATCAGTCGTGGCGTCGGGCCGGCCGTCGTAAGCCATTACAACGCGCGCCCGGTGATCGACATCTATGGCTCGGTCGACGGCACGGATCTCGGCACGGTGGCCACAGCGGTGCGCGGCATAGTCGACGGCTCGCGACACGATCTGCCGCGCGGCAGCGAGCTGCTGCTTCGGGGGCAGATGGAGACCATGCGGACCTCTTTCAGCGGTCTCGCGTACGGTATGATCGGTGCCGTCGTGCTGATCTACCTGCTCATCGTGGTCAACTTCCAGAGCTGGCTCGATCCACTGATCATCGTCAGCGCGCTGCCTGCGGCGCTGGCAGGCATGGTCTGGATACTGTTCGTCACCCACACCACCATCAGCGTGCCGGCATTGATTGGCGCGATCATGTGCCTGGGCGTGGCCACGGCCAACAGCATTCTGATCGTAAGCTTCGCGCGCGAGCGTATGGATGCAGGTTTGAGCGCCATGGCGGCGGCCCTGGAAGCCGGCTTCGTGCGCTTCCGACCGGTACTGATGACGGCACTGGCCATGATGATCGGCATGTTGCCGATGGCCCTGGGGCTCGGTGAAGGCGGCGAGCAGAACGCGCCGCTGGGACGAACGGTCATCGGCGGTCTGCTGTTTGCCACCTTCGCGACGCTGCTGTTCGTGCCGGTGGTGTTTGCCGTCATTCACGCCAGATTTACCCAGCCTCGGGCCGGCAGCACAGCGGCACAGGCCTGAACAAGACCGGAAAATGACCGATACACCGGCAGTCAAGGCAGCGTTGCGGCGACTCAAGCGTATCGGCCTCTGTGTGCTGGTGGGCGCCGTCATCATCGCGGCCTGGGGTATCTTCACGCGCGTGAACTCCCGCGCCGCGCTCAAGCAGCTCGCGCAGCAATCAGCCGTGCCGGTAGTCATCGTGACGATGCCGAAGCACAGCGATGTCGGCGATGAGCTGGTCCTTCCGGGCGACATCCAGGCCTATACCGATGCGCCCATTTACGCGCGCACCAACGGCTACCTCAAACGCTGGTATGCGGATATCGGCAAGCACGTCAAAGCGGGGCAGTTGCTGGCGGAAATCGAGACGCCCGAGGTGGACGCCCAGTATCGCCAGGCGAAGGCCGACCTTGCCACCGCCGATGCCAACAACCGGCTGTCGCAGACCACCGCCCAGCGCTTTCAGGAGCTGCGCAAGACCGGTCTGGTCGCCCAGCAGGACGTCGACAATGCGCTCGGTGATGCCGAGGCCAAGAAGGCCCAGACGGAGTCGGCGCGGCAGAACCTCCAGCGGCTCGAGCAAATGCAAGGCTTCAATCGCATCACCGCGCCATTCGAGGGCGTCGTGACCGCGCGCAGGACCGATGTCGGAGCACTGGTGACCGAGGGCAGCACGACTGGCCAGGAGCTGTTTCACCTAAGCTCGACCAGCCGGCTGCGCGTCTACGTGCAGGTGCCCCAGGCCTATGCGAACTGGATCACGCCCGGAATGGCTGCCGATTTGACCACGGTCGAGCGGCCCGAACTGCGCCATCCGGCCAAGGTGGTCAGCACGGCCGGGTCGATCGACGCCACTACGCGGACATTGCTGACCGAACTGGAGGCCGATAACCCCAAGGGCGAGCTGCTGCCCGGGTCGTACTCGCAGGTCCATCTGCCGCTACCGACCGGCCTCAAGACCTGGCGGGTGCCATCCAACGCGCTGCTGTTCCGCGGCGACGGCCTGCACGTGGCGACGGTCGATGCACAGAGTCAGGTGCACCTGAACACCGTGGCCATCGGCCGCGATTACGGCGCCGAGGTCGAAATCCTGAGCGGGGTCAGCGCACAGGATCGGATCATTCTTAATCCGCCCGATTCAATATTGGCCGGCGCCACAGTCAAGGTCCGCGCCGAGCGCTAGCGGTGGACGCGTCGGCGCCGGGCGCGCGACGGTTACGACTTGGAGTGGTCGCCGTTGTTTTGCTTGAAGGCGGTAACGAAGGCGCGAGCGAAAGCCTCGGTGAATAGGTGCGGAAATTTGCCGGCGGGCATTTCGGTAATGCTACGAAAACGCGCAGCCAAACCCGAGGACTCGCCATTGCCGGTGGCCGCGCCGCCGGCACTTCCATCGCTCTGGGCAAGTGCCCTGGGGTCGAGTCGGGCGAGAAACTCGCCGAGCGCGGTGTGCAGGGCGCGCATGGTGGCAAGATCGTGGCGGCGCGTGCTGGCGAGCATATCGCGCACCCATTGCACCGCATCGAGATCGCGCCGGTCGTGACCGATCAATAGCCGCAGCAACAGATCGTCCACCGGCAGCCCCGTCAGCCCGATGTGTTGCGGATCCTCCTTGCCGACTTTGATATGCGTCTGATCGCGGATCTCGCGTTGCGCGAGTGCCAGGCCCTTCAGGCCGAGCAATGCCTCGCGCAGCAGCACCCCCGCCAGTTGCAGCATGCGCGCGGACGCGTCCGCCGGCAGCTGCTTGAGATCGATGCCGGCGCCTCGACAAAACGCCTCGATTCCCGCGGCATTCTCGGCGGCGCGGTCGGCCATGCGCGGCTCGTGCCGTGCCGATACCGGTACCGGTACCCGCAGGTCGGTAGGCGACGAGCGCTGGCCGCCGTCAAAAGCCAGCAGCCCGGTATCTTCGGTCAGCATCGACTGACCGAAGACGTCGACGGCGCCCATGCAATTGCCGGGCGATGCCTCCGGGCGCAGCAGGTCGCGCACATTCAGTTCCACGCCGATGTCACCGCGGGCCGCCATCGGCTCAGCCGTCAGCGGGTCGGGATTGATGGGGAAGATCGAGCTCGCTTCCGGCGCCTCACTGCGCTCGGTATCGATGCTGACGGCCAGCTGGTACTCGCCGAGACGAAGGTGATCGCCGTCGCGCAGCGGATAGGAGTTGCGCCGACCGATCGGTACGGTGCCATCATTGACGTACACCCCGTTGGTGCTGGTGTCGAGCAGATAGTAGGCGCCATCGCGGAACTGCACGCGCGCGTGATGGGCCGACAGGTAACGTTGCGGATCCGGCAGGACCCAGTCGTTATCGTGCGCACGGCCGATTCCGCCGCCGCCGACGCCAAATACAATGCTGCCGCCCCGGCCGGACTGGCTGCGCTCGTCGTCGATAATGGTCAGCTTCAGGGCCATTTGAACAACTCTAGGTTCGGTCCACGTAATCCATATAATAGGCCCGCGGCGGCTCCTGAGCATTCTGCCGTGCAAAAAAGGCTGCCCGCCCGAAAGTTCAACCATGGCATCCAATCATATCTTCAAGATTATGTTCGTGAACCAGGGCAAGGTTTACGAGGTCTATGCGCGCAAGGTGAGTCACGGCTCACTGTTCGGCTTCGTGGAAATCGACGAGCTGGTATTCGGCGAACGCTCCTCGGTGGTGGTGGACCCCGGTGAGGAGCGCGTAAAGAGCGAGTTCGCGGGCGTCAAGCGCAGCTATCTGCCGCTGCAGTCGGTCATTCGTATCGACGAGGTGCGCAAGCAGGGCGTGAGCAAGATCGTCGCGCTCGAGGGCAGCAACGTGGCGCAGTTTCCGGCGCCGCTGCTGCCCCCGTCGGCTATGGACCCCGGACCGAAGAAGACTTGATGCTCAAGCTGCCGGGCTCCTCAGCGCTGTCCGCGTTCCGCATCGCCCGCCTACTCGCGCGCCTTCAGGCGCTTGAGCCCGCTGTCAGCACTCTGCAGGCGCAGTTTCTGCATTTCGTCGATTGCAACGGCGAGCCGGATGCCCGCGAGCGCTTGCTGCTCGATCAACTGCTCGACGATGGCGGCGAGCGACCGCCGGGCGCCGCGGCGCACGCGGCCGAATCGCAGCGGCTGCTGGTGGTGCCGCGACCGGGCACGATTTCGCCATGGTCGAGTAAGGCCACGGACATCGCGCACGTCTGCGGACTGTCGAGCGTGCGACGCATCGAGCGCGGAATCCTTTATAGGCTCGGGCTGCGGCGCAGCGTGCCGGCCGCTCGCCGCGCCGCGCTCGCCGCGCCGCTGCATGACCGGATGATCGAGGCGGTGTTCGAGGATATCGAGTGCGCGACGCGGCTGTTTGCCACCGACCAACCCCGCCCGTTGCGGTTCATAAGTCTGGGTCAAGGCCGCGCCGGTCTGATCGATGCCAACCGACGTCTGGGTCTGGCGCTGGCCGACGACGAGATCGACTACCTGCTGGAGACTTTCCACAGACTCGACCGCGATCCCACCGATGTCGAGCTGATGATGTTCGCACAGGCGAACTCCGAGCATTGCCGCCACAAGATATTCAATGCGCAATTCGTGATCGATGGCCGCGAGCGCGAGCGCTCGCTGTTCGCGATGATTCGCAACACCTACCAGCACGCGCCGCTCGGCGTGCTATCCGCGTATCGCGACAATGCCGCCGTGATCGAGGGTGTGACCGGCAAACGCTGGTTCCCTGATCCGGCGAGTGGCATTTATCGGGGTCATGACGAGCCGATCGATATTCTGATAAAGGTCGAGACCCATAATCACCCGACCGCGATTTCGCCATTTCCTGGCGCCGCCACCGGCTCCGGCGGCGAGATTCGCGACGAGGGCGCGACCGGCCGCGGCGCCAAGCCCAAGGCGGGACTGGTGGGTTTCTCGGTGTCGCATCTGCTGATCCCGCAATTCATCCAACCGTGGGAGCGCAGCGTCGGTAAGCCGTCGCGCATCGCCTCGGCGCTCGACATCATGCTCGAAGGACCGATCGGAGCGGCGGCGTTCAACAACGAGTTTGGCCGGCCGAATATCTGCGGCTATTTCCGCACGCTCGAGACGGCGCTGCCGGGGGATCCAGCGGGCCGGGTGCGGGGCTATCACAAACCGATCATGCTCGCGGGCGGTCTCGGCAACGTGCGCCGGCCGCAGGTGGATAAGAGCGAGGTGTCGGTGGGTGCCACGCTCGTGGTGCTTGGCGGTCCGGCGATGCTGATCGGCCTTGGCGGCGGCGCGGCCTCGTCAGTGGGCAGCGGTACGTCCGCCGAGGAGCTCGATTTCGCGTCGGTGCAGCGCGGCAACGCCGAGTTGCAGCGGCGAGCGCAGGAAGTCATTGATCGCTGCTGGGCGCTCGGCGCCGACAATCCGATCGAGCTGATTCACGATGTAGGCGCGGGCGGACTATCCAATGCTATCCCTGAGGCCGTGGCCCACAGTCACCGCGGTGCCCGCCTCGAGTTGCGCGAAATACCCAATGCCGAGCCTGGCATGTCGCCGCTCGAGATCTGGTGCAATGAGGCCCAGGAGCGCTACGTGCTGGTGCTCAAACCCGGCGGCCTGGCGCGCTTCGGCGCCATCGCGCAGCGTGAACGTTGTCCATTCGCCGCGATCGGCGAGATCACTGACGACGGGGTGCTGGTGGTGCACGATCGCGAGTTTGGCAATGATCCGGTGCACATGTCGATCGAATCTGTGCTCGGCAAGCCGCCGCGCATGCGCCGCCTGGCGGACAGCCTGCCGCCGCCACGGCGCGACAACGATTGCGAGACGGTGGATCTGCGCGAGGCCGTGTACCGCGTGCTGCGATTGCCGGCGGTCGCTGACAAGACATTTCTGATCACGATCGGCGATCGCACGGTCGGCGGCGAGGTCAGCCGCGATCAGTTCGTCGGGCCGTGGCAGGTGCCGGTCGCGGACGTCGCGGTGACGCTGGTGGACTACCATCATCATGCCGGTGAGGCGATGGCGATCGGCGAGCGTACGCCGGTAGCATTGCTCGATGCAGCCGCCTCGGCGCGGCTCGCGGTAGCCGAGGCGATCACCAATATCCTGGCGGCCGATATCGGTGCCCTGAGCGATGTCCGCCTGTCGGCCAATTGGATGGCCGCATGCGGCGAGAAGGGCGAGGATGCGGCGCTTTACGCCGCCGTGCGCGCTGTTGGCGAAGAGCTCTGTCCGGCGCTGGGCATAGCCATTCCAGTTGGCAAAGACTCGCTATCGATGAAGACTGTCTGGCAGGACGGCGGTGAGACCAGATCGGTGCTGGCGCCCATATCCCTCATCATCTCGGCATTTGCGCCGGTGCGCGATGTGCGGCGCACGTTGACGCCAGTGCTGCAGCTCAATCGCGGTCCTTCAGTGCTGCTGCTGATCGATCTGGCACGCGGGCGCAACCGGCTCGGGATGAGCTCTTTGGCGCAGGTGTTCAATGCCGCAGGCGGCGCCCATGCCGATGCCGATGATCCAAAGCGGCTGGCCGGTTTTGCGGCGGCGCTGATCGAGCTGCGCTCGCGCGGCTTGGCGCTCGCGTATCACGATCGATCTGACGGCGGGCTTCTGGTCACGCTGGCGGAGATGGCCTTTGCCGGCCACTGCGGTGTTGACGTCGCGCTCGCGTCGGGCGCGGCTTCCGCGCTCGCGCCGCTGTTCGCCGAGGAGCCGGGAGCCGTAGTTCAGGTGCTGCAGTCGCAGCAGCAGGCGGTGCTGAACTGCTTCGCGACCCACGGGCTGGCCGACTGCGCGCAGGTCATCGGCGCACCGATGCCGCAAATGCGCCTGCGGATCCGCAGCGGTGGCACGCTGCTCGATGAGGCTTGGATCGACCTGCGTCGTGCCTGGTCGGAGACCTCTTATCGCATGCGCCGGCTGCGCGATGACCCGCTATGCGCCGAAGAGGAAATGGCTGCGCTGCTCGACCAGGCCGATCCGGGGCTCTCGCAGCAACTGAGCTTCGATCCGCAGAACGATATCGTGGCGCCGCTGATCGCGCGCGGCGCGCGGCCGCGGGTTGCCGTCTTGCGCGAGCAGGGCGTCAACGGTCAGGTTGAAATGGCGGCGGTGCTCGATCGTGCCGGGTTCGAGGCGCACGATGTGCATATGTCGGATCTGCTCGGCGGCGAGCGCACGCTCGAGGGTTTCTCCGGTCTGGTCGCATGTGGTGGATTCTCCTATGGCGACGTGCTCGGAGCGGGCGGCGGCTGGGCGCGCTCCATCCTGTTTCATGAGCGTACGCGCCGCGAATTCGAACGCTTTTTCAAGCGCAGCGACACCTTTTCCCTCGGCGTGTGTAACGGCTGCCAGATGTTCGCGCTGCTCAGAGAGCTGATTCCGGGCGCGCAGCACTGGCCGCGCTTCCTGCGCAACCGCAGCGAGCAGTTCGAGGCGCGCTTCAGTCTGGTGCAGATCGCTGACTCACCGTCACTGCTGCTGGCGGGAATGGGCGGTTCGCGCCTGCCGGTGGCAGTGGCGCACGGCGAGGGCCAGCCGCAATTCCAATCCGCACAGGACCTGCAGCGCTGCCTCGAACAGCGGCTGATCGCCTTTCAATACATCACCAACCGCGGCGAGGTCGCTCGCGCCTACCCAGCCAATCCCAATGGGGCGGTTCAGGGCATCGCCGCGCTGACCACACCCGACGGCCGCGCGACCATCACCATGCCGCACCCCGAGCGCGTGTATCGCACGGTGCAGAACTCCTGGCATCCGCACGACGCCGGTGAAGACAGTGGCTGGATGCGCATGTTCCGCAATGCGCGGCTATGGCTGGACTGAGCCGGCGCTCCCGGCGAGGCGGCGATCAGCCTTCTACGCGGCTGCTTTCGAGCGACTTGGTGCTGCTGCTGGTATCGGCCCGAGCATTGCGCTCGGCTTCATCGGAGAAAAAGCGCCGTACCACCATCGCCTGCTGCAGGCGCCCCTTGCGCACGTACGATTGGTATAACAGATCCTTCATCACCTCGAGCAGCAAACCGGACTGATCATCGTCGAGTATCGGCATACCCGGCGCCGGATCGGCATCGGTGCCGAAGATGACGCGCTTGATCAACGCAAAACTCGCGGCATCGATTTGCGCCATGTCGCGCACTTCATTGAGTTCATCGAACACACGCATCCTGCCGGCCTCACCGGTATTCGCGAACACGGCCTGCGTGGTGCGCCGGCACATGGTCGCGAAGCCGTTGAAAGCGCCGTGCGAATAGCACAGCAGCGCCTCGCGAAACATCGTCTCCACATCCTCGGGCAGGTAGGTGAAGCTGAATTTCTCTTTCGGGCGTTCGATCTCGCTGAATTGCGAGGACAGCTCGATGCGTGCCGGACCGTAGTTGCGCACATTGAAGCGCAGGAAGATCGGGGCACTGCAGGCGTCGCAGCGATAGACGATGCCGATCTGCTTCGGGCGCGCGGCGGTCAGGTCGGAAAAGCGCGGCACGGCCTCTGGGGTAACGTGGGCCAGCACCAGGCAATGCGGACAGGTCAGGGCAAGGCTCGTAGGCTGCTCCTGGTGCAGCCGATCGCTGGTATCGATATAGATCGACATGGTGATGCTTCTAATGTGACCGCGGCATCAGTGTAGCCGAATGGCGACAGAGTGGCACAGCGCCCGGGCGGTGCTAAGGCGCCGGGGAAATGCAGACATAACGCCGGGACATAATGTCCGGACATAATCTGCCCCGGCAGCTCATGGGCGCAGTTCGCCCTCTCCACCAGCGCGATCAACTCGGCATGAAACGTCGCGGGGTTGCGCGCGCGACGGAAGAAGCGGGCATCGAGCGACTCCATTCTGTCTGCAGCATCATTGGTGATGTCGATGCCGAGCGGCGTCGGCTCGATCAGCAACGCGCGTGCGTCCTTGGGATCGGGTCGCTTGGTGAGCAGCCGTTTGCGCTCCAGGACCTTGACCAGATCGGAAACCATCATCTTATCCATCCCGGTGTACGCGACCACGCGCGCCGCGGTGACCGGCTCGAACTGGTGCAGATAGACCAGGCAGGCCATGAAGGAAAACTGCCCGGGAGTGACGGCGAAATTTCTGAGGCGGCGGCCTTGCATCCGCTGCAGCAGGTTGGAAGACCTCCAGAGCATGAAGCCGGGACTGTCCTCGGCGCGCCGGAAGCCTTTCTTGCGATGCGTCGGCTGCCACATGGCTAAGCCCTCAAGTGCGGGGCGCAAAAAAGAGTAAGCATGCTTACTAAATTCCTGCAACTCGCAGCCGCAATCCACGCGCAGCTTAGCCGGTGAGGCGTCGGTACTTCAGGCGATGCGGCTGGGCGGCGTCTTCGCCACGCCGGCGCTTGAGGTCGGCGACGTATTCCTGGTAGTTGCCCTCGAACCAGACCACCTCGGAGTTGCCTTCGAAGGCGAGGATGTGGGTCGCAATGCGGTCGAGGAACCAGCGATCGTGCGAAATCACGACTGCGCAGCCCGGGAAATTCAGCAGCGCATCCTCCAGCGCGCGCAGAGTCTCGATATCCAGATCGTTCGTGGGCTCGTCGAGCAGCAGGACGTTGCCCCCGGCACGCAGCACCTTGGCCAGATGCACCCGATTGCGTTCGCCGCCGGAGAGCTCGCCGATCTGCTGCTGCTGCTGAGTGCCTTTGAAATTGAAGCGGCCGACATAGCTGCGCGAGGGTGTCTCGTAGCCGTCGATCCGGATGACGTCGTGGCCGCCGGAGATCTCCGCCCACACCGTCTTCTTGTCGTCGAGCGTCTGGCGGGACTGATCGACATAGGCGAGCTTCACCGTCGGGCTAATGCAGACTTCTCCGGCATCCGGCTGCTCGACGCCGGTGAGCATGCGAAACAGAGTGGTCTTGCCGGCACCGTTCGGCCCAATGATGCCGACGATGCCGCCGCGCGGCAGAGTGAAATTCAGGTTATCGATCAACAAGCGATCGCCGAAACCCTTGCGCAGGCCCTTGACCTCGATCACCAGGTCGCCCAGCCGCGGTCCGGGCGGGATGTAGATCTCATTGGTCTCGTTGCGCTCCTGGAACTCCTTGGAGGCCAGCTCATCGTAGCGGGCCAGGCGCGCTTTGCTCTTGGCCTGCCGCGCCTTTGGATTTGCGCGCACCCATTCGAGCTCGCGCGCGAGTGTCTTGCGCAGGGCGTCGCGCTCGCGTTCTTCGAGCGCCAGCCGCTTTTCCTTTTGTTCGAGCCAGGAGGAGTAGTTGCCTTGCCAGGGAATTCCATGGCCGCGATCGAGCTCGAGGATCCATTTGGCGACGTTATCGAGGAAATACCGGTCGTGGGTCACGGCGACCACGGTGCTCGGATATTCCTCGAGGTAGCGCTCGAGCCAGGCTACCGACTCGGCATCCAGATGATTGGTGGGCTCATCGAGCAGCAGCATGTCGGGTTGCGACAGTAGCAGTCGGCACAGCGACACGCGACGCTTCTCACCACCGGAAAGCTGGGCAATGATCGCTTCCCACGGCGGCAGGCGCAGCGCGTCGGCTGCGATCTCGAGCTTGCGGCCGAGCTCCCAGCCGCCCGCGGCGTCGATCGCGTCCTGCAGTTGCGCCTGCTCCTCGAGCAGTTTGTTCATCTGCTCGTCCTCCATCGGCTCGGCGAACAGTTCGCTGATTTGATTGAAGCGCTCCAGCAATGCGAAGGTGCCACCGACGCCTTCCATGACCACGCTGCGTACATCCTTGTCCGGATCGAGCTCCGGTTCCTGTGACAGAAAGCCGACCTTGATCCCAGCCTGCGGCCGTGCCTCGCCATCGATGTTCTGGTCGATGCCGGCCATGATCCGCAGCAGCGTGGATTTACCGGAACCGTTCAGGCCGAGCACGCCGATTTTGGCGCCGGGGAAAAACGACAGACTGATGTCGCGCAGGATGACGCGCTTGGGGGGCACTATCTTCGAGACCCGATTCATCGTGTAAATGTATTGCGCCAT
>JBEKRP010000061.1:0-11659 GCA_049518595.1 Steroidobacteraceae bacterium
AAACCGGTGCTCGCAACCGCCTGCGCTCCATGCAGCGTCGCCCGACCTTGATCCGTGCCTTCTGGACTCAAGCCGAACTGCCGCTCTGAATGTGTCAGGCATTTATGCAAGTCTCAATAGGGCGCACATCCCGCTCCAACGGCAGCGTTTGATCCCATCTTTCATGGGGCCTCACGAACCTCTTGCCGCTGATGGTCCCCGCCCTGCGCAGATAGTGTAGCGGTTCTGCACCGTCGCCAGAGGCGTTGGTGCCGGCTACGACTTGCGTTTGGCAGGCAACACGCCGAGGACTTCAAATACTGGGCCGCGCACTCGCCTCGACGCGAGGCTCGTCTGGCGCTACCAGCTTCAGCGCGGGCAGCACGGTCGTGGCCGCCAGCGGCGCACCGCCCAGAAACGCGATCACGTCCTCGCGCTGCTGCATCGTATCCTCATAGCCGAGCGCGATCAGCTCGCGCGTGAACGTCGATTCGAACATGAGGTAACTCGCGAGCTGCGCACCGGCCGTGCCGCGCGCACCCATCACGCGCAGCAGGGCGCGCAGCTCGCGTGGCAGGCTGCGCATGTGCTGGGTCGCCATCACGCACATGTCCGCGCTCGGAGCGATGACCAGCGTTGCCACCTTGCGCATGCCCGGCACCGCGGCTGGCGCGGCTTCGACCACGCTGTTGAGGCGCTGCATGTGCTCGACGTTGGCGTAGATCTGATCCATAAACAGCGTATCGAGCATGTAGCCGAACAACTGTCCTGGGGTGGGGCCCTGCACCACGGTGCGCGGCCGCGCATTGACGCCTGCACCATGCTCGGCTCGCACCCCAATCACCAGCAGGCGGTCGGCACCCAGGTGAATCGCTGGACTGAGCGGCCATAGCTGGCGCTGCGCGCCGTCGCCGAAGAACTCATCCCCGAGCTGCACCGGTGGAAACAGAAACGGCACGCCCAGACTCGCCATCACGTGCTCGAGCCGCAGTCCGGTACGGCGGCCGATGCGCTGTTGCCGTACCCACTCCCCGGCGTCACCGGTGCCCTGAAAGAATGCCACCGACGTAGCCGAGCTGTAGCTGGTCGCGCACAGCGCCAATGCCCGCAGATGGCCGCCATCGATGTTGGGCTGAAGGCCGTGCCAATCGAGGTGATCCGCCAGCAACGAGCGCAACGGCGAGTTGTCGAACAATGCCAGTGGCGGAGGCAGCAGTATGCCGCCGGAGATCAGTGACAGCGCCCAGTGCAGACCGGAACGCAGCATGCTCCCGGCATCGACCCGAAATACCTGTGGCACATGAAAGTGCGCCCAGACGTGCTCGAGCCCCGCGACCGCGCGCTGCCAGCGATGCGCCTCCGTGCCGAGCACGGCCGCCGATACGGCGCCGGCCGACGTGCCGACAATGATCGGAAACGGATTGGGCGCGTGCGGCAGCATCTCCGCGATCGCCTTGAGCACGCCGACCTGGTAGGCAGCACGCGCGCCGCCCCCGGGCAATACCAGCCCGACCGTCGGACCGATCGGTGCGCGGCCTCTGGGTAAGGCGTCGGCGGGCATATTGGCTAGCATAGCGGACCGCAGATAAACGCCGCATGTACCGCCGTCTCGATCTGCTACCGGCTTCTCGCTCTGGCACCGGGAAGGCGGGCCCACGGCGGCCACGGCGCCTGGCCCGTCGGGCATGGATGAGCTTGAGGACGCGACGGCATCATGGGCTACCCGGGGCGCACCACGCCCGCGCGGGCATCGCTACCGGCCTGCTATCGATCGGTGACCCGCAGGATCTGCAGCGAGTTGGTGCCCCCGGAGACGCCCGACAATTCACCCTTGGTGAGAATGACGAGGTCGTTGACATCGACCAGCCCCAGTTCGAGCAGACGGTCGAAGATCGACCTGTAGAGGGTCTCCGTGTCGGTATCAACGATGTCGAAAGGCACCGCATAGACACCCCGATAGAGCGTCACCCGTCGCCGCGTGGCCTCATGACGGGTGAAGGCATAGACCGGGATATCCGAGCGGATGCGCGACATCCATAACGGCGTCATGCCCGACTCGGTCTGGGCAACGATCGCCCGCACCCGCATGTGATTGGCCGTATACATCACGGCCATCGCAATCGCCTCCTCGGTGTTGCCGAACTCCTCATCTGCGCGCGCCATGCCGAGCGGCGAGCCGAGCTGATATTTCTCCGCGCCGCGGATCACATCCGCCATCGCCTGCACGGCCTTGACCGGAAACTTGCCGGTCGCGGTTTCGGCCGAGAGCATCACCGCGTCAGTGCCATCGAGCACCGCGTTGGCGACGTCGCTGACTTCGGCGCGCGTCGGAATCGGATTCTGGATCATCGATTCCATCATCTGTGTGGCGGTGATCACGACGCGATTGCTCGCCAGCGACTGGCGGATGATGGTCTTCTGCAAGCCCGTGAGCTCGGCGTAGCCCATCTCCACACCGAGATCGCCACGCGCGACCATCACGGCATCGGTCACCGCCAGAATCCCGGCGAGATTGTCGAGCGCTTCGTGGCGCTCGATCTTCGCCACCACGCGTGCCTCGCCGCGCCACTTGCGCAGCTCGGACTGCGCGCGACGAATATCGTCGGCATCGCGCGCGAACGACACGGCCAGATAGTCGATACCGATCTCGGCCGCGAGACGGATGTCTTCCAGGTCCTTTTCGGTCAGCGCGGGGGCCGAGATACCGCCGCCCTGACGATTCACGCCCTTGCGGTTCGACAATTCGCCGCCCGAGCGCACCACGCCGGAAATGCGCGTTCCGATAACTTTTTCCACTTCGATCACGATCTGACCGTCGGCCAGCAGCAGCGTATCGCCGGCTTGAACGTCGGCAGTCATATTCTTGTAGGCGACACCGACCTCGGTCACATTGCCGGCCGCGGGATCGAGCGCGGTATCGAGTGCGAATGGCGCGCCCTCGACCAGTTGTACTTTGCCGTGGTGAAAACTCTCGATGCGGATCTTGGGTCCGGCGAGGTCGGCCAGCAGGCCGATGTAGCGCCCGGCCTCGCGCGCCGCCTGACGCACCATCTCGACCCGTCGGCGTTGCGATTCGCGCGTGCCGTGCGAGAAATTGATGCGTGCGACATCGAGACCGGCCCCGACCATGCCGGCCACGACCTGGGGATCGTCGGTGGCCGGTCCCATCGTCGCAACGATCTTGGTTCTACGCTTCGTGTCCATAGCCGCCGTTCCAGGCCTGGAGCCCCGATGGGACTGCAAACCGCCTTTCAGGCCGTAGGACGCGAGCGCGTGTCGGCTGCGCGCTGCTCCAGCACCGCGACCGCCGGCAGAGTCTTACCCTCAACGAATTCAAGAAACGCTCCACCACCGGTGGAGATGTAGGAAATTCCATCCTGGACGCCATACTTCTCGATCGCCGCGAGCGTATCGCCGCCGCCAGCCAGGGAAAATGCCTTGCTGCGCGCTATCGCATGCGCGATCGCCTGGGTGCCTTCGCCGAACTGATCGAATTCGAATACCCCCACCGGGCCGTTCCAGATGATGGTGCCGGCGGATTTCAGCACTTCGCTCAGCTGCTCGGCGGTGTCGGGCCCAATGTCGAGAATCATCTCATCGTCCGCCACCTGATTCACGGGCCGCACATCGGCATGCGCCGTGGGGGCAAACTCCCGCGCCACCACGACATCGACCGGCAGCGGGATCTCCGCGCCGCGTTCGCGGGCGCGCTGCAGCAGCTTGCGCGCCATCTCGAGCATGTCCTTCTCGTATAGCGACTTGCCGACTTTGACGCCGGTGGCGGCTAGAAACGTGTTGGCGATGCCGCCGCCCACGATCAGCTTGTCGACCTTGTCGAGCAGGCTCTCCAGGATCGTGAGCTTGGTCGACACCTTCGAGCCCGCCACGATCGCCACCAGCGGACGGGCCGGCTTGGCCAGCGCACGCTCGAGCGCTTCCAATTCCGCGACCAGCAGCGGGCCGGCACAGGCCGTCGGCGCGAACTTCGCCACGCCGTGGGTGCTGGCTTCGGCCCGATGCGCGGTGCCGAAGGCGTCCATGACGAACACATCGCACAACGCCGCCATCTGCCGCGCCAGCGCTTCGTCGTCCTTCTTCTCGCCCTTGTTGAAACGCACGTTCTCGCACAGCACCACCGAGCCCGGCTGCACCTCCACGCCCGCGAGCCAGTTCTGGACCAGCGGCACCGGTTTGCCGAGCAGCTCCGAAAGCTTTGCGGCCACCGGGGCCAGCGAGAATTCGGGGTCGAACTTGCCCTCTTCGGGTCTACCGAGGTGCGACAGGATCATCACCCGTGCGCCCTTTTCCAGCGCCAGGTGCAGCGTCGGCAATGTGGCACGAATCCGCGCATCGCTCGTCACCACCCCTTTCGTCACCGGCGTGTTCAGGTCCTCGCGGATCAGGACGCGTTTGCCCGCGAGATCCAGATCGGCCATGCGTAGCAGTTTCATGGGCAACGGCCTCAGGTTGCGCGCGACCAGGCGAGCGTGGTGTCGAGCATGCGGTTCGAGAACCCCCATTCGTTGTCGTACCAGCCGCAGACCTTGACCAGCGTGCCCGCGATCACTTTGGTCATGGTCGCGTCGTACACCGACGAGTGCGAGTCGTGGTTGTAGTCCACCGACACCAGCGGGGCATCGGTATACGCGAGGCTCCCTTGCAGCGGCCCGCTGGCCGCGGCGGTCTTCATCAGCCCATTGATTTCATCGATGCTGGTCGCGCGCTTCGCGGTGAAGCTCAGATCGACCAGCGACACGTTGATCGTCGGCACGCGGATCGCAAAGCCATCGAGCTTGCCTTTGAGCTCGGGCATCACCAGCCCGACGGCTGCGGCAGCGCCGGTCTTGGTCGGGATCATGGAATGCGTGGCCGAACGCGCGCGGCGCAGGTCGGTGTGATAGACGTCGACCAGCACCTGATCATTGGTGTAGGAATGTATCGTAGTCATGACTCCCGCGGCGATACCGACACTGTCGTTGAGTACCTTGGCGAGCGGTGCGAGGCAATTGGTGGTGCACGAGGCGTTGGAGATCACGGTATGGCTCGCCTTGAGCACTCCGTGATTGACCCCATAGACAATCGTCGCATCGACATCATCACCGCCGGGCGACGATATCACGACCTTGTTCGCGCCGGCTTGCAGGTGCTTGGCCGCCTTCGCTTTGCTGGTGAACAGCCCGGTGCACTCGAGCACCGTATCCACGCCGAGGCTGCCCCACGGCAGCTTTGCCGGATCGCGCTCCGACAACACTTTGATGCGATCGCCGTTGACGAGTAGCGCATCGCCATCGATCTTGACGTCGCCGGTGAAGCGGCCGTGGACCGTGTCATAGCGCGTCAGGTGTGCATTGATCTTGGCATCGCCCAGGTCGTTGAGTGCAACCACCTGCAGCTGCGAGTGCTTGCCGCCCTCATAGAGCGCACGCAGCACATTGCGGCCGATGCGGCCATAGCCATTGATTCCGACCTTCAGTGCCATTGAATGTCCCCTTCGATCGATTTGTGTATTGCCCGCTTCACGTCATCGGCCGTGAAGCCGAACTTTTTCAACAGCTCCGGTCCTTTGCCCGAGAGGCCATACTGATCGATGCCGATGACGCGCCCGGCGGTGCCGACATAGCGCCACCACAACCCGGTGGAGCCGGCCTCGACCGCCACGCGCGCCGTCACCGCCGACGGCAGCACCGATTCACGGTAGGCGGCATCCTGCGCGTCGAACAGCTGCGTGCACGGCAGCGACACCAGCCGCACCCGCTTGCCCTGCGACTGCGCATGCCGCACTGCTTCGAGCGCGATCTGAACTTCCGAGCCGGTCGCAATCACCAGGCATTGGGCCGTGCCCTGGCAATCGGCCAGCACATAGCCGCCGCGGCGTATGCCCTCGAGCGCCGCCGTGTCGCGCGCAAGCTGCGGCAACCCCTGACGCGTGAGGACCAGGCAGGTCGGACCGGTGTCGTGTTCGATCGCCGCGCACCAGGCAGCCGCGGTCTCTGCCGCATCAGCCGGCCGCCATAGCGTCAGGTTCGGAATCAGGCGCAGGCTGTTGAGGTGCTCGATCGGCTGATGCGTGGGACCGTCTTCGCCGAGGCCGATCGAGTCGTGGCTGTAGAGCAGGATTACGCGCTGATGCATCAGCGCCGCCATGCGCACCGCGTTGCGCGCATAGTCTGAGAACGTCAGGAATGTACCGCCGTAGGGAATCAGTCCACCGTGCAGCGCCATACCGCTCATGGCGGCGGTCATGCCGAATTCCCGCACGCCGTAATGAATATAGTCGCCGGCGGCGTCGTCGGGGGTGAGGACGCGTGCTCCCTTGCGCATGCTGCTGTTGGAAACGGTCAGATCGGCGGAACCGCCGAACAACTCCGGCAGCGCCGGTCCGATCACGTTGAGCATGGCCTGCGAAGACTGCCGGGTCGCCTGGCTGCCCTGGACCGCTTGTCCGGCCGCGAACGCCGCGCGCGCGGTGTCGAGCCAGTTGGCCGGCAGTTCGCCGCGCATGCGCCGCTCGAACTCGGACGCCAGCGCCGGGTGGGCGTTGCGATAGCGCGTGAACAATTCCTGCCAGCGTGCTTCGGCGGCACGCCCGGCCCGCTCATGGTTCCAGGCCGCGCGCAGCTCGCTCGGGACCTCGAACGGCGGCGCTGTCCAGCCCAGCTTCTGCCTCGCGGCGGCCACCTCGCCCACGCCCAGCGCCTCGCCGTGTGTCTGCGCCGTGCCGGCCTTGTTCGGCGCGCCCCAGCCGATGATGGTTTTGCAATCGATCAGCGACGGACGCGCGGTCTCGGCCTGGGCGGCACGAATGGCGCGCGCAATCGCCGCGTCGTCCAGTCCGTCCACGGTCTGCACGTGCCAGCCGTAGGCCTGGAAGCGTTTGGGCGTGTCGTCGGTGAACCAGCCCTGAACCTCGCCGTCGATCGAGATGCCATTGTCGTCGTAGAACACGATCAGCTTGCCGAGCTTGAGCGTCCCGGCCAGCGAGCAGGCCTCGTGGGAGACGCCCTCCATCAGGCAGCCGTCGCCGGCGAACACCCAGGTGTAGTGATCGACGATGGGCAGCTCCGGGCGATTGAACTGTGCAGCGAGCATTTTTTCCGCCAACGCGAAGCCAACGCCGTTGGCCAGTCCCTGGCCCAGCGGGCCGGTGGTGGTCTCGATGCCGATCGTCAGATCGTGTTCGGGGTGACCCGCCGTGCGGCTGCCCACCTGGCGGAAATGCCGGATCTCGTCCATGCCGAGCGGGTAGCCGGTCAGATGCAGCAGCCCGTACAGCAGCATCGAGGCGTGCCCGTTGGACAGGATGAAGCGGTCGCGATCCCACCAGCGCGGGTTGGCCGGATTATGCTTCATGAAGTCGTGCCAGAGCACCTCGGCGATATCGGCCATGCCCATGGGCGCGCCCGGGTGGCCGGAGTTGGCTTGCTGGACCGCGTCCATTGCGAGGAACCGCAGGACATTGGCCAGTTCTCGTCGCGTGGGCATAGGCGGTACGAGTCCATCACCCGGAGCAGTGGGGGGCGCATTGTCTATCAGCGGGCTCCCGCCAGGCAATGCTCGGCGCTCTAGGGGCGCTCCCTGCCCGGAAGCGCCCCTGGAGCCTGGCCGCGACGGTTCATGCGGCAAACTATTTCGATTGCGTCACAAAGCTGACAAGTTCCCGCATGCGCGCGGCACACTGGGGCAGTGTCGGCGCGCCCTGGTGGCGCGGGAGCCGCCGTGCCTTCTGCTATACTCGTCGGCCTTTTATTCAGTCTCGCCCACGCCAATGACCAACGGTTATTTGTTTACTTCCGAGTCGGTTTCGGAAGGGCATCCGGACAAGATTGCCGATCAGATCTCTGATGCCGTGCTCGATGCGATTCTGCGCGAAGACCTGAGCGGCCGGGTGGCCTGCGAGACCCTGGTCAAGACCGGCGTGGTCATCGTCGCCGGCGAAGTCACGACCTCCGCATGGATCGATCTTGAGAAGCTGGTGCGCCAGACGGTGCTCGACATCGGCTACAACCACTCCGACATGGGCTTCGACGGCGCCAGCTGCGGGGTGATCAACATCATCGGCAAGCAGTCGCCCGACATCGCCATGGGTGTCGATCGCGGCGACAAGCGTAAGCAGGGTGCCGGGGATCAGGGCTTGATGTTTGGCTTTGCGACCAACGAGACCGACGTGCTGATGCCCGCACCGATCACGCTGGCGCATCGCCTGGTCAAGCGCCAATCCGAGGTTCGCCGTAAAGGCAAGCTGCCGTGGCTGCGCCCGGACGCCAAGAGCCAGGTCACCCTGCGCTACGAGGATGACCGACCGGTTGGCATCGAGGCGGTGGTGCTGTCGACCCAGCATAGCGATGACATCTCGACCGCCCGGCTGCGCGAGGCCGTCATGGAAGAGATCATCAAGCCGGTGCTGCCGAAGAAATGGCTCGACCGGCGCACGCGCTATCACATCAATCCGACCGGCCGCTTCGTGATCGGTGGCCCCGTCGGCGACTGCGGTCTCACCGGACGCAAGATTATTGTCGACACCTATGGCGGCTTCGCCCGACACGGCGGCGGTGCCTTTTCGGGTAAGGACCCGTCAAAGGTCGATCGCTCGGCGGCCTACGCCGCGCGCTACGTCGCCAAGAACATCGTCGCCGCCGGGCTGGCCGAGCGTTGCGAGGTGCAGCTGTCCTATGCCATTGGCGTCGCCGAGCCGACTTCGATCATGGTCGACGGCTTCGGCACCAGTGAGCTGTCGCGCGCAGAGCTCACGGCGCTGGTGCGGCGGCATTTCGATCTGACGCCCTATGGCCTGCGGGAAATGCTCGATCTGGCGCGGCCGATCTACCAGAAGACCGCCGCCTACGGTCATTTCGGCCGCAAGGAGCCCGAGTTCTCCTGGGAACACACGGATAAGGCTGAGGTGCTGGCCGCGGATGCGCACCGCCGCGGCCGTGGCCGCGTTCGCGTGGCCTGATCCGCGCAAGTGCGATATTTGAGGTTGCCGCGCGCGCGGCAACCCGGTGCCTGAGGAGCGCTGCGACAGGGGAGAAGCCTCGATGCTTCTCAAGACCTGCCAGGCTCAGGCTACCGGCATGAAGTCAACGGCGCTCGACAACCTTAAACTCAAAGGTGGAGCTACCATGACTGCTACTGCGCGTTCCATGACACCCGACGCTGCCAAACAGGATTTTCGTGTCCGCGATCTTTCTCTGGCCGACTGGGGTCGCAAGGAGATCGCGATCGCCGAGACCGAGATGCCCGGGCTGATGGCGATCCGCGAGGAATTTTCGCCAACCCAGCCGCTGCGCGGCGCGCGCATCGCCGGCTCGTTGCATATGACGATCCAGACCGCGGTGCTGATCGAGACGCTGCAAGCCCTCGGCGCGCAGGTGCGCTGGGCTTCGTGCAACATATTCTCGACCCAGGATCATGCCGCCGCTGCGATCGCGGCCCGCGGCACCAGTGTATTCGCCTACAAGGGCGAAACCCTGGCCGAGTATTGGGAATTCTCCCATCGCATTTTCGATTGGCGGGATGACGCCCACGCCAACATGATTCTCGATGACGGCGGCGATGCGACCTTGCTGTTGCACCTGGGCGCACGCGCGCAGCGCGACAGCGCGCTAATCGCCAAGCCCTCGAGCGAGGAGGAAACCGCCCTGTTCGACACCATCCGTGACACGCTCAAGCGTGATCCGAAGTGGTATACGACGCGGCTGGCTTCGATCCGCGGCGTGTCCGAGGAGACTACCACCGGCGTCAAGCGGCTCTACCAGATGGCGCGCGACGGCACGCTCGCCTTCCCCGCCATCAACGTCAATGATTCGGTGACGAAGTCGAAGTTCGACAATCTGTATGGTTGCCGTGAATCGCTGGTCGATGGCATCAAGCGTGCGACCGACGTCATGATCGCGGGCAAGATCGCGGTGGTCTGCGGCTACGGCGATGTCGGCAAGGGCTGCGCCCAGGCGCTGCGCGCGCTCTCGGCCCAGGTGTGGGTGACCGAGATTGACCCGATTTGCGCACTGCAGGCGGCGATGGAAGGCTTCCGCGTGGTGACCATGGAGTACGCCTGCGACCAGGCCGACATCTTCGTCTCGGCGACCGGCAACTTTCACGTGATCACGCACGATCACATGAGGCGCATGAAGAATCAGGCGATCGTCTGCAACATCGGGCACTTCGACAACGAGATCGATGTGGCCTCGCTCAAGCAGTACCGCTGGGAGAGCATCAAACCGCAGGTCGATCACATCATCTATCCCGATGGCAAGCGCATCATCCTGCTGGCCGAGGGTCGCCTGGTCAACCTCGGTTGCGCCACCGGGCATCCAAGCTATGTCATGTCGTCCTCATTCGCCAACCAGGTGCTGGCGCAAATCGAGCTGTGGAGCAATCACTCCAATTATGCGATTGGCGTCCACATACTGCCCAAGCAGCTCGACGAGAAGGTAGCGCGCCTGCAGCTCGCCAAGCTCAATGCCGAGCTGACCGTGCTGAGCGATCAGCAGGCGCGTTACATCGATGTCGGAGTCGCCGGCCCGTACAAGAGCGAGCACTACCGCTACTGAAGATCACGCCGGCGGCAGGTAGGCGCGCGGGAAATCCGGCTCACACTGTCGGCGATTTCCGACAGTGTGAGCGGGCGCCATCGGCGCGGCTACTGCGGCGCCGCGAACTTTCTGCGCAGCGGTGCGTCCAAAGCGGTGGCCGTTTTAACATCTGCGCGCGATTGCGTGCGCGATCTGAGCGCTGCGTCACTTCGATTGCCGCTATGACCTTTGCGACGCTTGAAGCGCGTCACTCGCGCGCGCACGACAGCGCGTAACATTGACCCATGGACCCCGCCGTACGCCTACTGCAGTTTTCCGACCCGCATTTGTTCGCCAGCCCGCAGGGCGCTTTGCGTGGCGTGCAGACGCTCGCTTCGATGCAGCGCGTGCTCGCGCACGCCAGCGGACGCCGGCTCAATGTCGACGCGCTGGTGTGCACCGGCGACATCGTCAACGATGAGCCCGAGGGCTACGCGCACTTCGCGCGCGTGCTGGGCGCATTCGGCAAACCGGTGTACTGCATTCCGGGCAATCATGACGATCCGCAGCGCCTGCGCAGCGCCCTGGCACGGCCGCCGTTTCAGGTCGGCGGCTATGCCGATCTGGGTGCCTGGCGAATCGTGCTGGTCGACAGCTGCGAGCCGCGTCAGGCACGCGGTCGCATCAGTGCGGCCGAGCTTGCGGCGCTGGATGCGGCGCTGGGCGGTTGCGAGCGCTACGCGATGGTGTTCGTGCATCATCATCCGGTCGCGATGGCCAGTCGCTGGCTCGATACCGTGGGCATGGAAAACGCGGACGATTTCTTTCGCGTGCTCGATGCACATCCGCAGGTGCGCGCCGTCGGTTGGGGGCATGTGCACCAATGCTTCGATACGCGCCGGCGTGGCGTGCGCCTGCTGGCCACTCCTTCGACCTGCGCCCAGTTCCTGCCACAGGCGAACGAATTCGCCGTCGACGCTCGCCCTCCCGCCTATCGACGCATCACGCTGCAGCCTGACGGCACGCTCGAAACCGAGGTCGTCTGGGTGGAACCGGCCTCCGGAGCGCTCGATAGCGCGGCGGGCGCGTCGGCCTAGATCCGGCCGGTTTCGATCAGCGGCGCCAGCAGGCCCAGCCGCACGTTGGGATCGTCGATCTCCAGCAGACGC
>JBEKRP010000062.1:0-11052 GCA_049518595.1 Steroidobacteraceae bacterium
GCACAATTGATCTGATCGCGATTTTGGCCTCTCACGTCGTCTAAGCCGCAACACTCTCCGAGCGTTTGAGCTCTCGGGGCTGTATCTCGATCGACATATCCGGCGGTACCAACGTCACAGACGGTTTTGGCCACGGAGCGGGGCGCGGGCTGAAGTCGCCAAAGCGGTAAGCTGCCGCAATTTCAAGAGCGAGAAGTTGAAGCTCCAGCATTGCTAGGCCCATCCCCACGCAGGCGCGCGGGCCCGAGCCAAAGGGTAGATACGCTCGGCCGGCGTAGTTGCGATCCAGTCGAAACTGCGCCGGGTCATCCCAATGTTTCGGATTGCGATGCATTTGCCACGGGCTCACGATCAATGTCGTGCCGGGTTTTGGCGAGGAGGCCGGCAAGCCGCTGGCACTGCACCCCGACGTTGACATGATCAGCTTCACCGGATCGACGGAGGTCGGCAAGCTGATGATGCGTTATGCCGGCGAATCGAATCTCAAGCGCGTGGCCCTGGAACTGGGTGGCAAGAGCCCGCACGTGGTGATGGCGGATGCGGACCTGGAGGCGGCCGCCGCCGCCATTGCCTGGGGCATCTTTTACAACGCCGGCGAGACCTGCCATGCCGGCTCGCGCCTCATCGTGCACGAGCGGGTGCGCACCGGGCTGATCGAGGGCATCGAAGGGGTCGCCAAGACCATCACCTTGGGACATCCTTTTGATCCGGCGACCCAGATGGGAGCGCTGATTGACAGCGGCCATCTCAAGCGTGTGCTCGGCTACATCGATTCCGGCGTCTCCCAGGGCGCGCGGGTGGCCTTCGGGGGCAGGCAGGCGATGCAGGATACGGGCGGCTATTACGTTGAGGCCACGGTGCTCGACGCGGTGCGGCCGGAGATGCGGGTCAGCCGCGAGGAGATCTTCGGTCCGGTGCTGACGGTGACCGGCTTTCGCGAGGATAGCGAGGCGCTGCGCATCGCCAACGATACGGTCTATGGGCTCGCCGCGGCCGTCTGGACGCAGGACATGAACGTCGCCCACCGCCTGTCGGGCGCGCTGCGCGCGGGTACCGTGTGGATCAACAGCTTTGACCGCTCCTCGCTG
This sequence comes from Steroidobacteraceae bacterium, assembly GCA_049518595.1. GTDB lineage: Bacteria > Pseudomonadota > Gammaproteobacteria > Steroidobacterales > Steroidobacteraceae > FEN-1191. The sequence continues at coordinate 1,089 of JBEKRP010000062.1, forward strand.
GCCACACCCTTCGGCGGCTTCAAACAGTCCGGCTTCGGACGCGACCGTTCCCCGCACGCGATCGACAAGTATGTCGATCTGAAAACCATCTGGACGGCGTTTCGATGAACGCCACAACCGCCGGCTCATGCACACCGATCTGCCGGGATGGGCAGTGCCCAGGCGCGGAAGCGCCGGTGAGGACGCGAACGAGCCAGGGCCCGCCAGGGACCCGCAAGATGCGGATAGGATCAGCAGGGATGGGCCGCGTGTTGGTCAAAAACGCCACATTAAACCCGAGCTTTCCACGCGCGAAGATTGATTTGGCACCGAAATCGTGGGACTGGGCGCAACAGTCGCTTATTTCTCACAACCGGATGACGCGTCTGTTCAATCGCGAACCGGGCTGCGTCGTATCTAATAGTCACGCAGTGACTGCAACCGTAGAACAGCATGCCCATGTCTCGAGGGGAGCCGAAGGCCTGCGTGGCAGGCCGGATCGGGTCGCGGTCGAGCGCTCGCCCATTGAGATCGATGTGTCTTTGAGTGCACCGGCTGGTCATCGCCGCGGCGCCGGTCCGCCTTAGCTTGAGGTCTCGGCCACTACACCTACGATCGTCCCAGGGAGCCACAATGATTACAAACACAATGGATGCCAAGAGCGCCGTCACCCGCACGCGCCGGTCACTGTTAGTCGATGCCGCGGTCGCGGCCTGCATCATGGCGAGCAGGGTCGCGGCGGCAGATCAGTCCACCGAACCGAACGCCGCCGCCGGGGGCGGTACCGAGCTGTCGGAAATCACCGTGACCGCGGAGCGTCGCACGGAGAACCTGCAGGACGTGCCGATCACGATCCAGGCGCTGACGAGCGAGACTCTGACGCAATTGAATGTGACGACGTTCGACGACATCGTGAAATATGTGCCGAACGTGACCACCGCGAGCTGGGGTCCCGGCCAGGACCTGATTTTCATGCGCGGCCTGAGCACTGGCGCATTGGGCACGCAGGGCAGCGGCACCGATGCGAATTTCCCGAACGTTGCGGTGTACCTGGACGATCAGTCGGCGCAAATGCCGTATCGGAACCTGGACATTTACGCGGCGGACCTTGAGCGCGTCGAGATTCTCGAGGGGCCGCAGGGCACGCTGTTCGGCGCCGGCGCGGAAGCCGGTGCGGTCCGCTACATCACCAACAAGCCGAAGCTCGACGTCACCGAGGGCACTGTCAATGCGGGTTATGGCTGGACGACCCATGGCGATCCCAACACCAATGTCGATGCGACGCTCAACCTGCCGGTGATCGCTGACACCCTCGCGGTGCGCGCAGTGGTCTACGATGACAACCGGGGTGGATACATCAACAACGTGCCCGGTACCTTCACTCGGCAGAACACCGACTTGGGCATCATCCGATACGTCGGGGGCGCCGTGCCTGCCAATCCGGCGTCGATCAATAGCATCAACAACAACAGTACCGTGGCCAATGCGATCAACCCGGTGACCTATCAGGGCATCCGCGCCTCGGCTCTGTGGAAGATCAACGAGGACTGGAATGTGCTGCTCGCCCAGACGTTCCAGAACATGAACGCGCAGGGAGTGTTCTATCAGGAGCCGTACTCGACCGATGGCGTGCCGCTGGCGCCTCTGACGGTCACCACATTCAATCCCTCCTACGACAAGGACAGGTTCGAGAACACGGCGTGGACCCTCAATGGCAGACTCGGCCTCTTGAAGGCGGTGTACACGGGGGGCTACCTGGTGCGAAAGGTCGATGCGCAACAGGACTACACGGCCTACACCCGCGGCATCTACGCCGATTATTACCAATGTGTGTCGCCCAAGGAGAGCGCGAAGGATGGCGCAGCGGTCAGGTGCTATTCGCCGAGCGCCTACTGGCGCAATACCCAAAGGAACACGCATCAGAACCATGAGATCCGCTTGAGCACGCCGGATGACTGGCGCGCGCGCGCCATCGTTGGCGCGTTCTGGGAAGATTTCGTGGTGGATGACAATACCGACTGGCACTACAGATCGCTGCCGCCGTGCACAACGGTCGGGCAAGTCGGTTGCATGACCCAAATCATTCCGCCGGCGGGCTCCACCGCGACCAATCCCAATCTGCGCGACGTCAACGAGTCCTTCTTCGACGACATCCAGCGCGGCTACAAGCAGTGGGCATTCTTCGGATCGGCCGACTTCGACATCATTCCGAAGACGCTGACCGTGACCGCGGGCACGCGTTATTACCATTTCAGCAATACCGAGACCGGCAGCAACGTCTATTCGTTCGGCACCTACGACTGCGGGCCTGCGCCATGCGCCAAAGAAGATTCCAACAACATCAATGCGCTGAATCTGCATTCGACCTACAGTGGTTTCAAGAGCCGGGCAAACCTGACCTGGCACGTACTGCCGGATGCGATGGTTTACTACACGTTCTCGCAGGGCTTTCGCCCGGGCGGATTCAATCGATCCTCGCTCGGTCCTTATCTGGGTGGCGCGTTCAAAACCCCGCAGACTTTCGCTCCGGACACGCTGACCAATAACGAGGTCGGCTGGAAAACCGAGTGGCTCGATCACCGTGTGCTGTTCAATGGCGCGCTCTACCAGGAACTGTGGAATAACGTGCAGCAGCAGTTCTTCGATCCGGGCGCGACCGGCAATTTGAGTTACGTCACCAATGGTGCCAACTACCGGGTCAGGGGTCTGGAACTGCAACTGGTGGGGCGCGTGACCAAGGGTCTGACGATTCAGGGGGGGGCTTCCTGGAATAGCTCCAGCCTGACCAACTCCCCGTACCTGATCGGCAATGTTCCGGGCAATGCCGAGGACGGCAAGCCGCTGCTGAGCGCTCCGAGTCCCTTCGGCCTGAAGGGCAGCTCGCTGCCCCAGTCGCCGGCTTTCGAGGGCAACCTGCGGGCACGCTATGAGTGGTTCGTGAACGACTACCGTCCGTTCGTACAGCTCGGCGGCCAGCGTACGGCCCACTCCAGATCACTCCCGGGCAACGTGCCGGCCATCGCGGTCGGCGAGATCGTGACCCAAGAATTCGACCAACCGGGCTACTCGACCTACGACGCCTCGATGGGCATTGCGAAGGACAACTGGAACGTGCAGCTGGTCGGACAGAACCTCGGCAACACCAATGGCAAGGCTTTCATTTCGGCCTCCGAGGCCATCGAGACGCAGACGGTCATTCGCCCGAGAGTCATCAGCCTGAAGGCCGGCTACAAATTCTAAGGCCGGGCAGGGCGCCGAGCGGCGGCCGCCGCATCGGGCGCTCTGCAGTAGAATCAAGGGCGGGCAGCAATGCCCGCCTTTTTTTCAAGGACCCTGGATGCCCGCCGCAGCACTCAACCCGCCCAAGTCCAGCATCGAGATGGAAGTCCTGGGAATCCGCGGGCTGCTCGAAAAGAGCCAATTTGCCCAGGCGCTCGCCGCCGCAGAGGCGCTGCTCGCCAAGGTTCCCGAAAACCGCGACGTGTGGTACATGCTGGCGGTCGCTCAGCGCTACCTGGGCCGCATCCCGGAGGCTCTCGCAACGCTGGAGCGTTTCGAGACGATCCATCCCGACTACAGTCGATTATTCCAGGAACGGGGGCACTGCTGCGTGGCTGCGCGCGATCCGGTCGCTGCGATTGATGCCTACCTGCGTGCCGTGAATTTGAACCCGGCGCTGCCGGCGAGCTGGCAGGCGCTGCAAATCCTGTTTCGCTCGAGCGGGCAAGTCGCGGATGCCGAGACGGCCGCGGCCCACGTGGCCAAGCTCGCGAGCCTGCCGCTGCCGATCGTGACCGCCTCGAGCATGTTCGCCGACGGTGAGATCCATGAGGCGGAGCGGGTGGTGCGTCAATTCCTGCAGACGCATGGCGATCACATCGAGGCGATGCGACTGCTCGCGCAGATCGGCATGAAACTCGACGTGCTCGACGACGCCGAGTTCCTGCTCGAGAGCGTGCTCGTGTTCGACCCGGATTATCATCTCGCCCGCTACGACTATGTCGGTGTCCTGCTAAGGCTGCACAAGCACGCGAAGGCGCTCGAGGAAATCGCGACGCTGCTGAAGGTTGAGCCGCAGAACCGTGCCTATCGGATTTGCTACGCCAATGTCTGCGTCGGTCTGGGCAACCACGAAGAAGGATTGAGAGTCTTTCGCGAACTGTCGGCGGAAGCGCCGCTGCAGGCCGATCTGCATCTGTCGATCGCACACGCGCTGAAGACGCTCGGCAAGCAGCAGCAATCGATCGAGTCCTATCGCGCCGCCGCTGCAGTGAAACCGAGTTTCGGTGACGCCTATTGGAGTCTCGCGAACCTCAAGACCTACCGATTCACTGACGAAGAAATCGCACGTATGCGCGCGCAGGAGGCGGCGCCGGCCACCAAGCTGGTCGATCGATATCATCTGTGCTTCGCGCTCGGCAAAGCGTTCGAGGATAGCGCGCAGTACGCCGAGTCGTTTCGATATTACGAACGCGGCAATGCGCTCAAGAAGAGTGAGAGCCGCTACCGGCCCGGCCCGGTCGAGCGCAATGCCCGCCTGCAGGCGGCCGTTTGTACCCGTGAGTTTTTTACGGCGCGGCAAGGTGTGGGCTGCGATCGCACCGACCCGATTTTCATCGTCGGCTTACCGAGAGCCGGATCGACGCTGATCGAGCAGATCCTCGCCTCGCACTCGAAGGTCGAAGGGACGATGGAACTCGCGGACATTCCGCGGCTCGTGCAGCATCTGCAGGGCCGCGACCCGGACGACTCAAAGCCCCGATACCCTGGCGTTCTCGCCGATCTCAGCGCCGATCAGCTCAAGCGCTTCGGCGAGAAATACATCGCGGACACCCAGGTCTACCGCAGCGGCAAGCGCTTCTTCATCGACAAGAATCCGAACAACTTCCGGCATATCGGCCTCATTCACCTGATGCTGCCGAATGCCAAGATTATTGACGCTCGACGCGAGCCGATGGCCTGCTGCTTCAGCAACTTCAAGCAGCTGTTCGCCGCCGGTCAGGAGTTCACCTACAGCCTCGAGGACATCGGGCGTTATTACCGCAGCTATGTCGAACTGATGGCGCACTGGGAGCGGATATTGCCCGGTAAAATCCTGCGCGTGCAGCACGAGGACGTGGTCGAGGATCTGGAAGGCGATGTGCGGCGGATCCTCGACTTCTGCGGTCTGGAGTACGAGCCGCAGTGCGTCGAGTTCTACAAGACCGAGCGTAGCGTGCGCACTGCGAGCTCCGAGCAAGTACGCCAGCCGATCTTCAGGGAAGGCCTGGATCAATGGCGGAATTTCGAGCCGTTCCTCGGGCCCTTGAAGGCCGCACTCGGTTCGTCGGCTGCGACCTGAATCAGCGCGGCTTCACGCTGCGTTCCGTGCTACGCGTCCGCCTCATCCTGCAAGATCATCGCCGCGGCCCGCTCGGCCACCATCGTGACCGGGGCATTGATGTTGCCGGATGTGAGCGAAGGGAAGATCGAGGCATCCACCACCCGCAGTGCCGCGATGCCGTGGACGCGCAGCCGGGCATCGACGACGGCACGGCCCGGATCATTCCCCATCGCGCAGGTGCCGACCGGATGAAACACCGATCCGGCGCGCTGCCGGAAGTCCTGCAGCAGCTCCTCATCGGTCTGCAGCTGCGTTCCCGGCTGCAGTTCGCTCTCAATGAGTGCCGCGAGCGGTGGCGTTGCAGCGATGCGGCGCAGCAGTCGCGCTCCGATCCGCACCTCCTCAAGATCCGGCTCGGTTGACAGATAATTCGGGAAGATGGCCGGCGGCATGTCCGGGTCCGCCGACCGGATCGCCAGCTGCCCGCGGCTCGTCGGCCGGCAGGAATTAAAGGACAGCAGGAAGCCGGGGAACGCATCCGGGTTCATCAGCCGGCGGTCTCTGGTGCGCGTACTGGTGTAGCTGGCGGGATTGAAATACAGCTGCAGATCCGGGACCGGCTTGTCCGGGCTGCTGCGGATGAATCCGCCGGCCTGGTTGACGCTCATGGACAGCGGACCGCGTCGGCTCAGCAGGTACTCGATTCCCGCCTTGATCTTGCCTCGAAGAGGATACAGCGCGTTGTTCAGCGTCGGCACGCGACTGCGGTAGACATAATTGATCCCGAGATGATCCTGAAGATTCTGACCTACCGCCGCCGCGGCGTGCCGCACTTGAATGCTGAACCGGCTGAGCAGGGCCGGATCTCCGATGCCGGACAATTGCAGCAGCTGCGGGGAATTGATGCTCCCGGCGCTTAAGATCACTGCGCGCGCTGCCTGTGCGCGGTGCATGATCCCGCGCCAGAGGTAGCTAACCCCCGAAGCCCGTTGTCCTTCGAATTCGATATGCCGGACCTGCGCTCCCAGCTTCAGTGCCAGGTTCGCTCGAGCGAGCGCGGGCCGCAGGTATGCCGAGACGGTTGACTCGCGAAACCCGCCGCGCGTCGTGGTCGGGTAGATGCCGACCCCTTCGGGCTGCTCGCCATTGAAGTCCGGCGTATAGCGGTACCCGAGCACCTCACAGGCCTGAATGTAAGCGCGGCAGAGCGGATGCGCCATCGGGTTCACATCCGTCACCCGCAGGAGTCCGGGCCCACCGTTCGCATGGTTCTCAAAGGATTCGAACACCGGCCGGACATCGGCCCAGCTCCAACCGGGGTTCCCGCACGCGGCCCAGTTGTCAAAATCCGCGGGCTGTCCGCGCACGTAGACCATCGCGTTGATAGAGCCCGAGCCGCCGAGGACTTTGCCGCGCGGCCAGAAGCTGCGAGCGCCGTTCAGGCCCGGATCAGGCTCTGTTTCGTACATCCAGTTGACGCGCGGGTCATTGTAGGTTCGCCCGTAACCGATCGGTACGCGGATCCAGAAGCGCCGGTCCGAACCCCCCGCCTCGAGGACGAGCACCCGGTTGCGACTGCGCGCCGACAGCCGGTGCGCGAGCACACAGCCGGCCGTCCCGGCGCCCACAACGATGTAATCGAACGTTTCCATTCAGCAGCGCAGCGTGCGTTTCTGTTGCGTAGTCGAACCATCGTGCGGTCCGTCGTCCCGAACCGGACTTGCACCTGGCATCACTCAGGTCGCAGTATCTACGGCCCACCCAGAGCCCCGCAAAGTCAAGCCATGAGCGAAGTGCCCGCAACGTCCCGCCCACGCAACCGAGGGCGCGCGCCACGGTCCACCGGTCCCTCGCTCGCGCCCCTGCCGCGGCTCACGAATCGCTGGGCGCCGCTGGAGATTTTGACCGCCGAGCAGGTCGAACGCATTCTGGTCGCGGCCTTCCGGATTCTCGAAGAGGCAGGTCTCGAGATCCGCAGCCCCGCGGCACGCGAGGCCTACCGCAGTGCGGGCGCCCTGGTGGACGAGGAGACGCAGATGGTCCGCGTCGGCCGTGACATCGTCGAGGCGCATCTGGCCCATGCGCCCGAGCGCTTCGTGCTCCATGCCCGCAATCCCGGCCGGCATCTGCATGTGGGCGACAACGTAGTCAACTTCGGACCGGTCCACGGCGCACCGAACATCAGCGATCGCGAGGGTGGACGTCGCTACGGCGACCTCGAGGGGTTCCGCAATATCCTGCGGCTCACCCACACGCTCGGCATCCTCCACTGGCAGGGCGGCATCGTGGTCGAGCCGGTCGATGTGCCAGTGGCGATTCGCCATCTCGCGACCTATCAGGCCCACATCGAGTGCGCCGACATCGTGTGGGCCGCGCGCGGCGTCGGCGGCGTGCAGGCGCAAGACGCGATCGCGATGTCGGCCATCGAACACGGCTGCACGATCGAGGCGCTGGCATCGCGTCCGACGCTGATGACGGTGACCAACGTCAATTCGCCGCGCCGGGTCGATGCGGAGATTCTCGACAACATCATGGTCATGGCACGCCATGGCCAATGCGTGGTCATCACGCCCTTTACACTGATGGGGGCGATGGCACCGGTCACGCTGGCCGGTGCGCTGGTGCAGCAGACCGCTGAGGCCATGGGCATTGTCGCGCTGTGCCAGATGCTGCGTCCCGGCACGCCGTGCGTGATGGGAGGCTTCACCTCGAACGTTGACATGCGCACCGGCTCGCCGGCGTTCGGCACGCCGGAATACGTCAATGCGATCATGGCCAGTGCGCAGATCGGGCGCCGCCTCAAACTCCCGGTTCGCACCAGCGCGGTGAACGCCTCGCCGGTCGTGGACGCGCAATCCACCTACGAGACCGCGTTTTCGTTGCAGGCGGCGATCCTCAGTCACAGCCACCTGATCAACCATGCGGCCGGCTGGCTCGAAGGCGGCATGTCGGCGTCGCTCGAGAAGATCGTCGTCGACGCCGAACTGCTGCGCAACTGGGCCGAGATCTTGAGGCCCGTCAGCTTCAACGACGACGACCTTGCGGTCGACGCCATCAAGGGCGTCGCGGCGGGCGGCCATTTCTTTGGCGCGTCGCACACGCTCGCCCGCTACGAGACCGCGTTCTATCGCCCGCTGCTGTCCGACTGGTCGAACTTCGAGAACTGGACCGATGCTGGTGCCCGCAATGCGACCGAGCGGGCCACCGGCATCTGGAAGAAGACACTCGCCGCCTACGTGCCGCCGCCGCTCGACCCGGCGGTCAAGGAGGCCATCGGTGTCTACGTGGCCCGCAGGGGGCGCGAACTCGGCGCCACCGGATAACGGTCGGCCGCGAGCGCCGGGATACCATGGGCGTCGATTGACGACTGGCCGGAGGCCCCGCTGCGCATGAGCGAGTGGATTATGAACGCCCGCATGTACGCGGTGACCCCCGAGGTCGAGGCCGCCTGGCGGGCGTTGCTCGAGCACATCACGCGCGAGGCGGGGGTCGCACTCGCTTATATGCGCTACCCGGTGCCGCAGCCGCTCGAGGACCTGTGGTCGCGACCCGATCTGGGATCGGTGTTCATGTGCGGGTTCCCGATCGCGCTCAAGCTCGCTGAGGTCATTCCGCTCGCCGCGCCGATCCCTCGGGCCGAGTGGGCGGCCGGTCGCGCCGTCTACCGCTCCGACCTGATCGTGCGGCAGGATGCCCCTTACCGTTCACTCGAGGACACGTTCGGCGCGCGCGCGGGCTGGACGGTGGCGCACTCCCAGTCCGGATTCAATGCCTTCCGCCACCATCTGCTCGCCTACCGGACGCCGGAGCGGCCGGCGCTGTATGCCGAGATGGTCGGCAACCTCGTGACCGCGCGCAACGTGCTCGACAGCGTGCGGGAAAGGCGGATCGATGTCGGTCCCCTCGACGCCTATTGGCACATGCTGATCGCCCGCCACGCGCCGCAGCTCACGGCGGACATACGGGTGCTGACCTCGACGGCTGTGGCGCCGATGCCCGCGTTTGTCGCCGCCGCTGCCGCTCCAGCGCCCATGGTGACGCGCCTTCGCGCCGCCTTCGCGAGCGCCGCATCGCGGCGCTGGTTCGGCCCGTTCGCGGATTTTCTGCTGCTGGACGGCTTTGCCGAGGCCACCGAAGCGTCGTACGCGACGCTGCTGGAATGGGATCGGGCTGCGACGGCGGCCGGATTCGATCGGCCGGCCTGAACGATCGGAGCGCAGCGGGCGCCGGCGGGCCGGCGCTCAGGCAGGCGCGAGGGGCACTCGGCCCGTGGGGTGCTGGGGCTCGTCGTGCCGGCGAAACAGGAAGCGGCGCGCCACATCGAAATACGTCGAATAGACGAGCCCGCCGTTCTCCGCGATCAGGCGATCGCGAATGACGCGGTAGCGGGCGTTGTACTGGTACCACGGGATCCCGGGTGCTTCGTGGTGCAGCGAGTGCAGATTATTGAAGAGGAAGAGCGGGCCCAGGATCCACGAGCCCTCGACGATTGCGATCCGCGCCCGCGTCTCGGGTCGCGCGCGATGCTCGGCAAAAGAGCGGATCAGCTGGATGGCGTGCGCGGGGATCACCATCGCCACGAAGTAGAGCCACAGCGGCATGCCGCAGACCACCTTCACCCAGAGAATCACCGGCACGCACCACAGCAGGTGCTCGAGCCAG
>JBEKRP010000063.1:0-10184 GCA_049518595.1 Steroidobacteraceae bacterium
AGTCGAGCAGCGCCAATGTGGGCGCGATGGCATTCGCGGACCTATGCAAGGATGTGGAGGCAGCTGCTGCGGAAGGCAAGCTTGACCACGCCCGCGTGCTCGTCGACGGACTGCTGGCGGAGCATAGGAAGGTACTACAGGCTCTTGACGCGCAAAACCTTGCGGCCTGATATGGCTCGGCTGGGCCGTCCGGAATAGCCGCGGCGCCTGATATTCACGGTGAGGAATCGCCGCTCTTGAGCCGCCCTCTCGCTATAACCGCTTCTCGGCTCGGTTTGCTTCGTTCTGCTCTAGAATCGAGGCTGGGCGACCGGGTCATCTCGCAGAGATCGGCTAAAGGATCGCCTCAGGGAGGATCAGACAATGAATCTACGTATAGTCATGCCGCTCCTGACCACCGCTGTGCTGCTCGGCGCCGGCATCGGCCAGGCTGCGGACCAGGTCGGGCCCGCCGCAAACCCACTTGACGCAATTCCCGACAAGACGCCGTTCAGCATGCCCTATGGCGCGCCGATCTCGCTTCAGCGCGCCCAGGCCGTGGCACAGGCCGCCGTGGCCGAGGCTGCCAAGCGCGGCTGGCAGCTCAACGTCGCAGTGGTAGATTCCGGAGCCAATCTGGTCGCCTTCCTGCGCATGGATGGCGCCCAACTCGCCTCGATCGCGATCTCGGAACACAAGGCGCGCACCGCGGTAAAGTTCCGCCGGCCGACCAAGGCCTTCGAAGACGCGGTGCAAAAGTCGGATTTCAAGTACGTGCTGACGCTCGACGATGTCGTTGCCTCGCGTGGCGGCATTCCCCTCGTCGAGGACGGCAAGATCATCGGCGCCATCGGCTGTTCCGGCGGCACCGGTTCACAGGATGAGGTGGCTTGCGCCGCCGCGGCCGCAATGATCGGTAAATGAAGCGATGGCCGAAGCGCTCGAGGCGCCGTTTGTGGCGCCTCGAACCTTAAAGTCTGATCACGGCCCGTGTGAACATCGGCGACGCCAGCGGCGACCGGAAATGCTGAGCGAACTACTGAATTCGGACTTCTCCCAGCGCGTCGTGATTGCGACCAATGGGCTGCCATGGATTCCATCTCCACAGGCGGGGGTCGAGCGCCGTCCGCTCGACCGCATCGGAAGCGAAGTCGCTCGGGCCACGTCGCTCGTGCGCTATGCGCCGCGTAGCGCATTTCCGCCGCATGATCATGCGCTCGGGGAAGAATTCCTCGTGCTCGACGGAATATTCTCCGACGAGCACGGCGACTACGCCGCCGGAACTTATGTTCGCAACCCGCCCGGCAGCCACCACTCTCCGCGAACGGCGCCGGGGTGCATAATCTTCGTCAAGCTGAGACAGATGGCGCGGACCGAGCAGCAGCGGCTGGTCATGGATACGACGACCGCGGACTGGGATCAGGGCGAAGTCGAAGGACACACGCGGCTTGGTCTCTATGCTGCGAGCCAGAATGTGGAGCGGGTTACGATGGAGCGGCTTCGCGCCGGTGCGATTCTTCCGGTGATGGACTGTCCGGGAGGCGAGGAAATATTCGTGCTGTCCGGCGATCTGGCCGATGAGCAGGGGGCATACGGCTCAGGGACGTGGATTCGAAATCCGGCCGGCTATCGGCGCAGTCTTAAGTCCAAAGGCGGAGTGACGTACTGGGCGAAGCGGGGGCATTTACCCGCCGCAGCTTCAGACGCATGACACTAACGGAAACCCGGCGCCCAAACCGAAGCAACTATCCACGACCGCGGAGCAGATCCTCGATCTCGCCGAGCCGCGCAGCTCTGCGTGAGGATCGAGGAGCGGACGTGCACCGGTGTCGAGCCATCCTTTCCGACCGTCCTTCCCCGCGCCGCGCGGCGAACGACTCTTTGACGCGCGCGACTATGCCCGGATCCGTGCGCTCAAAATAGGGAAGTTCGCTGGTATGTCGTCCAATGGCTTCTTCGGCAGTGTAGCCGGTCAAGCGCGTGAAACTGCCATTGACCCATGCGAGACGGCGTTGTGAATCGCCGATCGTGACGGAATATCCCGTCCGACGGGCGACAGGTGCCAGCCAGTCCGAATCCACGGCATCACGCGTATCGACGTCCGCAGGTACCTCCGCAAGTGCGTGCGCAGGGGTGGTCGACAAGAGGCATGCGACCGCCCAGGGCACAGCGAACAGCAGAACAAGCGCGGCCAACTGCAGAGCGTTCCAGGCAGCGCCGGTGGCCGCCCCATGCGCGGTGAGCGCGCTGGCCAGGACAACGCTGCGCAGCCATGTCGCGGGCAGAACAATCCGATGGCGCGCAATCAAGCGGCCGAAAGCGCTGCCGGGCCGCCAGCGCTACGCTGGGCGGCGCCGTCGCGCGGACCGGGGCCCTGGTTGCAAAATGTCGTTAATTGGACTGGACCTAAGCTTAGTTTCTGTCTATGACGCCTATGACATTATCCGTACATTTCTCGTGTCGGCAGCGGCCTGAAAGGGTTGGCATATCAGGCCCTGCGCGCGCGGTGGCGCACAATATGAGCCTCGGATGGGGTCGGTCTCAGCTCTTGCTGCAGCACGGTAGATGGCCGCTGCAGGGAGCATCTCGAGCGGGTCGGCAGAATATAAACATTAGATGCGTCGGGAGAGTTTATGAATATCAGAAAGCTTCAACAGGGTCTTAAGTACCGCGGCCGAGTCGTGGCGGTTCGCCAGACTTACCACGTGTTCGAGGCCTCGGACTATTTCTTCGTTCTATCCTTTGCTCTGTCGAAAACACGCCGAGCGTCAGGATACTTCAACGTCGTCAATAGGGCGGCGGTCGCCTATGTGCAAGGGCATCTTGGGGGCAAGAGCGGCGTTACTGCGAAAGACGCGGTCGCTGTCGCACGGCGCACCAAGCATGTTCCGACGAGCTTGATGGCACTTTCCATCCTGTACGTCCTCGTAGCGCTCGGTCAGGCGAGGATCATGCGAGCAGGAGAGCATCGACAATTGTTCTTCGCGGTTCGGAAAGTGCGGCGGGCGGGGCGCTCCTAGAATCGCGGCTCATCGCATTCATTCGCTCAGGACAGACCCAGGATTTTGCCGCTGTCGTCGATGTCGATCTTTACCGCTGAAGGAACCTTCGGCAGGCCGGGCATCGTCATGATATCGCCGCAGACCATGACAATGAATTCGGCGCCGGCGGCGAGTCTGACCTCACGAATGTTTATCGTGTGGCCGGACGGTGCGCCCAATGCGGCGGGATCTGTCGAAAAGGAATACTGCGTCTTCGCAACGCAGACCGGAAAGTGTCCATACCCCGCATCCTGCAGCCGTTGGATCTGCTCCCGAACCTTGCGGTCGGCACTGATATCGGCGGCGCCGTAGATCTTCGTTGCGATCGCCTTCATCTTCTCCCATAGCGGCGCCGACTCGTCGTACACGAACTTCATCGTCGACGGATGCTTGTCTACGATCTGTACGACAGTGCGCGCCAGTTCGGTCGCGCCGGCCGATCCCTCCGCCCAGTGACGCGCCACGACTACCGGTGCTCCGTGCACGGCCATCTTCGACTTAAGCAGCGCAATTTCCGCTTCGGTATCGAATGTGAAGTGATTGATCGCAATGACGCAGGGTAGTCCGTAGTGATTGCGGATGTTGTCGACGTGGCGCTCCAGGTTGGCGATTCCCTTTTCGAGCACCGCCAGGTTTTCCTTGTTGACGTCCCGCAGATGGCTGCCGCCGTGGTACTTGAGCGCTCGGGTTGTGGCGACGATGACGGCTGCCGCGGGTCTGAATCCTGTCTTGCGGCATTTGATGTCGATGAACTTCTCGGCGCCGAGGTCAGCGCCGAAGCCGGCTTCGGTGACGACATAGTCGGCGAGCTTGAGCGCCGTCCGCGTCGCCAGCACCGAATTGCAGCCATGCGCGATGTTGGCGAACGGGCCGCCGTGGACGAAGGCCGGATTGTTCTCCAGGGTTTGTACGAGGTTCGGCTTCAACGCGTCCTTGAGCAGCACAGTCATCGCGCCATGCGCCGCAAGATCGCGTGCGTGCACCGGCCTGAAGTGGCTGGTGTAGCCGACGACGATGTTGCCGAGCCGGCTCTTGAGGTCGGCGATGCTCGTGGCCAGGCACAGGATCGCCATCACCTCCGATGCCACGACGATGGTGAAGCGGTCCTGGCGCGGATAGCCGTTGCCCGGCCCGCCGAGCGCGATCGTGATGTCCCGGAGTGCCCGATCGTTCATATCCATCACCCGCTGCCAGCTGATGCGGCGCACGTCGATACCGAGCTCGTTGCCGTGATGGATGTGATTGTCGAGCAGCGCCGCGAGTAGGTTGTTGGCGAGCCCGATCGCACTGAAGTCGCCGGTGAAGTGCAGGTTGATTTCTTCCATCGGCACGACCTGGGCGTGACCGCCACCGGTGGCGCCACCCTTTATGCCGAACACCGGCCCGAGGCTCGGCTCACGCAGGCAGATCACGGTTTTCTTACCGATGCTGTTCAAGGCGTCGCCGAGGCCGATCGTGGTCGTCGTCTTGCCCTCACCCGCCGGTGTCGGGCTGATCGCCGTCACCAGGATCAGCTTGCCGTCGGGTCTCGACTTCAGGCTCTCGAGAAACTCGAAGCCGATCTTCGCCTTGTACAGACCGTAGCTCTCGAGGCTCGATAGCGGAATTCCGAGCTTCTCGGCGATTGCCGTAATCGGCTGCAGGGTCGCTTTCTGGGCAATTTCAATATCTGAAGGCACCTGTGGGTCTCCCGTTCCGGAAAGTCGTTGGCGTGAGACAGCGTCCCCCTCGGGGGGCTCCGCCGCCAGAGTCTGCTGGCGGCCGCCACTGTCGGCGTGCCGTCATTCTAAGCACTGGCGGGCTCATGTCGGAGAAATCTCTTCCAACCCTAGCGCCCTGGCGAATTGCGCACTCGCTGCGTGATCCACCACATGTGGCCTTCCGGATCGAGCGCGGCGCGGCAGCGCGCATGCTCTCCATGCACATCGGCATCATCAACGAAGAACATGATCGACTGTGTGGCCGCACCGGCGAGCGAGCGCGGCTGCGATGATCCTGGAACTTGCGATGGTCCAACATGCAGTCGCGCCCGCGAGGATGCGGGAACTGCCGGTTGTCGACAAAGGCGGCGTTCAGCGAAGCGCAGCTTGCCTTAAGATTCCGGCGGGCAGCCTCGCGCTCCTACACCCAGTACACAAAATTTTTGTCATCATTCTGCTCTTACATCTGCGGGCGCATTTTCCAGGGGCGGCGATTCATTGATACGATCTACCGAAGGCATCAGCCTACCGGCCAATGCCGGCCTTTAGCTCTTCTGTCAGAAAACTGCCGAGCTCGTACGAGCGGCCATGCGACTCAATCGTCAGGCAGCTTGGATGCAAGTGCGTAGCCGCGCGGCGCCTCGCGGCGTCAGCGAACAGTTCGGCGATAGCTGGATCGTCAGAACATTGACCAATCTCAGAGCCATCGTCAGCAGTGTCAGCGGTGCATGCGGCATCATACGAAGCGGTCATTTCTATCGCAAGATCAAACGCTTAAGTTGCCGGAGATGTCCTCCATGCGCCCATCGAATAGCGCCGCGGCCGCCGCGACAAGGTGGCTGGCATCGCCATCCGTGGCCACCGAGTACGGCAATAGCGCCAGTCTTGGCACGCCGAGCATGGCGTCGAGCGCAGCGAGGTTCTCTTCCAGCGCCGGCATGTTCGGGGCAAGCACGCTGCCGATCCAACCCGCGAGCTTGAGATTCGACACCCCGATCGCCTGGACCGACAGCAAAGCATGATTCAGGCAGCCGAGCCGCATACCCACCGTCAGCACGACCGGCAGCGCCAGCCGCTGCGCGATGTCGGCCATGGTGCCGTACTCACCGATCGGGGCGAACCAGCCGCCAGTGCCTTCGACCACCACCGCATCGCAGCGCGCCGACAGCCGCTCATAGGCCGCGGCCACCCGTTCCGGCTCGATCCGCACACCGGCCCGGGCCGCGGCAATGTGCGGTGAGACGCCCCAGTCGAAACAGTACGGATTGACGTCCAGCCGTTCGCAATCTGGTGGGGATAACGCGGCTATCGCGACGACATCGTCGTTGATCGTGTCGCCAATAGCGCAGAACCCGGCAAAGATCGGCAGCTCACTGGCGGTCACCGGACGGGTGCCTGTAGCCACCGGCTTCATGCCGGCGGCTTTGATACCCCGACGCTGCAATGCTCGCAGCAGCGCCAGCGTGACCCGCGTCTTGCCGACGTCCGTATCGGTACCGGCAATGAAAACCCCGCGGCTCATGGGCGAGAGCGCCCCAGCGCCGCCAGCGGCACCGCGTACTCGCCCGGCGTCGATGAATCAGCGCGGCCGCTCGCCTCGGACGCGGCGCCGAACGCCGCGCCGAAGATCACCTCGAAAGTCGCCGGCAGACCCGATGCTGTGCGCCGCAGGTCATATGCCTCGACCATGCGCTGCAGCCGCGCGCGGCCGGTCAGTGCGCGGGATCGCTCGCTCGCCGCATTCCCCGCGCCGATGCGCTTGAGCTCGCGCATCAAGGCATAGGCGTCCGGGTACAGCAGGCGATGGCGCTCGACATCCATGACCGGTTCAATCAGTCCGGCGCGCATCAGCGCATCGCCAAGTTGCGGCATGTCGGGGAACTGACTGACATGTACACCATGGTCGACGCTCTCCCAGGCGAGGCGCAGCTCCTGCAGGGTATCGGGACCGAAGCTCGAGAACACAAACACCCCGCCGGGTTTGAGTACGCGAGCCAGCTCGCGGAACACCATATCGGGCCGGTCGCACCACTGCAGCATCAGATTACTGTAGATCAGCTCGACGCTGCGACTGGCCAGCGGCAGCGCGTAGGCGTCGGCGCACACGCGCTCGAAACGTCGCCGCGGCCACCCCGGACGCGGCGATGCCTTGAGCATGCCGGGCGCGATATCCAGCGCGATAACGCGCGCGTGCGCATAGCGCCGGCGCAGCGCGACCGAACCCTGGCAGGTGCCGGCGCCGAGATCGAGGATGCATTGCGGCTCGAGCGCGAAATACCGCAGCCGCTCGAGCAGCTCGGCGCGCACCTGCTGCTGCAGCTGCGCGGCGGCGTCATAGCCGGCGCCAGCGCGATCGAAAGATCGGGCCAGCGCTCGCCGGTCGAGCGTGAAGTTGATCTGCCCGGGGTCGCTCATGGTGCCAGCCGCGAGCCGGCGGTCTGCCGTCGCCGCTCATCATGGCGCGTGAACGCGAGCAGCGCCGCGCTGACCTGCTCGGGGTGCGAGATGAACGGCGCATGGCCGGCGCGCCGGATCTGCAGCAGCTGCGCCTGCGGCAACAGCTGCGCGAGTGCCTGCGCGGCCCGCGGCGGGCACACCCGATCATATTGTCCCGCGATCACCAGCACGGGCACATCGATGCGCCGCGCCAGCTCGCGCAGGTCGTTGTGCTCGAGCTGCGCCAGTCCCGCCGTCAGCGCGTCGGGGTGAGCCGCGCCATGCCGCTGCAGTGATCTCTGCAGCGTCGCGCGCACCGCGGCGGCGTCGGCGCTGCCGCGCACCTGCAGCTCGAGAAAATCGGCGATGGCCTTGTCTGCATTGCGCTCGAGCTGGGCGGCAAACTGCCGCAGCGTGGCGGCGGGCAGGCCATGCGGCCAGTCATCGGCGCAAACGAAGCGCGGACTGCTGGCGATCAGCACCAGGCGGCGCACGGCCAGCGCCGGTTCGCTCGCGAGCTGCAGCGCCAGCTGCCCGCCGAGCGACCAGCCCACCAGCGTCGCGCCGCGCGGCAGCATCGCCGACAGACCGGCGAGCTGCTGTTGCGGCCAGCCTTGCGGAGTCCACGGGCTGCGGCCATGTCCCGGCAGATCAATCGCCGTCACCCGATGATGGACACCGAGCGCCGCGCGCAGGCCGTCGAATACACGCAGATTCATGCCCCAGCCGTGCAGCAATACCAGCGGCTCTGCGGGCCCGCCGCTGTTGCGACGGCTGTTGCCGCTGCTGTTGGCGCCGCTGGTCTCGCTGTAGAGCGCGGTGGCCAGGCGCGCGGTGCTCAAGCGGCGCTCCGTTCACGCCACAGCTGACCTAAGGTCTCGGCCAGCGCGTCCACGTCCTGCTCGCGATGCGCGGCCGACAGCGTGATGCGCAGCCGCGCGCTGCCGGCCGGCACGGTCGGCGGCCGGATCGCCGACACCCAGAAGCCGGCATTCATCAGCGCCTCGCTCAACGCGAGCGCAGGCGCGGCGTCGCCCACGATCAGTGGTTGTATCGGAGTAGTCGATGCCGCAAGCGGCAGCCCGAGCGTCGCCGCTGCCGCGCGGAATCGCTGCACCAGGCTATGCAGCCGCTCGCGCCGCCAGCCCTCCTGCTGTGCGAGCCGCAGTGCGGCGCGGCTCGCCGCGGCCACGGCCGGCGGCAGTGCGGTGGTGTAGATGTAGGTGCGCGCGCGCTGAATCAGGTAGTCGATCAGCGCGGCGTCGCCGGCGACGAAGGCGCCGAAGGTCCCGAAGGCCTTGCCCAGCGTGCCGACCAGGATCGGCACGGCACTGGCGGCAACAGCGGTCTGCTCGAGCGTCCCGCCGCCATTCTTGCCGATCACTCCGAGGCCGTGCGCATCGTCGACCATCAGTGCGCAGTCATGACGTGCCGCGAGCGCTGCCAGTGCGGGCAGCGGCGCGAGATCCCCATCCATGCTGAACACGCCGTCGGTCACCAGCAGTGCCGTTGCGCACGGCGCTTCGTTGGTATCGCCGCGATTGCGCTGCGCGAGCAGCATCTGCGTGGCGTGCGCCGAGTCGCCGTGGGCATAGCGGCGCAGGCGCGCACCCGAGAGCCGAGACCCGTCGAGCAGCGATGCATGATTCCAGCGGTCGGCGAGCACCAGGTCATGGCGGTCGGTGAGCGCGCTGATGACGCCGAGGTTCGCCATGTAACCGCTCGAGAACAGCAGCGCGCGCTCGCGAGCCGTGAACGCAGCGAGTTCCTCCTCGAGCGCGTGGTGCTCGAGCGAATGGCCGCTGACCAGGTGCGCCGCCCCGGCACCGAATCCAAAGCGACTCATGCAATCATTCGCCGCGCGGATCAGCGCCGGATGGTGGCTCAAGCCGAGGTAATCGTTGCTGCAGAAATTGCGCAGCAGGCGGCCGCCGACCCGCACCACGGTCGGATCGCCGGGTTCGGGAAACGCTTCGACCAGTCGGCGCCGCCTTCGAATGTGCTGCGCCTCGAATGCTGCTAGCTCGCGAGCGAGCAGGTGCGAATCAAGTCGCACCGGGCACAGCCGCGGCGCCCTCGGCTCGGATGCCGAGCCGCGCCAGCAGCGCGCGGTCGTGCTCCACGTCGGGGTTGCCGGTGGTCAGCAGCTTCTCGCCGTAGAAAATTGAATTGGCGCCGGCCACAAACGCCAGTGCCTGCAGCTCATCGCTCATCGTGCTGCGTCCGGCCGAGAGCCGCACATGCGCCTTGGGAATCATCACGCGCGCCGCGGCGATCGTGCGTACAAAATCCAGCGGCTCCACGTCCCCCGCCTGCGCCAGCGGTGTGCCCGGCACCCGCACCAGCCGGTTGATCGGCACGCTCTGCGGATGTTGCGGCAGATTCGCCAGTGTCACCAGCATCTGCGCCCGATCGCGCACCGTTTCCCCCATGCCGACGATGCCGCCGCAGCAGACATTCATGCCCGCTTCGCGTACCGCCGCAAGCGTATCGAGGCGGTCCTGGTAGCTGCGTGTCGAGATCACCTGGCCGTAGAATTCTTCGGACGTATCGAGGTTGTGATTGTAATAGTCCAGCCCCGCATCCTTGAGCTCCCGCGCCTGGTCGCGGCTCAGCATCCCCAGTGTCGCGCAGGTCTCGAGGCCGAGCGAGCGCACCTCGCGCACCATCTGCGCAATCTTTTCCAGGTCCTTGCGCTTGGGCGAACGGTAGGCCGCGCCCATGCAGAAGCGAGTGGCGCCGGCGGCGAGTGCGCCGCGCGCCCGTTCCAGCACCTCAGGCAGCGGCATCAGCGCGTCGGTTTCGACGCCGGTCTGATAGCGCACGCTCTGCGGACAGTAGGCACAGTCCTCGGGGCAGCCGCCGGTCTTGATCGACAGCAAGGTGCTCATCTGCACCGTATTCGGCTGATGCCAGGCGCGATGTATCCGCTGCGCGATGTAGATCAGGTCGGTGAACGGCAGCGCGAACAGCGCCTCAGCTTGTTTGAGCGTCCAGTTATGGCGCGGCTCGAAGCCGATGCCGTTGC
>JBEKRP010000064.1:0-8351 GCA_049518595.1 Steroidobacteraceae bacterium
ATGGCAACGGACACTGTCGGTCTAGCACTCTAGAGGAATTCTTGCGGAGTATCTGGATGAGATTGGCCGCGGCGTCACGGGTATTGAATGAGTCGGATATCATCGAAGCATTCGTTCGTCATACGGCACACTTCGTTGATCATCATATCTTCGTCGACAATGGTAGCGTCGACGGCACACTTCGAATCCTGGAGAACTTGAAGGACGAAGGCTTTGGCATCACGGTGTTCCAAAGCCACGCCAGGTCATTCGTCGAAAGCAAGATCAATACCTTTTTGTATCAGACCGCGGTGACTGGCTTACAGGCCGACTGGGTCATTTTTCTGGATACCGATGAATTCATCGACGACCGGGAGCTCAGGCAGGCGGCGCTGCGCGATTGTATCGCTAACTTCGCAGCCACGCATGGCGAGCCCGCATGCATAGAAGTCCCATTGCGTGAGTATCACATCACGCCAGACGACCCGCGCGATATCGTTGTTGCAAACCGTATCACGCATTGCAGCCCGACCAGCGACAACACCAAAGTGATCGTTCGCGGCGATCTGATCAAACGACAGGCGGTTATTCAGCCCGGGAGCCACGCCGTGCTGATCGACAATGCAATGACGTGCCCGGTTGTTCGCGAACCGTCGCTGACATACGCGCACTATGCGGTTCGCTCGCCGTATCAGTGGCTGTCGAAATCGATCATCGGATGGGCCAAGATCCTCGCCGCGGGGCACGAGACGATCAGTGCCGGCTATAGTTACCACTACAAGGAGCCGTTCGAGATCCTTCGCACCGAGCCACAAGCGATCCTGCGCAACCCAAGGATGATGCAGACGCCCACGACCGCGGCAGAGCTGATTCAAAGTCCCATTACCTATCGCGGCGGCCCTCTGAAATACACCGCCGACACCGACTATCAGATGCGTGCTGTCCAGGTCATGATGCAATATCTACACGAATTGGCCACTCAGCATGGCGAGATGCTGGTGCTCGCCAAAAAACTCAGCGACTTGATCGGGCACAATGAAAGCGGGGTCGTGCGAATACTTTGAAGCTGCGATATTTAGGTGTATCAATCGGGGCATTGCCGGTCGCAGGGTTAACAGGTACTTCAAAACTCATCGGCCGCGTTGCGCCGAAGCGCGTCGAGGGCATCAACGTGTGCGGCGTATTTCTCTTACCAAGCCTTCTAATAGTGTGGCGGCCGCTCATTCTCATCGGAACTCGCCGCCCCGCCGGCCTCCAGCACTTCCAACTGATACTTCAGCTGCCGGTTGCGCGCCGTGAGCAGCTCGATCTCGCGCTGCTGTCGGAGCACGGCGTCGTTGAGCTCGATCAGCGCACGCTCGAGATGAGCGAGCTTGATCTCGATCTGGTCCAGGCGGCTGGGTTCGGTCATCACGGCACGCAGACGGTGGCCATAAGAATACACTGCCTTCGGTGATGGCGAAGCTACGCATGCGAAAAATTACAAAATCGAGCGGGTCTGTCGTCGATGGACGACATACAGACCGCTCGGGTGTCCGCGTGAGATTATCCGAGCGTTCACCGTGCGATCTAATCGCCCAGCTTCGCCATTGCAATGAACCCACGGTTCTCGTCAGCAGATACGACCATCGGCCATGCAGAGCCGAGAATTCCGCGCGGCCTGAGCCGCGACTTCGTCGCGCTGGCGCATGATCTGTTGGCACTGGGCGATGTGTGCGCGATCGGCTTGAGTGGTGGCTTGAGCGCGCTGCTCTGGATGCAGCTGTCGATCACCAGCGTGCTGCCGGGGCAGGCCTGGGCTACCTTCGGCAGCCGGGTGACGGTCGCAGCCCTTATCGCGCCGTTCGTGCTGCGAGCCTCGCGCCCGCAGAATGTGCGCGAACATGGCGATCCTCAGTGGAACGCCCACGAGCTGTCCTGGCGATTCGTGGTGTTTGCGATGCTCCTGCTCGTGATCGGCTACGCGACCGGGTCATTGCACAGTGCGCCTGGCGGCTGGCTTGTGCTGTGGGCCGTGCTCGGTTGGAACGCCGTGATCGCCAATCGATTGCTGCTGGCCCGAGCCCTTCAGTTCCTCGAGCACCGGGGGAGTCTGCGCGACGTCGTGGTCATCGTCGGGGCCGGCGAGCTGGCGGATCGGGTCGTGCGGCACTTCAAGCAGATCAAGTCCAATGGGCTTCAGTTCGCTGGCGTGTTCGATGATCGGCTGACACGACACCAGGCCGCGGCGAATCGCCCCTGCGGTACGGTCCAGGATCTGCTCGAAGTCGGTAAAATCCGACGGATTGATTGGGTGCTGATTGCGATTCCGGCGGCCGCCGAGCAGCGACTCGGATCGCTCGCGCATCAGCTCAAGGCGCTGGCGACCTCGGTCGCAATCTGCCCGCAACAGTTCGCCCTCGACGTGCCTCATCATGGCTGGGCCTATGTCGGTAACTGCCTGCCCGCGGCCCTGCTGGCGGATCGGCCGCTGCGCGGCTGGGGCGCTGTCGTCAAACGATTCGAGGATATCGTGCTGGCGAGCGGTCTGCTGGTGCTGTCGCTGCCGTTGTTCGCCGTCATTGCGCTCGCGGTCTGGGCCGACAGTCCCGGACCGATCATTTTTCGTCAACGCCGCCACGGCTGGAACAACCGCGCCTTCGATGTGCTCAAATTTCGCACCATGCGATGGACGCCATCGGATTCGTCGGGGCTCGTACAGGCCTCGCGGGATGACGATCGCATCGCGAGGGTGGGCCGATTCCTGCGCCGCACGAGCCTGGATGAGCTGCCGCAGCTGTTCAATGTGCTCAAGGGCGATATGTCGCTGGTCGGACCGCGTCCCCATGCGGTCGATATGCGCACCGAGAATCGCCTCGGACACGAAATCGTCGGTGAGTATCCGCATCGGCACCGCGTCAAGCCGGGGATGACGGGGTGGGCGCAGGTCAATGGCCACCGCGGTGCGACGCACACCGCCGAGCAGATCCGTCGCCGCGTCGAACTGGATCTGTACTACGCGGAGCACTGGTCGGTGCTGCTCGATCTCAAGATTCTGCTCAAGACGCTGGGATGCATCATCGGCGGCAAGAACGCCTTCTGACCGCCAAGCCTAAGTCAGATGGGCACACGCGTGCGCTGCGGGACGGCCGTCTTGCGGCGCGGGCTGTGCAATCCAAGGGGCTTTTGGTGCGAGAGGGACCGGCGGGTTCGCGCAAACTGCAGCGCTCACCCGCCGGGTTGCGGGGGGGTCCGGCGCCTTAAGCGGGGCGGGGCTCAAATCCGAACAGCAAAAGGCGCTGCTGGGAGTCCCGGGGCCGCGTGGGCGCCTTGGGGTCAAAGAATAATCAGAGACAGATGAATAGTTGCTGAATGGGATCAGCGATGCAGTGAGTTGTTTCTCACTTTTGTGCATCGCAAGTGCTGAGTCGACTCGACTGCCCCGCTACTCTTCGGCGCCAGAGCTTGCTGACAGCAGGACGATTATTATGGGAAGGAACGCCGGCAGGTTGGTGCAAAACTTTAGCGCCAATCCGCCGGCTTCGAGCGCATGTGATGAAGGACCATGCCCTATCAGGGGGTGACGCGGGACGGGGCCGTGCAAGAGCGCACCCCCACCGATGGCAGTTGCTCCTCTCGACCTCCGCCTTCGTCGCCTGCGGAAGCGCCACGGGAGTAACACCCGGCGGCAACAGGTAGGGCTGGCGGGCATCGAAACCCTCACCGCGATCAATTACAGCGGTACCTCGGCGGCAGTATAGATCCTCCGTCTGTGCGGTGCCGTACACAACGCTCCCCTTTGCCGAACGTCGATTCCCTGCGCGTCTGTGCGGAACGATGGCGCCGTGGGGATTCTACGTACAGACCCAGTTTCCTGAAGCGGTGTAGTTTTGACGGTGGTTTTGCGACTCACGAAAAATCTATGATCGTCTGCCCCGTGGGCGGAGGATCATGTCAGAGGAGATAAGACCATGTCGCTGGGGCTCATTCTCGTCATCCTTCTTGTGATCTTCCTGCTCGGTGGCTTCAGTGGCCGCTTCGGTGGCTACGGCTATGGCTATGGACACGGCGGGGTAGGTATCATCGGCGTCATCCTGATCGTCGTCATCATTCTGATGCTGCTTGGGCGGCTCTGATCCGACAGGTGCGAGGTTTCGAAGGCTTCACCATAGGGACAACTGGACATGAAGAACAAACTTGCAATCAGCTGCGTCGTTTTTGGCATGTTGCTCGGGTCTGCGGTCGCCTTGGCTGATGAGGATGCGGACGCGGCCGGTTCACACGCGAAGGCATTCGTAAAGGATTCGGCCATCACGACGAAGGTTAAGGCCAAACTTGCCGCGGAACATATCACCAGCTTGGGGCGCATACATGTCGATACCGACAAGGATGGCGTCGTGTGGCTGAGCGGCAGCGCCGGGACCCAGGAAGCGGCCGACAAGGCCGAGGCGATTGCGCGGGAGACCGAAGGGGTCAAGGCGGTCCATAGTCGCATCAAAATCAAGAAGGACGATTAGAGTTCTGACTTGAATCGGATGCGTCAATCGGAGGCGCATCCCGCTACTCTGGCGGGCAGGGAGCGGCGGGTTCGCGCAAACTGTAGCGCCAACCCGCCGGGTTGCGGGGGGTCCGGCGCCTTAAGCGGGGCGGGGCTCAAATCCGAACAGCAAAAAGCGCTGCTGGGAGTCCCGGGGCCGCGTAGGCGCCTTGGGGTCAAAGAATAATCAGAGACAGATGAATAGTTGCTGAATTAGATCAGCGATGCAGTGAGTTGTTTCTCATATTTGAGCGTGGGAATCCGCGCCGCTGCAACGTAGGCGTTCGCCGACGCGTGTCAGAGGGCAGTGCGCGAGCTTAGCTTGCAGGGAGCGCCGGCGGGTTGGCGCAAACTGCAGCGCCAGCCCGCCGGATTCGCTTTTAGGGTCGTGGCGCAGAAGCGGGGCGGGGCTCAAATCCGAGCGGCACAAAAGGGCTGCTGGGAGTCTCGGAGCCGCCTAGGCGCCTGGAGGAGAGAATAATCAGGCACAACTGAATCCTGGCTGAATGCTGCCGCTTGAGCCAGGGTGGCGAGGAACTCACGCTCCAGCGCGTAGATCTCGTAGGCCCGGTGCACCGCGTCGGCCGCTAGTCAGTTCGCGGATGGCGAGCGGCGACATCTGGGTGAGCAGTTCGGCGCGGCCGCGCCGGATCTGGCCTCGCTGCGCACGATGTATCGGCGTCGTCGCGTGCCGTGCCTACGAAACCAGATCGGAAAGAATCAGAGTTTCAATCTCGGGAAGGGCCCGCCAGGCCTCGTCGTTGGTGACGGCCAGCGTAGCGCCGGCGGTGAGTCCCGTCGCGATCTGAATCGCGTCGGGGGTGCGCAGTCGAAGGCGCGCGCGCAGCGCGGCGGCCTCGAGCAGGATCTCGCGGCTGATGGGCTGAAGTTCGAGGTTGGGAAAGTGCCCCAGAAGGAGTTCGTATTCGTCGGCGATGTCCTGCCGGCCGAGCTGCAAAGGCCTCACGGTCAACTCGAGCAGCGTCAGCTCCGAGGCGATGCCCGTGAACGTGCCGGATTCCAGTCTTCGGACGATGCGCCCGGCGGGAGCCGCGAATTTCGGATGCTTCTCGAAGTGATAGATCCAGATGCCGGTATCTATGAGGACACGCTTGTGCCCTCCGGGGATCCGCACGATCACCAGTCCTTGCGTTCACCTTGGAGGTAAGCGTCCGCTCCCCTCCAGATTTCCCGGTGCAGGCCCGCGGTCCGGCGCGCATATTTCGCAGGCTTAGGAATGATGACGACGCGGTCGGGTTTACAGAGGACGAGCAGCTCGTCGCCGGCGGACAACGAAAGTGCCTCGCGCGCGGCCTGTGGAATGACGATCTGGTACTTGCTGCTCAATGTCACGGTCGTGGTCATGCTGAGTTACCCGCGTAAAGCGATATCATCGTATCACTTTACCTTACTCACCGCTTTCCGTAAAGAGATCGCGGACCTCTAATGCCAGATCTGCTGTCTTGAGCGCTGCGGCGCACAAGCGCACCCGGTGCGATGTGCGCTGATTGGACCTGCGCTCTCGCAATCAGCCACTTTCAGCACCGGAATCAAGGCCCCGTCCGGTCCTCAAGGCGCATGACCATAGCCTCAGCGCGCCGTGCCGGACACTGCAGTGGGCGCTCGCGCGTGCATCCCTCGAAAGCACATCGAGAATCGGGACAATTGCGACGTAAATGCCGGGTAACTGGAGCCCGCGCAGCGACTTAGGATCGCGGAATGAATGCGCTCTATTCGTTGTATGATGCGTTGCTGAGCATCAATGTGCCGGCCGACAAGGCGCGGGCAGTCGTCGATGCGATGGAACGGGACATGGCCGCCATATTGGCAACCAAGAGCGATATCGAGCTGCTGAGGCAGGACCTGGATGGCGTTCGTTTGGCTGCTAAGAGCGATATCGAGCTGCTGAGGCAGGATGTGGATGGCGCTCGTTTGGCTGCGAAGAGCGATATCGCGCTGCTGAGGCAGGACCTGGATGGCGCTCGTTTGGCTGCGAAGAGCGATATCGAGCTGCTGAGGCAGGACCTGGATGGCGCTCGTTTGGCCGCTAAGAGCGACATCACGCTGCTGAGACAGGAATTGGATGGCGCCCGTTCAGCTGCCAGAGGCGATAGTGAGCTGCTGAGGCAGGATCTGAACAATGCTCGCACGGCCGCCAAGAGCGATTTAGAGCTGTTACGTGCCTCGATGACGATCCGCCTCGGGTCGATGCTGGTCGTCGCCGTCGGGGTTCTGTTCACCGCCCTGACGCTGACCCTGCGCTGGGTAATACGTTAGCCGCCTACTGAGCCACTGAACCCGCTACCCGGCCTATCCACGGCACGGCAGGCGGGACGTCGAGTGCGCCGGCCCGGCCCGGGTTCACCCCGAAGCCTTTTTCGTCGTTGACCGCAAGCCTCTGATCGGTATATTTGGGAGGGATCTGGTGCCGCAGGCACTGAGGGTCGCTTGACCCGCAACTTCCGGCCACCGGGCTGCCGGACCTGTCACCGGTATCGCACAGTTCTTGCAGCATAGGCCGTGGGAGTTCGCCGCCCAGCGGCTTCAGATCGGCTCGCCCTCGACGGGCGGCGAAAGATGGGGCCACTACGATGACCAATGAGACCAACCGCGGGCTATACCGCGAGGCATTCGAACGCGACGGCTGCGGCTTCGGCCTGATCGCCAGTCTCGACGACAAACCCAGCCATTGGCTGGTGCAGACGGCCATCGCCTCGCTCAATCGCCTGACGCATCGCGGCGCCATCGCCACCGACGGCAAGACCGGCGATGGCTGCGGCCTGCTGCTGAAGAAACCCGAGAAGTTCCTGCGCGCGCTGGCCAAGGACGCCAAGATCAAGCTCAGTCCCCGCTTCGCCTCCGGCCTGGTGTTTCTGCACCGCGATGCGGCGCTGGCCGAGGCGGCGCGCACCGAACTGAAGACCCAGCTCGAGCGCGAGGGCTTAAGTCTAGCGGGTTGGCGCGTGCTGCCGACCACCCCGGAAGCCTGCGGTCCCGAGGCCCTGAAGACCCTGCCGCGCATCGAGCAGCTGTTCGTCAATTGCCGCATCGCGGACATCGACGACGCCAGCTTCAACCGCAAGCTGTTCCTGGCGCGCCGCCGCGCCGAGAAGCAGCTCGAGGCCGACTCGATGTTCTACGTGCCGAGCCTCTCGGCCAGCACCATCGTCTACAAGGGCATGGTCATGCCGCAGTATCTGGCCGAGTTCTACCTCGACCTCGCCGACCCGCGGCTCGAGGCCTCGGTGGCGGTGTTCCACCAGCGCTTCTCGACCAACACGCTGCCGCAGTGGCGCCTGGCGCACCCGTACCGCCTCATAGCCCACAATGGCGAGATCAACACGATCGAAGGCAACCGGCAGTGGGCGCTCGCGCGCGCACCCGTGCTGCGCTCGCCGCTGCTGCCGGACCTCGCCGATATCATGCCGCTGGTGTCGCTCTCCGGCTCGGACTCGCAGAGCCTCGACAACATGGTCGAGCTGCTGCTCATGGGCGGCCTGGACGTGATGCATGCCCTGCGTCTGCTGATCCCGCCGGCCTGGCAGTCGGTCGATACCCTCGATGCCGATCTGCGCGCGTTCTACGAGTTCTATTCCGCGCACATGGAACCCTGGGATGGTCCGGCCGGCGTGGTGCTGACCGATGGCCGCTATGCGGCCTGCGCGCTCGACCGCAATGGCCTGCGCCCGGCGCGCTTCGTCATAACAAAAAATCGTCACCTGACGATCGCCTCCGAGATCGGTGTCTGGGACTACGCGCCCGAAGACGTGGTGCGCAAAGGCAAGCTCGGACCGGGCGAGATCGTGGCGCTCGATCTGCAGACCGGTACCTTGCTCGAAACCCGTGACGTCGACGC
>JBEKRP010000065.1:0-8422 GCA_049518595.1 Steroidobacteraceae bacterium
GAGGGGTCAACGGGTTGATTGTAAGATCATGGGTATGTGGCGACTGCGGTGAGTCGCACGATCGAGACCAGAATGCGGCTCGGAATATCCTGATCGGGTCCAGGTGTCGGACCTCCGTGTGCGGGAACGAGTCTTCGGCCTCGCTGGTTCCGCCGAGCAGCGCATCTCGCGTCTGTGAAGCAGGGACAGAAACAGCGAGGGCGGCGGCATGAGTACCGGACGGATCTCTCGCCCATTACAGCGGCGCCACCGGCTAACAAGTAGCGCCGTGAACCGGCACGCCCTCGACCATGGGACTCGACCCGCAAGCGAGTGAGAACAAGCCCAGGCGCCGGGTCTCGTCGTACCACAAGCCCAGGCGCCGGGTCTCGTCGTACCTGCCGCTGAAGATCACCACGGTGTCCTGGCGGGACCTCGCGGAGACTCTGGGGCCAATCCTGCTGCTGAGCGCAGCCGCCATTTTGCTGGCCCTGCACTATGTGCGTCCGGCCCCGCCTCATACGCTGACCATGAGCAGCGGTCCCAAGGGCAGTACCTTCGAAACGGTAGCCGAGCAGTACCAGAAGATCCTGAAGCGCAACGGCATCGAACTCAAAATCGTCAATTCCGAAGGCTCGCTCGAGAACCTGAACCGGCTATGCGATGGGCATTCGGGCGTCGATATCGGGCTGGTGCAATCGGGGATCTCGGAGTGCGCCGACACCAGCGATGTGGTGTCGCTCGGCAGTATGTTCTACGAACCGCTGACGATCTTTTATCGCAGCCCCAAGCCGTTGCTGCGGCTATCGGAGCTGCGCTCCAAGCGCATCGCGATCGGTCCGGAAGGCAGTGGCACCCGCGCTCTGGCGCTGGCGCTGCTGAAGGCCAATGAGATTGAGCCGCAGGGGCCCACGCAGCTGCTGAGCCTGGAAGGACCGGCGGCCACGACCGCGCTGTTGCGCAAGCAGGTGGAGGCGATATTCCTGACCGGGGACTCGGCCGCGCCGGTAATCATTCGCGAAATGCTTCACGCCCGGGGCATCCGCTTGTTCGATTTTTCCCAAGCCGACGCCTACGTGCGTCGCTTTCCCTATTTGAACAGACTCGTGTTGCCGTCGGGCGCGTTCGATCTGGGAGAGGATCTTCCACGCTCCAGCATCAACATGCTGGCGCCGACCGTTGAGCTGTTGGCGCATTCGAACCTGCACCCAGCGTTGTCCGACCTGCTGATCGAAGCGGCGTTGCAAGTGCACGGCCACGCCTCACTGCTGCAATCGGCGGGTCAATTCCCGACTCCCGTGACGCACGCATTCCCGATCAGCACCGATGCCGCGCGCTATTACAAATCGGGCAGTAGAGGCATTGCCTACCGTTACCTGCCGTTTTGGCTGGCGAGCCTGGTCGATCGAGCGCTGGTCGTGCTGGTGCCGATACTGGTGGTCGTGATCCCCGGACTGCGATTCCTGCCGCAACTGTACAGCTGGCGCATCAAGAGGCGCATCCACCGCCGCTACGGCGAACTGATGGCTCTCGAGCGCGAGGCGCAGGGGGAGCTCTCGGAGGAACGGCGGGCAGCCCTTCTCGATCGGCTCGACGAGATCGAAAAGTCCGTGATCTCCCGCAAGATGCCCGGCTCACACGCCGAGCAGCTCTACATCCTGCGGGAACACATCGGGTTCGTACGCGAGAACCTGACCCGATCCCAGGCATCGGTCGAGGCGGCGGCGGTGCCCGCGGAATGACAGCCCGGCGCAGGCGCGCCGCGGTGAAATCATTGACTGCGGCGCGCACGCCCCACGAAATAGCCGGCGGCAAACGGCAGGCCGAGCAGGACCACCGCCATGGCGATGACCACGAACAACGCCTCGCGGATGAGACGGCGAGCCTCCTCACCGGCATCGCGAATGACCTGACTGGCAATTCGGGCGGCATCCGCGGCGACGGCTGCGCGCTCGACGTCCACCGCCTCCACCGCGGCCTGCCGTTCGTCGCTCACCGAGGCGGACAGCGTTCTGCCCTCAGCGTGAAGGGCGCCCAGCATCTCGGCCCAGGAGGTGTTGAAGCGCATACGAACGTCGCGCACGACGCCCTTCACCAGATTCGGCGTCTCGTCAGCCATCACCGACAGCGCTGCCATGCGCTCATCCAGGCGCTGCAGCGCCAGCTGCAACTCTTTGCCGCTCAGTCCGGACTCCTGCGCAGCCAGTTGGGCCTTCCAGAGCAGCTGTGAAGGGCCCGTGTCACCGTACATGCGCAGCAGGTCGCCCGCGTCTGCCAGGGCCTCGGGGACCGTGCCCAGCGAGTCGACCAGTCTGACCTGAGCGCCGGTATCGTGCGTCCAAAGATCCACGATCGAAGCACGTGCGAATTCGAGGCTATCAATCGGGTGCGCGCGAACGTAGCCATCGATGAACCGCTGGTCGTGGTCGAACTCGTCCGGCGCCGTGAGTCGCCCGGCCAGCTCTAGCGCCTGCCCGGCCAGTTCGGCCGCGAGCGTCACGGCGAGCGGCTGCTGGGTGGCAAACAAGGTTTGTCCCGCGCCATCGGCGAGATACTGCTGCATTTGAACCGACAACGCCCAGGTGTCCAGCAGGCCCATCATGGGCGCGATCTGGCTCGCGGCACGCCGACTCTTGTCTGATGCGGCAATCTTCCAGCGCAGCGCGTTGAGGCGTACCGCGGGATCCTCGGTAGCGGCGGAGATCTGGTCGGCGGTCTGTTCGACGGCAGCAATGAAGTGCGCAGAATACTCGTGCGTCAGGATGCGTGCGTTGAGATCGCGCGTGGACAGCGGCTTTTCCGGACTCTTCCATGAAATCAACGAGCAGCTCACGAGGCTCGCCATCAGCGCCGCTAACGTGGCCACGCGCACCAGTGGGCGAAGCATGCGGACACCTCCGGCGGACGGTGATCTGTGAGCGGGAAACAGGTGGGGCTCTGCCACGCCAGACCATCCTATTGTCTTGGAATCGTCGGCACCGCGAGACGGTGCGCGGTGTCTGCCCGGGAAAGATAAAGCATGATGAGCGAGGAGCAAAGGCTGGCGGCGCGCCGCCGATTCCGAATTATGTCCGCTGTGGCGCTCTGACTGGTGATCTGCTGGCCTGAGCGAGCCACGATGAGCCCAGCAGCGCGGTCTCGTTCACAGTGCGCGGTCAACGATCCTCGATCTTGCGCGCTCCTCACTCAAGGCCACGCGCTGCTTCGCGCTCAGGATTTGGTATTACCGTGTCGCTGAATTACTCCCCCGCCATTGCCGCCAATCGCTTCGGCCTGGGCGCGAAGCCTGGCGAGCTCGGCGTCATCGGTGCCGACGCGCGCGGCTGGCTCGAGGCGCAGCTGCGTGGCCCGGCACCGGCTCTGCCGGCAGCCGGGCTGCGCCCTTCGGCCGAGATCCTCAGCGACGCCGCGGCCATACGGCAGCAACTGCAATCCCAGCGGCGAGCCGCGGCTGCGGGGCCTGCCGGGGCTGCCGAAGAGGGCAATGCGACGGCTGGCGCGGCGCCAGTATCGACCGAAGCGCTGGCGGCGATCATGCGCTTGCCGCAGCTATACCGGCCGATCTACATCGCTGAAGTGCAGGCACGCCTGCGCAATGCGGTCGCCACCGAGCGCCCGTGGGTCGAACGGCTGGTGTATTTCTGGAGCAATCATTTCGCCGTCTCGGTCGACAAGCTGGCGGTGCTGGGTGTCGCCGGCAGCCTCGAGCGCGAGGCGATCCGGCCGCATGTGCTCGGCAATTTCCGTGAGCTGCTGCTCGCCGTCGAGCAGCACCCGGCCATGCTGCTGTATCTGGACAACCAGCGTTCGGTCGGACCGACTTCGATGCTCGCGCAGCGCGCGGCACGCCGCGAGCGCACGCTCGGGCTGAATGAGAATCTGGCGCGGGAAATTCTCGAGCTGCATACGCTCGGCGTCGACGCCGGCTATACGCAGGCCGACGTCACCAGTTTCGCCAAAGTACTCACGGGCTGGTCGCTCGGCGGTGGCGACGGCGCCGGTCCCATGCAGGCAGCCTCGATCGGACAATTCCTGTTTCGTCCGCTGCTGCACGAGCCCGGCGCAAAAACCGTGTTCCGCCGCCGCTACGATCAAGCGGATCAGGCGCAGGGGCGCGCGGTGCTGAATGATCTGGCGCTGGCGAGCCCGACGGCGCGGCATATCGCGACCAAGCTGGCGCGCCACTTCATTGCCGATGATCCGCCGCCGGCCGCTGTGGCGCGCATTGCTCAGGCCTTCGAGCGCGGCGGCGGGGATCTGCCGCAGGTCTACCGGGCGCTGATCGCCTGCGAGCAGGCCTGGCAAACGCCGCTGGCGAAATACAAGACGCCGCAGGATTACCTGCTGTCGATCTATCGCGGTCTGCAGCTACCGGTCGCGGATGGGCCGCGATCGATTGCCGCGTTCGACGTGCTCGGACAGCGGCAGTTCGCCCCCGGCTCGCCCGCCGGTTGGCCGGATCGCAGCGACGACTGGGACGGGGCATCGGCGCTGATGAAGCGCATCGAATTCGCTGACGCCGTGGCGCAGCGGCTGGGCGGTACGCGCGCGGTCGCCGAGCTCGGGCCGCAGCTGCTGGGCGCCACCTACAGCGACGAGACGCGCGCGAGCCTGCAGCGTGCCGCCAGCGATGGGCAGGCGTTGACGCTGTTGCTGACGGCGCCGGAATTTCTGCGACGATGAGGTATCGCTGATGCATCGCGATCACCATGTGCCGATCAATCGACGCTCGCTGCTGAAGCTCGGGCTGGCCGCGAGCGGGGCAGCATTCGCGGCCCGCTACAGCTTTGCCGCGCCGGCCGCGAGCCCGTCGCGCTTCGTATTCATCATTCTGCGCGGCGCGCTCGATGGGCTGTCGGCGGTGCCGCCGTACGCGGATCCGGACTACGCGCGGCTGCGCGGTGAGCTCGCCATTGCCGCACCGGCAGGCAGCGACGGCGCGCTGGCACTCGATGGGTTCTTCGGTCTCAACCCCGGTCTGCAATTCATGCACGAGGCCTATGCCGCCCGTGAGCTGCTGGTGCTGCCGGCCGTGGCTACAGCGTACCGCGAACGCTCCCACTTCGACGGTCAGGACGTGCTCGAGAGCGGCATCGCCAAGCCGCACGCGACGCAGACCGGCTGGCTCAATCGCGCATTGATGAATCTGCCATCGACCAATCGCCGCGGCCGCGAGAGCGGCGTGGCGCTGGCACAGAACGTCCCGCTGGTGCTGCGAGGATCCGCCGAGGTGGCCTCGTGGTCGCCCTCGGTGCTGCCGGATCTCGACGATGACACCATGCGCCGCATCGCCGATCGTTATGCCAGTGATCCGTTGCTGGCGCGGCGGCTCGCGGAGGCCTTGGCTGCCGGCAGTCTGGCCGCGCGGCCGCAGTCGCCCGCGATGGGAAGTGAAGCCCAGGACGGCCAGGCGATGCGCACGACCGAGCGATCGACGGCGGGGCGCTACACCGAGACCGTACGCACCGCGGCCGGATTCCTGCGTCGCGACGACGGTCCGGCGGTGGCGGTGTTCGACACCACCGGTTGGGATACCCATTTCAACGAAGGCGGCGCGCAGGGACAGCTGCGCACGCGTCTGAGCGTGCTCGATCAGAGCCTGCGCATCCTGAAGGAGACACTAGGCGACGTCTGGCCGCGGACCGTGGTGTTGCTGGCCACCGAGTTCGGCCGCACCGCCGCCGCCAATGGCACCCGCGGCACCGATCACGGCACAGCCAGCGCGGCGTTCGTGCTCGGCGGCGCCGTGGCGGGTGGGCGAGTACTGGCGGACTGGCCGGGACTGTCGGCACGCGCCTTGTATCAACAGCGCGACCTGAAACCGACGCTCGATCTGCGGTCGGTGATGAAGAGCGTGCTGCACGATCACCTGCAGATCGCCACCGGCGCACTGGACCATGACGTGTTCCCGGACAGCGGCGCTGCACCCTACATCGCCGGCCTGCTGCGCGCCGACGAGGCCTGAAGCCTTTATTCGGCAGCAGCCGTTGAGAGGCATTGAACTATGGGGCGCAATTTTGGTTATCCAAAATGCGCCCTGTAGATCAATGCCTCTGAGCGACTGCCAGCGGATTTAAGGCTCCGCGCCTCGTACGCCAGAGAGCGCCCACGGGCAAAGGCTCGCGCGCACCCAGAATCGGCGGCCGGGCGTCGCGGCACGACATGACTGCGCAGCGCTCATTTCGCCTCCTCGGACGCCGGGGGACGGGGCTCGTGAGCCGTGTGGCAGCTGTGGCGGGGTCCCAGGAAACCCTGAAATTGCTCACGCTGCTCGGGCGTCATCTGTTCCCAGCGCTCCCGCAGGCGATGGCGCCAGTGCCAGCCGCCCCCGTGAACTCGAAGACCACCGAACAGGATGCGCGAGAGCACGAGCAGCGCCAGTGCTTGCATAAACGTAACGGCATGGAAGCCCGTTACCGCGGGGACTACCCAGTTCCAGAGCAACATCACCACGTAGCCGAACACGCTGACGGCGAGGGTGGCGATAGCCAGAACCTTGAGGCCCCTGAAAATCCAAAATCGCTTCATGACTGCATCCTCTAAATGTCGAATTCCGAACGAATGTCCTCTAGCCGTCGTCGCAGGTGGCGAACAGCGGCGTGTTTTCGGCCCAGCAGGGTGTTCAGGCCAACCCCGGTCTCGGCAGCGAGTTCCTTGAAAGTGCGTCCCTCAAGCTCGTGGGCCACGAACACGTCGCGCTGTGGCGCTGGTAGTTCATCAAGGGCCGCGACCAGTTCATCGGCGAGTACCTCGCGCACGTAGGCGGACTCGGGGCCTGCATCGGCGGGCGCGAGCCACTCGTCCAGAACGTGCGAGGGTTCGGATGAGGAGCCGACGACATCGGGGCCGGACGAATCACTCAGCGATGTCTGGCGAGACCGTGCCCTGAACCGATCGATGATGCGGTTGCGGGCCACTCGCATCAGCCAGGCGGCCAGGTGCTCGATGGGCTCCACCAGCCGGTACGCGGAGACGAGTTCGAGAAACGTGTCCTGCACGATATCCTCGACCTCGCTCAGATCGGCGACTTGCCGGCGCACAAACGCCCGCAGCCGGGGCCCTTGTGCAGCCACGGCGGCCGCGATTCGTGAGTTGTCCTCGGCCATCATTCGGGGGACTGCCATGGCGTCGTCCATACAAGGATAGACGCTCGAAGCACTGAAATATTGTCTGTGGCGAGTAGCGGGACAGGGTGTCAGGGGAATGATGTGAGGGGCCATTGACGGCCCAAGACGGGGCGAGTATGCCGTGCGATGTATATCTATTTAGCCAGCGTTGCGGTGTCGGGGTTGATCGCCGGCGTTGCTCTCGTGAAATTCTGGGCGAGTCGCTCCAACCAACGGTTGAGCTGACGCAGAATAGCCGAGCGTCATCCTCAGCGGTCCAGGCCCAGAAAGCAGCAGCACTCGCGGCTCGCGCGCAAATCAGCGCAGCCGCTCGAGGGCCCCGCACCATTTGCTAACCCGCCGAGGTATGTGTAGACTCGTGTGTAAGAGGTGACACATTGCGACGAATCTCTCGCTCGATCCGGCGCTGCTTGAGCAAGCCGTAAAAGTCGGTGGCGAGCGCACCAAAAAGGCGGCCGTGACCCGTGCGCTGCAAGAATACATCGCGCGTCGCCAGCAAAAGCGCCTGCTAGAGCTTATGGGCAAACTCGAGTGGGACGAGTCGTTCGATTACAAGGCCGAACGATCCCGCCGATGACCTTGCTGGTCGATACCAGCGTCTGGTCACTGGCTCTTCGCCGCGACAGCGCATCGGGAGCGCCAGCCGTCGAGGCGCTGCGCACGGCGCTTGAGGGCGGCGATACCATCGTGACCACCGGGCTGGTGCTTCAGGAATTGCTGCAGGGGTTCGCGGGGCCGCGCGCGCGCAAGGAGATTCTCCAAAGATTCGCGGCGTTGCCGCTTCTAGTCCCTGACCGGCGCGACTACATCGACGCCGCGGAAGTTCGCAATCGCTGTCGCCGCTCGGGTGTACAGATGGGGACGATCGATGCGTTGCTGGCCCAGCTTTGCATTCGACACGAACTCACGCTGCTGACAACGGATGATGACTTCACGCTGGCGGCAAAACACTGTGCTCTGAAGGTTTGGAAGGCCACCCGATGAGCCCACCGAACCCGCGCTGTGAATTCGTAGGCATGAACGGCCATCACCCATTCAGCGTCATGTTTGACCGATGTCGCGTGCTCTGGAACGATGCAACAGGCACTTTGAGATTCTTGGCGACATTGCTGAAGCCGAAACGATTGCAACAGGGTCCGGCATTCGTGCGATAGCGCAGGTTGCGCAAGCGCTATGGCCGCGGCAGGTGGCGAAAGCGCAAGGGTATCGCCGAAGTACGCCTAAGAAGCGGCGAAATTGTCAGCGCGGAGCTACACCGGCACGAGGCAACTGGGATTGGGGGGCGGGAATTTAAGATCAAGCGCCGCATTTGAGGT
>JBEKRP010000066.1:0-14815 GCA_049518595.1 Steroidobacteraceae bacterium
GTGCCGCCATTCGTCTCGGCCATCACCTTGGTCAGCGCCGCCGTCAGCGTCGTCTTGCCATGATCCACATGCCCTATCGTCCCCACGTTCACGTGCGGCTTGGTGCGTTCAAATTTTTCCTTGGACATACGAGTAACCTCTGAAGAATCCCGCTACTGCACTCAATCGCCGGCTCGAATCATGTCGAACCGAACACCAACAAGTACTTGGCTATTTGCAGGTATGAACCATGCAGAGAATTTTTGTTATCAAAAATTCTCTGCATGGTTCATACCTGCATATCAGCCGATTACTTCTTAATAATCGTCTCGGCGATGCTCGCCGGCACTTCCATGTATTTCGCGAACTCCATCGTGAACGTCGCGCGACCCTGGCTCATCGAGCGCACCGTGGTCGCGTACTGGAACATCTCGGCCAGCGGCACTTCAGCCGTGACGGTCTTGCCCGCCGGCGTATCTTCCATGCTCATGATCTGGCCGCGCCGGCGATTCAGATCGCCGATCACATCACCCATGTAATCCTCGGGCGTCACCACTTCGACCTTCATGATCGGCTCGAGGATCACCGGCTTGGCGCGCCGGAAACCATCCTTGAAGCCGAAGATCGCCGCCATGCGAAATGAGATTTCGTCCGAGTCGACGTCGTGGTACGAACCGTCGATCAGCGTGACTTTCACATCCACGACCGGATAGCCGGCCATGACGCCGGTCTCGCAGGCCTCTTTGACGCCCTTCTCGACCGCCGGAATGAATTCGCGCGGCACGGTGCCGCCGACGATGCCGTTCTTGAACTCAACGCCCTTGCCGATCTCGTTCGGCTCGATCTTGAGCCACACGTGGCCATATTGACCGCGGCCGCCGGACTGCTTGACGTGCTTGCCTTCGGACTCGACCGTGCCGCGAATGGTCTCGCGATACGCCACCTGCGGCTTGCCGACATTGGCCTCGACCTTGAACTCGCGCTTCATACGATCGACGATGATCTCGAGGTGCAGCTCGCCCATGCCGGCGATCAGCGTTTGCCCCGACTCCTCGTCGGTCGACACGCGGAATGACGGGTCTTCCTTCGCCAAGCGCTGCAGCGCCATGCCCATCTTCTCCTGGTCGGCCTTGGTCTTGGGTTCGACCGCGACCTGGATGACCGGTATGGGGATCACCATCTTCTCGAGCGTGATGACCTTATCGAGATCGCACAGCGTGTCGCCGGTGATCACGTCCTTGAGGCCCACGGCCGCGGCGATATCGCCGGCGCGTACCTCCTTGATCTCACTGCGCTCGTTGGCGTGCATCTGCAGCAGACGGCCGATGCGCTCCTTGCGGTCCTTGGTCGGCACGTACACCGTGTCACCCGAGTTCAGCGTCCCCGAGTAGACACGGAAGAAGGTCAGGTTGCCGACAAACGGATCATTCAGGATCTTGAACGCCAGCGCGGCGAACGGCTCATTGTCATCGGCCTTGCGCGTGATCGGCTCGCCGTCCGAATCGATGCCTTTGACATCCGGCATGTCGATCGGCGAGGGCATGAACTCGATCACCGCGTCCAGCAGTGCCTGCACGCCCTTGTTCTTGAAAGCCGAGCCGCACATGCACAGCACGACCTCGTTCTTGATGGAGCGGGCCCTCAGGCCGCGCTTGATCTCCTCGTGCGACAGCGGCTCACCCTCGAGGTACTTGGTCAGCAGCTCCTCGTCGCCTTCGGCGGCCGCTTCGATCATCTTCGCCCGCTGCGCCTCGCACTGCGCCCGCAGCGCGGCTGGCACATCGCCGAACTCGAATTTCATTCCCTGGGTTTCCATGTCCCAGTAGATGGCCTTCATCTTGATGAGATCGACCACGCCCTCGAAGTCCTCTTCGGCGCCGATCGGCAGCTGAATCGGCACCGGGTTGGCCCGCAGGCGCGTGCGGATCATGTCCACGCAGCGCAGGAAATTCGCGCCGGCGCGGTCCATCTTGTTGACGAAAGCGATGCGCGGCACGGCATAACGGTTCATCTGCCGCCATACCGTCTCCGACTGCGGCTGCACGCCGGCGACCGAGTCAAACAGCGCCACGGCGCTATCGAGCACGCGCAGCGAGCGCTCGACTTCAATGGTGAAGTCGACGTGTCCGGGCGTATCGATGATGTTGATGCGGTGCTCGGGGAAGGTCTTGTCCATGCCCTTCCAGAAGCAGGTGGTCGCGGCGGATGTAATCGTGATGCCGCGCTCCTGCTCCTGTTCCATATAGTCCATGACCGCGGCCCCGTCATGCACTTCGCCGATCTTGTGCGACACGCCGGTATAGAACAGGATGCGCTCGGTCGCCGTCGTCTTCCCGGCGTCGATATGCGCCGAGATGCCGATGTTCCGATAACGCTCGATGGGCGTGACACGTGCCAAGATGTGCTCCTGCGGCCTGAGAAAATCACCAGCGGTAGTGCGCAAAGGCCTTGTTGGCCTCGGCCATGCGGTGTGTGTCCTCGCGCTTGCGCACGGCCGCGCCGCGGTTCTCCGCGGCATCGAGCAGCTCGTGCGCCAGGCGGAAGGCCATTGACTTCTCGCTGCGATCGCGCGCCGCCTCGATGACCCAGCGCATCGCCAGCGTCTGGCGACGGCTGGCCCGCACCTCGACCGGGACCTGGTAGGTGGCGCCACCGACGCGGCGTGACTTCACCTCGACCACGGGCTTGACGTTATCGAGCGCCTGCGAGAGCAGCTCGATCGCCTCGGCACCCTGGCGGCCGGTCTTCTCGCTGATGCGCTCGATGGCGCCATAGAGAATGTGCTCGGCGGCGGACTTCTTGCCGCTGTGCATGACCACATTCATGAACTTGGCCAGCATCTCGCTGTTGAACTTCGGGTCCGGCAGGACGGTGCGGCTCGGGGCCGCGGCGCGACGGGACATGCTTCAATACCTCTCTATTTCTTCGGCTGCTTGGCGCCGTACTTAGAGCGGCCCTGCTTGCGGTTACCCACGCCGGCACAGTCGAGCGTGCCGCGCACCGTGTGATAGCGCACACCCGGGAGATCCTTGACGCGGCCGCCGCGGATCAGTACCACCGAGTGCTCCTGCAGGTTGTGGCCTTCGCCGCCGATATAGCTCGACACCTCGTAGCCATTGGTCAGGCGCACACGCGCAACCTTGCGCAACGCCGAGTTCGGCTTCTTCGGCGTGGTGGTGTACACGCGCGTGCACACGCCGCGCTTCTGCGGCGAGGCACCGAGCGCCGGGACCTTGGTTTTCTCCGCTTTGGAGCGGCGCGGCTGACGGATCAACTGACCGGTGGTGGCCATTCAAACTCCAGCATTCCCAAATCGAATGATGATGCGGCGTATGAGAAGCGCCGGGCCGTCCCTTGAGTGGGGACGGCCCGGCGCGTCGAATCACTGTTTGGCGGCCAGGCTGTCGTTGGGCCGGACCGACAAAGGCCGGCGATTCTAGGTAGCGGCCTGTGTTTAGTCAACGTCATGCTGCCGTGCAGCAAGTGCCTCGAGACGCGCCGCGGCCTCCATCCATGAACTCTCCAGACCCTGGATGACTTTGCTCAGCTGCGCCTGTTGCTCGGTCAGCTCCATCAGGCGCTTGCGGTCGGTGTCGAGGCTCTGCGGCGGCAAGGCCAGTTCCCGCTCGATCTGCGTCCGCGTGGCCAGCAGCCGTTCGAGCTCACGCTCCTGCTCGGCGAGCGCCGCCTTCAGCGGACCCAAAGCCGTGCGCCGTTCGGCCTGCTGGCGTTTGCGTTGCTTCCGTGCCGCAGGAGTGCCGCGCGGCAGCTCGCCGGGCCGGGTTGCCGCGCCGCTCGCCGGGGCCGCCGCTTGCGGCACCGCGCTCGTGGCGAGCCAGCGCGCATAGTCCTCAAGATCCCCGTCGAATGGCGCGAGGCTGCCGTCGTGCACCAGCAGCAGCTCATCCGCGACCACCCGCAGCAGGTGCCGGTCATGCGATACCAGCACAACCGCGCCCTCGTACTCCTGCAGCGCCACCGCCAGCGCCTGGCGCATCTCCAGATCCAGGTGGTTGGTCGGCTCGTCGAGCAGCAGCAGGTTGGGCCGTTGATAGGCCAGCAGCGCCAGCACCAGTCGCGCCTTCTCGCCGCCGGAAAACGGCGCCACCGGCTCGAACACGCGATCGCCCCGAAAGCCGAAGCCCGCCAGGAAATCCCGCAGCTCCGCTTCCGGCGCCCGCCGGCCCATGGCTTCACTGCAGTCGCTCAGATGCTCGACCGGGGAATCGGCGGCCCGCAGCTGCTCGAGCTGATGCTGCGCGAAATAGCCGATGCGCAGATCCCGTGCCTCGGTGCGGGTGCCGCTGAGCGCCGCCAGCTCGCCCGCCAGCAGCTTCATGACCGTGGACTTTCCGGCCCCGTTGCGGCCGAGCAGCGCCAGCCGATCACCCGGTCCGATCGTCAGGTTCAGGCCTTCGATGACGGCGCGGCCGTCATAGCCGACCGACTGCCGCTCGAGCGCCAGCAGCGGGCGCGGCAACTTATCGGGTCGCGCAAATGAAAATTCGAACTCGCTATCCACATGTGCCGGCGCGATGCGCTGCATGCGTTCCAGCGCCTTGAGACGGCTCTGCGCCTGGCGCGCCTTGCTGGCCTTGGCGCGGAAGCGCTCGACGAACGACTCCATGTGCCGGATCTCGCGCTGCTGGCGTGCAAACAGCGCGGCCTGCTGCGACAGCTCGGTGGCGCGCTGTTCCTCGAACGATGAGTAGTTGCCGCGATACGCCTGCGCCCTGCCGTGCTCGATATTCACGATCCGATCGACCACGCGATCGAGAAACTCCCGATCATGCGAGATCATCAGCAACGTGCCCGGATAGGCGCACAGCCAGCCCTCGAGCCAGACGATCGCATCCAGATCCAGGTGATTGGTCGGCTCATCGAGCAGCAGCAGATCCGAACGGCACATCAGCGCCTGCGCCACGTTCAGGCGCACCCGCCAGCCGCCCGAGAACGCGCTGACCGGGCGTCGCTCGTCGCTGCTGTGGAAGCCCAGGCCATGCATCAGCTGCGCCGCGCGACTGCTCGCATCGTAGCCGCCGATGCTGGCGTAACGCCCGTGCAGCTCGCCGAGGCGCACGCCGTCATCCGCCTGCTCGGCGGCCGCGAGCGAGCGCTCGATCTCGCGCAGCTCGGCATCGCCGTCGAGCACGAACTCGATCGCCTCGCGACCACTGGCCAGCAGCTCCTGCGACACGTGTGCGATCGCCAGCTGCGACGGCATGTCGAAACTGCCGGCCTCAGGCGTCAGTTCGCCCAGTACCAGCGCCAACAGGCTCGACTTGCCGCTGCCGTTCTCGCCGGTGATGCCGACCTTTTCGCCGCGAAACAGGCTGAAGGTGGCGCCGGTAAACAGCAACCGCTTACCGCGGCGCAGGCTGAGGCCGGCAAAGTTGAGCATGGCGGGGCGCGGAAGGCTTTAGACCCGCACCGCCGCGATCAAGGAGCAGGCCTC
Organism: Steroidobacteraceae bacterium; assembly: GCA_049518595.1. GTDB lineage: Bacteria > Pseudomonadota > Gammaproteobacteria > Steroidobacterales > Steroidobacteraceae > FEN-1191. The sequence goes on from JBEKRP010000066.1 coordinate 5,435, forward strand.
GAGCGGCGGCGAGCGATGACGCGCCGTTATTGCAGCGGACGCAGGACCGGCAGCTTCTGCGTATCGCCGGTGGCGGCGTACAAGGCCTGTAGATCCTTGTAGATAGTCTGCTGCTGCGCTCCAGCCAGCATGTGATCGCGGATGATCTTAAGCTGGTAGCGCAGATAGGGCAGCAACGCACTCATGGGCGCGGTTTCGCCGGCCTGTTCCGCGAGCAGTGAATCGCAATAGGCGCGATAGTATTCGCCATAGGCACTCTCGTACTTCTCCAGCGCTTCGCAGAACACTTCATCGCCGAGCACTACGCTGCACAGCGAGTCGGCGCACATGAGACTGCAGGCCGAGCTCACGTAAGCCTCGTGTTCGCGCACCAGGCAGCGCCCATAGTGCTGCTGGGCCCCGAAGAGTGCCTGGATCAGCTGGCGGCGCGCACGGCCCCTGATGTGCCGGTCGCGCAGATATTCGAACGGCGCCTTACGGTGCAACGTCAGGAACGTGACCTTGCGCAACTCCACCGCCGCCGCCTGCTGCGGTGCCCTGGCCACGGCCTGCATCAGACGGCCGTGCGTGTGTTCCCAGATGCGATACAGCGGCACGTTCTCCAGCAGGCGCGAGGCGAGTTGCGCCTCCGGGGACACTTCGGAACGCGCGGTGAGCGTTAGATGCCGCTCCGAATATTCCATCAGCCGCGCCGCGGTCCAACGTGCTGGTGCCGCGCGTTGCGTCGAAGCTGCAGCCATCACCGGCATATCACCCTTCCTGTTCAAGGGTCGAGACTTTCGGAGCACATGATGTCGCATTCTTCGCGTCGCTTCAACGCCTGTGCGCGCTCGCGCGGTAGAAAATTCATGGTCCCGCCTCCGCCACAATGCGACGATGCCGACGCCGGTGTCGCACCAAGTGAATACGCATGGACATAATGCTCGCGAGGAAACGGCGCTAAGCCCACAACCGGCGGTGGAATTCCTAGCAATTCGCTCGCCGCGAGCAGCGCTCAGACTCCCGCAGCGCAGCGGCAACTCACCGCCGCGCCGCGAAAACTTAGCGCCATGCCGTCATCAGCCCGCCGCGCTCTCTTCCTCGCCGACGCTGACTTCGTCCATGTCGCCGACCGCTCCGCCGACGTCCATGAAGTTGCGCCGCCCGCTCTCATCGAGCTTGCGCCGCCGGTGCGCGTGGGCCGCAAAACCGGTGCCCGCCGGAATCAGCCGGCCGACGATGACGTTCTCCTTCAGGCCGCGCAGATCGTCCTTGAGGCCACGAACCGCCGCTTCGGTCAGCACACGGGTGGTCTCCTGGAACGACGCCGCCGAGATGAACGACTCGGTGGCGAGCGAGGCCTTGGTGATGCCGAGCAGCACCGGCTGCAGCCGCGCCGCCTGCTTGCCGTCGGTCTGGATACGATCGTTGATGTCGAGCGCCCGCGAGCGATCGATCTGCTCACCGCGCAGCAGACTGGTCTCGCCGGCCGCGACCACCTCGGTCTTGCGCAGCATCTGGCGGATGATCACCTCGATATGCTTGTCGTTGATCTTCACGCCCTGCAGTCGATAGACGTCCTGGATCTCGCGCACCAGATAGTTCGCCAGCGCCTCGACGCCCTGCAGCCGCAAGATATCGTGCGGATTGGGCTCGCCGTCGGCGATCACTTCGCCGCGCTCCACGGTCTCGCCCTCGAACACGTTGAGCTGGCGCCACTTCGGGATCAGTTCCTCGTACTTCTCGCCGTCGTCGCTGGTGATCACCAGCCGCCGCTTGCCCTTGGTCTCCTTACCGAAGCTCACGGTGCCGCTCTTCTCGGCCAGAATCGCCGGATCCTTCGGCTTGCGGGCCTCGAACAGATCGGCGACGCGCGGCAGACCGCCGGTGATGTCGCGGGTCTTGGACGACTCCTGCGGGATGCGCGCGATGATGTCGCCGACCGACACCTTGGCGCCGTCCTCGAGGTTCACCAGCGCGCCCATCGGCAAGGTGTAGACCGCCGGAATGTTGGTGTGCGCGAAGGTGACTTCCTTGCCCTTGGCGTTGAGCAGCTTGATGGTCGGGCGCAGGTCCTTGCCACCGCGCTGCTTCGAATCGAGCATCACGGTGCTGGACAGTCCCGTGACCTCATCGATCTGCGTCGCCACCGTCAGGCCGTCGACGAAGTCCTGGAACTTGATGAAGCCGGCGACTTCGGTCACGACCGGATGGGTATGCGGATCCCAGGTGGCCACCACCTGTCCGCCGGCGACCTTGGAGCCTTCCTTCGCCGTGATGGTCGCCCCATACGGGATCTTGTAGCGCTCGCGCTCACGGCCGAACTCATCGACCACGCCGATCTCGCCCGAGCGCGACACCGCGACCAGGTGACCTTTCTCGTGCTCCACCGTCTTGATGTGGTGGAAGCGCAGCGTGCCCTTGTTGCGGATCTCCACGCTGCTTGCCGCCGCGGCCCGCGAGGCCGCGCCGCCGATGTGGAAGGTACGCATCGTCAGCTGCGTGCCGGGCTCGCCGATCGACTGCGCCGCGATCACGCCGACCGCTTCGCCGATGTTGATCAGCCGGCCACGCGCAAGATCGCGACCGTAGCAGTTGGAGCACACGCCATAGTTGCCGGGCTTGTGTACCTCGGTCGCAGTCACACGGCCGAGCACACGCTCGCCCAGACCCTCGACCACATCGCCACCTTCGACCAGCGGTGCCATCGCGAGGCCATTGGTGGTGCCGCAATCCTCTTCGGTCACGACCAGGTCCTGCGCGACATCGACCAGGCGGCGCGTCAGATAGCCCGAGTTCGCGGTCTTCAGTGCCGTGTCGGCCAGACCCTTGCGCGCGCCGTGCGTCGAGATGAAGTACTGCAGCACGTTCAGGCCTTCGCGGAAGTTCGCCGTGATCGGCGTCTCGATGATCGAGCCATCGGGCTTGGCCATCAGGCCGCGCATCCCGGCGAGCTGGCGGATCTGTGCCGCGGAACCGCGCGCACCGGAGTCGGCCATCATGAAGATCGAGTTGAATGACTTCTGCCGGTGCTGTGCACCCTTGCTGTCCACCGCCTCCTCAGTGCCAAGCTTCTCCATCATCGCCTTGGCGACCTGGTCGTTGGCCCGTGACCAGATGTCGACCACCTTGTTGTAGCGCTCGCCGTTGGTCACCAGACCCGAGGAGTACTGCTCCTGGATCTCCTTGACCTCGCGATCCGCCGCCGCCACCAGCTTGGTCTTCTGCTCCGGAATCACGATGTCGTCAATGCCGAAGGACACCGCCGAGCGGGTCGCGTAATGGAACCCCATGTACATCAGCTGATCGGCGAAAATCACCGTCTCTTTCAGACCGAGCGCGCGATAGCAGGCGTTGATGCACGCCGAGATCACCTTCTTGGTCATGTCCTGATTGATCAGGTCGAAGGACAGGCCCCGCGGCAGGATCTCGGAGAGCAGCGCGCGGCCGATCGTGGTCGCCACCAGGCGCCGGCGCGGCTTCAACGCGCCGTTTTCCATCACGTGCTCGCGCAGGCGCACCTTGATGCGGGCCTGCAGGTCGACCGTGCGGCTCTCATAGGCGCGATGCGCTTCCTGCACGTCGGTGAAGAACATGCCTTCACCGATCGCACCGATGCGCTCGCGCGTGAGGTAATACAGACCCAGCACCACATCCTGCGACGGCACGATGATCGGATCGCCGTTCGCGGGCGAGAGAATGTTGTTCGACGACATCATCAGCGCGCGCGCCTCGAGCTGCGCTTCCAGCGACAACGGCACGTGCACGGCCATCTGGTCGCCGTCGAAGTCGGCATTGAATGCCGTGCAGACCAGCGGGTGCAGCTGGATCGCCTTGCCCTCGATCAGCACCGGCTCAAACGCCTGAATGCCCAGACGATGCAGCGTCGGTGCGCGGTTCAGCAGCACCGGATGCTCGCGGATCACCTCTTCGAGGATGTCCCAGACCTCCGGCCCCTCGCGCTCCACCAGGCGCTTGGCGGCCTTGATGGTCGAGGCCTCGCCGCGCAGCTGCAGCTTGTGGAAAATGAACGGCTTGAACAGCTCCAGCGCCATCTTCTTCGGCAGACCGCACTGGTGCAGGCGCAGCGTGGGACCGACGACGATGACCGAGCGGCCCGAATAGTCCACGCGCTTGCCGAGCAGGTTCTGACGAAACCGCCCCTGCTTGCCCTTGATCATGTCGGCCAGCGACTTGAGCGGCCGGCGGTTGGTGCCGGTGATAGCACGGCCGCGGCGGCCGTTGTCGAGCAGCGCATCGACCGCTTCCTGCAGCATGCGCTTCTCGTTGCGCACGATGATGTCCGGCGCCGACAGCTCCAGCAGGCGGCGCAGACGGTTGTTGCGGTTGATCACGCGGCGGTAAAGATCGTTCAGGTCTGAGGTCGCGAAGCGGCCGCCATCGAGCGGCACCAGCGGCCGCAGGTCCGGCGGCAGCACCGGCAGCACGGTCATGACCATCCACTCGCACTTGTTGCCCGACTCGATGAACGACTCGATCAGCTTCAGGCGCTTGGACAGGCGCTTGAGCTTGGTCTCGGAAGCTGTAGCGCCCATATCCTCGCGCACCTTGATGACCTCGGCCTTGAGATCCATCGTGCGCAGCAGCTCGTACACGGCCTCGGCGCCCATGCGCGCATCGAATTCATCGCCGTGCTCCTCAATCGCCTCGAGGTACATCTCGTCGGTCAGCAGCTGGCCGCGCTGCATCGGCGTCATGCCCGGATCGATCACGACGAAGGCCTCGAAATACAGCACGCGCTCGATCTCGCGCAGCGTCATATCGAGCATCAGGCCGATGCGCGAGGGCAGCGACTTCAGAAACCAGATGTGCGCCACCGGGCTCGCCAGCTCGATGTGGCCCATGCGCTCGCGGCGCACCTTCGACTGCGTGACTTCGACGCCGCACTTCTCGCACACCACGCCGCGGTGCTTGAGGCGCTTGTACTTGCCGCACAGGCACTCGTAGTCCTTCACCGGTCCGAAGATCTTGGCGCAGAACAGGCCGTCACGTTCCGGCTTGAAGGTGCGGTAGTTGATCGTCTCCGGCTTGCGTACCTCACCATAGGACCAGGCCCGGATCATCTCCGGCGAGGCCAGGCCGATCTTGATCGAGTCGAAATGTTCGACCGGGGCCTGCTGCTTGAAGAGCTTGAGTAGATCTTTCATGGGTTCACCTTAAGGCGTGTGCCTCAGTCCTGCTCGAGTTCCATATTGATGCCGAGCGAGCGGATTTCCTTGACCAGGACGTTGAAGGACTCGGGCATGCCGGCCTTCATTTCATGGTTGCCGTCGACGATGCTCTTGTACATCGCGGTGCGGCCCACGGTGTCGTCGGACTTGACCGTGAGCATCTCCTGCAGCGTGTACGCGGCGCCATACGCCTCGAGCGCCCAGACTTCCATTTCGCCGAACCGCTGGCCGCCGAACTGCGCCTTGCCGCCGAGCGGCTGCTGCGTGACCAGGCTGTACGGCCCGGTCGAGCGTGCGTGCATCTTGTCGTCGACCAGATGGTTGAGCTTGAGCATGTACATGTAGCCCACGGTCACCTGCCGGTCGAAGCGCTCGCCGGTGCGTCCGTCGAATAGCCAGGTCTGGCCGGACAGCGGCACTTCCGCCAGCGCCAGTAGGCCCTTGATGTCCTTCTCACTCGCGCCGTCGAACACGGGCGTCGCCATCGGCACACCGTCCTTCAGATTGTGCGCCAGTTCTGCGATCTCTTTATCATCGAGCTCATCGAGACGCTCCTTCTGGCCGCCGGTCTCGTTGTAGATCTTGCCGAGGAAGCCGCGCAGCTCAGCAGTCTGCGCCTGCGCCTCGAGCATGCGCCCGATCTTCAAGCCCAGTCCCTTCGCCGCCCAGCCCAGATGCGTCTCGAGCACCTGGCCGACGTTCATACGCGAGGGCACACCGAGGGGATTCAAAACGATATCAACCGGCGTGCCATCCTCCAGGTACGGCATGTCCTCCACCGGCACGATCGTCGAGATCACGCCCTTGTTGCCGTGGCGGCCGGCCATCTTGTCGCCCGGCTGCACCCGGCGCTTCACCGCCAGGTAGACCTTGACCATCTTGAGCACGCCGGGAGCCAGATCATCGCCGGCGGTGATCTTGGCGCGCTTCTCTTCCAGGCGCTTCTCGAACGCCTTCTGCTGCGTCTGCAGACGCTCGGCCGCGGCTTCGAGCTGGCCGTTGGCCTCATCGTCATCGAGGCGGATCTGGAACCACTCCTCGCGCGGCTGCGTATCGAGGTACTCGGCCGTGATCTGGGTGCCGGGCTTGAGCTTCTTCGAGCCTCCCGCGGCGGTGTGATTGAGCAGCATGCCGCGTACCCGCTGGTACAGATCCTCCTCGAGAATACGGCGCTGATCCTGCAAGTCCTTGCGTACCCGCTCGATCTCGGCCTTCTCGATCGCCTGGGCGCGCGAATCCTTCTCGATGCCATCGCGCGTGAACACGCGTACGTCGATGACGGTGCCGTCCATGCCGGGCGGCACCCGCAGCGACGTGTCCTTCACGTCCGAGGCCTTCTCGCCGAAGATCGCGCGCAGCAGCTTCTCTTCCGGCGTCAGCTGCGTCTCGCCCTTGGGCGTGACCTTGCCGACCAGGATGTCCCCGGCCCGCACTTCGGCACCGATGAAGGCAATCCCCGCCTCATCGAGCTTGGCGAGCGCGGCGTCACCCACGTTGGGGATGTCGGCCGAGATCTCCTCGGGTCCGAGCTTGGTGTCGCGCGCGACGCAGGTCAGCTCCTCGATATGAATGGTCGTGAAGCGGTCCTCCTGCACCACGCGCTCGGAGATCAGGATCGAATCCTCGAAGTTGTAGCCGTTCCAGGGCATGAACGCGACCAGCATGTTCTGGCCGAGCGCCAGCTCACCGAGGTGCGTCGACGGACCATCGGCCAGCACATCGCCGCGCGCGATCGAGTCGCCGGCATTGACCAGCGGACGCTGATTGATGCAGGTGTTCTGGTTCGAGCGCGTGTACTTCGTCAGGTTGTAGATATCCACGCCCGGCTCGCCCGCCAGCGTCTCGTTGTCGTTGACCCGCACGACGATGCGCGAGGCATCGACCGAGTCGACCATGCCGCCGCGACGCCCGACCACGGCCACGCCGGAATCGATCGCCACCGGGCGTTCCATGCCGGTGCCCACCAGCGGCGTTTGCGAGCGCAGCGTCGGCACCGCCTGGCGCTGCATGTTCGATCCCATCAGCGCGCGGTTGGCGTCGTCATGCTCCAGGAACGGAATCAGCGAGGCGGCGACCGAGACGATCTGCTTCGGCGACACGTCCATGTAGTTGATGCGCTCGCGCGGCATCAGCGTGAACTCGCTCTGGTAGCGGCACGACACCAGCTCGTCGCCGAGCTCGCCGTTGGGGCCAGTACGCGCATTGGCCTGCGCGATCGCGAACTCGCCCTCCTCGATCGCCGACAGGAAATCGATACGATCGGTGACGCGGCCGTTGTCCACGCGCCGGTACGGCGTCTCGAGGAAGCCGTACTGATTGGTGCGCGCATACACCGACAGCGAATTGATCAGTCCGATGTTCGGTCCTTCCGGCGTCTCGATCGGGCACACGCGCCCGTAGTGCGTCGGGTGCACGTCGCGCACCTCGAATCCCGCGCGCTCGCGCGTCAGGCCGCCCGGGCCCAGCGCCGATACGCGCCGCTTGTGCGTGACTTCCGACAGCGGGTTGTTCTGGTCCATGAACTGCGAGAGCTGCGAGGAGCCGAAGAACTCCTTCACCGCGGCCGCGACCGGCTTGGCGTTGATCATCTCCTGCGGCATCAACGGCTCGGACTCGGCGATCGTGAGGCGCTCCTTGACCGCGCGTTCGACGCGCACCAGCCCGACCCGGAACGCGTTCTCGGCCATTTCGCCGACACTGCGCACGCGGCGGTTGCCGAGGTGATCAATATCATCGACCGTACCGTTGCCGTTACGTATGTCGATCAGCACCTTGAGCACGTCGAGGATGTCATCCTTCGACAGGATCTGCGAGCCGGTGATTTCCTTGCGGCCGACCCGCCGGTTGAACTTCATGCGGCCGACGCCCGAAAGGTCGTAGCGCTCGAGGTTGAAGAACAGGTTGTTGAACAGGTTCTCCGCCGCGTCCTTGGTCGGCGGCTCGCCGGGACGCATCATGCGGTAGATCTCGACCAGCGCCTCCAGGCGCGTCTTGGTCGGATCGATGCGCAGCGTGTCGGAGATGTACGGGCCGCGGTCGAGATCGTTGGTGTAGAGCGTGTGGACCTCGGTGATCCCGGCCTCGACCAGTTTCTGCAGGCTGGCCGCGGTCAGCACTTCGTTGGCCTTGGCGATGATCTCGCCAGTGCCGGTGTTGACCACGTCGTGGGCCAGCACCTTGCCCTGCAGGTACTCGCGCGGAACGGGCAGCTGCTTGACGCCCGAATCCTCGAGCTGGCGTACATGACGCGCCGTGATGCGGCGGCCTTCCTCGACGATCACCTGATCGCCGATACGCAGTTCGAAGGTCGCGGTCTCGCCACGCAGGCGCTGCGGCACCAGGCGCATGGCCGCGGTCTCCTTGCCGAGCGTGAAGGTATTCTTCTCGAAGAAGGTATCGAGAATGTCGCTCTCGTTCATGCCGAGAGCGCGCAGGATGATCGTCACCGGGAGCTTGCGGCGCCGGTCGATGCGCGCGAACACGCAGTCCTTCGGATCGAATTCGAAATCGAGCCAGGAGCCACGGTAAGGAATGATACGAGCTGAAAACAGCAGCTTCCCTGACGAGTGAGTTTTTCCGCGGTCGTGATCGAAGAACACGCCCGGGGAGCGATGCAGCTGCGAGACGATGACGCGCTCGGTGCCGTTGACGATGAAGGTGCCATTGTCGGTCATCAGCGGCAGCTCGCCGAGATACACCTCCTGTTCGCGCACATCTTTGATCGGCTTCTTCGCGCCGGCGGCTTCCTTGTCATAGACCACCAGCCGCACTTTCACCCGCAGCGGCGCGGCATAGGTCAGCCCGCGCAGCTGGCATTCCTTGACGTCGAACACCGGCTCGCCGAGCCGATAGTTGACGTACTCGAGCACCGCGTTGCCGGAGTAGCTCGAGATCGGGAACACGCTCCTGAAAGCCGCGTGCAGACCGGTGACGTGCCGCTGATCTTCGGGCACCTGCGCCTGCAGGAAGCTGCGGTAGGAATCGAGCTGTATCGCCAGCAGGTAAGGCACTTCAAGAATGCTTTGCTGTCTGCCAAAGTTCTTGCGGATACGCTTCTTTTCGGTAAATGAATACGGCATCGTGTCACCCTCTCAAAAGCAGGCTCAGAAGCGTCAAGGCAGGCGCGCGGGAGCGCCGCCGGCACTGACCGGCGTCACTCCCGCGCGCATACGCGGTCCCAGATCGGCGCAGGGAAGTTATTTGACTTCCA
>JBEKRP010000067.1:0-7658 GCA_049518595.1 Steroidobacteraceae bacterium
CGGCACGTCACTGTCCGAGGTCGAAAGCCTGCTCGCGCGACACCAGCAGTTTCTGGCCTTCGAGCCGCCGGCGTTCGGCGGCGACCCCACGATTGGCGGCATCATCGCCTGCGGGCTGTCGGGGCCGCGGCGCTTCCAGGCCGGCGCCGTGCGCGATTTCGTGTTGGGCGCGGTACTGCTTTGCGCCCAGGGCGAACTGCTGCATTTTGGCGGCAAAGTCATAAAAAACGTCGCCGGCTTCGATCTCGCCCGTCTGCTGTGCGGCTCTCTCGGCATTCTCGGCGCCATCACCGAGGTGTCGCTGAAAGTCCTGCCGCTGCCCCGCCTGGAGCAGAGCCTACGTTTCGAGATGGCGGCACCCGAAGCCCTGGCGCTCTTCAACCGCTGGGCGGGCCAGCCGCTGCCGATCTCGGCGACCGCCTGGTGGCACGGCCAGGCCTGGGTGCGCTTATCCGGCGCGCCATCGGCGCTGCGCGCCGCTCGAGCGCGCCTCGGCGGTGAGCTGCTCGAGGCAGGCCTTGCTGCCCAATGGTGGCGCGGCCTGCGCGACCAGACTCACGCGTTCTTCAGCGAGGCGAGCACGCTGTGGCGACTGTCGCTGCCCTCGACCGCGGCCCCGCTCGCGCTCGCCACTGCGGGGACGCAACTGATCGAATGGGGTGGAGCGTTGCGCTGGTGCGCGAGCGATCTGTCCCTCGCGGACATGCGAGCACTCGCCGCCGCCGCCGGCGGCACCGCGCTGCAGTGGCGCGGCGGTATCGCGGGCAGCCGATTCCATCCGTTGGCGCCGACCGTACTGCAGATCCACCGCAGGCTCAAGGCGCGCTTCGATCCGCACCGCATCTTTAATCCAGGCCGGCTGATCGCGGATCTCTAAGGCGCGAGCATGGAAACCAAGCTCGCGGATTGGATCAAGGGCACGCCGCAGGGCGATACCGCCAATGCCATCCTGCGCGCCTGCGTGCACTGCGGATTCTGCAATGCGACCTGCCCCACCTACCAGTTGCTCGGCGACGAGTTGGACGGCCCGCGCGGACGCATCTACCAGATCAAGCAGGTGCTCGAGGGCACACCCGCCACACGCAGCACACAGCTGCACCTCGACCGGTGCCTGACCTGCGGCAACTGCGAGACCACCTGCCCATCGGGCGTGGATTATGGCCACCTGGTGGGCATCGGCCGCGCGGTCGTAGAGTCACAGCTACAGCGCCCGGCGCATCAACTCGCTCTCCAATGGCTGCTCCGCGAAGGCCTGACGCGGCGTTGGCTGTTCGGCCCCGCACTGCGCATCGGGCGCGCGCTGCGCTTCGCGACGCCGCAGGTACTGCGCGCCAAGCTCGGCCGCCGCCGCGCTCCCGGTGCCTGGCCGCGCCGCGTGCATGCGCGCAAGGTGCTGCTCCTCAATGGCTGCACCCAGCCGGCGATGGCGCCGTCGATCGACGCCGCGACCGCGCGCGTGCTCGACGCCATCGGCGTGCAGGCGCTCATCGACGCGCGCTCGGGTTGCTGCGGAGCGATCCGGCACCACCTCAACGACCAGGCCGGAGCGCTGAAGAATGCTCGCCGCAATATCGATGCCTGGTGGCCGCAGCTCGAATCCGGCGCAATCGAGGCGATCGTCATCAATGCCTCGGGCTGCGCGCTGATGGTCAGGGAATACGCGCAGCTGCTGCGCCATGATCCGGCTTACGCCGCGAACGCGCGCTGCATCACCGACGCCACGCGCGATCTGGTCGAGTTCCTCGGCCCGGACCTCGAGCTACTGCGGCGCCGCACCGGCCCACCCGCCGTCACGCGAATTGCATTGCAGAAACCCTGCACGTTGCAGCATGGCCTGAAGCTCAAGGACAACGTCGACCAATTGCTGACCGCGCTCGGCGCTGAGCTGCTGCCGGTGAGCGAGCCGCATCTGTGCTGCGGGTCGGCCGGAACCTATTCACTGCTGCAGCCTAAATTGGCGCTCGAGCTGCGCGAGCGCAAGCTCACCCACCTGCTGCACGCGCAGCCGGAAATGATTCTGTCCGCCAACATCGGCTGCATGGCGCACCTCGCCTCCGGCACACCGATTCCGGTCTGGCACTGGATCGAATGGGTCGACCGGGCGATAATCAGCGCCTGATTCATCGACACTGTCGGAAGCGCCAGGGAGCGATCGCCGTGCATCCGTATCTGATCGCCCAGCGACCACCAAGCCGGCTGACCCGGCGCGCAGCAACGCTGCTTCCCTGGCTGCTGCTGGCGTTCTGCGGGGCGTCCTTCGCGATCGGTGATGCGCAGACGCCGTCCAGCGGCGCCTGGGGATATCTGCAGAAACAGTTCTACCCCGACGGTAACATCGGCCTGCTCGACGAGAGCTACATGAGTCTGGAGGCTCCGGCGAACACACCGGACCCCGCGGCGACACCGCTGACCTTGCGCTTCGGCGACGCGGCGGTCGGCCACATCAAGCAGATCAGGGTGATTATTGATAACAATCCGTCGCCCGTGGCTGCGACCTTCGACGTCACCAGTGGCGCCCGCGTGGCCGAAATTGACATGCGTGTGCGTGTTGATCGCTTTACCTCGGTGCGGGCGATCGCGCAGACCACCGACGGCAAATTGGAGATGCGCAGCACCTGGGTGAACGCCAGCGGCGGCTGCTCCGCGCCGCCGAGCGCCGCGGCGGCCGGCATGCTCGGCGACATCCGCTTCCGGCCCTCGCCGGACGCGAAGTCAATGCTGATCAGCATTCGTCATCCCAACAATTCAGGATTCCAGATCGATCCGCGCAGCGGCGAGCCAATTCCGCCGCACTACGTCTCGCATCTCCGACTCAGCACCGGCGGTCGCACGCTGCTCGAGGCCGATACCGGCATCTCGCTGAGCGAAAACCCGACGCTGCGGATCGCTTCGGACCAGCCGCTGCCGGCGCCGGTGACGGTCGACATCGACGACTCCAAAGATGCGCACTTCAACGCCAGCTGGCGCGGCGCTGTGGCCGAGAGCGCCGCGACCAACACGGCTGGAGCCGGCGGCACTCGTTGAGATGCTGGACAGAGCGACACCTCTGCCAGCGTTACTTTCAGAATTGCAGCGCATCCGACTTCGCGCAATTTTCCTCTGCGCGCTGACCTGGCCATTGGCCGGCGGCGCCGCGCTCGCGGGCGTGACAGCGAGCACGGGCGAGCCAGTTCGTGCCGCGGGCGCCGAGACTGCTGTCACGATCCGCGAGGTGGCGCCGGGCGTGTTCGTGCACCTCGGGCAGCAGTTGGCGCTGGATGCTCCCGGCCACGACGACATCGCCAATATCGGCTTTATCGTCGGCGCCAAATGTGTCGCCGTGATCGATACCGGCGGCTCAATGCGCATCGGCCGCGCACTGCGCGCCGCGATCAGGCAGCGCACCAGGCTGCCGATCTGCTACGTTGTCAACACCCATGTGCATGTCGATCATGTGCTCGGCAATGCCGCATTCGACCAGGACCGGCCGAGCTTCATCGGGCATTGGGCGCTCGCTGCCGCGATGGCACGCAGTCGCGACTTCTTCCTGCAGCATTACGCGGACGATCTCGAGCAGCCGCCGAGCGCGGCGCAGATCATCGCGCCGGACAGATTGGTCGCGCAAACCCTTGAGCTCGATCTGGGCGGTCGCCGTCTGAGCCTGCGGGCATGGCCGACCGCCCATACCGATTGCGATCTCACGGTGCTCGATGATCAGAGCCGCACGTTGTGGACCGGCGATCTGCTGTTTCGCGACCGCCTGCCGGCGCTCGATGGCAGCGCGAGCGGTTGGCTGGCGGTGATCGATCAGCTGGCGCGCCTGCAGGTGAGGCGCACTGTGCCGGGCCATGGACCGGTCACCGTGGACCTGGCTTCGGCCCTGAATGCGGAGCGCCGCTATCTGCGCGCGCTGATCGAGGGCGTGCATGACGAACTCGCGCAGGGCGGCTCGATGCAGGATGCGATTGCGCATGTCGCCGCGGCGGAAAAGCCGAAATGGTTGCTCTGGGACAGCACGCATCCGCACAATGTGGCGCGCGTGTATGAGCAAATGGAATGGGAGTGATCGGCCGTCGCCGTTGTCTGCAATTGACCGCGCTGGCCGCCGCCTACGGCGTCTCCGGATTAGGTCTGGCCGCGAGCTCGCGCGCGCCGGCCAAAGGCCGCGTCGTGATCGTCGGCGGCGGTTTTGCCGGCTCAGCCTGCGCGCTGCATCTGCGGCAGCTCAATCCTTCGATCGACGTCAGCCTGATCGATCCGGCCGAGCACTACGCCACCGGTCCCATGAGCAATGCGGTCCTGGTAGGCCTGCGCGACATGGCATCGATCACGGTGTCGCGCGCTGGTGTCCGGCGCGCCGGCGTGAAGGTCGTACGCGAGCGCGTCGCCGGCATCGATGCGACCGGGCGCAGCGTTCGACTCGAGGGCGGGCTCGCGCTGCCCTTCGACCGCCTGGTAGTCGCGCCCGGCATTCGCTTCCTGTGGAATAAACTCGAAGGCTACGATGAGGCCGCGACGCAGATAATGCCGCACGCCTGGCAGGCAGGTGCCCAGACGCAGCGCCTGGCGATGCAGTTGCGCGCCATGGACGATGGCGGCGTGGTGGCGATCAGCGTTCCTTCGGGCCTGCTGCGCTGTCCGCCGGCGCCCTACGAGCGCGCCAGCCTGATTGCACATTATCTGTCGCAGCACAAGCGGCGTTCGAAGGTGCTGATATTCGATTCCAACAATCATTTTCCGAGGCAGGATCTGTTCACCGACGCCTGGCAATCGCGCTATCCGGGCATCATCGAGTGGATTCCGCCGCCCCAGGACGGGGCCCTGGTGCGCGTCGACCCCGCGAGCATGACCTTGTATACGAGCCACGCCGCGCACCCGGTGGCGGTCGCCAACATCATTCCACCGCAGGCGCCGGGGCAAGTCGCGGCCGACGCCGGTTTGGCGTCCGATCATGGATGGTGCCCGATAGCGCCCCGTACGTTCGAGTCGCTGTTGATCAGCCACGTACATGTCATTGGCGACGCCTGCATCGCCGACGCCATGCCGAAGTCGGCGTCCGCCGCCTACAGCCAGGCCAGGCAATGCGCGAGCGCGATCGCAGCGTTGCTGGCCGGGCGCGAGGTCCCGGAGCCGACGTTCAACAGCGTGTGCTACAGCATGCTGGCGCCGCAGAGCGCGATCTCGATCCACGGCCGCTTTGACATCCAGGATGGCAGGATCGTCGCCGTGGAGTCGCCGGCGGCGCCGACCGCCGCGGCGCCGACTGCAACGGTGTCCGCCACCACGACCGCCGGCGCGCAGCAGGCGCGCGAAGCACAGCGCTGGTATCGGAGTATTCGCGCGGATTCGTTCGCCGGCTGATCCTCTAAAGCCCGAGCCGCTGGCGCAACTCCTTTGCCGTCAGCAACTGCACGTAAACCGGCGAGCCGACGTCGAACAGTTTCGCGCTCGAGAGCGGTCCGACCACTACCGGCTCAAAACCTGCGTCCTTCACCAGTTGTGATGCCACCGCGAGCGCATGGGAATCATCGCCGGCGAGTGGTATGGCAACGGGCTCGCCGGCGCGATGCGCTTCACTCTGCAGGCTCTTATAGTTGATCGCATTGAACGCGCGCACCAGCCGCACGCCCGGCAGGTACTCCGCGGAGGCCACACCGGTACCTTTACGGCGCGCCTCGACCGCCATGTCGCCGTCGCGCTCTGGATAGGGATTGCCGGTGTCGAGTACGATCTTGCCGGCGAGCACCGTAGCCAGGTCCTTGCCAACCTGGGGCAGCGCCCCGTACGGTATCGATATCAGCACCACGTCACCAAACATTGCGGCCTCGCGCGGCGTACCGACCTGGGCCTTGGGGCCGAGGGATTGCGCGAGCGGCTTGAGCTCATCCGGATGACGCGATGAGATCAGCACCTCATGACCGGCCTTCACCCACAGCGAGGCCAGCGTGCCGCCGATCTTTCCGGCGCCGATGATGCCGATCTTCATCGGCTGAGCCGCAGCAGCAGCGGCAACACCCGGCGACGTCGGCACGCCGAGGATCACCACGGCAAAGAGCGCGAGCATCGCAACTCGGCAAAGTTTCCGCAGGCGTGCAATTGCTTTTCGTCTCGCTGACATAAGGTCTCTACGGCGAGAACATAGGGTCTCTACGGCGAGATCGGGACAGTGAGTATAGTATTCGCAACCAGCTTGTTCAAAAGAGCCGCTGAAGTATCGTGAAGCAAGCCGACGGCTCTTCGCCGTGACATCCCGGACATGAGCATGCGCGCGCTGATGATTCAGGGTGCGAGCTCGGACGCCGGCAAGAGCACGCTGGTCGCCGGGCTGTGCCGTGTGCTGCGGCGGCAGGGCGTGCGCGTTGCGCCCTTCAAACCGCAGAACATGTCGCTGAACAGTGCCGTGACCGTCGATGGCGGTGAGATCGGTCGCGCCCAGGCGCTGCAGGCACAGGCCGCAGGCATTGCGGCCACGATCGACATGAATCCGGTACTGCTCAAGCCCGAGAGCGATACTCACGCGCAAGTCGTCGTGCACGGCCGTGCGATCGGTCAGATGGGCGCCGGCGACTATCACGATTACAAGCGCATCGCGCGCGTGGCGGTGCTCGCCTCCTACCGGCGATTGCAGGCCAGCTACGACACCGTGATCGTCGAAGGCGCGGGTTCGCCGGCAGAGATCAATCTGCGCGATGGCGATATCGCCAATATGGGTTTTGCCGAAACCGTCGACTGCCCAGTGGTGCTGATTGCCGATATCGACCGCGGCGGCGTCTTCGCCCATCTGGTGGGCACGCTGGCTCTGTTGAGCCGGAGCGAGCAAGCCCGCGTGACCGGATTCGTCATCAACCGCTTTCGCGGCGATATAGGCCTGCTGCAACCCGGGCTGGACTGGCTCGGACGGCACACCGGCAAACCAGTGTTCGGCGTTCTGCCCTATCTGCACGGCCTGCAGCTGGATGCCGAGGACGGCATCAGCCGTGAGCCGGTCGCGGCGCAGACTCATGATCTGCTGCAGGTGGTCGTACCGGTGCTGCCGCGGATCAGCAATCACACCGATTTCGATCCGCTTCGACAGCATCCGCAAATCAATCTGCGCTACGTCGATGGCACGCAGCGCCCGCCGTGCGCCGATCTGATGATTCTTCCGGGCTCAAAGAATGTTCGGGCCGATCTCGAATGGCTGCGTGCGCATGGCTGGGCGGAGCATTTGCAGCGGCATCTGCGCTACGGCGGCAAGCTGCTGGGCGTCTGCGGCGGGTTCCAGATGCTGGGCCGTTCTATCGCCGATCCGCGGGGCGTTGAAGGCCCGGTCGGAGAGAGCCCTGGCTTCGGTTGGCTTGATATGCGCACGGTACTGGAGCGCTGCAAACAATTGCTCAACGTCAACGGCACCCTATGCCTGGAACAAGCACCCGTCAGCGGCTATGAGATCCATGCGGGCGAAAGCGAGGGTCCGGCCCTGGATCATCCGGCCGTCATTCTCGAGCAGGGACGCCGCGACGGCGCGATATCGGCCGACGGCCAGATTCTCGGCACTTACCTGCACGGCCTGTTCGAGCGGCCCTCGGCCTGCGCGACGCTGCTGCGCTGGGCCGGGCTGGCGCAGCCGCTGAGCGTGGATCACCCCGCGCGGCGCGAGCAGATGCTCGAGCGTCTGGCCGATGCCGTCGAGTGCTCGC
>JBEKRP010000068.1:0-7327 GCA_049518595.1 Steroidobacteraceae bacterium
TCAGAAGATGTTCGGTATCACCGCCGAGGAGCGCGAGGAGGTCATTCGCGTGCTGGCCGAGGATGAGAGCGAGGCCGTGGGTTCCATGGGCGATGACACGCCGATGCCGGTGCTGTCGCACAAGATTCGCTCGCTCTACGACTATTTCCGCCAGCAGTTCGCGCAGGTCACCAACCCGCCGATCGATTCGCTGCGCGAATCGATCGTGATGTCGCTGTCGACCCAGATCGGTCCCGAGTGCAATGTGTTCGTGCCGCTGCCGGAGCACGCGCGCCAGATCGTGCTGAGCTCGCCGGTGCTCTCGCAGCGCAAGCTGCGCCAGATCCTCGCTTCCGAGGAGGTCGTCGAGGCCAACGAATTCCTCGATCTGCAGTACGAGCCCGCCGAGGGGCTCAAGAGCGCGATCCTTCGCATCTGCGATCAGGCTGAGGCCGCGGTCCGCGAGGGCAAGCTGGTGCTGCTGCTCTCCGACCGCTATCTGCAGCAGGGCAAGCTGCCGATTCACGCCTTGCTCGCGACCGGCGCGGTGCACCACCGCCTGGTCGAGACCGGCCTGCGCTGCAAGTGCAATATGCTGGTCGAGACCGGCACGGTGCGCGACTCGCATCACTTCGCGGCCCTGATCGGCTATGGCGCCACGGCCGTGTATCCGTACATGGCCTACCAGACGCTGTACGAGATGATGCGCAAGGGGCAGGTGAAGCTCGGCTCCCAGGAGCGGCGCGAGCTTGGGCGCAGCTATCGCCGCGCCGTGCGCAAGGGCCTGTACAAGATCATGTCGAAGATGGGCATCTCGACCATCGCCAGCTACCGCGGCGCGCAGTTGTTCGAGATCGTCGGACTGTCGAGCGAAGTGGTGGAGCTGTGCTTCCGTCACACCACCAGCCGCATCGAGGGCGCCGATTTCCAGGACCTGGAGGGCGATACGCGCTATCTGGCGCTGCGCGCCTGGAATCCGCGGGTCGGCGTCGAGCAGGGCGGCATCTATAAGTATGTCCACGGCGGCGAATACCACATGTACAACCCGGATGTGGTCGGCGCGCTGCAGGCCGCGGTGGTCTCGGGCGACTACGACCTCTACAAGCTCTACGCGCAGCTCGTGAACGGCCGGCCCGCCTCGGCGCTGCGCGATCTGCTGGCCCTCAAGCACAACCACAAGCCGCTTCCGATCGAGGAAGTCGAATCCGTCGAGGCGGTGCTGGCGCGCTTCGATGGCGCGGGCATGTCCCTCGGTGCGCTCTCGCCCGAGGCGCACGAGTCGCTGGCGATTGCGATGAACCGCCTCGGCGGCCGCTCCAACTCCGGCGAGGGCGGCGAGGATCCGGTGCGCTACGGCACCGAGAAGAATTCCAAGATCAAGCAGGTGGCCTCGGGTCGCTTCGGCGTCACGCCCGAATACCTGACGAACGCCGAGGTCCTGCAGATAAAAATCGCGCAAGGCGCCAAGCCCGGCGAGGGCGGACAGCTCCCCGGCCACAAGGTCAACGACATGATCGCGCGGCTGCGCTTTGCGCGCCCCGGGGTCGGGCTCATTTCCCCGCCGCCGCATCACGATATCTACTCGATTGAGGACCTGGCGCAGCTGATCTTCGACCTCAAGCAGGTCAACCCGACGGCGCTGGTATCGGTGAAGCTGGTGGCCGAGCCCGGCGTCGGTACGGTGGCCGCCGGCGTCGCCAAGGCCTACGCCGATCTGATCACGATCTCCGGCCACGACGGCGGCACCGGCGCCAGTCCGCTGTCTTCGATCAAGTACGCCGGCACGCCCTGGGAGCTGGGACTGGCCGAGACCCATCAGACCCTGCGCGCCAACGACATGCGCCATCGCGTGCGCGTACAGACCGACGGCGGCCTCAAGACCGGTCTGGATGTCATCAAGGCTGCGATCATCGGCGCCGAGAGCTTCGGTTTTGGCACCGCGCCGGTGGTGGCGCTGGGCTGCAAGTACCTGCGCATCTGCCACCTGAACAACTGCGCCACCGGGGTCGCGACCCAGCACCCGGTGCTGCGCTCGAAGTTCTACATCGGCCAGCCCGAGATGATCATCAACTACTTCCGCTTCGTCGCGCAGGAGTGCCGCGAGCTGATGGCCTCGATCGGCGTGCGGCGCATCGCCGACCTGATCGGACACACCGAGTACCTCGAGATCCTCCCCGGCGAGACCTCCAAGCAGCGCAAGCTGAACCTGCAGCCGTTGCTGGCCGATCTGGGACTGGTGTCCGATCGCCCGCAGTTCTGTGTCGATCCGTCGAACGCGCCGTTTGATAAGGGTCAGTTCGCGGAAGCCATGGTCGCGGACATGCTGCCTGCGATCGAGAAGAAGTCCGGCGGCGAATGGCACTATGAGGTCAAGAACTTCAACCGTTCGATCGGCGCGCGTCTGTCCGGCGAGATCGCGCGGCATTGGGGTAACTACGGCATGGCCGAGGCGCCGCTGAACGTCTATCTGCGCGGCTCGATCGGCCAGAGCTTCGGTGTCTGGAACGCCGGCGGGCTGCACATGTACCTCGAAGGCGACGCCAATGACTATGTCGGCAAGGGCATGGCCGGCGGCCGCCTGGTGCTCAAGCCGCCCAAGGGCGCCGGCTACGAGGCGCGCGATACCATCATCATGGGCAATACCTGCCTGTACGGCGCCACCGGCGGGCAGCTGTTCGCGGCCGGCCAGGCCGGCGAGCGCTTCGCGGTACGCAACTCCGGGGCGGTCGCGGTCATCGAGGGCACCGGCGATCATTGCTGCGAATACATGACCGGCGGCGTCATCTGCGTGCTCGGCCGTACCGGTGTCAATTTCGGCGCCGGATTCACCGGCGGCTTCGCCTACGTGCTTGATCAGGCGCACGATTTCGTCGATCGCTATAACCATGAGCTCATCGACATCCATCGCCTCACGCACGAGAGCTTGGACGCGAACGTGCAGCACCTGCGCGAGCTGATGCAGATGCACGTGGCCGAGACCGGCAGCGTCTGGGGCGAGGAAATCCTCAACGACCTGCGCTCGTTCGTCGGCCACTTCTGGCTCGTAAAACCGAAAGCGGCCTCAATCGACTCCTTGATTGAGGATCTGCGTAGAGCGGCTTGATGATCACCATGGTTCAGCAACGAAGGCACGGGCGCTGCAGCCCATCACTGCAGAGGGATCAGACCATGAGCGTTTTTTTTATAATTAAAAAAAACGCTCATGGTCTGATCCCTCTGGAGCGAGCGGAAGTAGCACCCGCGGTCACTGGCTGAGCTATCGTGGTTAACAAGACTCTTCAGTTCCTCGAATTCCCGCGTCGTGAGCCCGAGAAGCTTCCGGTCTCCGATCGCATCAAGATCTTCAATGAGATCTATGCGCCCGTCGATGCCGACGGCGCTGCGCAGCAGGCCGGCCGCTGCCTGTCCTGCGGCAATCCGTTCTGCGAATGGAAATGCCCGGTGCACAATTACATTCCGAACTGGCTCAATCTGATCAGCGCCGGCAAGCTGTTCGAAGCCGCGGAGCTGTCGCATCAGACCAACTCGCTGCCGGAAGTCTGCGGCCGTATCTGCCCGCAGGATCGGCTGTGCGAGGGCGCCTGCACGCTCAACGACGGCCTCGGCGCGGTCACGATCGGCTCGATCGAGAAATACATCACCGATGAGGCGATCAAGCAGGGCTGGCGCCCCGACATGTCGGGCGTGCGGCCGACCGACAAGCGCGTCGCCATCGTCGGTGCGGGTCCGGCGGGCTTGGGCTGCGCCGATATCCTGGTGCGCAATGGCGTCAAGCCCGTGGTCTACGACCGCTACCAGCGCATCGGCGGCCTGCTGACTTTCGGGATCCCACCGTTCAAGCTCGAGAAGCAGGTGGTCGAGATGCGCCGTGAGCTCATGGAAGGCATGGGCGTGGAATTTCGTCTCGGGGTCGAGATCGGCGCCGACCTGCCGTTCGATGCGCTGCTGCGCGACTACGATGCCGTCTTCCTCGGCATGGGCACGTACAACTATGTGAAGGGCGGCTTTGCGGGCGAGGATCTGCCGGGTGTCTATGAGGCCCTGCCGTATCTGATCGCCAACATCGACCGCGAGCTCGGGCTTGCCGGCGCCGAGGAGCGCTTCATCGACCTGGCGGGCCAGCGTGTGGTGGTGCTCGGCGGCGGCGATACCGCCATGGACTGCAACCGCACCGCGATCCGCCAGGCTGCCGAGTCGGTGACCTGCACCTATCGGCGCGATGAGCTCAACATGCCCGGCTCGCGTCGCGACTACAAGAACAGCAAGGAAGAGGGCGTCGAATTCCTGTTCAACCGCCAACCGATCGAGATTCTCGGCAAGCAAAAAGTGGAGGGTGTCAAGGTCGTCACCACGCGACTCGGTCTGCCCGGACCACGCGGTCGGCGACTCACCGAAAACGTGCGCGGCTCCGAGGAGATCATCCCCGCCGACGCCGTGATCGTCGCCTTTGGCTTTCAGCCGAGCCCGCCGGGCTGGTTCGAGCCGCACAATATCGCGCTGTATCCCGGCGGCCGCGTGCGGGTGACTGCATCGACCGCGCGCCCGTTCCAGACCACCAACCCCAAAGTATTCGCCGGCGGCGACATGGTGCGCGGCGCGGACCTGGTCGTGACCGCGGTGTTCGAGGGCCGCGAGGCCGCGCGCGGCATCCTCGACTACCTCGACCTGAGCTGAAACGGCGTCGCCAGCGCCCGGCATCCGGCGGCGCGCCCGATTGCACCATAGAGCTTTGCGGACCTGGCCAAGAACCCATTGTCCCTAAGCGGCGAAGCCCTTCATCAGGCCCGGCGGGCCGCCGGCGCGCTGCTGGCCGGCGCGCTGCTGGCCGACGCGCTGCTGGCCGACGCGCCGCTGGCCGACGCGCCGCTGGCCGACGCGCCGCTGGCCGACGCGCTGTGGGTGGACGGCACGTCGAGCCAATCGAACAACGATTGCCATTGCGCCAGATCTTCGTCGAAGTCGTACGGCTTTATCTCTTCCAGGCCCAATCCGAGCGTTGCAGCCCGCACGTAATACTGCGAGTCGCGCAGCGTGGCGACGATCGGAATGCCGAGCGTGCCCAGAAATCGCATCAGCGCCTGATAGCTCAAGGTATTGCGGCGCACGCGATTGGCGATGATCCCCAGGCGATTGTCTCGGCGCTTCACTTTCGCCACCAGCAGCAGATTCTGCACCAAGCGCGTACAGGCATAGATATCGAAGTCCGAAGGCAGCACGGGGACCAGGATCTTGTCGGCGGTGCGGGTCAGCTCGGGCATTGCCTGGGCTTCGACCGCCGCAGGCGTATCGATGATGACGCGGCCGGTGCCCTCCGGGAAGCGCAGCTCAAACGTGCGTGTCGCAAGCGCCCCACGCTCGAAAACCGAGATCAGATGGACATGCGCCTGGGTCTCATGACGCTTTTGGACCCAATGGGAGGACGAACCCTGTACGTCATAATCCATCAATACCGGGCGCTCGCCCCGCAGAGCGAAGTGGCTCGCGAGATTGACGGCGATGGTTGTCTTGCCAGAACCGCCCTTCGGGTTCAGAACGACGATGCGCTGCATGAATGTCTCTGTATTGCCTAAATCTTATGTCGTTCTGCAATTTACGCACAGGCAGGCCGCGCCGCAAGCCACGTGACCCGCTATGGGAAGCAGTGGGCCCCGAGGGATTTGCGAAGACTTGGAGATGACACAACCCCCTGAAGCCCGAGCAGCTCCCGTAGTCGTCACTCAAGTCGATGCGGGTCCGGCAGACGCGTGCGCTCAGCGCAGCAGGCGGCTCGCAGCGCCGAGGATCGGGCCCTGATCGCGCTGCTGCACCAGCACCACCACTCCGGCGGCATCGGCCGGCAACGCCGTCAGCGGCACGCTGTAGGTCTTGCCTTCGCCCTGCCAGGTACCGAGCTTGCGTAGCGATCGGACGATATTGAACTCGTGCAGCTCGCGTCCCGCGTTCTCACCGCGGGTCACCTTGGAGAGGGCTTCGGGCAGGTAACCCAGCAGCAGCACATCACAGGGTCCCGGCTGCTGCTGCGGCTGCGCTCCGAGCGCGACCACGACGCTGCCGCTCTGCACTGAGATTTCGAGCGGCACGCCGGGCTTTTGGCCACTGCTCGCGCCGATGCCATCGCCGCCGCCGACCAGGTCGCGCTGGCCGTCGATCACCAGCTGCGGCGTATAGACCGTGGACAGGTGCAGCGCGTGGGCATACTGCCGCTGCCGCGCCGTCGCCTCCGGTAGATCGAAGCGATCCCGCCAGCCCAGGCTGTCCCAGTAGTCCACGTGGAAAGCCAGCGCGATGACGCCGTCCTGCTTCGAGAGCTTCCCGATCTGCGCCTCCGCGGGGGGACAGGAGCTGCAGCCCTCCGAGGTGTAGAGCTCGACCACGGTGGCGCGCGATTGCGCATCGGCGGCAGGCGCCGACAGCAGCAGGGCGAAGCCCCAGCACAGGCCCAAGCAGGCAGGTTTCAGCATGACGGCTCCCAGCTCTGTTGCGACAGATGCACATGGTCTTTCGCAGCGGCAGTGCGGCAGGTTACAGCTGCGGGCGGCCCGCGCCCATTACCCCTATGCCAGTCGATAGAACTGCGCGACCGCGCCAGCCGCGAATGCCGTAGCGCTCGCCAGCCTCATTCCAGCGATCTCGGCCAGGCGGCGAACAGGCAGAGGCCACGGCCGAGCGCCACGGCATGAACCAACAGCCGGGCTGCGCGTACCTTTGGTATCAGAAGTGGCACCTGTAAGAATTGGAGGATGCAAATTCAGCGGCTTACATGCGCTGAGTGTGCCGGTCCAACTCACGCTCAAGATCCGGCAAGCCGCATCGATCACTCTGCAGCTTGCGCGCGTGTCTGGTGCAGTGCCGAAGAGAAACCGCAACTTTTGGCAAAGAAGGTACGCGCACGCCAGGTCGCCCAACATTGTTCTGCGCCGACGTTCATCGCGCAGGCCTATCGGGTTCTGCGGCACGGCACTCGCGCGGACCTCTGTAAGAGTTTGCCGCGCCTGCCGCCGGTCGGCCGGAGAGTTTGCTCATGCGTATAGCTACGGATACCGCAACCTCGTTTAACGTCGCAAGCTTCGCAGAAGAATTGGTAGCGGAGATGTCGACCATCATGCCTCCGGTCCATCGTAGTCTGGTGCCGATCGGGAAAGTCCGGGTACGCTCGCAGGCCGTCAAGCCCGCGTCTTTCACCAATCGGATCCGCATGTGCGGCGCCGTTTCCAGCCCCCTTCAGCGGTGACCCTGTCGCATCGCTATAGCTGCAAAGGTGACCCATGACAAACCCGAGAATTTCTAACGCAGACCTCCGGATGCTCGAGCGCATTCTGCGGGAACGAAGGGATGCCCTTGACGTGCA
>JBEKRP010000069.1:0-6381 GCA_049518595.1 Steroidobacteraceae bacterium
CACCGCATCTCTTTTGAACTCCCTGCTGAAATAACGATGTCTCTCCCCCATGACCATGCACACCTCCTGTCCCATAATACAAATTATTAAGTGTGTCCATTAAGTCGGGGGAAGGTCAATCCGTAATAATCAAAATGGCAGCATTTAACATAAAAACTGGACCGGTTTTATGTAGGTAGGTTCAGGCAGGAGGGATCCGTCGGAGCCAAATTTCTCGCCAGAAGTTGAAGTTTTCGCGTGGGCAGCCACCCTTTATAATATGGCAACCCTTGCAGACGGAGTAATCGAGGATGACGGTGTCTCTCAGCGTAATGAGTTTCCGCTTTGGCTCGTGAATCATCTTCTCGAGTCGGCTCAGCACACGATAGGTTTTCCCGCAATCAGACAACATGTCCGACGTGAACCGGAGGCCCCGGTTCATTCCGCTGATATCGAGCGTATGCCTGATTTCTTCCTTCGTCTTTACCTGCACCCACTCGCCCGGCTGCAGATTCAAGGACTCCAGCGGCGTTTGAACCTGCTTTCCCCGGAGAAAATTGAACGGTGTCCCGGTCAGATAATACCGAAGTCTGAGGAAGAACGCATATGAAAGGACACGCAGGAGTTCCGGGATCGAATACGTCTTCGAATGAATGT
The DNA here is from genome assembly GCA_049518595.1 of Steroidobacteraceae bacterium. Lineage (GTDB taxonomy): Bacteria > Pseudomonadota > Gammaproteobacteria > Steroidobacterales > Steroidobacteraceae > FEN-1191. The sequence goes on from JBEKRP010000069.1 coordinate 637, forward strand.
CACGGACATAACACATCAGATCAATCGAGGAGAGTGGTGTTGTCGCATTGACAAGCTCCGTCGACTGACAGATGTATCGATCGCCCGGAAGGGCAAATGGCAGTTGAGCTACTAGCGCATCATCGTCGGGTGATTCCACCGGTGGGTCCGTATCCGTCTCAGGAATCACGAGCCAGGATTCCTTCCAAAAGATCCTGCATCCTTTCTGACAGCCGCCATGCGCAACCCCGTTGCACCTCAGATTGTCTAGAAATACAACATTCTGAATCCGCCTCATGCCTTTCTCTGATTCCTCGCATGTCCGCTCGAGGCGCTTGCTGACCGTGAACCGCTTGCCGCAATATTTCGCCATCTCGGGCATGAACGGCAACGCCTCCAGAGTCCCGTCCTTGTCAAGGGTTAAGAGGATCTCTTTCAAGGGTCTAACCGTTACGACAGTATTGGGCAGAAGTGGCTTTTGCTTCTTCTTGTTCATTGGTAGCGGCTCAAATCCTCGTCCTTCGCCAGACTGCCCAGATGCTGATCGACATACTGTGCGTCGACCGTCAGGCTCGGCTCATCGAGCTGGTCGGCATCATAGGATATGGTCTCGAGCAGTCGTTCCATCACGGTGTGCAGGCGGCGTGCGCCGATGTTCTCGGTACGCTCATTGACCTGGCAGGCGATCTCGGCAATGCGCCGCACGCCATCGGGCGTGAATTCCAGCGCGACCTGCTCGGTGCCCAGCAGTGCCTGGTATTGCGCCGTCAGCGATGCATCCGGCTCGGTCAGGATGCGCACGAAGTCCTCCACCTTGAGCGAGTCGAGCTCGACGCGGATCGGAAAGCGGCCCTGCAACTCCGGTATCAGATCGGACGGCTTGGACATATGGAATGCCCCCGATGCGATGAACAGCACATGATCGGTCTTGAGCGAACCATACTTGGTGTTGACCGTGCAACCTTCGACCAGCGGCAACAGGTCGCGCTGCACGCCTTCGCGTGACACGTCGGCACCAAGCGTCTCCTGACGGCGCGTGATCTTGTCGATCTCGTCGATGAAGACGATACCGTTCTGCTCGGCATTCATCAGCGCGAGCGCCTTGAGTTCCTCTTCGTTGATGAGCTTGGCGGCCTCCTCCTCGATCATGATCTTGAGAGCCTCACGCACTTTCACGCGTCGCGTGCGCGTGCGGTTGCCGCCCAGCCCGGACAGCACGGACTGCAGCTGCTGCTGCATCTCCTCCATGCCGGGTGGCGCCATGATCTCCACTCCCATCGGCATCGCGCGCACTTCGATTTCGACCTCGCGTTCATCGATTCCGCCGCGCGTGAGCATGTCGCGCAGCTTCTGTCGCGTTTCGTTATCGCGCGGCGGGGTAGTCTCGTCGGTCGAAAAGCCGAGCATACGCGGCTTGGGCAGCAGCGCATCGAGCACGCGATCGACCGCGGCCTCGCGCGCGCCGTCACGCACGCGCGCGAGCTCCTGCTCGCGTGTCATCTTGACCGCGACATCGGCCAGCTCCTTGATGATCGAATCGACCTCGCGCCCGACGTAGCCCACCTCGGTGAACTTGGTGGCCTCGACCTTTACGAACGGCGCCTGCGCCAGGCGCGCCAGCCGGCGCGCAATTTCCGTCTTGCCGACGCCGGTGGGACCGATCATCAGGATGTTCTTGGGGGTTATCTCCTGACGCATCGGTTCGTCGACCTGCATGCGCCGCCAGCGATTGCGCAACGCGATGGCCACCGCGCGTTTCGCGGCGGCCTGGCCGATGATGTGCTTGTCGAGCTCCTGGACGATGGCGCGCGGGGTCATGAGCGCAGTTCCTCGATCACGAGGTTGCGGTTGGTGTAGATGCAGATATCGGCGGCAATGCCGAGCGAGCGTTCGACGATCGTGCGCGCGTCGAGCTCGGTGCTCTCGGTCAACGCGCGCGCGGCGGCCTGCGCATAGGGCCCACCCGAGCCGATGGCGGCCGCGGCGTGCTCCGGTTCAATGACGTCGCCATTGCCCGAGATGATGAACAGATTCTGCGGATCGCCGACCAGCAGCAGCGCCTCGAGCCGACGCAGATAGCGGTCGGCGCGCCAGTCCTTGGCCAGTTCGATAGCCGCCCGGGTCAGATTGCCGTATTTCTCGATCTTGCCCTCAAAGCGCTCGAACAGCGTAAAGGCATCGGCGGTACCCCCGGCGAAGCCTGCCAATACCTTGTCATTGGACAAGCGCCGCACCTTGCGCGCATTGGCTTTCATGACGGTATTGCCGAGGGTGACCTGGCCGTCGCCACCGAGCACGATGCTGCCGTCGCGGCGCACTGCCAGAATCGTCGTTGAGTGGGGATCGAATGTGTCGTTCATGTTTGGCGGCTCAACCGCGGCGCTTGGCACGCGGATGTGCCTGATCGTATGTCTGGGCGAGATGCTGGAAATCAAGATGGGTATAGACCTGGGTGGTGCTGATGTTGGCGTGGCCCAACAGCTCCTGCACGCCGCGCAGATCGCGACTGGATTCAAGCAGATGGGTGGCAAATGAATGTCTGAACATGTGCGGATGCAGGTGCTGGGGCAGGCCCGCGGCCCGCGCCTGGGCCGCCACGCGCAGCTGCACGGCCCGCGGCCCGAGCGGCGCGCCGTTACGGCCGACAAACACCGCCTCCTGGTCCGGCGCCGCCATGCCGGGGCGCGCGCAAAGCCATAGCCGCAGCGCCTTGACCGCCATCGAGCCCACCGGCGCGATGCGCTCCTTGCGCCCCTTGCCGAGCACCCGCACCTGGCCGAGCTTGAGGTCCAGGTCCCGCAGCTTGAGTCCGGTCAGCTCGGCGAGCCGCAGACCGCTCGAATAGAACAGTTCCATCAGCGCTAGATCGCGCACTTGGAGGGCGTTGTTCGGTTTGCGCGACAGCAGCTGGGCCATCTGGTCGACGTCGAGCGTATGCGGCAGGCGCTTGACCGCCTTGGGGGCGCGCACCTCGAGCGCCGGGTTGCGCTGCAATGCGCCTTCACGCATCAGGAAGCCGAAAAAAGTGCGCAGTGCCGCCAGCCGGCGCTGGATGCTGCGGCCCTGAAGCCCGCGCGCATGGCTGCGCGCGGCGAAGCTGCGGATATGCTGATGATCGAGCTGCGACCAGTCCTGCAAGCCGTTGCGATCGCACCAGTCGTGCAAGGCCAGGAGGTCGCGACGGTAGGCCGCCAGGGTATGCACCGACAGGCGCCGCTCAGTGCCCAGGTAACGCTCAAAACGCGCCAGCCACTGCGTTGCCTGCGGTGTCATCGAAGCCTGCCTCGGCACGCGCGAGGCCGGGCGCCGTGGGCTCAGACGCGCGCGAGCGCGTCAGTGATCAGCTCGCCCATGCGCCAGAGGAATTCGGTGCTCATGCCGGGATGAAAGCGGTCGCGATCGACGCTGCCCAGGGCCAGCAGGCCCGCCGGCGTCTGACCGCCGAGCGGGATCAGCGCCACCGAGCCGATGTTTGGCGCTTCGAGGCCGAAGAGGAATTCCAGCTGCGTATCGCGAATCTGGCCGCAGCGTGGCTTAGCTGCAGCGAACAGGCCGTCGAAGCTGCGAAAGGCCGGATCATCGGCGGCCACGCGGCGCAGGAACTGCTGCGGCGCTTCGTCGTCAGGCGGCACGCTCGAGCACGCCAGCACCAGCACCGTGTGAAAGGTGTCGAAGTCCTCGCGCAGGCTGGCTTCGATTTCGGTGATCGCGGCCCCGGCGCCGGTGGTACGCAGCAGCCGGCGCGTGAAGCGATGGATCTTCTCCGCCAGCACATTGTTGTCGCGCGCGACATGCACGAACTCGGCCAGTTTGCGCTCCTGCGTCTGAATTTTCTCGCGCAGTACCTCAACCTGGCGTTCGATCAGCGACACGGTCGAACCATTGCGCGGATGCTGCAGCCGCAGTCGCGCCAGCAGCTGCGGGTGGTGCTCGAAGAAATCGGCGTTGCGATGCAGGTATTGCACTACCGCCTGCTCCTCGATCGCCTCCGCCGCAATTCCGCGCACCTGATTGCTCGTCATTCTTGATTCTCTCCGCTAGATGAACCCAGAAGTCTCATGAGCAGCTGCAATGCTCAGATCTCAACGCGTCCTTCGAAAGCCTGCTGTGCCGGGCCGGTCAGCCAGACGGACTGTCCGGGCCCGTCCCAGTGTACGCTTAACGAGCCGCCGGGCACACGTACCTCGACGTCGGCGCCGAGCAGTCCGAGGCTTCGGCCGACGGCGACGGCCGCACAGGCACCGGTGCCGCAAGCCAGGGTCTCGCCGACGCCGCGCTCGTACACCCGCAGGCGGATCTGTCCCGCGTCGATGATTTGCATGAAGCCGACATTGACCTGACGCGGAAAGTGCGGGCTGTTCTGTAGTGCGCGGCCGATGCCTTCCACCGCTGCGCTCTCGACGGCCTCGACACGCAGCACGGCATGCGGATTACCCACCGCCACCGCACCGAACTCGATGGTCTCGCCCGCGGCAGTGATGGTGTAGGTCGCGCTCGGCGCGAGCGCATCGAACGGCAGTGATCGCGGATCGAAATTCGGCACACCCATGTCCACCGACACGCGGCCATCGGCGAGCACGCGCGCGTGCAATAAACCGCCGACACTGTCCATCGTCAGCGTGCGGTCGCCGCCCTGACTGCGTCGATGCAGCAGCGCCGCGACGCAGCGCGCGCCGTTACCGCATTGCTCGACTTCACCGCCATCGGCGTTGAAGACGCGATAGAACACGTCGGTGCCACTGCGGCGCGGCGGCAGCAGCACCAGCGCCTGATCGAAGCCTATGCCGCCATGGCGGTCGGCGAGCGCCCGCCATTGCTCGCGGCTTGGCAAGCACGCGTCGGCCGGCAGATTCAGCACGATGAAGTCATTGCCGAGACCATGCATCTTGGTGAAGTCGATGCGCATGGCGCGGAGAATACTAGATCCGTCTCCGCATCGAGTAAGAGGCGGAGACCGCAGGACAAATGCGCCCGCTATTGCGCTGCCTTGCAGGCCTCGTCCATCTCCACTTTGTGTGCCACGCGCGCCTTGTCGGCCTCGTCATCGGATAGGAACTGGCGCTGGCCATCCGGGCCGGTCGTGTAGATGCGACGGGCCTGCACCGACTGCTGGTAGAGCTCCGTGGCCTTCTTGCATTGATCGGCGCGCGTCTGGGCGACTTCGTTCTGCACCGCCCGCGCGGCGGCTTCCTGCTCGAGCTGCTGGTGGATCTGGTCACCGGTCTGGGCGGCGGTACTCGAGGGGCGGCTATTGCTCGCCGGCGGGCTCGCCGCAGGCTGGATCGGGATGCGTGGGTTGTCTATACGCACCAACTGGGCTCCCGGGGTGGGCGTATCGCTGTACTGCACGTGACCCTGGGCATCGACCGACCGGTAAACGTCGGCCCATGCCGCAGCGAGCGGCAGCCAGATCAGAATGGCAATCGCGGTGGCACGGCGCATGCGTTGGGTCTCCGGCTCTGAGTACGAGTATCAGGCCATACTCTACGGCTGCGGGGTGACCTGCGTCACATTCATATCGCGGATGGCTCCGCACGGTCAAATCGCTATGAGGAACGGGGGGCCGATGGGGGGGACTGCGCCCTCCGGCCACGCCCCCGCCGGTTATTCGACTCTTTCGCCCTGTAGCGAGATATCGAGACCTTCGCGCTCCTCATCGGCGGTGACGCGCAGCCCGATCGTGAGGTCGATCAGCTTGAGGATGATCATGCTCATGACGAAGCTCCAGACCAGCGTCGCGGTCACGCCCTTGAGCTGCAGCAGTAC
>JBEKRP010000070.1:0-6343 GCA_049518595.1 Steroidobacteraceae bacterium
GGCGTCACGACGTCCATGGGGTTACTGTCCCAATAGCTCGTGTGCTGACCCGAGAGGATGTGCCGGCTCTGTCCCGACAATCCGTTGATGAACGCCAGCAGACACGCCGTCGAGCTCGTCGGGGACGAGCTCGAACAGGCCGAGCCCGCGGAGGCGCTCACGCTGGAGCCGCCTGAGCTGCTCGAGGAGCTACCCGACTTGGCCGAGGCGCTACCTGAGCTGCTGCTCGAGGAGCCGCCTGAGCCGCTCGAGGAGCTGCTTGAGCTGCCGCCCGAGCTGCCTGTACTGCCCGTACTGGAAGCGTTCATGGCGATAGTCGCGGAACTCGGAGTGCCGAAACCTGCAACGCCGGCGACGAAAGTCAACGCCAGGCTGAAGCTTTTGCCGGCGGCGGTGGCTTTGACGGGCACTGAAATCGTTTTTGCCGAGGTCTCGCCCTCGGCCCAGCTCACGGTGCCGCTGGTAGAAGAAAAGTCGGCGCCGGCGGTCGCTGTGCCGTTGACTGTGGTGTAGCCCGCGCTAACTCCCCCCGTCGCGGCGCCCATGCGATTGACCGTAATTACGGCCGCGGTGGACGACGACGGGACTACGTAGGTAGCGGCTGAGAGCGCGACGGCCGTGCCGTTCGAGCTGTTCGATGTACTGGAGCTACTGGTGCTGGAAGACGAGACGGTGGATGCGGTGTCACTGTTCGCGCCGCCACAGGCGACGACCACGGTGAGTAGCGCGCAAATCACGGCGCTGCGCACAAGCGTCTGATAGTTCATCCCTGCATTTCCCCGTCGAAAGAACCAAGCGTCTGATGCGCATTGTTGTTGTGAAGTCAACCTTCAACAATCTGTCTCCGTGCTGCGACGTGTCGCAAATTCGTGACAGCGGCCGCCTACAAACCGCCGCTGGCACGGCCTGCGACGTTAATCTCAGAATTTGGCGGAATGCAGTGTCGTAGGGTGCTTGACTTAGCGCCCTGGGGCTGTTGAGCGGATTTATTTCGACGCGCTGACGGGATGATCCGAGGGACCGGTGATCCGGATCGGACGATAAACTACGACGCTTTGCGGTCCGTCCGTATCCATTCGGTCGATCGACGGCGTTCCAGCATCAGAATGACCTTCCAGACCACGAAGAACGGCGCCCCGGCCAGATCAAGCAGGCCGCGTGCGCCCGTTCCGCTCAGCTGCCAGCCGCGTGCGACGTAGAGCACCAGAGTCGCCGTGCAGAGCAGTGACAGCCACACCCAGCCGTGAAATGCGGGGTTCCACCTGGCGGCAAGCACCGAAACGAGGAGCAGGGCACCCACATTCAGTGCGACATAACTGAGCGGCAACACGATGAGATCGAGCGCCAGATCGAGGCACACCGCGCTTCGATGTTTTAGGGCGGCTCGCAACAGCGGCAGCGTGCGAGTGCGGATCAGATGGAACCGGCCATGTTCCCAACGCTGGCGCTGTTTTCGGGCGGTCTTGGCATCAGCGACCATCTCCTGGCTCGCGTGCGCCTCGCCGGCGTAATACACGCGGAATCCGTTCAGGCCCAGGTCGATGCCGAATTCGAGGTCCTCGGCGAGCGAAAAGGCGTTGTATTCGACCTTCTGCAGCAAAGCGTGCGTCACGCACCAGCCGTTGCCACGGATCCCGGAGGAAAGCTGCGCTCGTTCCCGTGCGCGCGAGCGCACGACGTGATTGGCAGCGATCGCGATCGCCAGCAGACGCGTACGCCAGGCTCGCCCAGGATTGAGCACGCCGTGATGCGCCTGGACGGCATGTGCTCCCTGCTCGATGCGAGCGGCGAATGCTTCCAGCAGGTTGGAGGAGACCAGCGAGTCGGCGTCGATCACGACGACGGCATCCGCGCGGCCATCCTCATGGCTTCGTTGAAATGCGAACCGCAGCGCATAACCCTTGCCGCGTTGGGAGAGGTCCTGGCGCTCCAGCACGGTGGCGCCCGCAGCCGCCGCCATCGCGGCCGTCGCATCGGTGCAGTTATCGGCCACGACCAGGATGCGATATTGGTCGCGCGGCCAGTCGATCTGAAGCAGATTGGCTACCGTCGCGGCGATGGCCTGAGCTTCATTGTAGGCAGGTACGACCAGATCAAAGCGAAGTCGGCGCGATACCGGCAGGGGCGTGCGCAGGCGTCCAGACATCAAGGTTTGCGTGAACAGATACGCGCAAGGGACTAAGGCGGCAAGGGCTAGGGCGGCCAAGGTCGCATATAGCGCCAGGTCAATCAGGGCCATTTGCGATACCTTCGATGAACGCAAGCCAAGCGCCGAACCGAAAGGGTGCCGTTGGAGTCCGCAGCTGCTCGATAACAGGGCGCGCACTTCCAGCCGCATCGATGTCCACGACCACGACTTGCTCGGGCAGCCGTCGTTGGCGAGCCAGGTCCTGCAGCACCGCGTGCAGGCGCTCGACTCGACGGTGGGTCACGACGCACACGCTGACCTTCATGGCAAAGGCCTCAAGTTGATGGCACTGCATGGGGGGCCGGCAACGGCAATCGTCACCGTTCAGAACTTGTTGAGCACCGCGCCGAGAATTCTTGCCTTGGTGGGGGCCAAGCGGCGCACCAGCTCTTGCATGCTGCTGAATGAGGTCGATTCGGTGCGCGTGACGACCAGCACCCGGGTGGCCGCCGTCGCGATGGCCAGGCCATCGGCGTATTGCGAAACCGGTGGGGTGTCGATCAATACGAAGTCGTAGGTTCTGCGCCAAGTCTCCACCATCCGACCGAATCGTCGATGGCTCACCAGCTCGAGCGGATTGGGCGGAATGACCCCAGCGGTCAACAGCGACAATTCCGGTACGCCTTCAACGCCATACAGGGAACCCGCCTCGCCCAAGGCGAGCGCCTGCGCCAGTCCCCATTGGTTGTCCGCATTGAACAGCATGTGCTGGTGCGGATGGCGCATGTCGGCGTCGACCAGTAAAGTTCTCCGGCCCGCCTGCGCGAAGGCTATTGCCAGCTCTGCGCACAGCTGTGATCGGCCCTCGGTAGCGCCTGGACTCAGCAGGGCAAGAACGTTGTCATGCCGCGCGTCGCCGACGTGCAACATCAGCTCGGTGCGCAACGCACGGATCCGTTCGCTGCGATGGCTGTCGGGGTCATGCACCAACAGCAGGTGGCTGCCGGGGCGCACCATGCCGGCGTGACGCAGAGCGATGCTGGTCCGACCCTTAGCTTGATGAATCGCCGTTTCGATGGGGCCGGGCTGAGCGTTGCGCCTTTCCACCCAGGCATTGGCGTCTTCCAGATCTGCACGGCTCACGAGACCGAGGCGAAGCGCGGCATCACTGAAACTCATTCCTTCGGAGCGCACCATAGCGGCGATGCGCTCGACAGATTCGGCTGACAGACCCCACAGGGATATCAGCTCGTCGCTCAGTGATTTGTCCACGGTGTGGGTCAAGTTCTCGGTTGATGCGCTCATGTGAATCTCGCGATCTGATCGAATTCCGCAAGGACCGGAATGCCGAAATCCCGTTCAACGTCGTCGCGGCAGCGCACGCGGCGATTGAAGAGGACCTCGTACCCGAGCGGTCCGACTATCCCCAGTAACACGCCGACAATTGTGCCGATGATGAGAAGCAGAACTTTGTTGGGCTTCGATGACTCGATCGGCGGCTTGGCACGGCTCACGACGCTGGCCGACGCGAACATGACCTGGTCGTAGCCATCGAGGGCGCGTTTGTAGACGGTTTGCGCCGACTCCAGTTCCAACTGCAGCTTCTGACCCTCGTCCTGCATTTTGCGCACCGTGACCAATTTGGCACGCTGCGCATCGACTGCGCGCTGCATCTTCTCCTCGACCTGCCTGGCGGTCGCCACGTCGGACGCGCTGCCGCTGCTGAAGGTCTGCACCTCCTGGTTCAAGGATCGCTTGGTCGCGGCAATCTGCGATTGCAGTTCAACGACCTTCGGGTGCTCCGGTCCCAGAGTGGCGCTCAATTGCGCCAGCTGCGATTGCAGAGTCGCGAGCTGATTCTTGAGATTCTGGATGAGGTTTGAACCCAGCACGCTAGGGCTGACGGACTGGTCTGCATTGTTCTTCGATTCCGCTTCTCGGCGCAGATTCTGCGCCGCCAGTAGCTGTTGCTCGAGACTGGTCAGCGCCTGTGTTTCCACATCGTTCTGCGCCGAGACGTCCGCTAGCCCCGTTCGCTGTCGGAATTCGGCAAGGTTGGCTTCGCCGACGCCTACCTTCGCCTTCAGCTCGCTGAGCTGCTGCGCATACTCGTCGGCGCGGCCACTTCCGGGGTTACGGACCCGTTCCCGCTCCCGCGCCTGATAAGCGTCGACGACCGCGTTCGCGAGCACGGCCGCCTTGTTGCGATCCTTCGAGGTCGCGGACACATAGAGCAGTTCGATTCCCTTGGCCTGCTCGACAGTCAGGTTTTCGCGAAGGTTCTTTTCGGCCCAATCGGTAGGCGTGGCGACGCCTTTGGAAGTCGACGGCGCGAATTCGGGATCATGCGTGAGGCCGAGTTTGTCTACGACCGCCAGCAGCACATCGCGGCTCTGAATCAACTCGATCTGGGTGAGCATGTAACTCGAGAACAACTCAGCTGGTACTTGTCGCGTCGGATCGTTGGCCTCGTAGTTGACCAGCACAGTCGCCTGCGCCGTATAGCTCTTCGGTATCAGCTTAACGACTACTAATGTCACGGCGATGGCTGCCAGAGCGATGAAAATCGATAGCCTTCGGTGCGCCCGCAGGATCGCCAATACCTGCGAGCGCGTCAGGGCCGCCTGCGTGAAATGCTGCGGAACGAGTGGCGGAGCCGGTGGATGGATGCCGCCGTGTAGAACCGGCAATTGCCGTTGAATCTTCAAAAGATGCTCTCCTTCACGCGAATCACGTCGCCTGGCTGCACCAGGTCGCCGGGCTTGGCTTTGATGGCAATATCCGCGCCATTCTTCCCGTTACGCTTGATTTCCACACGCCTCTCGCTGCCTTTTGCAGTGATGCCGCCTGCGACGGAAATTGCCTGTTCGACGGTCATGTTCGCTTCGAGTTTGTACATTGCCGGCTTCTGCACTTCGCCCAGTATGAAGAACTGGTCGGCACGCGGGATGAAGACTGAATCGCCGCCGCGCAGCGCCTGCTCGGGCATGGTATTTTTGGGGTCGTTCAACCCTCGCATGTTAACGGCATATTTCTTGATGTTGCCGCTCGCATCGGTGCGCGACACATAAATCACGTCGGCGCTGAGTTCAGTAAAGCCGCCGGCCAACGCAATCAGATCGACGATGCTGGTCTTGGCATCGACCGGGTAGCGTCCGGGCGTCTTCACCTCGCCAAGCACCGAGACGCGCTGACTGAGCGATTGCACCACGGTAATCGTCACGTGCGGGTTCACAAAGAACCTGCCGTCCTTGAGCGCCTTTTCGGCACGTCGCGCCGCAGCGTCCGGCGACAAGCCTCCTACTGGTATTGGGCCCACATAAGGGATGCGAAGCGTGCCGTCATCCGCGACAGTCACCGGTGCTGGGGGTGCCGGATTCGGATCCTCATCGATGTGGACGGTCACGGAGTCCTGGGGGCCGAGGGGCATCAGCGGGCCCGCTATGGCCGCCAATGGAGCGGGGGCCCCGGTGCCAGCCGTTGGGGCGGCGGTCAGACACAGCCAGGAGACCGCGCACAGCAGCACGGTGTATGCAGCTCGCAGATTCGGCCTTAGCAACACGCGCTCCCTCCATCCTGAATCCATTGTAAACCAGCTAATACGACGCAACCCAATGTATTTACAGGCAAATAATAATTCAACTTAATGTATACACCAAGCTAGGTCGGGGCGAAAGTCAGTTTAACCCACTTCACTTACGGGAACGGCGCGGACGGCTCTAGTTTGTGGACAGGGTCACGTGGATTTCGGCAATGGATCGGCCGCCCCGCCCGGCCGGGCAAACGGGTCGCCGCACGCTCGCAGCGGATCATAGAAACCCAAGGTAGTGGACGACCCGGTTCTCGTCGGAACCTGATGTAAAGAAGTCGATCGACAGATGGTAGCGCGTCAGCATCCACTCTTCGCCGCGCCGCCTGGAACGGGACAGGAGGTGATATCGCGAGGATGCGAGGCATCGGCATTCCGGCGCGAAGGCTGGAAATACACGCAAGTTTCGGCCCGGATATTCTTTCGCTACAAAGCCTGACGCAAAGTGGCGCACTCGCGCATCATCGGTTGGTAGACAGCTCAATCACTTATAATCGATTCTTATAACTAGGGAAGCTCTGCACAGGGTGCACTGAATGACCGATAATGCGTGCAGCGGATATCGGCGGCGGAGCTGAAGGGGCTATGAAACAAGCGACTTTTGCATCGGTGGCTTGGGACAAGAA
>JBEKRP010000071.1:0-6340 GCA_049518595.1 Steroidobacteraceae bacterium
TTCATCAGGGCCACGCAGAGGCAAGTCTCTGCTCGAAGTAGGCCGGATATAAGACTGCATCCGCACCTCGATGCCTAGCGATTACAGCAACTGCCCAATACGGGTGGCGTTCATATAAGTCGTTATGAAGCCCTGTGCTCGCCATCGCCTGATATGTTGCCTTGCACTTTGCGGTGCTCTATTCGCAGCCGATCCGTGCGCATTCGCAGTGGACAGGACGGCACCCGGGGGCATCTGGAAGTATGCGGTACCACCGACGCCGCTGCGCGGTGAATTCGGCAACGAGGACCCGGTCGGACTGGCGGCCGGCAAGCATATCCCAACCGACTGCTCGATGAATTGGGTCGGCGATGACGGCAAGCTGTACTGCTTTACGACCGGGACTTCGTTGGTCTTTTTCGAAGAGGCGCCGCAATCGTACATCCGGGCGGCCCGCAGGTTTTTCGATTTCGATCGCCCGCGAGCACACTAGCTTGCCGGCCGGCCGCACGTTATCGACATGCGACATGCGTTGGCAAGACAACCGGCAGAGCGACAACCTCGATGATCGGCGCGACGATTCGGGCGGCGACGGCTCCGCCATGGCGCCGACGCCGAGCGAGCCTCCCCACCGGCCGCCGGCCAGAGCGCGCATTGCGTGTCGGTATGAGCACGGACGGTGACCGGCGATGTGCCTGATCCTGGTCGCCTGGCGCGCGCATGCAGATTATCCGCTGGTGCTGGCCGCTAACCGCGATGAATTCCACGCTCGAGCGGCCGCGCCGGCAGCCTGGTGGCAGGATCCGAAGATTCTGGCCGGCCGCGATCTGAGCGCCGGCGGCACCTGGCTGGGTGTCGCGCGCGATGGCCGGTTCGCGGCGCTCACCAACTACCGTGATCCGGCGCTACCGCAGCGCGATGCCCCGAGTCGCGGCGAACTGGTGCCAGCCACGCTGGCTGCGATGGTGCCGGTGCAGCGGCGGCTGCAGCAGCTGCGCCGCACGGCGGGCAACTACAATGGTTTCAACCTGATCTTCAGCGACGGCGAACGCCTGGCCGTGTTCGAGAGCGTACCGGGCGATGGCCGGGAGTTGGGCCCGGGCATCTATGGCCTGTCCAATCACCTGCTCGATACGCCCTGGCCCAAGGTGCTCAACGCCAAATCGGCGCTCGGCGCGGCGCTGGCGCGCCTGCCGGATGAGCAGCCCTTGCTCGAGCTGCTGCGCGATGAACGCCAGGCCGACGATGCGCGCCTGCCGCGCACCGGCGTGAGCCTGGATTGGGAACGGCTGCTGTCGAGCGCCTTCATTCGCGCGCCTGGATACGGCACACGCTGCTCGAGCATCCTGCTGATGGACCGGCACGGTCGCGTGCGCTTCAGCGAATGGAACTGGGATGAATCCGGCGCGCTGTCGGGGCAGGTCGAGCACCGCTTCGAGACCGGCGCCGCCATCGGCGCCTGATCGCAACCGCGGCGGCGGCGCGACCGGCGCCGCCGCCGCGATCAGCTATCGCGACACCCGAGCCGCTGCCGCGCTCAGCATCGGGCGCAAACGCGCAAGGCTGCACACGCCCGCGAGAAATGCCAAACCGGCCGCGAGCAGCGCCGGGACCGGCCCGCTGCCGACTCCGGCCGACAACAGCGCGGCGAGCAGCGTGGCGCCGAGCGTCTGGCCGGTCAATCGCGTGGTCGAGATCAGCCCCCCAGCCGACGCCGTTCGCTCGTGCGGCGCCGAATGCACGATCAGCCGCGCGTTGGGCACAAGGAACAGGCCGAAGCCCGCCCCGGAAAGCGCCATGCGCCACACCAGATCAAAGTGCGACACGTGAGCCGGAAGAAAGGCAAGCAATACTAATGCGCTCGTCGCGATCGCCATGCCGATGCCACCGAGTATGCCGGCCGGAAAGCGATCCGAGAGCATGCCGGCCAGCGGCCCGATCAACATGATTGCCAGCGGCCATGGTGTGATCATGGCGCCGACCTCGCCCGGCAGGAAGCCGTAGTGCTGTTGCAGCCGGAAAGGCAGCGATAGCATCACCGTCATCGATGCGATGAAAACGAGCAGGCCACCGAGCGTGGACAAACCCAGCGCCGGCCTCATCAGCAGATCGAGCGGCAGAATCGGAATCTTCGATTCCAGTTCACGCCGCACGAACACAACGGCAATCACGGCCCCGGCGACAATGATCGCCGCGGCGACCACCGGCGCGTCGCCATGCACTGCGCTTTCTATACCGGAGATGATCAGTCCGAAGCTGAGCGCGCACAGCAATGCGCCGAGCACATCATAGGGATCATCGCGCGGGCTGGGCTCCGGCAGCGCGTGGCGACCGAGCAATAGCGACAGCAACGCCAATGGCGACGCCGCGGCGAAGATCCACGGCCAGGACGCCACCGAGAGCACCAGTCCGCCGAGCGTCGGGGCGATAGCGCTCGAGCTGGCGACAACCACATTACCGATACCAAGGCCACGACCGAGTTGGCGCGCCGGATAAGTCGAGCGGATCAGCGCGCTGGACACACTCAGAGCGGCGCCCGCGCCGAGCGCCTGTATCGCCCGCACCACGAGCAGAAACGCCAGACTCCTGGCGAAGAAGCAAAGGACGGTCGACACCAGGAACAGGAGCTGGCCGAATTGGTAGAGGCGGCGCAGGCCGATTCGAGAGCCGAGTGCCGAGAACGGCAGCAGCGTCATCACCAGAACGAGCTGATAGACAGTGACGACCAGTACGGCCGCGGAAGCATGTACGCCCAGGTCGTGCGCCAATGTCGGCAGTGCGACGGTCACCACCGAGCCATCGATCACCGCCAGCGCAGTACCAAAAGAAATCGCCAGGATTGCCAGATAGCGACGAGGAGCAGGCAGACCATCCATCAGATCGAGTCAGCAAGTTGGCGGGTGCAGCTGGCCCTGAATTGACGATTGTCGTAGGACATTGACCCCTCATCCAGGACTTTCGGCTCAGGCTCGATCGAAGAAGCTTAGCAAACCCGAGCCGCGCTGACCGATATAGGAGTAAACTCGGAATGCGCGCAGTTCCCGGCGTGTTCTCGCTGGGCTTGCGTCGGAGGTAGGTTCGGTGTTCCTTGAGAGCTCACTGGTGATATTGCTTGGCGCGAGCGCTTTTTTCTGGTGGCGACAGTATAGTGCGCGCCAGCAAAATGCTGTGCTGCGTGCCGAACTCCTGAAGCTACGCGGGCGCCTGCGGGCCCGGCGGCTTTAAGCGGGCTAGAAGCACCTGTCGATGTCTGCTGATCGCTGATGCGGCGCTTAAAAATCGTCCATCGCACCCGTTACGAATTTCCCGATACGGTGTGGCTAGGCCCGCACCGGCTGCTGCTGCGCCCACGCGAAGGCCACGAGGTTCATATCGAGTCCTCGCTGCTCGAAACCACACCGGCTGCCAGGGTGCATTGGCTGCGCGATATCCATGACAATTCGGTAGCGATAGCGACCTTCGCGCTGCCCGCGACGCAGCTCATGATCGACAGCGAGGTGGTCGTTCAGCACTTCGACGAAGCGCCGCTCGACTTCCTGGTGGCGGAGGAGGCCGTGAATTATCCATTCCGCTACGATCCCGACACGGCTGCGGTGCTGCGGCCTTATCTGGTCGATCTGCAGGCACCGGTCGAGCAGGAGGCGTTGCGAAGCTGGCTCAGCCAGCGCTGGCAGGTCGGCGAACAAGTGCAGACCTACAGCTTGCTGACGCGTCTGTGCGTCGATATCAAGCAGACCCTGACGTATCAGGCGCGCGAATATCCGGGTGTACAGAGCGCCGACGAGACACTGGCGCGCGGTGCCGGCTCCTGCCGCGACTTTGCCAGTCTGTTCATGCTGGCGGCGCGATGCCTGGGACTAGCCGCGCGTTTTGTCAGCGGCTATCTGAATGCCCCGCACACCGGCAGCGGCGCGACCCACGCCTGGGCGGAGGTCTATCTTCCAGGCGCGGGTTGGAAAGGATTTGATCCCACGCTCGCCGAGATGGTGGGCAGCAAGCACATCGCCGTGGCCGTGGCCCGCCGGCCCGATGTCGTGTCGCCGGTCGCGGGAACGTTTTTCGGCCAGCCCGGCGCAAGTCTTTACGTGGACGTCGACGTGACGGCGCTCGACGGCTGAATGCTTCGCAAGCTCGCCTACCACAGGCTGATGCGCTTCTCCGGAGCCAGGTACATCCTGTCGCCCGGCTTGACATCAAAGGCTTCATAGAACGGCCATTGGTTCATCAGCGGCAGGCTGCCGCGGTACATTTCCGGCGAATGCGGATCGGTCTTGAGCTCCATGATGGTCTCATTTTTACGGCTCTTATCGCGCCAGACCTGTGCCCAACCCATAAAAAAGCGCTGGTCGCCCGTGAGGCCATCGATCACCGGCGCCTCCTTGCCGCCGAGCGAAAGCTTGTAGGCCTTGTAAGCGATGGCGAGGCCGGAGTTGTCGGCGATATTCTCGCCCAGAGTCAATTCGCCGTTGACGTGATAGCCGGGCACCGGCTCACGAGCGCCGTACTGCTTCACCAGCGCGTGCGTCTTGGCTTTGAACTTCTCGAAGTCGGCCGGGCTGAACCAGCCGGGTGCGCCGAGCAGGTTGCCGTCGCCGTCATACTGGCTGCCCTGGTCGTCGAAGCCATGGCTGATCTCGTGACCGATGATGGCGCCGATGCTGCCGTAGTTCACCGCGTCGTCGGCCTTCGGGTTGAACAGCGGCGGCTGCAGTACCGCGGCAGGGAACACGATTTCGTTCATCTCGGGGTTGTAGTAGGCATTGACGGTCTGCGGCGTCATGAACCACTCGCTGCGGTCGATCGGTGTGCCCAGCTTGTTGAGGTTGCGCTCGTACTCGAACACCCTGGCCCGCAGCACGTTACCCACCAGATCATCCTTATTGATCCGCAGCGCGCTGTAGTCGCGCCAGACGGCCGGATAGCCGATCTTGGGCGTGAACCTGGCCAGCTTCGCCTGCGCCTTGTGCTTGGTCGCCGGGCTCATCCAGTCGAGCGCCTCGATGTCGGCCTGGTAGGCGGCAAGCAGGTTCTGCACCAGCTGGTCGATGCGCGCCTTGGACTCGGTCGGGAAATACTTCGCCGTGTAAATCCTACCCAGGGCCTCCCCGATCGACTCCTCCACCAGATCGACACCGCGCCTCCAGCGCGGCTTGATCTGCGGGACACCGCGCAACGAGGTGCCGTAGAAGGAGAAACGCTCGTCGACGAAGCTCTTGCTCAGGTAGGGCGCAAATTCGCTGAGCAAATGCCAGCGGAAATAATTCTTCCACACCGCCAGCGGAAGTCTGGCCAGCAGCTTGCTGAGGCCGGTCAGGTAGCTGGGCTGCTCGATCACCAGGTAGTCGGTCCTGCCCGCAACGCCCGAGTCGCTCAGGTATGCTTGCCAGTCATAGCCCGGAGCCAGGTCCGACAGCTTGGCGAACACGACTTTGTTATAAGTCTTCACCGGATCGCGGTTTTCGACCTTGCTCCATTGCACCCTGGCCAACTCGGTCTCGAGCACGACGATTTCCCTGGCGTGCTTCGCCGCCCGGCCGTCGCCGGCCAGGCTCAGCATCTTCCCGACGTGCTGGCCGTAAAGGATGCGCGCCTGTTTGAGCTGCTGATCGTTCAGCAGGTAGTAATCGCGGTCCGGCAATCCCAAGCCGTCCTGGCCCAGGTCGAACACGTACCTGGTGGAGTCCCTGGCGTCCTGGTGCACAAACGGTGAATAAGGGGCGGACACGCCGATCTGGTTGAAGTGGGCGATCAGCGAGGAAATCTGCTGCTTGCTCTGCAGCGCGTCGATCCTGGCGAATTCCGCCTGGAGCGGCTTTAAGGCCCGCCCCTCCAGCGCCGCCTCGTCCATGAAGCTCGCGTACAGGTCAGCGATCTTCTGCTGGTCGGGGTCCGCAGCGTCGGCAGCTGCCCGCAGGCCTTCGACGATGCCTCGCAGTTGATCGCGGGCGTCGTCATCGAGCTTATGCCAGTTGTCATAGCCGC
Source organism: Steroidobacteraceae bacterium (assembly GCA_049518595.1). Taxonomy (GTDB): domain Bacteria; phylum Pseudomonadota; class Gammaproteobacteria; order Steroidobacterales; family Steroidobacteraceae; genus FEN-1191. The sequence goes on from JBEKRP010000071.1 coordinate 5,962, forward strand.
TCATGTCGGCGGGAATCTGCGTCGTCGCGAGCCATTTGCCGTTGACGTGCTGGTAAAAATTGTCCTGGATGCGAACGCTGTCGTCAGCGTACTGCAATTCGATTCCAGAGATGAGGGCTGCGGGCCCGGGCCCCGCGGGCGATGCCGACTGTGCGCTCCACGCTGCTGCGGCAGCGGTTATGAACAGGCCCGAGCACACGGCTCCAACCAGCACACGATTCATGCTTGCCACCGGGAGCTCGCCGCGATGCGCGGTGTTGACGGACAAATCATATCGTTCCGCAAATGAACCTGGCCAGCTTGCGGCCGGCCAAAGCAGAGCTCCGGAACTGGGTCGCGGCGGGGATTAATCGCAACCGCGACGGCCGCGAGCGCCGCG
>JBEKRP010000072.1:0-5790 GCA_049518595.1 Steroidobacteraceae bacterium
TTGAAGGCGCCGCAGGATATGAGCCGTCTGTTCGTCAAGCGGAATGATTGTACCGGCACCGACACCGGCGAAAGACCACAGAGAGGAAACGTAACTCACCGAGGTATTGAATCATGCAGCGCATTTTTATTATTAAAAATGCGCTGCATGATTCAATACCTCGCTGAGTTACGTTTCCTCTCTGTGGTCTTTCGCCGGTGTCGGTGCCGGTACAATCATTCCGCTTGACGAACAGACGGCTCATATCCTGCGGCGCCTTCAATGTCATGCGTCTGATTACTCATCCAAATCATTATCGGGTGAATGGCTGAGATCTTGTTTGGCGTGACGCCTTGTGTCCCGTCCATGACCGATGTCCCTTGCACCCTCGATATTTTGGCGCCGAAGTCGCAACCAATTCTCCCGCGCCTGGCGCCGCTCCTCCTCCAGTAAAAATGGTTGTGGGTGCGGATAGTTCGGCTCCAACCGCTCGCCGGCGATACCCGGTTCCGAAACTTTGTCGCTATGATCCGGTTTGTCGTTTTCTAATCCCGTCGCCCTGGAGGGCTCATGCAGAGCAAATTCGCGAGCGACGGTTGCCACGAACGTTTCCGCTCGCGCGAGAGTATCGGCTGCAGTCTTCAGGTCGATTTCGGCATCCGTATAGTCCGCCCGCAACCTGAGAGCTTCCGTGCGACCGAAAGCGGCAGCCAATTCAGGATCAATACGACCTGAATGAACTGCATGCTGTGCGAATGCCGCGATCACTCCGCTGTGCGTTCGAGGAAGATCACGTTCCGGCACGCCGATGCTCAGCAGGGTGGCCCGTGCAATGTTAAACATTGCGTAATAGGATCTGTTGACCGATCCGTCAAAATCATGGTCCTGCAATTCGCGAGCGGTCCTTAAGGACCGCTCGCTCTTGCGCATGAGGTCACGAACGAACGGCGAGATCGTCAAAGGACTATGCCCTCGCGCGCGACATTTTGGAGGAAACCTGGCCGCATGAACCCCTCCGGGTGAAGCCAGTCCTTTAATGAGATAGGGACCGGCTGAATTTGGATGCCGGTCTCGAGGAACACGTAGAATGCCAGCTCCGCCAGATTCCCCACGAGCTGCCAATCGTCGGCGCCTTCAGCGACGATCAGCGCGAGATCAGCATCGCTGTCCGGTCGGTCTTCTCCACGAGCTCGCGAGCCATAGAGAATGGCATGCTCGAGCCGAAAATCAGGGGGAAGCCGCGCGAGAAACACGCGAACCGCGGCCTCGGTATCTGGATCCAGAAATTTCATGCGCGCTATTTTGGGTACAAGACCGCAGGCAGGCAATAAGCGCAGGATTGGTGGATCGAATTGACATTCCTGGCAAGCATTTTCCGACCGGCACCGCCGCTAAGACCCAATAGAGGACATGCATCGCACCGAGGTATTGAATCATGCAGCGCATTTTTATTATTAAAAATGCGCTGCATGATTCAATACCTCGGTGAGTTACGTTTCCTCTCTGTGGTCTTTCGCCGGTGTCGGTGTCGGTGTCGGTGTCGGTGCCGGTCCGGGCGAATGAGTGGAGTGCTCTTCTATCCATGATTGCGCTTCGGCGTTGACTTCGCGCGGGTTGCGGCCGGCGGCAACGATCGCTGGGCCGATGATGACGCGAATGGTGCCGGGTTTTTTCCATAGGCCGCGCCGCGGCCAGTAATAGCCGGAATCGTGTGCCACCGGCACGATCAGCCTGCCGCTCTCCGCTGCCAGCAGCGCGCCGCTGATGCCGTACTTGCGTGTCTCGCCGGGCGGCATGCGCGTGCCCTCGGGAAAGATCACGATCCATTCGCCCTCGGCCAGCCGCGCCTTGCCCTGCTCGATCACATCGCGCACCGCGGCGGGGCCGGCGCCGCGGTCGACCGCGATCGCGCGCAGCTGCCGGATGCCCCAGCCGACGAACGGGATCCAGATCAGCTCGCGCTTGAGTACCCACACGTGCGGCGGCAGCAGCAGCGCCTGTGCGATCGTTTCCCAGCTCGAGGAATGTTTGATCAGCGCGATGTGGTTCCCGGGCGGCAGCCGCTCGCGACCTTCCACGCGATAGTCGAGCCGGCAGGTCCAGCGCAGCACCGCAAGGATGACGCGTGCCCAGACACGCGCCAGCGCGAAGCGGCCGCGGAAGGGCAGGAAAATGCTCGCGACCACGAAGAAGATCGCGTAGAAAAAAGTCCACAGCATGAAAAACGCGGTAAAGGCAAGCGAACCGATCAGCTGCAACGGCTCGATCGCACTCGTGGGGCGTGCAGCGCTCGACAAGGCGGTCAGCCCGGCAGGCGCGACAGATCGGCGATGCCGCAGAACAGCGCGCGCAACTCGGCCAGCAGTGCAAGACGATTGTTGCGCAGCGCGGCGTCAGGATCATTGACCAGCACACGGTCGAAAAATCCATCGACCTGCGGCCGCAGGCCGGCGAGCAGGTCGAGCGCGCGCGCGTAGTCACGCGCGATCACCGCCGCCGCCGCCGGCTCCCGCAATGCCAGCAGTGCGTCATGCAGCTCGCGCTCGGCATCCTCGCGCAGCAGCTCGCCGGCGACCGCCCGCGCCTGCGACATTGCAGCTGAGGCCTCCGACTTGCGCAGAATATTCGCGATGCGCTTGTTGGCGGAGGCGAGACTCGCGCCTTCCGGACGCGCTACAAAATCCACCAGAGCGCGCAGCCGCGCATCGAAATCCAGCAGCGACCCCGGCCGGGTGGCGAGCACGGCATCGAACATCTCGGTGCTGATGCCGTTGTCAGCGCTGTGCTCCAGGTATTGCGCGCGCGCGCGCTCCATCACGAAGTCGTAGATGTCGGCGCCGACGCTGTCGGCCTGCGTGTGGATGCCGGCGATCGGCTGCAGCCTGACGGCGCGATCGATCAGCTCGATCAGATTCAGCTCGAGGCTATGCTCGAGCACGATGCGCAGCACGCCGATGGCCGCGCGCCGCAGTCCGAAGGGATCGCGCGTGCCGCTCGGCTTCTGGCCGCTGGCAATAATGCCCGCCAGAGTATCGAGCTTGTCGCCGAGGGCCACCGCGTCGCCGACGCTCGAAGCCGGCAGGGCATCGCCGGCGCCGCGCGGCAGATAATGCTCGCGGATCGCCTCGGCCACCCGCGGCAGTTCGCCATCGGCGAGCGCGTAGTAGCGTCCCATGATGCCCTGCAGTTCGGGAAACTCGCCGACCATCGCCGTCAGCAGGTCGCATTTGGCGAGTTGCGCCGCGCGCGCCGTCTCGAGGCCATCGGCGCCAATCTGCGCGGCGATACCGGTTGCGAGCACCGCGATGCGCTCGGTGCGCGCGCCCAGCGAGCCGAGCTTCTCGTGGAAGGTCATGCTATCGAGACCGCCACGCCGCTCGGCGAGCGGCTGCTTGCGATCCTGGTCCCAGAAAAAGGCCGCGTCCGCCAGACGCGCACGCACGACACGCTCGTTGCCGGTGCGCACGACATCGGGATCGGGGCTGTCGATGTTGCTGATGGTGATGAACCACGGCAGCAAGCCATCGTCGTTCTCGATCGCGAAATAACGTTGATGCTCCTGCAGCGTCGAGATCAGCACTTCACGCGGCAGCGTCAGGAAGCGCGGCTCGAATTGCCCCGCCAGCGCCACCGGCCATTCGACCAGCGCGGTGACCTCATCGAGCAATGTGTCGGTGACGATCGCGCGGCCGGCGAGGCCCGCCGCGAGCTGCTCAACCTGCGCGCGTATGTTGGCGCGCCGCGCGCCGAAGGCGGCGATGACCTTGCCGCGCGTCAGCAGCGTCCTGGCATAGCCGGCGGGTGAGACGATGCGCAGCGGCTTGGGCGCCATGAAGCGGTGGCCAAAGCTCAGGGCACCGGATTCGACGCCGAGCACCGATGCCGGCACTACCTCGCGCCCGAACAGCAGCAGCAGCCAATGCACCGGACGCACGAATTGCGCCTCGCCGGTGCCCCAGCGCATGCGTTTCGGAATCGGCAGCGCATCGAGGCTCTGCTGCACCAGAGCCGGCAGCAGCGTCATGGTCGCGGCGCCGCTCTTGAGCCCCTCGAAGTACAGGTATTCGTTGCCTTTGACATCGCGCTCGCGGCCGAGCGCATCGAGTGCCACGCCGCAGCTGTGCGCAAAGGCTGCGGCGGCGCGTGTGGGCGCGCCGGCGTCGTCGAAGCTGGCCGTGAGCGGTGGGCCGCGGCGCTTGATCGGCTGATCGGGAGCTCTGATGGCGAGCCGGCGGATATGGACTGCGAGCCGGCGCGGCGTGGCGAACGATTCCATGGCCGCGACGAGCAGTCCCGCCTGTGTCAGGCGCGTGCGCAAACCTTCGGCAAAGGCCTGTTCGAGCGTGCGCAGAGACTTCGGCGGCAATTCCTCGGTGCCCAGCTCGATCAGCAGATCGCGCCGCTCGATGCGCGCGCGCGGCGTGGGCGCATTCATGCCCGCGCCTGGTCCACGGCCAGCGCGCCTTCGAGGCTGGCGGCGACCGCGGCCGATGCGCCGGCGTCACGCAGCATCGGGAAACCGAGGGCTTCCCGGCTCGCGTAGTAGGCCTGCGCGACGGCGCGCGCCAGCGTACGCACACGCAGGATAAAACGGGCGCGCTCGGTCACCGAGATGGCGCGGCGCGCGTCCAGCAGGTTGAAGTTGTGCGAGGCCTTGAGCACCTGCTCGTAGGCGGGCAGCGGCAGCCCGGCAGCGAGCAGGTCGTTGCACGCCTGCTCATGCTCGTCGAAATGCCGTAGCAGCACCGGGACATTGGCGTAATCAAAATTGTACTTCGACTGTTCGACCTCGTTTTGATGGAACACGTCGCCATAGGTAACCCGGCCCTGCGCGCCTTCCGTGCAGACGAGGTCGAAGATGCTGTCGACGCCCTGCAGGTACATCGCCAGGCGCTCGAGCCCGTAGGTGATCTCGCCGGTCACCGGCCGGCAGTCGAGGCCGCCGACCTGCTGAAAGTAGGTGAACTGGGTGATCTCCATGCCGTTGAGCCAGACCTCCCAGCCCAGCCCCCAGGCGCCGAGCGTCGGCGATTCCCAGTTGTCCTCGACGAAACGCACGTCATGCACGCGCGGGTCGAAGCCGAGGGCGCGCAGGCTGTCGAGGTAGAGCTCGAGTATGTCGGGCGGGGACGGTTTGATCACCACCTGGTATTGGTAGTAGTGCTGCAGCCGGAACGGGTTCTGCCCATAGCGGCCGTCGGTGGGACGGCGTGACGGCTGCACATAGGCGGCGCTCCAGGGCTCGGGGCCGATGGAACGCAGGAAGGTCGCCGTATGGAACGTCCCCGCCCCGACCTCCATGTCATAAGGCTGCAGGATTAGGCAGGCACGCTCGGACCAATAGCGCTGCAGGGTAAAGATCAGGTCCTGAAAAGTGCGGGGCTTGGCGCCGATCTTCGTGGTTTTCATCAGCATCGAGACGGTTTGAGGCAGGCGCGAGTATAAGCGAGGCGCAGCGCAGTGAAGCGCCTTCGCCCCGCTCCGGGGCAGGAAGCGAAGGCTCGTTGCACGAAAATGGGGCACCCATTTTCGACGCGCACTATACTCGTGCGAAGGCGCTCTCGGCGATGCCGAGACATTTGCTAAGTCACTGAATTAATCGCTCATTTCAGCAACGCAGGATTGGCATGCAGAGTGCAATAAAGCCGGTCCCAGCGTAATTAAGAATGATCAGAGAAGAACGATCGACTAACGGAGGCGGTATGAGTTCAAGCGATGTGGTGAAGATGATCAAGGAGAAGGAGGTGAAGTGGGCGGATCTGCGCTTTACCGATACGCGGGGCAAGGAGCAGCACGTGAGCATACCGGCGC
>JBEKRP010000073.1:0-5724 GCA_049518595.1 Steroidobacteraceae bacterium
TGGCTCCCCGGGTTGGACTCGAACCAACGACCAACGGATTAACAGTCCGACGCTCTACCAACTGAGCTACCGGGGAGTAGACGGGGCGTCCTGCATGGCGACGCTTGGATGGGCTCTGTAGCGGCGGCGCGAATTCTCAGGGTCTCGTGCTGCCTCGTCAAGGACTCAGGTTGGAGCACGATCGTTGGACCGTACTCCTCGCCTCAGGCGCTCTTGACCTGCGCTTGCCGCGGCAGCACGGCCCGAATGCGCTCGATGGCCTTTTCGAGCGTCTGCTTGCTGCAGGCAAAGGACAGGCGCATGTGACCCGGCGCTCCGAAGCCCGATCCCGGGACCACGGCGACGCCGGCCTTGTCGATCAGATACTCGGAAAAGGCGTTGTCGTCGCGCAGGCCGAGGTTGGCCATCGCGCCGCGCACGTCTGCAAAGGCGTAAAACGTGCCCGCGCCCGGCAGGCACGACACGCCCGGCAGCGAGTTGAGCGCGGCCACCACGTAGTCATGGCGCTCCTTGAACGCGCGGTTCATGTCGGTGACGCACTGCTGGCTGCCGTTGAGGGCGGCGATGGCCGCTTTCTGCGAAATGCTGCAGGCATTGGAGGTCGACTGGCCCTGGATTGTGCCCATCCCGGTGATGATTTCCTTCGGACCGCCGCAATAGCCGATGCGCCAGCCGGTCATGGCGTATGCCTTGGAGCAGCCGTTGATCGTGATGGTGCGATCGTAGAGCTCCGGGGCGACCGTCAGCAGGCTCATGAACGGCTCGGGTGCCCAGTAGATCTTCTCATACATGTCGTCGGTGCCGATCAGTATTCGGGGGTGCTCGACCAGCACGTCGGCGAGCGATCGCAGTTCGTAGCGCGTGTAGGCGGCGCCGGTCGGATTGCTCGGGCTATTGAACAGCACCAGGCGCGTCTTGGGCGTGATCGCGGCGGCGAGCTGCTTCGGGGTGATCTTGTAGCCCTGTTCGGGCCCGGCGCTGGGCATCACGGGAATGCCGTCGGACAGCAGCACCATGTCGGGGTAGGACACCCAGTAGGGCGCCGGGATGATGACCTCATCGCCGGTATCGAGCACGGCCATGCAGAGGTTGAAGATGGTCTGCTTGGCGCCCGAAGACACCAGGATCTGCGCACGCTCGTAGCTGATGCCGTTGTCGCGCTTGAACTTGGCGATGATCGCGTCCCTGAGCTCGTTGACGCCCTCGACGTTGGTGTAACGCGTGAAGCCCGTGCGGATTGCCTCGACCCCGGCATCAGCAATGTGCACCGGCGTGTCGAAGTCGGGCTCACCGGCCCCCAGGCCGATGATGTCCTTGCCTTCGGCCTTGAGCCGATTGGCCAGAGCGGTGACCGCCAGCGTGGGCGAGGGCTTGACGCGCTGGGCGCGCCGCGAAATGGTTACAGACACAACTTTCCCCTTGAAGACATCGAGAGTCGTCGTTACATCAGCGTGGAGGTTATATTACGGGATTCGCTGTGCGGCGACCAATACGCAACGCGGATATCAATGAGCCCACCCGCAAATCACTTTGAATTGCAAGCAGATTATAAGCCGGCGGGCGATCAGCCGGAGGCGATCGAGCACCTGGTCGAGGGGCTCGAATCTGGGTTGTCGCATCAGACACTGCTCGGCGTGACGGGAAGCGGGAAGAGCATCGGTTATCACGACCCGCTGTACGTCATAGAGCAGCGTGGCAACGAGCGAATCCCGCAGCTCGTCAAAGCGGGCCCTTTCATTGATGCTCTCATGGCCGGCCAAGCGCTGGATGCGCACAATGGCGATGAGACCGAACGCTATGCCTGCGCCAAGCGAAGCTATCGGACTCTTGCCTACGATCCATGGCGGGGCGCGACCGGTGAATATCCTGTGGCCGCCTTTCTGCGTCATCGCGCGCCGACTTCAATGTTCCGCTTGCGCACACGCTGCGGCCGCGAAGTCACACTGACCGGCGACCATAACCTATGGGTACTCAGGGATGGCAGGCTCAAGCTGATCAGAACCGAGGAGGCGCGAGCGACGGATTTTTTGCCGATGCCTGAGACACTGGCGGGCTCGGAGGAGCCGACCCGACCTGGCTCTCTGTACGAGGTCGATATATTGCCTTATCTGGCCGACACGACTCTTTGCGTGTATGCCGAAACGCCGATCATGGAGTACACGTCGGCGGGAGGCTACGGTACGGTGGTCGCTACGACCCGGGCTTGCTCGCTTGACCCCTACAAAAAGCTCCGGGCGATACGACGCCGAATCCGCGGTCGCGGGGTCAAGGTGCGTCATTTCCTGCAACTCCTATCGGCAACGGGCGGACTCGGAGACCGCTACGAAGATGCTGATATTTACGTGGGCAGGGAACAAGCCTGCCGCCTTCCCGTTCGACTGCCTTTGACCGACTCATTGCTGGGTCTGCTCGGCTATTACATCGCTGAGGGCAATGGACAGCGCGGCTTCGTCACTATTGCCGCTCGCCACCCATTGATGCGCGGGTGCATTGAGCAGGCGCTGGCGGAACTTGGCCTGCCTTATTTCATTCGTCCAAGTTCCGACTATCAGGTCTCTTCCAAGGCGCTGACCGTATTGCTGGCAAAACTATGCGGAAAGTCGGCACAGAAGAAGCAGCTGCCGGATTTCTGGCCGCGGCTGAGCGACCGCTCGCTGGGGCTGCTTCTTAAGGGCTACTTCGATGGCGATGCCACAGTCGCTGCCAATGGCGAGGTGATTGCGAGCACTGCGAGCGAAGATCTCGCGTCGGGATTGGCGTACGCGCTCAAACGCTTCGGTATCCATGCGCGCCTGCGCCGTACCCGGAAACGTGCAACGAACAGCAACCATGCCGGCGCCGAATACCTCAATGTGGTGGTATCAGGCCAACGCGATGTGCAGCGCTATGCGCGGTGCATCGGCTTCGACCACCCGGACAAGCACGAGCGTCTTGAACGCCTCCGGTCCCGGGGCCGCGGCACGAACGTGGACATAGTGCCCATCGCTGGCGATGCCTTACGGGATCTTCGCACGGGCGTCGGACTTTCGATGAAGGCGTTGGCGAAATTGTCCGAATGCTCGCCTGCGATGATCAGCCGGATCGAGAGCGGGCACCGCAGACCCAGCCGGGCCTTGTTGATGCGGGTTATGACGGCGATCGGCCGACGCTGTTTCGCGCAAAAGGTCACCGAATTTGCGACCTGGAGCAAATGGCAGACGATGATGGGTTTGTGCAGGGTGCGATGGTCACCCATCAGCAGCATCGACCCTATCGAGTATCGCTACCCTCACGTCTACGACCTGTCAGTGCCGGGCCCGGAGACCTTCCTTGCGGGTATCGGAGGCGCACTCGTGCACAACACCTACACGATGGCCTCCGTGATCGCGCAGGTGCAGCGCCCGACGCTGGTACTGGCGCACAACAAGACCCTGGCGGCGCAACTCTACGGCGAGTTTCGTGACTACTTCCCGCGCAGTGCGGTCGAATATTTCGTCTCCTACTACGACTACTACCAGCCCGAGGCCTACGTGCCCTCGAGCGACACCTATATAGAGAAGGACTCCTCGGTCAACGAGCACATCGAGCAGATGCGCCTGTCGGCTACCAAGGCGCTGCTCGAGCGGCCCGACACCATCATCGTCGCCACCGTATCGTCGATCTACGGCCTCGGCGATCCGCAGGCCTACCTGTCGATGGTGCTGCACCTGGTGCGCGGCGAGCGCATCGACCAGCGCCGGCTGCTGCGGCGGCTCGCCGAGATGCAGTACACGCGCAACGACATGGACCTGCAGCCCGGCACCTACCGCGTGCGCGGCGACGTCATCGACATCTTCCCGGCCGAGTCTGGCCGCGACGCGCTGCGGGTCGAGTTGTTCGACGATACGATCGAGAACCTGTCGCTAATCGATCCGCTGACCGGCACCCTGATCGGTCGCATCCCGCGCTATACGGTCTATCCCGGTACGCACTATGTGACGCCGCGCGATCGGCTGATGCAGGCGATGGATCTGATACGCGAGGAACTGCGCGAGCGGCTCGCGGTGCTGCACGCCGACGGCAAGCTGGTGGAGGCGCAGCGGCTCGAGCAGCGCACACTGTTCGATCTGGAGATGATCAAGGAGGTCGGCTACTGCTCGGGCATCGAGAATTACTCGCGCTATCTGTCGGGCCGCGAGAGCGGCGAGCCGCCGCCGTGCCTATACGACTATCTGCCCGCCAAGGCACTGCTCGTGGTCGATGAGAGCCATCAGACCATTCCGCAGCTCGGCGCGATGTATCGCGGCGATCGCTCGCGCAAGGAGACGCTGGTCCAATACGGCTTTCGCCTGCCCTCGGCGCTCGACAACCGGCCGCTGAAGTTCGAGGAGTGGGAGCGGCTGGCGCCGCAGATGATCTTTGTCTCGGCGACGCCCGGGCCCTATGAGGCGCGCAAGTCCTCGCAGGTGGTCGAACAGGTGGTCCGGCCGACCGGTCTGGTGGACCCGGAGGTCGAGGTGCGCCCGGTGCGCACCCAGGTCGACGACCTGCTGTCCGAAATTCATCTGTGCGTAGAGCGGCACCAGCGCGTGCTGGTCACGACGCTGACCAAGCGCATGGCCGAGGATCTGACCGAATACCTGCACGAGCACGGCGTGCGCGTGCGCTACCTGCACGCCGACATCGAGACCGTGGAACGGGTGGAAATCATCCGCGACCTGCGGCTGGGCCGCTTCGACGTGCTGGTCGGGATCAATCTGCTGCGCGAAGGCCTGGATATGCCCGAGGTCGCCCTGGTGGCGATCCTGGATGCCGACAAGGAGGGCTTTCTGCGCTCGGAAGGCTCGCTGATCCAGACCATCGGCCGCGCCGCGCGCAATGTGCACGGCCGCGCGATTCTCTATGCGGATAAAATGACCGGCTCGATGCAGCGCGCGATCGCCGAGACCGACCGGCGGCGGCAGAAGCAGGTCGAGTACAACCTCGCACATGGCGTGACGCCGCAGAGCATCGTCAAACCGGTGGCCGACATCATGGAAGGCGCGCGCGTGGCGGGCGCGGCGTCCGGCCGCGGGGCCGAGCGCAAGGGCAGGGAAGGCAAGGCGGAGGCGCTCGATGTCGGCAAACTGCGCACCTCGAGCGACATCGCGCGCGAGCTCAAGCGCCTGGAGACTGAGATGTACCGGCGCGCGCGCAATCTCGAGTTCGAGCAGGCGGCATTGCTGCGCGATCAGCTCGACCAGCTGCGCAAGATCGAGCTCGAAGTCACCACCGGCATCGTGGCATCGTACGACCTGCCGGGCGGTGCCGGTACCACCAAGCGGGCGAAGCTGGCTGCGGAAAGGGGAGTGAAATCTTAACGTTAGCTCCCCGCCGGGCGCTTGCCAGCGCCACCGGGCTCCGCTATCTTTCGCCGCCCTCGGTGCCTCGACGGCACACCCAGACGTCGGCGCTGCCGGTACAATCGAGTCCTTGCATCGACGCTAGGCGCGTAGCTCAGTGGTAGAGCACCACCTTGACATGGTGGTGGTCGGTGGTTCGATCCCACTCGCGCCTACCAATAGCCTGTCCATGGCGAATTGCTAATCAAGCGGCGGCCGGTGTGTGGAAAAGGCCATGACAGTGTGCTTGCCAGGAGAACTGCCGCAGCAGGGCGATTCGGGGCGCAGCACGGCCTCGCTGTGCGGCCGGAGTTTTCCCCGTGAGCGCGCTGTGGACGCGCGCTTGATTGTAGTAGCGAGCGAATCGGGCGAGCTTGCGCTGAAG
>JBEKRP010000074.1:0-4820 GCA_049518595.1 Steroidobacteraceae bacterium
AAATTTCGCTGTTCTGGTTCGCTCGCACCGCCCATATCGTGCCCAACCATCTGACCGGTCTGCCGCTGAGTTCTGCGGTAACCGACGTCGAGCAGCGCAAGCTGCTCGAAGGCCGCGCGGTGATCGTCAAGCGCCTGCGTGCGCTGCCGATCGAAGCGGTCGTGCGCGGCTACCTGATCGGCTCGGCCTGGAACGACTACCGGGCCAGCGGCGCCATCTGCGGCATCGCGCTGCCGCCGGGACTGCAGCAGGCGCAGGCGCTGCCGACACCGATATTCACGCCTGCGACCAAGGCGGCCCGTGGCGAGCACGATGAGAACATCTCTTTCGAAGCCACCGAGAAGCTGATCGGTGCGCCGCTCGCGGCCGCGATGCGCCACACCGCGCTCGCGCTCTACCGCTTTGCGTCCGAGCACGCGCGCGCACGCGGCATCATCATCGCCGATACCAAGTTCGAATTCGGTGTCGACAGACAAGGCCGGCTGACGCTGATCGACGAAGTGCTGACACCGGATTCGTCGCGCTTCTGGCCCGCCGACACCTGGAAGGTCGGCACCAGTCCGCCGTCCTTCGACAAACAATACGTGCGCGACTATCTCGAAACCCTAGCCTGGAACAAGCAGCCGCCCGGCCCGCACCTGCCGCGCGAGATTATCGAGCGTACCGGCGAGAAATATCGCGAAGCACTGCGCCGGCTGACCAGCCCGTAGCGCATGAGTGCAATGCCGGACAGGCGCCGCGCCGCCGACAGCCTGCGGACTAGGCTGCAGCGCCTGCCGGACCGGCTGCTGTTCGGTGCCGAAGCCGAGAAACCGGGTGCGGGCGGCCTGCTGCGCCGCTTTGCGCGCTATCCCTACGCAATGCTGCGCGACCTGGCGGGCGGCAAGCTCAATCTGCACGCCATGGGTCTGGTGTATGCGAGCCTGCTCGCCGTCATCCCGCTGATCGCCTTCAGCTTCGGCATTCTCAGGGGCTTCCATGCCCAAGGCATACTGCAGCCCCTGGTGCATGACTTCTTCGCGCCGATGGGCAGCGCCGCCGACGAGCTCACGGCCCGCGTTATGGAATTTGCTAACAAAGTCCGCGGTGGACTGGTCGGCTCGGTCGGGCTCGCGCTGCTGATCTGGACGCTGATCGGCACCATGAAGAAGATCGAGGACGGCTTCAACTTTGTCTGGCACGTGGACGTGCCGCGCAACTTCGCGCGCCGCGTGGCGGAGGACGTGGCGCTGCTGATCACCGGTCCGGTGCTGCTCGCCGCGGTGGTCGGGCTATCGCGTCTCGCGGCTGAAAGCGAGCCGGTGCGAGCGCTGTCCGAGCTGCCGCTGATGGTTCGCGTGGTCGCGCTGGCCTTAATCCTCGCGCCCTACGTGATCGCCTCGGGGCTGCTCACCATCATCTACATGGTGGTGCCCAATACGCACGTTCGGTTCGGGCCCGCGCTCGCCGGCGGCATCGCTGCCGGCATTCTCTGGGCTGCGATCGGCCGCTTCTTCACCCTGTTCGTGCTCTACTCCTCGCGCCTCACCATCGTCTACGCCGGCTTCGCGATCATCATCGCCACGCTCGTCTGGATCTATTTCAACTGGATCATCCTGCTGCTCGGTGCCCAGGTCTCGTTCTATGCCCAGAACCCGAGCTATCTGCGCATCGGACTGCACGAGCCGCGTCTGTCCTGCGCCGACACCGAGCGGCTCGCGCTCGGCGTCATGTATCTGGTCGCCGAGCGCTACCGCGCCGGCGGCGAGGGCCTCACGATCCCGGTGCTGGCGGCCAAACTGGGCTATCCCGGCATTGCCGTCGCGCGCATGTGCGCCACGCTCGAAACCGCGGGCTTGCTCGCCGAGGCGGCGGACGAATCACTACTGCCGGGGCGCGACATCACGCAGATTGCCGTGGCCGAGATCATCATGGTGGCGCGGGCGCACAGCAGCGGCCTTATCCACACCGCCACCGCGACGCCACCAGTGGTGCTGCATTTCTGCGCCGAACTCGAGAGCGCCGCGCAGCAGCGATGCGCAGCCATGACACTGAGCGATCTACTGCAACGCGAGGCGTAACGACTGCAGGCGAATGATCATGGCGTCGATTGGCAGCTACGGGAGGGATTGGACTGTAGGGTGGGCTTATTGATTACAAAAACCCCACCCTATAGTCCAATCCCTCTATTCGCTGGCTGTCGTCGACGGCGTCATTCTCCGGCGATCGTCATTGCTTCGATTAGCAGCGATCCCGTCCGAATGGCGCCCTGCACATCGACGTCGCTGCCGACGGCCACGATGGAGCGCAGCATCTCGCGCAGGTTGCCGGCGATCGTGACTTCGTGCACCGGAAAGGCGATTGCGCCGTGTTCGACCCAGAAGCCGCTCGCGCCGCGCGAGTAATCGCCGGTGACGCCATTGACACCCTGGCCCATCAGCTCGGTGACGTACAAGCCGGTACCCATGCGGCGCAGCAGTTCTTCGAAGCTGCCGGTCTGGCCCGAGCTCACCAGCAGATTGTGGATGCCGCCGGCATTGCCCGTCGTCTTCAGTGCCAGCTTGCGCGCCGAGTAGCTGCCGAGCACATAGCCCTGCAGCACGCCCGCACTCACGAGGTCTCGATCCTGGGTCGCTACGCCCTCGGCATCGAACGGGCTGCTCGCCAGCCCCTGCAGCAGATGCGGGCGTTCCACGATGTTCAGAAATGACGGAAACACCGACTGTCCGGCGGCATTGAGCAGGAACGAGGAGCGACGATACTGGCTCGTCCCGCTGATGGCGCCGATGAAATGACCGAACATCCCGCGCGCCAGCTCCGGTGCGTACAGCACGGGCGCATGCCGCGTTGTCAGCCGCCGCGCCCCGAGTCGTCGCAGCGCACGCTGCGCCGCTCGCTTGCCGATCGCGCTGGCCGACTCGAGCGCCGCTGGGTTGCGGGCCACGGTATACCAATAGTCGCGCTGCATATCCTGGCGCTCCTGCGCCACCAGCGCACAGCTCAAGGAATGGCTGGTACTCGGAAAGCCCGCCAGAAACCCATGAGTGTTACCGTGTACACGCACGCCACTGTGCGTCGTGACGGTGGCGCCCTCGGAGTTCTTGAGTCTCGGATCGCAGGCCAGCCCGGCGGCCTCACACTCGCGCGCCAGCTGGATCGCCTGCTCCGGCTCGATATCCCAGGAATGATAAAGGTCCAGATCGGGAATCTCGCGGGCGAGGGCCTGCGGGTCAGCCAGTCCGGCGCATTCATCCGCGGCCGTGTGCTGCGCGATCGCCGAGGCTTTCACCACCGTATCGTGCACGGCCGAAGGCCGCAGATCCGCCGTGCTCGCCGAACCCTTCGACTTGCCGAAATAGACCGTGACCGACAATCCTCGATCGCGGTGATATTCGATGGTATCGACCTCGCCCAGTCGTACCGTCACCGTCAGGCCGCGCTGCAGGCTCACGTCGGCCTCGGCCTGGCTCGCACCGGTGCTCTGCGCCTGGCTGAGCGCGCTGGCGACCACTTCCTTGAGTTCGCCGAGCCTCGAAGCATCGACCTGCTGCTGCATTCCTGGAGTTCCTCGTTGCGGCTCGTTCGTGCTTAAGGCAACGCGCCCTGCCCTGTGCCATGATTTCGCTTCCGATTGTAACAGCGTGCCCTCGCGCCCCTGACCGGCTTAAGGAGCCTTTCTGAGTAAGCGAAGATCGACCGCCGGCGAGCCACCGGCGGCGGGCCTTGAGCATAGCGCCCCCGGCGCCGACGGCGGCAGCGATGAGGCCTATGAGCGCCCGAGCCGCTCCGCACGCAAGCGCCAGGCCGAAGCGCTGCAGAAACTCGGCGTGGCCCTGAGCAGAATGCGGCCCGCGCAGTTGCTGCGGTTGCAGCTGCCGGAAGAACTGCTCGAGGCCATCCTCGAAGCCCAGCGCCTGCGCAGCCGTGTTGCCCTCGGCCGTCAGCGCCAATACATCGGCCGCCTGATGCGTGACATCGATGCCGAGCCGATCGAGCGCGCGCTCGCGGCGTTCTGCAGCAGCGGTGATGCTAAAATGCCTGGATGAAAGCCCTGGTTGGCATCATCATGGGGTCGTCTTCCGATTGGGAGACGATGAGTGCTGCGGCCGAAATGCTCACCAAACTCGCGATCGCGCACGAGGCTCGCGTAGTCTCGGCGCACCGCACGCCCGATCTGCTGTTCCAATATGCCTCGAGCGCGGCCGCGCGCGGCCTGGAGGTGCTGATCGCCGGCGCTGGCGGGGCGGCGCACCTGCCCGGCATGACCGCGGCCAAGACCACGTTGCCGGTACTGGGCGTACCGGTGCAATCACGCACGCTCAACGGCCTCGACTCGCTGCTGTCGATGGTGCAGATGCCCGCCGGCGTGCCGGTCGCGACCTTTGCCATCGGCAGTGCCGGCGCCACTAACGCCGCCTTGTTCGCCGCCGCCATCCTGGCGCCGCGCTACCCGGAGGTTGCGCGGGCCTTGCAGAATCAGCGCGAGGCACAGACCGCGGCGGTGCTTGCAAAACCCGACCCGCGCAGTCCATGACGCAAGGCTTCTAGGTCCATGACTATAGGCATCGTGGGCGCCGGCCAGCTCGGCCAGATGCTTGCGCTCGCAGGCTACCCGCTCGGTCTCGACTTCCTATTCTTCGACCGCAGCGCCGACACACCGGCGGGCCGCATTGCGCCGCTGTTGGCCGGCGAGTTCCACGACCAGGCGCTGCTCGCCGAGCTCGCCCGTCGCAGCGACGTCATCAGCTTCGACTGGGAAAATATCAGCGTCGAGGCGCTGCGCCGCGCCGCGCGCGGCACCCGCATTGCACCACCGCTCAAAGCCCTTGGCGTGGCCCAGG
>JBEKRP010000075.1:0-4425 GCA_049518595.1 Steroidobacteraceae bacterium
TCGTCGGCGGTCACGATCAGGAAGCGATCGCGACGCATGCGATCGGGCGTTGAGGGCGGCTCAGGCGGCGTGCGCACGCAGGAAGCGAAAGAACTCCACGCCCTCGCGCAGGCGCCGCTTGGTCATCTCCCAACTGGTCATCATCTCGGCGGTCAGCTCCGCGATCTTTCGCGGCCGGAAATAGAAGCGCCGGTAGAACATCTCCACGGCGTGATAGATGTCCCTGGCGCTCAGATGCGGATAGCTGATCGGCGCGAGCTGCACGCCCTGGTTATTGACCAGGTTCAGCGATGAGTCCTCCTGCAGCCAGCCGTTGGCGATCGCCTGGGCGTAGAGCTCGGTGCCGGGATAGGGCGCGGCGAGCGACACCTGGATGGTATGGGGATTGATGTCGATCGCGAACTGCATGGTCTCGCGCATGGTCTGCGCGGTCTCGCCCGGCAGCCCGAGGATGAAGGTGCCGTGGATGGTGATGCCCAGACGCCGGCAGTCGCGGGTGAAACGACGGGCGATATCGGTGCGCAGGCCCTTGCGTATGTTGTGCAGGATCTGATCATTGCCCGATTCATAGCCCACCAGCAGCAGGCGCAGTCCATTGTCCTTCATGACCTTCAGCGTCTCGTAGGGCACGTTGGCCTTGGCATTGCACGACCAGGTCACGCCCAGACGACCCAGGCCGCGCGCGATTTCCTCGGCGCGCGGACGAAAGTCGGTGAAGGTGTCATCGTCGAAGAAGATCTCCTTCACCTGCGGCAGATTTTCCTTGATCCACTGCACCTCACCGAGCACGTTGGCCACGCTGCGCACGCGATAGCGGTGGCCACCGACGGTTTGCGGCCAGAGGCAGAAGGTGCACTTCGAACGGCAGCCGCGCCCGGTGTAGAACGAAACATAAGGGTGTTTCAGATAACCGATGAAATAGTTCTCGATGCGCAGGTCGCGCTGGTATACCGGCGCCACCCACGGCAGCTCATCCATGTCGGTGAGCGCGGCGCGCGCGGGATTGTGGCGGATGCCCTCGGCAGGTGTCTGGTAGCTCAGGCCCGCAATCGAACCGAACGGGCGGCCCTCGGCGACTTCCTTGCAGGTATAGTCGAATTCCTCGCGGGCCACGAAATCGATCGCGGTCGAGGCCTTGAGCGAGCCTTCCGGATCAACAGCCACCTTGGCGCCGACCATGCCGATCAGCAGCTTGGGGTTCTCCGCCTTGAGCAGCTCGGCCATCCGCGCATCGGTCGGAAACGAGGGAGCGCTGGTGTGCATGATCACCAGATCGTACTGGCCGGCGAGCGGCACGACATCCTGCACCGTCATTCCGTCGGCCGGGGCGTCGATCAATTTGCTGTCCGGCACCAGCGACGCCGGCTGGGCCAGCCAGGTCGGATACCAGAACGAGCGGATCTCCCGCTTGGCCTGGTAACGCGAGCCGGCACCGCCGTCGAAACCATCGAAGGACGGCGGGTGCAAAAATAGCGTCTTCATTCTGCGATATCTCCGCTGTGGCATGGCACGCGCCGTTCGTGGACGCGATGCAGGGAGCCGTCGCGGCCGATGCCGAAACGCTCCTGGCGCCAGCTGACCTCACGCCTGCGAAAGCTCCAGCACCACAGCGCGAGCAGCAGCGCATCGTGCAGCGGGATCAGTCCGAGCTGCCGCCACCCGCCCGGGTGGCGGCCCAAATGTATCACGAGCCGGGCCCCGAGGGTTATTCCCAGCAGCATCAGAGCCATGGGCTGGAATCGGGCCAGCGCCGTGCCGAGCACGGCCATGGGCAGGCTGAACGTAATGAAACAGCACGCGTAGCCCCAGGGCTGCACGGATCTGATCGTGCGCAACCAGCGCAGCGTGTGCCCCCATAACGCCGCCAGCGTCGGTTCGTCGACCATGGTGTCCACGCACAGGTCGGACAGCACGATCCGCAGTCCTAAGCCGCGCACCTGTACGCCGAGCTTGTAGTCATCGGCCAGTTGATCGGCCAGCCCCGCCAGGCCGCCCGAGCGCGCCAGCACGTCGCGCCGCAGCGCGATCGTGGCTCCGGACACGAAGGCCTGCGATCCGAACAGTGCGGACACGCGCACGCTAGGCATGAACCAGTCGTTGATGAACAGCGCGCCCAGCGCCGACCACAATCCGGCGCGAGCGCGGCCGGCGTAGGGGCAGGTGACCAGACCGACCCGAGGGTCGGTCAGCGGCGCCAGCACCCGCGAGAGATAGTCGGGCGGCACCGCGATGTCGCTGTCGGCGATGATCAGCAGATCGTGCCGGCAGCGCGACAGCATGTTGATCAGATTACTGACTTTCGCGTTGACCCCGTGGCGGGTCGAATCGATCACGCAGTCGATGTCGAGCGCGGCAAATTGCTGCTGCACGCGCCGGACCGCGGGCAGGGCGGTGTCGCCGGGATTCTGCAGTCCAAAGATCAGCTGGAAGTGCGGGTAGTCCTGCGCACAGACGGAGCACAGCTGCTCATAGAGCTCAAATTCTTTACCGCACAGCGGTTTGAGTACCGTGACCGCGGGCCTGGCCGGCCGTGCGTAGGACGCCGGCCGACGCCAGCGCGCTGCCGCGATCACCACCGCCATCGCTGCCAGGACCGCATAGGCGGCGGTCGCTCCGGCCAGAATCAGGCCCAGTCCTGTCAACAGAGCATGCATCGTCACCTCGCCAGCCTATAGACAACGCGCAGCCAGTGTATTATCGCGTCAACGGTGCTTTTTTTGTAACGGCTGCCGAATGTAATGCTCGCGCCAGCTCAGCCAGTTAGGTACCCTTGGTGAAAGCGTGGAGGTGTTGTTTGTCTGTCCCCGTGTCCAGTGTTCCTCGCCCCGAGGCTCGTGAATGAGCATTCCTCTGATCCAGCAGTATCGGCTCGGTCTGTATCTGCTGCGCCGTAAGCTCAGCGGCCAGCAGCGTTACCCGCTGGTGCTGATGCTCGAGCCACTGTTCCAGTGCAATCTGGCCTGTGCCGGCTGCGGCAAGATCGACTATGAGAAGGACATCCTGCAAAGAAGGATGAGTGTCGCCGACGCGCTGCAGGCGGTCGATGACTGTGGCGCTCCGGTGGTGTCGATTCCAGGCGGCGAGCCGCTGATCCACAAGGAGCTGCCGCAGATTGTCGAGGGCATCGTCGCGCGCAAGAAATTCGTCTACCTGTGCACCAACGCGCTGCTGGTACCCAAGCACATCGACGAATACCAGCCTTCGCCTTATCTGACGTTCTCCATCCATCTCGACGGCAATCAGCGCCAGCACGACGCCTCGGTCTGCCAGGAGGGCGTGTTCGACAAAGCGGTGGCAGCGATTCGGCTGCTACGGGAGCGAAGATTCCGCGTTACGGTCAATTGCACGCTGTTCGCGCGGGAGGACCCGGACGAAGTGGCCGAGTTCTTCGATTTCGCGATGGGCCTGGGCGTCGAGGCGATCACCGTATCGCCGGGCTATCACTACGAGCACGCACCGCGTCACGACGTGTTTCTCGGCCGGTTCGAGAGCAAGCGCCTGTTCCGCGAAATCTTCGCGCGCGGCGCGTCCGCCGGACGGCGCTGGCTGTTCAATCACTCCAGCCTGTACCTGGATTTTCTGGCGGGCAACCAGAGCTATCAATGCACACCCTGGAGTAATCCGACCTATAACATCTTCGGCTGGCAGCGACCCTGCTATCTGATGTCGGATGAGGGCTACGCGCCGAGCTTTCGCTCCTTGATGGAGGACACGGATTGGCAGCGCTACGGCGTCGGCCGGGATCCGCGCTGCGACAATTGCATGGCCCACTGCGGGTTCGAGGGCACGGCGGTCAACGACCTGCTCAGGCACCCGCTGAAGGCTTTGCGGGTGGCCCTGCGTGGACCGCGGCTGACCGGTCCGATGGCCCCCGAGCTGCCGTTCGTGTACGAAGAGCAACGCCCGTCGCCTCAGGCCGTGGTCGTGCCGATCAGCGCCGTGCGGCGCGAACAACGCCGTGCGCGTGAAGCTTCGGCCGTCAGCATCGACTAGCGGCGCATAGGGAGCACCTCCTTGGAAGCGGCCAGCGCATCCGGCGGTTAGCCTTGGTGGTCACAGCGCATTTAGATGACGTTCAGGCACTTACCAGGGAATGATTGACCCGTGGGACGAATGCGCGGCTGGCCCGTCACCTTGTACGAGCCGAGGCTGCTGGATGAACCGGTCGCCCTGCGACCGGTGCGTGTCAGGGACGCGCATGTCTGGCGAGAGATCCGCGTGCGCAATGCCCCGTGGCTGCGGCCCTGGGAGCCGACCAATCCGGAGACCCCGCTGTACCGGTCCAGCCTGAGCCCGTACGTGTCGATGGTCCGGGCGATGCGCCGGGAGGCACGTCTCGGGCAGGCCCTGCCCTGGGTCGTGACGTTCGGTGATGAATTTGCCGGGCAGCTCACGGTGGGCAGCATCGTATGGGGCTCGGCCCGC
>JBEKRP010000076.1:0-5807 GCA_049518595.1 Steroidobacteraceae bacterium
ATCGGCGAGCGCGTCGTCTGTTGCATCGAAATCGACATTTCATCGGTGATCGAGCGGAACGTGCGCGCGTAGACCGACAACAGGATGGGATCGATTTTCATGCCGGCACCCGCTCGCCTTCGACGCAGGCCTTCACCAGATCGTAGCGACCCTTGGAGTAGAGCACCAGCGAGCGATGGCCGTCCATCAGGCAGTCGAAGTTGTTTGAAACGAACACCGCGGCGGTCACCATCTCGATCACGGCCGGGCCTTCGATCAGGTTACCGCAGCGCAACCGATGACCATCGTAGACGCAGGCGGTCGTAAACGATCCGCTTTCCGGCACGTAGACGGTGCGCCGACTCTTCAGCGCATGCTGCGCGTAATTCGGCCGCTCGGTGGCGCCGATCGCCTGCAACCGTACATTAATGACCTCGATCGGCGTGTTCTCCGCCTCCAGAGCGTAACCATACAGCCGATTATGCTCCGCGTGAAACGCGCGGGCGATCGCAGCGGGATCGCGATCGCCGATTGCATTGGCGGGAACATCGAACGAGACCTCATGGTACTGCTTGATGTAGCGGCAGTCTAAGCGGACGCGGTAGCGCCGCTGCGCCGGGCCGACGCGCTCCTCTTCCAGCAAGCGGTCGCCCTCGCGCCGCATTTCGTCAATGATGCCGGTCAAGCGCGTCCAGTCTAGCGTGTCCAAGCGGGCGACGAAGGTACGCACGAAATCGTGCTGCAGCGCCGACAGCAGCATGCCGAAGGCGCACAGCACCGACGCGGACGGCGGCACGACCTGCAGCGGGATTTCCAGCTCGTTGCAGATCAGGCAGGAATGCATCGGCCCGGCGCCGCCGCCGGCGACAAAAACGAATTCGCGCGGATCCAGGCCGCGTTTGATGGTCACCTCGCGCACACCGTGAGCCATGTTGTTACAGGCGATGCGATACATGCCAGCGGCCGCCTCCTCGACCGTCAAGCCCATCGGCCTGGCGATATGATCCATGATCGCGCTGCGCGCGGCGTCCGGATCGAGCCGCATCCTACCGCCGGCGAAATATTCCGGATCGAGATATCCCAGCACTAAGTTGGCGTCGGTCGTGGTCGGCAGCATGCCGCCCTTGCTGTAGCAGGCCGGGCCCGGATCGGCGCCTGCGCTCTGCGGACCGACGCGCAGCAAGCCGCCCTCGTCGAGCCAGCTAATCGAGCCGCCGCCGGCGCCGATGGTATGGATGTCGAGCATCGGCAGCGCGATCTTGTGGCGAGCAATCTCGCCTTCGTTGACGGTGATCGGCATGTCGATCGCGACCGACGCCTCGAAACTGGTGCCGCCCATATCGGTGGTGATGCAGCGGTCGACGTTAAGGGAGCGCGCAAAATATAGCCCGGCTGCCGGGCCGCCAGCTGGCCCAGAGAGTAGCGTCAGCGCCGCCTTTTCGCGGGCAAGCTGTGGCGAGATCACGCCCCCGTTCGACTGCATGATCAAAAGCACGCCGCGGAAGCCGGCCGTGCGCAGCCGACTGACCAAATGGTCGAGATAACGGTTGAGCGTCGGTCCAACATAAGAATTGAGCGCCGTCGTACTCACGCGCTCGTAGAAGCGAATCGACGGCAGCAGGTCGGTCGACACCGTCAGATAGGCATCGGGCAGTTCGCGCCGCACCAGCTCGGCCGCGGCCTGCTCATGCGCCGGATTGGCGAAGGCGTTCATGAAGCAGATCGACACCGCCTCCACCTTCTCCTGCTTGTAGAGCGCGATCGCCTGGCGGATGTCGTCGAGCGCAAGCGGCGCAACCTCGACTCCGTTGCGGTCGAGACGACCACCGACGCCGTGGCGCAAATAGCGCGACACCAGCGGCGTCACGTTGGTGTAGTGGTTGTCGTATTGACGCTCGCGGATGCCGCGCCGCATTTCCAGCGCGTCGCGCACGCCCTTGGTAGTAAGCAGTGCCGAGCGGGCGCCGGTGTGGGTGAGCGTGGCGTTGGTCGTCACCGTCGTGCCGTGCACGATGGTATCGACCGCGCGGATGAATTGGGCGAAGTCGGCTCGCGGCTGCACGCGCTGCGCAATCTCCTGCAAGCCGGCTAGCACCGCGATCGAGGGATCCTTTGGCGTCGACAATACTTTGTGGATCATCGCGTCGGCTCCGTGCCCGGCCACGATGAAGTCCGTGAAAGTTCCGCCGACGTCGACGCCGATCTTGAGGTTCATGAGCGTTTTACTCGTCTTTCACCGATGCATGGTTTACGCGGCCACCACCGCGCGCAATTCCTCGCGTTTCACTTTGCCGAGTGCGGTACGTGGCAGGCTGTCCACGAAACGCACCGCGCGGGGCTGCTTGTAGCGAGCGATGCGGCCGTCCAGCATCGCGATCACATCGGCGGCGCTCAGGCGTGCGCCTGGCTTGAGCACCACCGCCGCCACCGCTGCCTCGCCCCAGCGCTCGTCCGGGCAGCCGACCACGCAGGCCTCGACGATCGCCGGATGTTCGAGCAGGACGTTCTCGATCTCCGCGGGGTAGATGTTCTCGCCGCCGGAAATGATCAGGTCGTACTTGCGCGCGACAACGTGCAAATAGCCTTCGACATCGACGTGGCCGATGTCGCCGGAATGATACCAGCCACCGCGCAAGGCCGTGGCGGTCGCTGCTGGCGCATTCCAATAGCCCTGCATCACATTCGGGCCCCGCACCAGGATCTCGCCGTCCGCGCCGGCAGGAACATCGTTGTCGTTTTCATCGACGATGCGCAAGGCGCAGTAGAGCGCCGGCAGGCCGGCGGCGCCGGCCTTGCGTCGCGCGTCTTCAATACGCAGGTAGGCTGCGATCGGGCAGGTCTCCGTCGTGCCATAGACCTGGATGAGCGGCACGCCGCGCTCGTGTACCCGCTGCACGAAAGCTTGCGACACGATGGTTGAGCCGGTGGTCAGCACGCGAAGGCTTGACAGATCGGCCTTGCTCCAGCGCGCAAGCTTCATCATCGCGGTGAGCTGCGCCGGCACCAGTACTGCGAGTGTGACGCGCTCGCGCTCGATCGCATCGAAGGCGGCGTCGGGATCAAACTTGGCGTGCAGGATGACGGTGGCGCCGGCATGCAGCGCCGGAACGGTCTGGATGTTGAGCCCGCCGACGTGGAACATTGGCAATGTGGTGAGCACGCGGTCGGCGCTAGTGAGATCGTGCATGTGCACGCTGTTGACGACGTTGAAAAACAGCGCGCCCTGGGTGAGCGCCACACCCTTGGGGGCGCCAGTCGATCCGGACGTATAGCAGAGCAGCACCGGCGCCTCGTGCGCCGGCGCGACCGCCGGCTTTGCCGCCGATCCCGGCGCGACACCCATCCAGTCGCGCCAGCCGGCCGGCGCGCTCGCTAGCGCCAGCCACTGCGTCGTGGGCAAGCCGCCGCGCAGCGCCTGTGCGTGGCCGAGGAAGTCAGGCGTCACCAGCACCAGACGCGGCTTGGCGTCGGCGATGACCCGCGCGTGTTCGGCTGCGGTCAGCCGCCAGTTAAGCGGCAGCAGGATTGCCCGCAGCCGCGCGCAGGCAAATAGCAGTGCCAGCATCTCTGGATGATTGAAGCCGAGAAAGGCGACCACGTCGCCTTCACCGACGTCAAGCGCCGCCAGTTTGCCGCACGCGTGCCGGATACGCGCGGCGAGCGTGGCGTAGTCGAGGTCCTCGTCGGCGAAGCGGATTGCCGCTTTTTTCGGCGCGAAGGCGGCATGCCGTTCGATCGGGAAAGCGAGGTCCATGGTCCCTATCCGCGGTCAGTGACCTGCAGCACCACCGACATGGCGGTGTCGCCGGCGGCACAGCCTGTGAACAAGCCATAACCGCCGCCACGCAGCACCAGTTCCTCGATCAGTTCGATGATCGCCCGGGTGCCCATCGGCGCCTGTGGATGGCCCCAGACCAACGAACAGCCGTAATTGTTCATGCGCTCGAGCGGCACGCCGGTCTGGCGCGAGAACAGCACGTCGTTAAGGGCGAACGGATTGTGCGTCTTGATCGCATCCATCCGCTCGACTGGCAGGCCGGCCTGAGCGAGAGCGCCGCGCGCGGCCGGGATCGGCGCCTCCGGCATGTAGGCTAGTTCGGCCCGCGCTGTGCCGAAGCCAAGCAGGCGGATGCGGATTTTTTGGTCGCGGCTCCATTGCCTCGCATTCTCCGGCGCGGCAACGATGATGGCGGCGTTGCCGTCGGCTGGATGTGTCTGCCCGCCGAAGGTGACACTGCCGCCATCCATCACCGGCTTGAGCCTGGCAAGCCCCTCGGCAGTCGAGAAGTTGATGCCCTCGTCCGTTGCGAGCGTCGCCACGGTCTTGCGGAAAGATGGATCCGGCACCGCGAACGGCAAGCTCATGTAGCGCTTCTGGAATGCGCAGTCGGCGGCGAGCGCGTCGCGATACTGCGCCTCGCGCCGGAGCACAACGTCGTGCTGCTCGGCGGTGGTGATTTGATGTTTGGCTGCCACGTTTTCTGCAGTCTTGATCATCGCGTGGTTGCCGAGCGGGTCGTTGCCGAAATTGTCCATCACCCAGTCCTCGCTCGCGCCGGTACCTCCGGGGCCTCTCGGATTGGGGTAATAGATGTGCGGCCCGTTCGATGTGCGGTCGCAGGTGATCGCCACCGCGGCCCGGCACGTCCCGACCTCGACCTCCTGTGCGGCGGCGAGCAACGCGCGCGAATCCGTAAAACGAGTGCTTCTGCGGCACAGTGAAACCAAGCACGCCGTGATCGATCGCATCGGCAGGAATTTTGCGGTTGGCGAGCTCCTGGCGCAGCGTTTGCGCGGCGAATTGCAGCGAATTGAGATTGGAGAAAGCGCCCTGCCAGCGGGCGAAGGGCGTGCTCCAATAGCCGCCGTAGGGAATCTCAGCCTCGTACGCCATGTCCATTTCCTCGCCCCTTTTGCCGATCAAGGGCTTTCTGCAGGATGCGTTTGGCCGCGTGGAGATGGTCGCGCATGGCTGCGGCTGCGTCCGCCGGCTTGCCTGCGGCGAAGGCCGCAGCAAGCCGCTTGAGGCCCTTGAGCACTGCCACCCGCGTGCTAGCTTCACCGAGCGTTAGCACCCGAAGATAACGGACGTGATCGGCATAGAGCTCGATCGCGCGCAGCAGCCGCCGATTTGGAATTAGCTCGAGCCAAGCGGCGCGGTAGCGGTAGTTGGCATTGCTGAACGCGTCGATGTCGCCCGCCGCGTGTGCCGTCACCATGGCCGCGAGCTGGTCGCGGATCGGCCGTAGCTGCTTGCGGCCGTTGAGCCGCTGTGTCACCTGGCGGATCGCTTCCGGCTCAAGCAGCAGGCGCAGCTCGTAGATGTCGTCGATGTCCCGGCGCGAAAGGGCAGGAAGGAGATAGCTGCGGCCGGAGGATTCGATCAGACCCTCGCTGGCGAGCCGGGCAAGCGCCTCGCGCACCGGCGTGCGTGACACGCCGAATCGGGTCGCTAGTGCCTCTTCCTGCATCGGCTCACCGCCGACGAAGCCGCCTGAGAGAAGATGATCCCGCAGCGCAAGATAGGTGCGCTCACCGAGCGAGTCCGGTCGATCGAGCGCCTTTAAGGATGCCATGTCGAGCTTGCTGGTTTGCCGAAACGCCCAATGACCGTTGTTTGCGAAATCGCTTTTGTCGTCCCGGACAAAACCGCTGCATCCGCCACAACCACGGGGCTGCAGCGGAGCTTTGCGACGCTGCCCGGCTTAACTTGGCTCGATCTCTACGCACCGGCCGCCGAGGCGAGCTACGATCCTTATGTGCAAGAAGGGTCTGCACCAGCGCATCTAGCGATGCTCGCCTTCGCCTCGCCCGAGGCGCTTGCGCAG
>JBEKRP010000077.1:0-4199 GCA_049518595.1 Steroidobacteraceae bacterium
AACAGCTCGATGAGGCGTTTAGCCTCAAACTCGGCCACCGTCACGACGTCACCGTGAGGCGCAAGACGGGCGTAGCGATCGAAACTGTCGGCGGCGGCGCCGAGCTCAAGCCGCGCTAGCGCCGTCGAGCTGTCCCGGGCATAGAGCAGCACGATGAGCGGCGGGAATACCAGGCCGAACCGCGTCAGTTCAGCTTCGTCGGCATCGTGCGCGACGCGCGTTTCAACCGCGATCTCGTCAAAAGCCTCGAATGCAGCACCGATCATGCGGGCCTGTGCCGGATCGGCGACATGGACGTTCGTGCCGCCAACATGGGAGTGCTGGCCGACATGCCGGAACCACTCGCCCGCGCCGTCGCGCTCGAAGCGCGTGAGCTTGCCCGCAAACACGATTTCCACGGCCCAGACCTGCGCAAGCGACACCGGCAATAGCAGACTCGTGCCACGGCCCGCGGCCGCCAGCTCGACCTGTCCGCGCAGCCGACGCGCCATGTCGCCCACCAGCTGCCACTCGGCGCCGACGTGCCGCGCCATCAGGTAAACCGTTGGGGCGCCGGCTAGCCGAACATACTGGGAGGTGACGGCCGGATTGAGGACGCCGAAGTTCACCGTCGCGACCGTCCCACCCGCGGTACTGAGCACCAGTACACTGGCTGGCGGATCGAGCCCGAATTCCGCGAAGTCCGCGACCGTGAGTTCGCTGCCGGCAATCTCGCGTGTCGGTCCGCTGACCTGCATGAACCGCAGCCCTGCATCGATGTGCGAGGCAAGCTCGGCTGGAACCGCGCCGGCCGTGCCTGCAATCGTCCAGCCGCTGGGATCGCGGCGGAGCGCGACGCTCTGCTGTCCTGCGCGGATCTCGACGCGCGTGATGTTGGACGGCGCGACGGCGATCAAACCCTTGGCCGTGAATGGCACCAGACTGCGCAGCTTGGGCGGATGTCCGCTGAGCGCTAGCGCCACGACCAGCATGATGAGCAGCAACGCGGCGAGCGGCGCGACCATGAGCAGCGGATTGCGCTTGCGCAATGGCAACCCCGGGGATCGTTGCGCTGGCGGACTCAACGCCGTCTCCACCACACCAGCACGCCGCACAGCATCGTGGACAACGGCAGCAGCACTTCGAGGGCGATGAACACGTCGCGCATCTGGCGGCTTGTGAGCTCGACCTCCGGCAAACTGTAAGACTGCGGTTTTATGGTCGGCATCGCCTCGTCGTCGGCGAGCCAGCGCAGGATCGCAACCGCGAGTTCGCCGTCCGAGACGTGAGGGAAGTATTCGTTGGTGGCGAACTTGCTGGTGCCGGCGACCACCAGGCGAAAGTGCTTGTCGGATGCTCCTCCAGGCCAGACCCCTTCGACTGCGACCGCAAGCGGCTGCTCGCCGCGGTCTTCGGCATTAGGCGGTTGGGGGCCTAACAGCTCCGCGGCACCCGACTGCACGGGGCGGCGGAAACTGTCCTGGCTGCTGGCGGCGAGAATCCTCGTCGTCACTCCTGTCGGGGGCGACCCGACGCGTATCGGCCGCGCCTGCGGAAAGATGGTAAGCGCGAGGCGCTCGGTAATCGGGTGCGGGGGATAATACGGCACTGCGACCTTGTCGGGGTCGGTGCGGTAATGATTGAGCGGGTCGATGACGACGGCCGGCTCCGGTTCCAGCGCGACCGCGCCGAGCAGTCGGCTTTCAAGGTCCGCGCCAACCGGAAACACCGGATCGAGCAGCAGCAGCAGCCGCCCGCCGCCCGCCAGGTATTTGTCCAGCAGATCCGCTTCACCGGCCGCGAATGCGGTGCGCGGACCGATATCGGCAACGACCGCGCAGTCAGCCGGGATGGCGCTCGCGGCCGCCGGCACAATGCCGCGCATCTCGTAGCCGATCTCGGTCAATGCGATCTGCAACAGGTCAAGCCCTTCCGGGTCGGCGACCAGCACGTCGCCAGCGCCCGGCACGTCATGCCCCCTCAGGGTTTCAACGTGACTGTAATGAAAGTGCGGTGGCGTTGGGCGGAAGGTCTCGCCGTGGCCGGTGACGAAGCAGATGGTCTCCACACGTTCCTTGAGCGCGCGCAACGCCGCATAGGAAAGGCGGGTGACGTCGGCGGTGTTCTCAACCATCACCTTGCGGTCCCCGGCTTGGAGCACGGCGGTGTTGTAGGCGTGGACGCCGGCATCGCGGGCCAGCCCAGGCTCCTTGTCGAGGTCGATGGCGTGAAACGTAAACAGCGGATGGCCGCGCGCGGCGATCTCGATCAGGTCCCTGGCGATCAATGCGTTGTCGTCGCCGTTATTGTAGAAGTAGGTCAGCGCCAGCGGCGCCTGCAAATGGTCGATGACCGCCGTAAATTGCGCTGGCGGTGTGTTGCGGCCCTCGCGGCTGACATCGAAATGCACGTCGTGGTGATAGAGCGCCACATTGGCGGCGATCACGACCACGACCGCGCCGATGGTCACGAGCGCGGTCGGTATCCAGGTGGACAGGCGCGAGCCGCGGCCGCGCAGCGGCAGGCGAAGCGCGAGCATGAACAGCGCCAGCAGTGCCGCCACCAAGGCCGCGAACAGGAGGCTGTTTGCGACCTCCTCGGCGAAACCGGCGAAACCGGCGAAGCCGAGCGCGCCCAGCGCGATCGCCCCGACAATGAGCACTGCGACGACGATGTTTGATCCGCTAAGCCGGAGCATGCGCGCTCTCTTCAGCGGCGCGCGAGCGCGCGCACACTCAGCAACAGCGTCAGCAAGGTAATGCTGAGAAAGAAACCGACATCGGACAGGTAAACCGAGCCGACTGCGAACGGTCGGAAATGCACCGACAGCGACAGATTGACCACCAGGGCGTCGAATGGACTCGGCAGCAGCCAGCCGAAGTTGTCGATGATCCACAGCAACAGGAACACGCTCAGCGAAATGAGCGCGGCAATGACTTGATTCGAGGTGAACGCAGAAGCCAGGAGGCCGACGCCGGTCAGTGCGGTGCCGAAAAGGAGGAGACCCAGATAGCCGCTGTAAACCGGCCCCAGGTCGGGATCGCCGAACAGGCCCAGCACCACCGCATAAGAGCCAGACAACAACAGCATAAGCGCGATGAGACTCATGCTAGCGACGAATTTGGCCAGCACGATCTCGAACTCGGAAACCGGCGCAGTAAGCAGCACTTCCAGCGTCCGCAGCTTGCGTTCCTCGGCGATGAGCCGCATGGTGATGATGGGCGCGGTCAGCATGAACAGCACGAACATCTGGAAGAACATGTGCACGAGGCTGGGTTGATGACTGAGAAACAGGGTCAGCGTGAAGCTGTAGCCCATGATCAGCAGAAACACCGTCATCAGCACGTAGGCGATGGGCGAGGAGAACAGCGCCCTTTCTTCCTTGAGCAGTAGAATACCGAAATTCCTCATGCGGCTGCCTTGACCGATCGTCGCGTGAGATCGAGGAACACTTGTTCAAGATCGGGCGGAATTTCGCTAAGTTCCGACACCGCAATCCCGTTGGTGACGAGCGCGGCCGCGATATCGGCCGCAAGCGAAGGCCGGCGTTCCGCCTCGATCAGGTAGCGGACCGGCCCGCCCCCGGCACCCGGTTCGCCGCCGCTCTCCGGCTCGGCGGCGATACGGCGCACGCCCGCAACCGAGCTTAATATGCCGCGGATTGCTTCCGCCGGACCGGCCGCTTGCAGCCGAAGCTTGAGACCGTCGACGCTGCCCTTGAGGGCGTTGGCCGTCAGTAGCCGGCCGTCGAGCATGATCATCACACGCGCCGCGATCTTCTCGATTTCGGGTAGCACATGCGTAGCGAGCAGCACGGTGTGCCGGCCGGCAAGCGAGCGGATGAGATCGCGTACGGCGATGACCTGATGCGGGTCGAGTCCGCTGGTTGGCTCATCGAGCACCAGGATTTTCGGGTCGCCGAGCAACGCCTGCGCGATCGACACGCGTTGGCGAAACCCGCGGGACAGCTTTCCGCCCGGCATCGTCATGACGCCCTTGAGATCGAGCCGTTCGGCCGCCGCCGCGACCGCGCTATTCGCCGCTTTCCCGCGCAGTCCCCTGATGCTCGCCATGAAATGCAAAAACTCGACGACGCGCATATGGTCGTAGAGCGGTGCGTCCTCGGGCACATAACTGATTTCGCGGCGCAATCTGATAGAGTCGGTCACCACGTCGTAGCCGGCAACTTCCACGCTCCCGGCGCTCGGCGCGAGATAGCC
>JBEKRP010000078.1:0-4149 GCA_049518595.1 Steroidobacteraceae bacterium
GAGGGCCGGAGCCGCGGCCCCCGGACTCAATGTTGCACGGCAGCAACTACTTGTCGGCCATCCAGGCCGCAGCGCCTGCCGCGACGGCCGAGCGCGGGCGCTGGCACCGCCGCGGCGCTGGCAGACTGATCCGGGGCCAAGCGGGAGCTAGAGAATGCGAGGATTGCTCTCCGACGCGCGCGCGCCCGGCTCCGGCAGCCGGCGCTTCGGTGCCAATTCTGTGACTTTACGATCCTCATCGCCGAAGCTCGCCGGAGCCTTGTTGGTCCAGACATAGTCGCGAATATGTAGTCTTCGCGGGTACTCAGCCACGGCATCCGACAGCAATGCCAGGCTGCGAGGGCAATCGAAGTTTGCCAGCGCGACCAATAGCTCATCCAGGAGCTGCTTGGTCTTCTCCCAGGACAGGCCATGCTCGATGGCACGCAGGATCTTGGGATGTTCGGTTCCTGCCACGTTGGTGCCGATCAATAGCTCCTCGAACAGCTTCTCAGCGGCGCGAAGACCCATATAGTTGATCTCAATATCCCCGTCCGGATTGCGCTG
Organism: Steroidobacteraceae bacterium; assembly: GCA_049518595.1. Classification (GTDB taxonomy): domain Bacteria; phylum Pseudomonadota; class Gammaproteobacteria; order Steroidobacterales; family Steroidobacteraceae; genus FEN-1191. Next base: position 547 of record JBEKRP010000078.1, read on the forward strand.
ATCGCGAATCGTAAGGCCCGTCAGACCAATCAGGCGGCGCGCCAGATCGTCGATGCGCACCGGCTGTCCCATGTCCAGTACGAACACATCGCCGCCGGTCGCCATCGCTCCAGCCTGGATCACGAGTTGTGCGGCCTCGGGGATGGTCATGAAGTACCTCATGACCTCCGGATGAGTCACTGTGACCGGACCGCCACTTCGAATCTGCTCCTGAAACAGCGGCACGACCGAGCCGGACGATGCGAGCACGTTGCCGAAGCGCACCATGCAGAAATGCGTGTGCTTCGAGCGCTGCTGCAGCCCCTGAAGCACCAGTTCGGCGAAGCGCTTCGTAGCTCCCATGACATTGGCGGGGTTGACCGCCTTGTCCGTTGAGATCAGTACAAAGGTATCCACATTGGTCTCGAGCGCCGCTTCGGCCGTATACCAAGTGCTGATGACATTGTTATGAATGCCTTCGATGATATTGTGCTCGACGATCGGCACATGTTTGTACGCTGCGGCGTGATAGACCGTCTGCACACCGAAAGTCGCGAGGACCTCGCGCAGGCGATGGCGGTGATGGGCATTGCCGAGCAGCGGAATGATCTCGGCCGAGATGTTATTGGCGCGCGCGGTTTCGATCAGCTCGCGCTCAATGTGATAGAGCGCAATTTCTGACATCTCGAACAGCACCAGGCGGTGCGGCGAACAACGCAGAATCTGCCGGCACAGCTCTGATCCGATCGTGCCTCCGGCACCCGTGACCATGACGCGCTTGCCGCGAATCGAACGTTCAAACAGCACCGGGTCTGGCGGCACCGGGTCGCGCCCCAACAGATCGCCGGCGTCGACCTCGCGCAGATCATCAATGCGCGCCTTACCCGAGATGATCTCCGACAGATCGGGCAGCGATTGCACGTGAACGCCCAGGGGCTCAAGCTTCTCTAGGATCTCGCGCCGGCGCCGCCGACTCGCGGCCGGCATCGCCAGCAACACGCGTTCGATCTGCAGTTCTTTGATCAGCGCTGGCAACTCGGCCGGATCGAACACTTTAATGCCGTTGATGCGGCTGCCGCGCAATGCTCTCTTATCGTCGATGAACGCCACGGGCTGAAAGTCGGGGCCCCCGCGCAGCACCGCTGACAGCTTCGCGCCCGCGTCGCCGGCACCGTAGATCGCGACGCGCGTGGCCTCGGCGTGACCGTTGAGGCCGTAGTAAAACATATAGCGCACGAGAAAGCGGCTCGCCGCGAGGTAGAGCAGTGCCAAGGCTGCGTAGATCGCCAACGCCGATAACGGGATGTAGCTCTGGTCGTGCATGCGATCGTAGAGCGCAAGCGTGGCCGCCGATAACACGATACCGACCACGACGACCATCATTGCCTGGGGGCCAATGAAACGAATGATCGCCCGGTATAGTCCGAGAATTGAAAAAATCAGGATAGCGGCGCCGGCGCCGACCAAAAACAGGTCCCAGTGATCGGCTAGCGAAAAGTCCAGGCGGTCGAACTTAAGGAGCAATGCCCCCCAAAGCGCCAGCGGCAGCGCAACGGCGTCCGCACCGACCATGATCAAACGCTTGGTTCGGCGGGAAAGGGAAAAAAGCGCACCGGATACGATCGAAACCAGCGAGACCTTCGATTCTTGCACTAGCCGCCCCTATTTAGGCCTAGATTGGCGCCGTTTCGAGCCCCATTCTCGCCACATTATTCTCGAGCCGATTCCCAGCATACGACATATGTCACATTATGAATGGTACAGCACATTGAATTGCGTGGGTATTGCGCGAAGCCGGCATTTGCCGTTCAAAGTCGTTTGCCGTCGAGAGTGAGGAGACCGAGCAAACCGCCACGAGCTCCACATCGCTCAACGGCCGATCCCGGCGACGGTTGACCAGCATGGCTGTTGGAGACATCCACACACAGGCCATCTGAGCTCGGTTCCTCGCCCCCAGTCGCCGCGCTTGCGCGGAGGCGTATTTGTCGCATGTTTCCGACAAGTCCGGCAGCTGTAATAAATACCAGGGAGGCGCGTCGAGCCGCGAATAATTCGCTGCTGGTAGGTGAACAGCTACTGCTCAACGCCAGTGCACCTCCTGTCAGTATTTGGCGACAGGTTCGCGCATGGACGAGCAATGGCCGGATGCTATCGCTCGGGCGGTGGACCGCAATTCGTGGCTTCGCGTCGACCTGCGCCGGCGGCAAGCGCGGCCGACACCAGCGCCGCCACGGTCCCGGCGGCCAGCCAGACGGCTCGACCGGGATATAGCATCGCCAGCAGCGCACAGGGCAGCAGGCAGGCGATATTCAACATCGCAACGGCGACCGTGACACGCCGGTGGCTATCCCAGCGTCGTGCGAGCCATTGGTAAGCGTGCGAGCGATGCGCTTCATGCAGCCGCTCGGCTCTGAACGCGCGGCGCAGCAGCGTCACGGTCGAGTCGGCGAAAAACCCTCCTCCGAGAATCACCCAGATCCAGGGTGAGGTTGGGTTAATCCGCGCATCTGCCACGATCAGCACGCCAACGACGTAGCCCAGATAACCGCTGCCAACATCACCCATGAAGATCTTCGCAGGCGGCCAATTCCAACGCAGGAAACCGATGCAAACCGCCGCCAACGTCAACCCGGCGGCTACGTCGGGCGATCGGGTGCTCAACCAGCTCAACACCGCTCCGCTGCAGCCGATGAAGGCAGCCTCCGACGCGGCCAGACCATCGATGCCGTCCATGAAATTGAAAAGATTCACCGTCCATACGATTCCCAACACCGTGAGCAGACCTCCGAACCACCCCAGCTGCAGCAGATGTTCACCGATACGCAGCGACGACGGCGCTCCGATCCAGAGCAGCGCCCAGACCGCAGCGCCCAGATGCACGGCGAGCCTGATGCCCGCCGGCACCGACTGGCGATCGTCGAGCAATCCGACCGCCGCCACGACAGTGCCACCGCCGACCAACGCCACGAGCAGGCTCACCTTGACCATTCCGAGCATTGCCAGAACGCTCCACGCCGCCGACGCGGACACGACCATGGATACCCCGCCCCCTCGCGGAGTCGCCGTGCTGTGCGAGCTGCGGGCATTTGGCACATCCAGCGGGCCGCGCGACAAGGTGATTTGCCGCAACATTCCGGTCAGCAATGCCGACGCCATCAGGGCGCCGAGGCAAATCGCGGCGATCTCAAGTCCCATGCGTCTGCCCCAACGTGCGATACCAGGCTACGGTCCGCGCCAGCGCCTGCTGCGCCGATACGGGAGCCACCCAACCCAGCAGTGCCCGCGTGCGGCTGGCGTCGACGACCAGCGATTCACACAACCGTCTCACTTCAGCCTGCCGACCCGTCAGCCATCCGCAGGCCTGCAGCAAACCGACCGGCACGCTAATGAGCCTCGCGCGCCGATTCATTGCCCGGGCGATGCCGTGCACCAGCTGCGGTGTCGACAGGTCATCCGCGTCCGAGACCATCCAGGTACCGCCCGATGCTCCCGGATTGCGCATCAGGGTCACCAGCAGATCGCACAGGTTCCAGACACTCACCAAGCTGCGCCGATTATCGATCGCGGCCAGCGGCATCGGCCAACCGCTATCGACCCAGCGCAGCAGTCGCAGGAAGTTTGCCC
>JBEKRP010000079.1:0-3875 GCA_049518595.1 Steroidobacteraceae bacterium
GGCACGTGGATCTGGGTGCCGCGGATGAACATTTCCGCCTTTATTTTGCCCGGCTCGGGCAGACGGTCGATCAGTATCTCATCGACGTAGGCGCGAACCTCCAGATGGCTCTGCGGCATCGCCATCACGATGAGCGGATCATAGCCCTGCGTATACGAGTCATAGGCGCCTTGCGGGGACACGTAGCTGCCGACTCCGGTCTGCACCGTGAGCACGGCGCCATCCGCCGGCGCCCGGATCGTGTATTTAGCCAACAGCGCCGCGGATGCCGCGTACGCCTTTGACAAGGCAATGTACTGTCGCTCCTGATTTTGAACATCGTAGATCCACGCCCCCGCCTTGGTGAGCTCATATTGCCGCTCAACGACTGCGAGATTGGTTGCGGCCACCTTTTCGGCATTTCTCGCATTGTCCAACGCGTCCATGCTGACGGATCTGGGGTCCAGCTCGTACGAGTGCTGCTGCTTGGCCAATTCGTCCTGCGTATTCTTGAGGCTCGCCCGCGCGTTCTCAACCTGCGCGACCGATACCGCGAGATTCTCGGGTCGCGGCTCGGCTTTCAGCTCGTTGAGCATCGCTAGGGCCGCATCGGCTTGCGCGCGCAGCTGCTCAGCGGTCGCACGCTGCACCGACTCATCGATCGTCAGCAGTGCATCGCCCCGATGCACCTGCTGGCCCTCGCTCGCCAGGACCTGCGTGATTGGCCCCGGGACCTCGGGATAGATGTTGATGTTCTCGCCCTGCGCCTGATCGCTCTCGATCATGCCCTCCGAGTAGATGCCGCTGGCATACGGATTTGCCGCCGGGTTGAACAGCGGCGGCTGCGCTTTGGGTTGCTCGGCGAAGATAAATGCGCTGACCACCGCCAACACCAGGCCGAGGCCAGAAATAATGAACAGGATCTTATTGCGCATCCAGATTTCCTTCTTTCAGGCTTGATTTCTCGAAGCCGGTCAATTTCCCGTCCTCCATCTTCATGATGCGGTCGGCGAACTCGTAGATTCGGCTGTCGTGCGTGACGATGATGATGCAGCGCTGCTCGGAGAGAATGTGCTCACGCACGAACTGCACGACGTTGCGGCCGGTATCGCCATCCAGCGAGGCGGTTGGCTCATCGAGGATCAGGATGTCGGGCCGACTGACGATCGCGCGCGCAATGGCGACCCGCTGCTGCTCGCCGCCGCTGAGCTTCACCGGCGGCAGCTCGTTCCGGCCTTTCAATCCCACGATCTCCAGATCCTTCGCGGCCTCGGTGAGCGCCTCGTCCCAAGGGCGCTTCTGCAGAATCAGCGGGATCGCGACATTCTCCACCGTGGTCAGGCGCGGGAACAGATGGTAGTCCTGAAATACGAAGCCGATCTTATGCAGTCGGAACTCCGCCAGCTGATCGGTGCTGATGTTCCAAATGTCGGTGTCCTCGACCTTCACCGTGCCGCTATTCGGCCGCAAGATGCCGGAGATGATGCTGAGCATCGTGGTCTTGCCGCTGCCGGACGGACCCACGACATAGAGCATCTCGCCGAATCGGGCGTCGAAGCTCACGTCTTTGACGGCGTGGGTTTTCGCCTCGCCCTCGCCGAACCACTTGTTGAGTCCTACGGCCTGGATGGCGGTCTGCGGCATCGCTAGCCCCGGAAGATGTCGAACGGTTCGATCTTCAGCACCTTGCGGACGCCGATATAGCTCGAGATCGAGGCAATGACGACAACCATGACGAAGGCGAGGCCGAGGTTTCCAGCGGTGACGATGGCTGCATAGTCGGGAAGATAGAGTCGCGCCAGCCAAATGACCAGCGCGCACAGCCCGACACCGAAGCCGTAGCCCGTCAGTGACACGAACGTCGCCTGGAAGAGGATCATGGAGATCAGCTCGCGTCCCTTGGCGCCGATCGCCTTGAGCGCGCCGAACTTGTCGAGGTTCTCCAGGATGAACGTGTAGAAGGTTTGACCGGAGATCGACAGACCGACGATGAAGCTCATCACCGTCATGATCAGCAAGTTGGTGCCGAAGCCGGTCTGATACTTGTAGAAGTAGGAAATCTTCTGGATGAACTCATCTTTGGTCAGCGCCAGGTATCCCGCCGCGACGACCTGCCGTTTGATGTTTGCCACGTCGGCGGGCGTCTTGGGCTCGACCAGCACGTAGGAAATCGTGAACCGGGTATTGGGGATGTACTGCAGTGTCCGATAATAGGTCGTATAGAGCGTGGGCACGCCGAACAGCCCGCTCGAGGCGACGTGCGCCAAGCCGACGATGACCCCGCGATGATCATTGAGCTCGAACTCGGTGCCGATGTTCGCGCCCTTGAGCTTGTAGAACTCCGAATCCTTGATCGCGATGAAGGCATTCTCCGCGAAGATGTCCTCAATCTTGCCGGAAATAAGCTCCGGCCTGCCGAACAGACTGGTGTCATCCAGTCCGATGACATTCGCCGATTGATACGTGCCATCGCGCAACCTCAGCAGTGCGGCGCCGGAATACAGGGGCACCGCATACTTGACGCCAGGAATGCTGCGCACCTCGTCGAGGACGTAATCGGGCAAAGGAATGGTGTTGGCAACCGTCTGCACCGCGGGGTCCATGACCCAGATCGACGCGCCGATATTGATTACAGTGGAGGAGGCGCGGCTCAGGACGCCGGCGAACAGCGATGTCATCTCGATCATCAGGAACACCGCGAAGGTGATGCCGACGAGAAGAGCGATGAACTTGGTCCGGTCGTTGACCAGGAGCTTGTAGGCAATTTTCAGTATTCCTGGCATATAGGATTTGTCCGCCAGCGCGAGGACGAGGGACCCAGCTGCACAGCAGCTTCGCGGACGCGCGATGCGGTTGACAGCATGCTGCGCTCGGCCCCAACGCGAAATAAGTATTAGTAGCAAGGCCGTAGGCACTGCTACGAATCGCGACACCGACGGCCGCCGTACATTATTCTTCGAACATTTTTTTGGCAATTGACGCCCAGTCGAGGGGCGCTATATGCGCTTGATTCGCCGGATTCTGGTTGCGGTCAAAGAACCTGCCTCGCGCGCGACGCCGGCGGCGGTCAACAAAGGGGTGCAGCTAGCGCGCGCGCTGGGCGCGCGGCTGGAACTGTTTAATGCGCTGACGGCCCCAATCTACGCCGAGACCTTCATCTACGGCGAACGCAGTTTCAGCGATATTACGCGGGATATGCAGCAGCAGGCTCTGACGCGCCTGGCGCGCCTGGCCGCACGGCTCAAAGGTCATGGTCGGCAGCGCCGGCTGCAGATCAGCGTGGCGGCCGAATGGGACTGTCCCGCATATGAAGCGATCATCCGACGTGCCCATGCGACCAAGGCTGATTTGATCGTGGCCGAACGGCACGCGGGTCGCCACATCGTTCCCGCGCTGCTGCACCTCAACGATTGGGAGCTTCTGCGTCTGAGCCCGGTGCCGGTACTGCTCGTCAAGAGTTCCGGTGTCTACGATCGTCCGGTGGTGCTGGCCGCGGTGGATCCGAGCCATCGCCTGGCAAAGCCGGCACGGCTCGACCACGAGATTTTAGCCATGAGTGCCGCCATCACCGCCGCGCTGGGCGGACGGCTGCATGCCGTGCACGCGTACGTGCCTGTCCCCAGCGGCAGACGACCCACGGACGCCCTCGATCCCGATACAGCCGCACGCATCAATGCCAAGATGGCTGCGGGCGCGCAGGATCGTTTCGAGCGCGCCCTGGCCGGCGTCAGGATTCCGCGATCTCGCCGGCTGGTGATCGGCCTGCCGCCGATCGAGGCGATCGGCATGGCGGCCATTGGCATTCGCAGCGATATCGTCGTCATGGGAGCCGTATCACGATCGGGGTTGCGGCGCTGGATTCTCGGCAATACGGCCGAAGGCGTCCTCGATCACCT
>JBEKRP010000080.1:0-4728 GCA_049518595.1 Steroidobacteraceae bacterium
ATAACCCTGATTCTGCAGTGTGCGATAGCGCAGATTGATCTCATCCCCGGATTGCAGCGCCCAGCCGAGCTGCGCCATCTCCGTCTGCGCACCGACGGCGTCGCCGAAGGTACGCCAGTCGGCTCCCCAGTCGCCGGTGACGTAACCGTTCACCGTCATGCCTTCCAGCCATACGTAGTCGGTGTACCAGGAGTCCTGCCACTCCGCGGCTTCGACGGTCAGATCGAAGCGCTTAAAGAACTGCGGAAAATGCACCCCGCCAGACAGCGCCGCATCGCGGAAGCGAAAGCGATTGCCGTGCAGCGTGTCGCGCGCCGCATACTCAACATAGGCCACGAACGGTTGCGGCGCGGGAAAAGTGTAGGCGCTGGTGATCGACACCTGACGGTTGGCAAATCTGCTGTCGGCATTGGGCGCGCCCGTGCTGGTGGGCAGCGCGGTCCTGTTGAAGAGTGATTTGAACAACTCTCCCAACGAGCCCGGACGCGCGCCGCCGCCGAACTGCCAGGTGCCGTTGCCCGAAATCGCCCAACCGTCCACCGGCTGGATACCCACATGCATGCCAAAGAGCCGCGGATAGCCTGCCGTGAGTGCATTCCGCCAGACGATCTGGTTGGTATAGCTCATGCGCGCGAGAAAGAATTCGTACTCCAGCCCCAACCCCCCGATCGGCCGCTGGTTGGACAGGGTGACCGAGGGCAGCGTGGGCGCCTCGGTACTCAGCAGCATGCTGCTGTCGCTCAGCGGTGAAAGCCAATGATCGCGATAGCCCGCATCGAGCTGCACATATTCATCGCCGAGGCTCGCCATGGTGCCGGCCGGATTGAAGCGGCTGTCGGTGCCGCCGTAGCCGACGCCGCCCGCGGTCAGCAGCAGGTAATCGCCGGGTCGATAGAAAGCCGCGGCCGAGGCGTCCCAGGGCGAATCCGCACGCTCGCCACGTTCGTTCGGCAGCGTCGTGGTCGAGTGCTTTGCCGCCGCGACTTCGGCGCTCGCGTGCGTGATACCCGCGCTCTTGAAGTAGCGGTCGAGATAGCGCTCGACCTCGGCGCACAGCGCCCGATCCAGCCTGCGGGCTTTGGGCAGCGCCAGCATGACCTTGTCCACCGGGACCGGCCGTGTCAGTACGGGTTGCCCGCCGAGAATCAGCACGCGCTCGATCTTGCGCTCGATCCCGGGCGACAGGTTGAGCGGCAGATAGGGACTCGCGCCGCTGGCGCGCGCAGTGCAGCTGGCGCCGAGGCCCGCCGCCAGCAGCAGCGTCGCGGCCCAGGCGCCGCAGCGGCCTCGGCTCACGCCGGCTTCTCTTCAGATCGCTCGGGCGACGAACAGCACGATGCGTATGTGCACACCGCAACCAGCCCGACGGGCTCGCGATCGCGGGCATATTCGAGTCGGTCCACGGCGGTGATCATAGCGTCGAAGATTATAGTGGAGGATCCGCCCAGCATCGCGGATTCAGCGCCGCGCGGGCCCCGGCGCGCAGTCGATCATTCCCACCGGGCGGTGCAGCGCACATGCTTCCACGGCGGTGTCTCCAATGACACCGGCACGCTGTCGGCCGAGAATTCCGGGCGATCAGCCGCATAGTGCATGGCTTCAACGTTGTAGATGATCGCGCCGACCTCTCTGCTCGACATACCCCGCCCCGACCTGACTGCCGCCCCAGTGTTGCCGGCAATAGGCGCCGGGATCCTCGAAATATTCGCGCCTGACATGCGGTGCAATCCGGCGCACGATCACCGAGCGCTCGAAGCAAACGCCGAGCGAGCAATAATCCAGCGTCGTGACGTAGTAGGCCTCGGGGTCGGCTGCCTCCGGCACCGCGCGGTTGGTGTTGCGCGTGGCGATCGAACAGAACAACTGCGGCTGCGCCGCCTGCACCGCGTAGTGCCAGCGCAGGAAATCGCGCGCCACCATGACGTCCTCTTCCACCATGAACACGTAGCGTCGCGTCCTGGAAGCGGCCAGCAGATAGCCCCCCAGCACGTTGGCGCTCTGCTTGCCGTGGCGATATGGACAATGCGGCGGCACATCGATCTCATAGCTTCCTAGCTGCGGCCCGAACTCGTCGATGACGTCAAGGATTCGTGGATCGTAACCGCGGTCGGGACGGAACAGTACGTGCAGATCGCCGATACCCTCGGCCCGCCGCAGGTTATCGAGACAGTGCCAGAGAAACTCGGGCCGGCGCCAACACGGAATAATCAATACGTCGCGGTTCTGGACGAGCGTGTCTGCCACGGCGCCTCAGTGCTCCGGCCCGCGACGCGCCCGAGCTCCGCGCGTCGGTTGTACCGACTCGGTCGCCGGCAGCTCGATGGCCTCATCAGGCATCACGCCTGGTGTTGGAGTCGCCATGGACTTGACTGGTCCTTCGGCACTTGAGTGCCGCGGGCGGAAAATACCGCAATGCCGGTCGGGAAGATAGTGACATCTGCGCTGCGGGTCGGGACGACACTTCAGGCGCGCTTCCAGCTGGTAGCGCCACCGGGCTGATCTTCGAGCACCACGCCCGCCTGCGCCAGCTGCGCGCGGATGCGATCGGCAGCGGCGAAGTCACGCGCCTGGCGCGCCGCATGGCGCGCGGCAATCAGCGCCTCGATCTGCACCTCATCCAGTTCCGCCGCTGCCACCGGCGCGGCGCCCTCGGTTTCGAGCGGTAACGCCGGCGCCAGCCGGAACCAATGCTCCGGCGGCAGCCGCAGCAGCCCCAGCAGATTCGCCAGCCGACGCAGCTCCCCGGCCAGCGCCGCCTGCCGCTGCGCCGAGCCGGCGGCGCGCCCCGCATTGAGCTCGCGCGCAATTCCCTGCAGCACCGCTAAGGCGTCGGGCGTATTGAAGTCATCGTCCAGCGCCGCCTCGAAGCGCGCGCTATGCGCGCTGCGCCCCGCCTCGCCGCCCGCGGCCTCCGGCCTCATCTCGATACCGCGCAGCGCCGTGTACAGCCGGCTCAGCGCGGCATCGGCCTGCAGCAGCTGCACCTGGCTGTAGTTGATCGGACCGCGATAGTGACTCGACAGCAGGAAGGCGCGCAGCACTTCCGGATGCCGCAGACGCGGCAACAGCTCGCGCACCGTAAAGAAGTTACCCAGCGACTTCGACATCTTCTCATTGTCGAGATTGACGAAACCGTTGTGCGCCCAGACATTCACGAACGGCCCGCCGCTCGCGGCACAGGATTGCGCGATCTCGTTCTCGTGGTGCGGAAACTTCAGATCCATGCCGCCGCCGTGCAGATCGAAGTGCGTGCCGAGCAATGCCGCAGCCATGGCGGAGCATTCGATGTGCCAGCCCGGCCGGCCGTGGCCCCAGGGCGAGGCCCAGGCCGGCTCGCCGGGCTTGGCCCGCTTCCACAGCACGAAATCGAGCGGATCGCGTTTGGCTTCGTCCACTTCGACGCGGGCGCCGGCGCGCAGATCCGCGAGCCGCTTGCCGGACAGCTGTCCGTACGGCGGAAACTTCGCGACCGCGTACAGGACATCACCTTGCGTGCCGACATAGGCGTAGTCGCGTTCGATCAGCCGCGCAATCATGGCGATCATGCCGGGAATGTGCTCGGTGGCGCGCGGTTCGTGATCGGGTGGCTCGATGCCGAGGGCTGCGAAATCCTCATGCATCGCGGCGATGAAGCGCCGCGTCAGCGCATCGATCGGCTCACCATTCTCGGCCGCGCGGCTGATGATCCTGTCGTCGATGTCCGTGATATTGCGCACGTAGATGACATTGAGGCCGCGGTATCGCAGCCAGCGACGGATCACGTCGAACGCCACATAGCAACGCGCATGGCCGACGTGGCAGTAGTCGTACACCGTAACGCCGCAGACATACAGGCCCGCTCGCCCGGCATGGATCGGCCGGAACTCCTCCTTCTGGCCGCTCATGGAATTATGGATGCGCAGCATTCGGCTCCAACGGCTTGCGGTCAAACGCTGGCGAAACGCAGCAGACGAGCGCGTACCCGATCGGTCGGCATGGCGGCCAGCAGCGGCGCGAGCTCGGGGCCATGCAGCATGCCGGTCAGTGCCGCACGCAGCGGCATGAAGAAGGCCGCGCCTTTGCGTCCGGTGGCGCTGCGCAAGGCGCCGATATCCGGTCGATCGCTGATCGCGTTGACCGCCGCCGTGAAAAATTCCGGGCCCGCCTCGCGCGCCGTGCGCAACGCGGGCTCCTCGAAGGACAGGGCCTCGCCGAAGATGATCTGCTGCCACAGGCGCGCGTCCTCGGCCAGCACGATATTCGGCAACACGGCAGCGATGAAGGCATCGGACTGGCTCGCCGTGAGATCCGGCGGCAGAATCGGTTCGAGCCAGCCTCGCGCCTGCTCGCGCGACAGTCCATGCACCCATTCACTCTGCCAGTGCCGCAGCTGCGCCAATTCGAAATGCGCCGGTGCGCGCTGCAGATGCCTGAGGTCGAAGGCTGCCGCCATCAGCGGCGATGACAGCAGCTGATTCAGTGGCGTCGAATGACCCAGGCGGAACAGCTGATTGCACACCGCCGCGCTCGAGTAACCGGCATCGCGCAGCTCGCGCACGCCGGTAGCGCCATGGCGCTTGGATAGCGGCGTACCGTCGTCACCGACCAGCAGCGACACGTGGCCATATTGCGGCGGCGGCAGCCCCAGTGCCTCGAGCAGCAGCAGCTGTCGCGGGGTGTTGCTCAGGTGATCCTCGCCGCGCAGCACGTGGCTGACGCGCATCAGCGCATCGTCGAGCGCATTGCTGA
>JBEKRP010000081.1:0-3183 GCA_049518595.1 Steroidobacteraceae bacterium
GAATCGCTTCATGCACATGTTGGAGATGCGCCGCATGGGCGCCGAAATTCGGCTCGAGGGCAACACCGCCATCATCAAAGGGGTCGATCGCCTGACGGCCGCTCCCGTCATGGCCACTGACCTTCGCGCATCGGCGAGCTTGGTTCTGGCGGGGCTGGTCGCGGACGGCCGCACGGAAATCGAGCGTATTTATCATATCGACCGAGGCTACGAGGCCATCGAAGAGAAGCTGCAGCAACTCGGCGCGAGGATTCGCCGCACGCCGGCGTAGGAGCCTGCGCGGCCGGCGAGGCGCGGCCGGCTTAAGATTAATGGCACTTACTTAAGCTGCAAGCAGCCTTGATTGCTCGGTGGTTTAAGCCCAGGAGAGGGATCGGTGTCATTCTTCGACCCTGGCGGAGTGCAATGGTCGAAGAATGCCACCGATCCCTCTCCTGGGTGCTTTCAGCGACGAACTGAATGGAATTAAGCCTAAGTACAGACCTCCTGACATAGCCCGTTTATCCGGCTGAAATCCTGATTTTTTGGCGCCTGGGGTGCGAACCAATACCTGTCCGGTTTTTTGGATCAGCCGAAGGCAAGCCCATGAAATAGAGGTGATTTTGCGGGGTGGGTTGCGAACCCAAACCTGTCCGCTTTAGCTGCAGGCTATGAACAGCCAACTTGCCCTGGCGCTGCCTGCGTCGGCCTCTTCGAACACCGTGGTCATCAATGCGCGCTGTACGTTGCGCCGAGCGGAGGATCAGTGCGTGATCGTGGTGGCCGGATTGCCGGTACACCACTATCGTGCCGATGATGTGGTAGCCGAGGCCTATGCGATGGTGTTGTTGGTCGAGGCCGGATTTGCCCAGCAAGCGGAGGTTGCGCGTGGGTTTGGCCGATCGGAGCGCACGGTGCGTCGGCATCAGCAGCGCTATGCGCAGGGCGGGATGGCAGCGCTGGGACGAGAGGAGGGTTGGCGTCGCGGTCGACGGCGAGTATCCGGCAAGCGGCTGCGTAGCATCGAGATACTCAAGGGCCAGGGACTGAGCAACCGGGCGATTGCGCAACGGCTGGGCGTGAGCGAGATGGCCATCAGAAAGCTGGTAGGGCCGTCGCAGGATGTCATGCTTGAGCAACTTGCTCTGGTCACGACCGCCAGCGCGCCGACGAGTGATGCGCCGCAGCCTCACGCATCGTCCTCGCAGTCAATCGAGGAGTCTGTCGAGCATCCGCAGACACTCTCGGCGAATGAGAGCGCGGACGCGCCCGTGATCGACGCGTACACCGAAGACTGCGAACCGGTGCCCATGAGCCTGGACCGCGAGGCGAGCGATCGGAGCTTCGATCGGCAGCTCGCCTATCTGGGGTTGCTCGATGATGCCGCGCCGATCTTCCGCGATGGCTCGCAGGTTCCCGGTGCGGGCGTGCTGCTCGCGCTGCCGTGTCTGATCGAGAGCGGAGTGCTGCGCATCGGGCGCAAGCTCTACGGTGAAATCGGGCCGGCCTTCTACGGCCTGCGCACCACGTTGCTGACCCTGCTGCTGATGGCGCTGCTGCGCATCCAACGTCCCGAGCATCTGAAGGAGCGTGATCCGGCCTCCTTCGGCCGACTCCTGGGGCTCGACCGGGCGCCCGAGGTCAAGACCCTGCGGCGTCAGCTCAGCCGCCTCGCCGCACACCACCAGGCCCATGAGTTGGGGGCGCAGTTGGCGCGCCTGCGAGTCGCTCAGCGCGGACCTCTGATGGGCTTCTTGTACGTCGATGGCCACGTGCGCGCCTATCACGGCGAACGCACCATTTCCCGGGCGTACGTGGCACGGCGCCATCTGGCAGCGCCCGGCACGACCGACTACTGGGTCAACGATCGCACGGGCGATCCGCTGCTGCTCATCACCGGGGATATCAACGCCGCGTTGACCAGCGCCTTTCCCAATCTGCTTCGAGAGGTGCGCGCCGTGCTCGGCGAGCGGCGCGCCACCATCGTCTTCGATCGCGGTGGCTGGAGCCCGAAACTGTTCCACACGATGATCCAGGACGGCTTTGACATCCTGACCTATCGCAAGGGCAAGAGCCGTCCCATCAACGAGCGGCGCTTCGTGCGCCGCCGGGCCAAACTCGATGGGCATGGGGTGAGCTATGACCTGCATGACCAGCCGGTGCGCTTCCTCAAAGGCAAGCTGCGCTTGCGGCAGGTCACACGCTTGTGCGACAGCGGCCATCAAACCCAGGTCATCACGAATCGCTGGGATCTGCGTGACATCGAGGTGGCCTACCGTATGTTCGATCGCTGGCGACAGGAGAACTTCTTCAAATACATGCGCGAAGAGTTCCTGCTCGATGCGCTCGTGGACTATCGGATCGATCCAGACGATCCCACCCGCACCATTCCCAATCCTGAGCGGCGCGCGCTGGACAAGCAGATCCGCACCGCCCGCGTCGATCTGGCCAAGATCGAACGCCAGTACGGTGCCGCCGCGGCCGACCATGCCGAGCAAGACCGGCCCACGATGCGCGGCTTCAAGATCGCCTACGGCAAACTCGGCCAACAGCTGCGGGCCGCGCGTAGTCGCTTGGCCAAACTGATCGACCAACGGCGCAACGTTCCCCAGCGCGTCGAGATCCGCGACCTCAGTGAGCGCACCGTGGTCAAACTCGCCACCGAGCGTAAACACTTGACGGACATCGTCAAAATGGTGGCCTACCAAACCGAAAGCGACTTGCTGACGCTGCTGCGGCCTCACTACGCCCGTGCCGAGCAGGAAGGAAGAACGCTGCTACACGAACTCTTCGGCGCCACGGGTGACATCAAAGTGACCCAGAGCGAGTTGCAGATCACCTTGGCTCCGCTCAGTTCGCCGCATCGAACTCGCGCCGCGCAGGCTCTGTGCGAACTGCTCGATCAAACGGCGACAACCTTCCCGGGCTCCAGCCTTCGCCTTCGCTTCGCCGTCCGCCCACCACCGTGTGTCGGTCTCGCCTTCCCGGGATCGCCCGCGCACCGCGGCACTGCACCGACCGGCCCCTCACCCCATTAAGCTGCGCCGAAACCGGACATTTTCACAAGGCGCTATGTCAGGAGGTCTGAAGTAAGTGCCATTCGAGCTGCCCGGCGGCCTGCACCGTCAAAATCGCGGCTTACGCTTGTCGAGAAATGCGGCGATCCCTTCGCGTCCCTCCGCCGAAACCGCACGCGCCGCGATG
>JBEKRP010000082.1:0-3064 GCA_049518595.1 Steroidobacteraceae bacterium
GCGTAACGCTTCGAGCCGTTGCAAGGTCTCCTGCGGGTCGTCGATCAAAACCCCTTCGGTCACTTCGAAGATGACGCGCGACGGCGCAATGCCGCTTTCGGCAATGACGGCGGCGACCAGATCGACCAGCTTGCGGTCGCGGATTTGGATCGGCGATAGGTTCACCGCCACGGTCAGGTTCGGCCAGCGCACGCCGTCGGTTAGCGCGCGGCGCAACACGAATTCGCCCAGTTGGGGCATCAGGCCGCTACTCTCGGCCAGCGGGATGAACACAGACGGTCCGATGGCGCCGCGCGTCGGATGGGTCCAGCGCAACAGCGCCTCGACCCCGATCATAGCGCCGCCGGCCGCGGCGACCACGGGCTGGTAATGCACGTCGAGGCCGCCCGAGGACAGCGCCGATTCAAGCTCCCGCCGGATGAAGCGCTCTTCGGAATATTCTGTCTCGATATAGGGCTCGAAGCGCCGCACCATGCCGCGGCCATCGCGCTTGGCGGCACGCAACGCGAGATCGGCGAGGCGGCTGAGCTCTTCGGCAGTGCTGCCATCGTCCGGCGCTTGCGCAATGCCGATACCGGCGCTGATTTGCCAGTTCTGTTCCATGAAGATCGGCCGCTGCAACGACGCCCGCAACGCCTCGGCGAGCGCGTTTGCAGTCTGCACATCTTCGCTGCTCACGATGACGGCGAATTCGTCGTCGTCGAAACGGCCGAACTGGGCGCCAGCAGGCAGGCCCGTCTGCAGGCGCTCGGCAATGCTCTTTAACAGCGCATCGCCGCCGGCGCGGCCGTGAGTGTCGTTGACCTCGCGAAAGCCCTCGATATCGACGAGAGCCAGTACGACGACGCCAGAGCTGCGCCGCGCCAGCGCCCGCTCGAGGCTTTCCAGCATCACCCGGTGGTTGGGCAAGCCGGTCAGCGCATCCTCGCGGGTCAGCTTGCGGATGGTTTTGAGGCTCGACGCGAGCAAGCGCGCCAGCCGCTGGATCAAACCCGCGGCGAGAAAGGCGCAGGCGCCGAGCGCGGCCCCAACAGCGCCGATCAGACCCCACAGCCAGATCTCGGCGCGGATCAGCGAGCGGTCGGCCGCCCAGCTGAACCAGCCGACGATGCGCCCGCGCGCGTCGTGCAGCGACTGCGCTTCGCGCCCGCCGGTGCTGTCCTCGTCGGTGTCGAAGCGCAAATCCTTCAGGCCCGCGAGCCGCGCCACCAGCGGCAGCCTCGAATCGTCGAAACCGTCGCTGTCGCCGAACACGCCGCGCACCTCGTCGAGCGCCAATTCGAGCGCCGCATGCCGCTCGGCGGCGAGCCGCTGATCCTCCCGTACCGTGACGGCAAAGCCGGCCACGGCACAGGCCAGCATCGCCACCGCGAGCGCCATCAGCACATAGGACGACAGGTGCGAGGCAGCCGCGCGCAGCGCCGCTTGAGCCCTCGAATCGGGCGTGCGCCGCCGGAGTGCCGCCCACCATGCCCGGGCTGCCGCAGCGGCCTTCATACCCACGCCCCGTCCTGGAATTCCTGACACGGCAGATTAGGGGCGTATGATTAACGGTAAGGAAAAGCCCAGCTAACTCCCTGACTTATCAACAGGCCTTGGCAGCGCCCCAGGCCGTTAATGCGCGGTTCAGGGACGAGGTGGGTATGGTCGACTTTGAAGGACCAGCGGTTTGCGGCTATCGAGTAGGCCGGGACTGAGGAAATGTATAAGTCACGGACAATCTTGAACGCTGCGGTTTTGAGCGCACTGGCCGGCGTCACGCTTGGCGCCGCGACGGCCGCGCGTGCGCAAGACTGCCCAGAACATCCCGACGCCATCGGCACCAGCCGCGTGATCACCATCGACCCGAGCGACTATCAGCGCGTCGGCACGCTGAATTATCAGCGGACGCTGCCGCTCGACGATCATGAGGTCGTGCTGACCTTCGATGACGGCCCGCTACCGCCCAAGACCACCCAGGTCCTCGATATCCTCGCCTCGCAGTGCGTGAAGGCGGTGTTTTTCCTGGTAGGCGAAATGGCGAAGGCCTATCCCGCCGTGGTGCGCCGCATTCACGACGAGGGACACACGATCGGCTCGCACAGCCAGGATCATCCGCTGCGCTTCGACCGCATTTCGGACGACAAGATACGATGGGAGATCGATGCCGGCATCGACAACGTGAACGCGGCACTCGGCGATGGCGGCGGGCTGGCGCCGTTCTTCCGCATCCCGGGTTTTGGGCGCACCGACGTCGTCGAGAGCGAGCTTGCCGCGCGTTCGCTGGTCGTGTTCTCGACCGACACAGTGGCCGACGACTGGCACCGCCACATTTCGCCGTCGCAAATCATCGCCCGCGCCATGAGCCGGCTCGAAGCCAAGGGCAAGGGCATGCTGCTGTTGCACGACATTCATCCCTGGACCGTGGCGGCGCTGCCCGGCCTGCTCAAGGAATTGAAGGATAAAGGCTTCCGCATCGTCCAGGTGGTGCCATCGGCAACAGTGCCGCCGGGGCCGATTGCCGGACGGTCGGTATGGACGGTGGCGTGGTCGATGGCCGGGCAAACCGCGATGGACGACAGCGGCAGCGGGCCGGCCTGGCCGAAAATCACCGACGGCCCGGTGTCCGCATCTGCCGAGCTAACAGCGCCCGATGAAGGCGATTTCGATCCGAATTACGCGCTTACCCATGTGGCGAGCACCGCTGACATCGAAGTCGACCAGCCTTCGATCGAAGCCGGCACCGCAACCTCGCCGTGGCCCTACCAGGCCCTGGTCGAGCTGCCCTCTTCCGCCGCGCAAATCCCGGTGCCGAGCGTGCTCGACATCGGTTGGCCGGTGCAGGAACTGCCGGTGGTCGACGCGGCGCTCGAGCCGAAGCCGAGCACGGCCGCGAATGACCTAAGCGAGCAAAGCGAGCCACACCACGGCCGCACGCGGCACGCGCGGCTCATCGTCCATCGTCACGCGGTCGAGCGCCCAGCCGCCGGACGGCACGTAGCCACTCACCCGCCGCGGACTGCGATGCGCTGACGTCGTCGCAGTGAACGCGGCCAAGCGCATTTTGGCCTGCCGACGTTCGCAG
>JBEKRP010000083.1:0-2980 GCA_049518595.1 Steroidobacteraceae bacterium
GTCAACGGCGCGAGTCGGAGCGCGCACCGAGTAATGAACGCGCCTTCGTAGCCGTCAATAGACCGAAGCAACCCGCCCACCTTTTCAGGATCCGTGATACTGGCGAAATGTCCGCCCTTGGCCGGCGGAAGGGCACCCCGCAGATCGGAAGCGGGATTGTGCTTTGATCTAGCTGTCGCGATCGCGTATCGAAATATCTGGCTCGAATACCCGAGACACCGATGTGCCGCATCGAGCGCGCCACGGGCTTCGATCCGACGAATCGTTTCCAGCAATTCGGTTGCCTCGATGGCCGTAACCGGCCGGGACCCGAGCCACGGGAATAGATCGTTCTCGAGACGCAAGAGCACTTTGCTACTGTGCGATTCCGCCCAGCCAGGTGAGTGCTTCAAAAACCATTCGCGGGCCACCGCCGCGAACGTGTTGGCGTCGGCAACGATCGCCGCCCGTTTCGTCTGTTTCTTGAGTTCTCCGGGATCAATGCCCTCATCGAGAACCCGCCGAGCTTCTATCTGCCGCTCACGCGCCCGCGACAACGTCACATCGGGGTAAATACCAAACGCGAGTCTCCGTTCCTTGCCGTGGAACCGGTATTTCAGCCGCCACAGCTTCGAGCCGCCGGGTTCAACCTGCAGGTACAGGCCCTTGGAATCGCTGAGCTTGTAAGACTTTGCGCGCGGCTTGGCGTTTCGCGCCAACATGTCAGTAAGTGGCATTGGGGGCATCCATCTAAAGCCGTCTTAAGATGCCCCCAAATATGCCCCCTCAGTAAATTGGCTGTCAAGGATCGCTTCAGGACGTCCTCGGACGATTAAATCACTATATTTCAAGCAATTTTTGTGGACTTTCAGAAGCATCTGGACATCGCTGGAAGTCCTTGGAAGTGGGTAAGTGGTGGGCCGTGTAGGGATCGAACCTACGACCAAGAGATTAAGAGTCTCCTGCTCTACCAGCTGAGCTAACGGCCCAAAGAATGGGGTGGACGACGGGACTCGAACCCGCGACAGCCGGAATCACAATCCGGGACTCTACCAACTGAGCTACGTCCACCGTCGATCGTGGCGCGCCCGGCAGGACTCGAACCTGCGACCACCGGCTTAGAAGGCCGGTGCTCTATCCAGCTGAGCTACGGGCGCACAGCAGTTTGAGCTGGTCGGGGCAGAGGGATTTGAACCCCCGACCCTCTGCTCCCAAAGCAGATGCGCTACCAGACTGCGCCATGCCCCGCTCTCAACCTTCCGAGGCGCCCTCCGTGTCCACCGCACGGGGGCGCGCATCATACGGAGTCCCTCTTGGCAGCGTCAATTTACTTCCGCTGCGGCTGCCAAATGCGACACTATCCTGTATGAGCACGACACCCCCGCCACGCGCTCGTCTGATCGACGGCAAAGCCATCGCCGAGAGTCTCAAACATGAGGTTCGCGGTGCCATCGAGGCTATGGTCGCCTCGGGTGCTCGCCGGCCCGGTTTGGCCGTGGTGCTGGTCGGAAACAACCCCGCCTCTGAGGTCTACGTACGCAATAAGCGCCGCTCCTGCGAGGAGGTAGGCCTGGTCTCGGTCGCTTACGATCTGCCGGCGACCGCCAGCGAGGCCGAGCTGCTGTCGCTGCTGCGCGAACTCAACGACGAGCCGTCGATCGACGGCATCCTGGTGCAGCTGCCGCTGCCGCCACACATCCGCGGCCGCGCCGTGATCGAGGCCATCGATCCGGCGAAGGACGTGGATGGCCTGCATCCCTACAACCTCGGCCGGTTGGCGCAACGTGAGCCTTTGTTACGCGCCTGCACGCCCTACGGCGTCATCAAGATGCTGCAGCACATCGGTATCTCGCCGCGAGGCATGGAAGCCGTGGTGGTCGGCGCCTCGAGTATCGTCGGACGGCCGATGGCGCTGGAGCTGCTGCTGGCCGGCGCGACCACTACCGTCTGCCACACGCAGACGCGAAACCTCGAAGCTCAAGTGGGGCGCGCCGAGCTACTCGTGGTGGCAATCGGGCGGCCGCAAATGGTGCTTGGCGCATGGATCCGTCCCGGCGCGGTCGTGATCGACATCGGCATTCACCGCCTGCCCGGGGGCAAACTGGTAGGAGACATTGAATTCGCCGCGGCGGCGGCACGCGCTGCCTGGATCACGCCGGTGCCCGGCGGCGTCGGCCCGATGACGATCGCAACGCTGCTGAATAACACGCTCGAGGCGAGCACGCGCCGTCAGGCACTCAAAAGCGCCGGCTGAGGTACAGCGTAGCCGCCTGCATCGTGTACCACTCGACCGGATCGCCATTCTGCGGATCCGTCGGCAGCTTGTTGCGTTGCACGTGGTCGAAAACGCGCGCATCCAGCGACAGATCCCAGTGTGGCCACAAGTCGCGCCATTGCAGCCCGGCGCCCTCGTAATAGCCCAGCGCCGGGGTCGGACCGGCGTAACGCGCGAAGCCAAAGAATGCCCCGATCGCGAAGTGCCGGTCCAGGCGGTAGCGGTAATCGAGTATGCGCAGCGCCACCATCGGGGCGTGAAAATCGTCGAATTCGGCGCGTACGCCCAGATCCCCATTCGTGGTGACGGCCCGGCGCACCCCGACACCGAGATGCGGCGAGATTACGCTGCGGTATTGCACGGCTGTCGCCGCCTCCTGCGCGGCGGAAAACCCCCCGAGATCGAGCCCGAGGCGACCGCCGCTCGCGCCGACATCGACGAAGCGCTCGAGCCTCGCGGCTTGCGCCGCGTCCGCGATGTCCTGGGCGTCACCGGCTTGCTGCGCGTCGTCGTTGTCGACATTCGCCGCGGCACCTTCCTGATTGCCGCCGTCAAGGCGCACGAACGCCGCGAGGCGCGCGAAGCTCTTGCCATAGACGTCGCGGCCAAGATCCAGCGACAGGCCGCGGGTATAGCCGTCGCGCGGCTGCGCGTACTCGGCCGTGAGCATGCTGGCGCGGCGGTAGTCGACCGCGGGAAACCCCAGGAACGCGGAATAACCCTGAT
>JBEKRP010000084.1:0-2887 GCA_049518595.1 Steroidobacteraceae bacterium
CAGACGCTGTTGCATGTACGCCGTGAGCCGCAGGTAATCGGCCTCGGTGTAGAAGCCGCGCGCGATCCCCGATTGATTCGTGATCACCACGAGCAGGTAACCTGCGGCTTGCAGCCGCTGCAGCCCCTCGATGGCGCCGTGCAGGAAGACCAGATCCTCGACCCGGTGCAGAAAACCGCTGTCGACGATGATGACGCCGTCCCGATCGACGAATGCCGCCTTGCGCCGCAACTGCGGCCCATCCATGCTCACCGCCATCATCTGTTCAGCGAGATTCAGTCATGGCCACGAATGCGCTGCACGAGTGCTGTGGTCGAGTAGCCGGCAAGCAGGGGAATCGCCAGCGAGCGCCCGCCCCAACTTCTCACCAGTCTGGTCTCCTCGAGCACCTCGATGTCATAGTCCCCGCCCTTGACGTAGACGTCGGGACGACAGCGCCGGATCAATTCGCAAGGCGTGGTTTCGTCGAATAGAGTGACGTACGAGACGCTCTGCAGCGCCGCAATCACCATGGCCCGGTCGCGCTCGCTGTTGAAAGGCCGACCCGCGCCTTTGCCCAGTTGCCGAGCCGAGCTGTCGGTGTTCACTCCGACCAGTAGCGTGGCCCCCAAGGCTCGGGCGCAGGCCAGATAAACGACGTGGCCGGGATGCAGAACATCGAACACGCCGTTGGTGAAAACCATCGGCCGATCGCCGTGCCAATCGCGTTTGGCGATCTCCGCGGACGGAAGAATCTTGTTCAGTAGCGACGGCGGGATAGCTCCCATCGGGGATTGACCTACTCTTCAGGCCGAAGCGTTGCCGCTCAGCCATTCAACGTAGCGGCGCACACCGGTGGCCACATCCGCAAACTCATGGTCGCAGCCCGCCGCCCGCAGCGCGCTCAGGTCGGCCTCGGTGTGGCACTGATACTTGCCGACCAGCGCCTCTGGGATAGGGATGTACTCCACCATCCCCTGCTTGATCTGCTGCTCGAGCGTCAGCGCCGGCTCCCCGCGCTGTGCGCGGCAGGCATTGACCGTCGCATGCGCCACCTCGTTGAATGCCTGCGCCCGGCCGGTACCCAGATTGAAAACACCACTGCACTGCGGATGTGCCAGGAACCAAAGATTCACCGCCACCACGTCGTTGACAAAAACAAAATCGCGCGATTGTTGTCCCGGTCCGTAGCCGCCATAGTCGCCAAACAGCCGCACTTTGCCGGTATCGCGATATTGGTTGAAATGGTGGAATGCCACCGAGGCCATGCGGCCCTTATGCTGTTCACGCGGGCCATAGACATTGAAATAGCGCAATCCGACGACCTGAGAACTGGCACCCGCCAACATGCGTCGCACCGCGTCGTCGAACAGCAACTTGGAGTAACCATAGACATTGAGCGGTCGCTCGAAGCGCGATTGTTCGCGAAAAGTCATGCTGCTGCCATAGATCGCCGCGGACGACGCGTACATCAGGCGCACACCCTGCGCTTGACAGGCTTCCAGCAGGTCCTTGGAGCAGCGATAGTTGTTCCGCAGCATCAAGCGGCCGTCATGTTCCATGGTGTCTGAACACGCACCCTGATGGAACACCGCCGCTATTTTGCCCAATTCGCGGCGGCTGAAACGCCCGTAGAACTCGTCCTGGTCGAAATAGTCGCTGATCGCGACGCCCAGCAGATTGCGGAATTTCTGTCCATCGCGCAGGTCATCCACGGCGATGATGTCGTCGACGCCGGCGGCGTTGAGGCCGTGCGCAATATTGCTGCCGATCATCCCGGCGCCCCCCGTCACGACCACTCTCATGCAAACAGCTCCTCGTAGCTGACGCTGGCGGTACCAAACTTGCCGACCACAATGCCGCCGGCCCGATTCGCAACCGGCAGGGCCTCGCGCACGCTCATTCCGGCTGCCAGCATCGCCGCGAGCGTCGCGATGACCGTATCGCCGGCGCCGGTGACGTCGAACACCTCGCGCGCCTGCGCGGGCACGTGCATATAACCGGCGGCATCGAACAGCGACATGCCGTGCTCGCTTCGCGTCAGCACCAGATTGTCGACGTTCAGGCGTTCGCGCAGCGCCTGCGCTCGCTCCTGCAGCTGAGCCTCGCTGCTCCAGCCACCGATCACCTCGGCCAACTCGGCGAGATTGGGTGTCAGCACGCTGGCTCCGGCGTAGCGGCTGTAATCGCTGCCCTTCGGATCCACCAGCACTGCCTTTCCGGCCGACCGCGCCCAGGCAATCATGCGCGCGATGTGGGCCAGACCGCCCTTGCCGTAATCCGAAAACAGGACCGTGGAATAGTCGGCGAGCACGCGCTCAAAGTCGGCCAGCATCTCAGAGAGCACTTCATGATCGGGCGGGTTCTCAAAATCCACCCGTAGCAGCTGCTGTGCGCGCCCGATGACGCGCAGCTTCACGCAAGTGTGGAGCTTCGCGTCCCGACCCAGCAGCACCTCGACGCCTTGTGCCTGCAGCAGCTGTTGCAAGCTCCGCGCGGGCTCGTCGTCACCCACCACCGTAATGAGCGTGGCTTGTGCGCCGAGCGCTTTGATATTCAATGCCACATTGGCGGCACCGCCGAGGCGCTCTTCCTGGCGCGTGACCCGCACCACCGGCACCGGCGCCTCGGGTGAGATGCGATCGACGCTGCCGAACAGATAGCGGTCGAGCATGGCATCGCCGACGATGAGAACGCGCGCGCGCTGCAACCTCTCCCGCATCTGATCCATATCGATCCCCAAGCCTAGCCCAGCTCTAACCGGGGTTTAAGCCATCATATCCGCCATTGGAAGTCCGGAGCCGCCGGCCCATGCACTTAATGTTGCGACGCAGCAATTAGTTATTGGGCATCTGGCTCGCAGCGCCTGCCACGACGGCCGCGACGGCCGCGACGGCCGAGCGCGGGC
>JBEKRP010000085.1:0-2700 GCA_049518595.1 Steroidobacteraceae bacterium
ATGGTGGACACCATGTCAGAGAAGAGTGATGTCGTGGGCGGTCTGGTTACGAAGCAGGGATTAAACGGCCGGCGCACGTACAGTGTGGCGGCCAAACGCACGTTGGCCGAGCTGTGCAGCCGCCCGGGCGTATCAGTGGCGGCGATGGCGCTTCAGCACGGGGTCAATGCCAACCTGCTGCGTCGGTGGGTGACCCAATATGCCGATGTTAAGCCACGCGGTACGCAGGCGCCCGCGCCGATGGCGTCTGCCGCGGCGCTGCTGCCAGTGACCGCGTCGATGCCGAGTGCGACGCGCACAGCGCTCAGTTTGGAGCCATGCATTGAGGTAACCTTTGCGGCCGCTACGATCCGGGTGTGCGGTGCGGTGGATGCGCGCGTGCTCGGCGTCGTCCTCGGTTGTCTGGCGCAGCGGGCGTGATCGCGCTGCCGACCGGCACGCAGGTATGGCTGGCCGCTGGAGTGACCGATATGCGTCGCGGCATGCACGGATTGGCGGCGACGGTGCAGATGGTGTTGTTGGAGAACCCGCATTCCGGTCACGTATTCGTGTTTCGAGGCAGGCGCGGTGATCTGGTAAAACTTCTTTGGTGGTCTGGCGACGGGTTGTGTCTATTCGCAAAGAAGTTGGAACGAGGCAAATTCGTGTGGCCACAAGCTACGTCGGGCACCGTGTGCTTGTCGGCTGCGCAGCTCTCGATGTTGCTAGAGGGGATTAATTGGAAGCGCATTGAGCGCACCTGGCAACCGCAGTACACGGTGTAAAATATTTTCTCGCACTCGACGTCATATGATGCGAAAGTACTATAAAATAAGCACATGGCGCTCAGCGTTGATCAGCTTCCCGACGATCCTGAAGCACTCAAGCAGTTGCTGATCGGTCGCGAGGCGCTGATCACTTGCCTGATCGAGGAGATCACGCGATTGAAGCGCTGGCGCTTCGGTCGCTCGGCCGAGAAGATCGATGAGTCGATCAGTCCACAGCTCTGGCTGCACGATCTGCCCAAGATCGAGGAACCGGTGAAGCCTGGGCCCTCGATCGAGCAGAGCGGGAGCGTGCCGAGCGAAGACTCCACCGATAAGGGGCCGCAGCCCAAGGCGAGCGGAACACGTGAACGGCGCACAGCGCGTTCGCTGCCGGCCGATCTGCCGCGCCGGACCGTAGTGCATCCACCGCGAAGCTGCCAGTGCCCGGAGTGTGGCTCGGCGATGCGCCGGCTCGGCGAGGACATCTCCGAGATGCTCGACTTTGTTCCAGGCCATTTCGAGGTCGTCCGGCACGTGCGGCCCAAGCTCTCCTGTGCGCACTGTTCGAAGGTCGTGCAGCATCCCGCGCCGGCGCGGCCGATCGAGCGTGCCTTACCGACCGCGGGACTGCTGGCGCACGTGCTGGTGAGCAAGTATGCCGATCATTGTCCGCTCTACCGCCAACAGGGCATTTACCGGCGGGCAGGTCTCGAGCTCGACCGCGCCACACTGGCTTCCTGGGTGGGCGAGGCCTCCGATTTACTTGATCCGGTGGCCGCCGCCGTGGGCCGCCATGTGCTCGCAGCCCAGAAGATCCACGGCGATGACACCCCCGTGCCGGTGCTCGATCCCGGCCGCGGTCGGACCAAGACCGGTCGGCTATGGGCTTATGTGCGCGATGATCGGCCTGCGGCCGGACCGGATCCCCCGGCGGTGTGGTATCGCTACTCGCCCGATCGCAAGGGCGAGCACCCGCGTGCGCATCTGCGCACTTTCCGCGGCATCCTGCAGGCCGATGCGTACGCCGGTTTCACGCCGCTCTACGAAGACGGTCGGATTCTCGAGGCAGCTTGCTGGGCTCATTCGAGGAGAAAGTACTACGATTTGTACGTCGTGGATCGCTCCCCGATAGCCGGCGAGGCAATCCGGCGCATCGGGCTGCTCTACGCCATCGAGCGCGAGATCCGCGGCCGTGCGCCCGAGCTGCGGGCCGCTGTGCGTCAGGAGCGCTCCGCCCCTGTGCTCGATGCGCTGCGGCCTTGGCTCGACGCCACGCTGCGTAACGTGTCGGCCAAGTCCCCGCTCGCCGGTGCCATCCAATACACCCTGGTGCGCTGGACAGCACTCACGCGCTTCTGTGCCGATGGACGCATCGATCTGGACAACAATACAGCGGAGCGCGCCATCCGGCCGCTGGTCCTCGGGAGACGAAATTTCTTATTCGCTGGTTCTGATGCGGGTGGTGAGCGCGCGGCGAATATCTACAGCCTGATCGGCACCTGTCTGCTTAACCGCATCGATCCGTCGACCTACCTACGCCATGTGCTCGAGTGCATCGGCGAGCATCCCATAAACCGCATCGAGGAACTCCTGCCGTGGCACATCGCCCCAAAGCTCACCGCGCCCCAGCGCCAGGCGGCGTAGCCCTCGCCCCAGCCGCCGGTACACTGCCTCACATTGCGGCAGTGATGGACTCTGGCGGCCAGATCATGCTCGGTACCGTGAAACCACTCTCCGGCGCAGCAGTCGCCCACGACGGCAAAAAGACACTGGCAATGTTGCGCCGCCGGCCCGCGGAGGCCGTCGCGGATCTTCTGCTCCGGCTCGACGCCGCCATCGCGACGGCTCAGTCCACTGGATCGCGAATCGATGAAATCAACAAAGCCTCATCCGACGTGCGCTACGAGCTATAGCCGCCCATCAATGTCAATACGGCCCTCCGATGACGCTTACG
>JBEKRP010000086.1:0-2690 GCA_049518595.1 Steroidobacteraceae bacterium
CCTTGAGCGCCGCGACGACCCGGACATCGGAGGCGAATGAAGGCGTCGAGGTGTGCAGCACGGCAAGGTCGTAATGCGGCGCCTCGCGCACGACATCGGCGAGCGTAAGCCGATGCGGCACGGCGTCGATGAGCTTGCTGTCGGGCACTACTGCGGCGACCTGGGCGAGCCAGGTCGGATACCAATAGGAGCGGATTTCGCGCCGCGCCTGGTAGCGCGAGCCGGCGCCGCCGTCGAATCCGTCGAAGGAAGGAGCTTGCAAAAACAATGTGCGCATCATAACCGCGTCTCTCGGTGGAGCATGATCTTTTCGGAAAACCGGTGTCCACTTTTCCGGATCATGCTCTAGGTCTTATGTCCTTCGATCAAGCTGCCGTCCGCCGTCACGCGATAATCGGCACCCCGCCAATGAACCGTCGCCCCGAAGAAGCTCGCCACGTAGACGGCGAAAGCAATGACATCTTGCAGTGGAATGAGCCAGTAATTTTGCCGCGGCAATCCGAAGCGCCATTCGACGCAACGGCAAAGCATCACGCGCGAGATCAGCACGGCAAGCGTGACCAGCACCGCGGCCGGGCTTCCCGACAATAGCGAGAGGAGCGCAAGCGGCCAGGGATGGGTCACGATGGTGCCGGCATAGGCGATCGGATCGATGCTCCGGATCGTGCGGGCGACGCGTATCTGATGCAGGAGCAGTTGACGGAAACTGCTTTCGAAGCAGCGGTGGCCGACCAGGAACGGCGCCGTCACGACATCGTATCCGGCGGAGCGCACCGCAAGCCCGATCGCACGATCGTCGGCGAGCACGTCGGCAAGGGCGCCGAAGCCGCCGATGCGGTCGAGCGTCGACCGGCGCAAGGCGATGGTGGCGCCGCAACATGGTTTCGCCAGCCCGAGACTGACCGCGGTGACCGCTTGCGGCAGGAATTGCGAGTTGATGGCGAGAGCGGACAGCCGCGTCCATAGTCCTTCGCCGCTGATGCCATGATAGAGGCAGGTCACGGCGCCGACGCGCGGCGACCCCAAGAGCGCGGCAAGGGCCCGCAGATAGCCCGGCCCGATGATGATGTCGCTGTCGGATAGCACCAGCGTATCATGGCGGGCGCGCGGCATCAGATTGATCAGGTTCGATATCTTGCGGTTGACGCCATGACTGCGCTGGTCGACGGCAAGCTCGATCGCCGTGTCAGGGAAGTCGGCCTTCAGGCCTCGCACCGCCGCAACAACCGGCGAAGCGTGGTCTTGCGCACCGCATAAAATCTGCACCGGAGCGCTGTACTCCTGCCGGCAGAATGCGGCGAGACGCGCCGGCAGGCCGGGCTCTGCACCGTGCAAAGGCTTCAGCACCGTCACCGGCGGCTGCGTAGCGGGTGCGACCGTCTCCTGCTCGGGAAAACCCAGCACGCAAGCCGACGCCACCAGCATGAATACGCATCCCACGAATG
This sequence comes from Steroidobacteraceae bacterium, assembly GCA_049518595.1. GTDB lineage: Bacteria > Pseudomonadota > Gammaproteobacteria > Steroidobacterales > Steroidobacteraceae > FEN-1191. The sequence continues at coordinate 1,446 of JBEKRP010000086.1, forward strand.
CGACGAGGAGGCAGCCGTCGCCCAGCGACCGGATCCATGAAATCGCTTCGGGAATATTCTCGGCGATATTCATGACTACTCACACGGTAGACGCCGCTCACCCATAGCGCTGAACTTTTGTTCCAGGACGTGGGGCGAAAGATAAATCGGTACCCGCACGCGCTTGAGCGTGTCGCCGCGAAGCGCGGCGGCATTGCTCGCGAAGATGATCAGGGAAATCAGGATATTTTCGCCAAAGCGGTGCACACGTTGGGCGATCGGCAAAGACTCCGGTTCGGCGACTGTCTCGAACCCGTAGCGCGCCATAATTCGTGCTAGTTGCTGGCTCTGCGCCCGGGTACCGGAAGGCACGTCGCCGCAGACCACGGCGATGTCGCGCAAATCGGACCGCGACGCGAGAAAGCGCGCGAGTTCAGCGAGCGAGATCGCGATCGCCTGCTGCATCCGGCGCGCCCATGCAATCGTCGCCCCGCTCGCGGGCAGCGGCGGGACCTGCTCGTTCCAGAAATGGAGCCGTGCGATGCGCTGCCCGGGATGCACGCGCGTGCCGTCGCGCAGCGCCAGCGCGCGGGGCGAACGGCCGATATCGAGCCGAAAGACGCAGCGCGGATCGCGGCTATATTCGAACACCGCCTGACGGCGGCGCAAACGAGCGTCGAGCGCGAACAGCAGCTCGGCCAGCCAGGGATGGCTGTGCCGCCACCAAATCCTTCGCTCTGCGGAATCCCACACCGCCATGAGCGGGTCTCCCGCGATTTCCAATCCGACAGGCAACTCTTCGGCGCCGAAAAAGTTGCTCGCAGGCTGAGCAATATAGCCCGAAATTGGCAGCAAGTGGGGCCGAAAACAGCCTCGCGGCCAACGCCCGGCCTATTCGGCTTCATCACCGTAGAGCGTCGCCAGCGTGCTCTTGACGACCAAGGCGACCGGGACGGCGAGGATCACACCGGGAATGCCGAGCACGATGCCGCCGGCCATGAAGCAAAAAATGATCAGCACCGGGTGTACGTGCGCCGCGCGGCCCAGCACGATCGGGCCGACGAGTTGGTCGATCGACAGGCGCAGGACCGTCGCGTAGAGCGCGTATTCCGCGATGTTGGCGATTCCGGTCGCGGTACGCAGCGAGACCAGTCCGGCGAGGATCGCGGCCGAGGTGGAGCCGATCACCGGCACGGTTTCGAGAATCCCGGTCAAGCATGCCAGGAGCACGGCGTGCTGGATACCGAGAATGACGCCGAGTCCGAC
>JBEKRP010000087.1:0-2617 GCA_049518595.1 Steroidobacteraceae bacterium
CAAAACCACGCTGATGCGGCTGATGGCCGGCCTCGATAAGCCGACCTCGGGCCGGATTCTGATTGACGGCAAGGACGTGACCGGAGTTTCCGTACGCGAGCGGTCGGTGGCGATGGTCTATCAGGAGTTCGTGAACTACCCCTCCTTCACTGTCTACGAAAACATCGCGGCGCCGCTGCGGCGCGCGAAGCGCCTGTCCGCGCCGCAGATCGATGCCAAGGTCAGAGCAAGAGCGCAGATGATGCATATCGATCATCTGCTGCACCGCCTGCCGTCGGAGCTTTCTGGAGGGCAGCAGCAGCGCGTCGCGCTGGCCCGCGCGCTGGTCAAGGAAGCGCCGCTCTTGCTGCTCGATGAGCCGCTGGTGAATCTTGACTACAAGCTGCGTGAAGAACTGCGCAGTGAGATCCGCGAGATCTTCCGCCGCGGCAGCACGACAGTCGTCTATGCGACGACTGAACCGCAGGAGGCCTTGCTGTTTGGCGGCAATACCATCGTGCTCGATGCCGGACGCGTGCTTCAGTGTGGGCCCGCCCTCGAAATCTATGACCGCCCCGCGACTATTCGAGCGAGCCAGGTATTCAGCGATCCGCCGATCAACCTCATCCGCGCGGTCATCGGCCCTCAGGGTTGCCGCTTGTCGCCTAGCGTTGCCTTTCCGTTAGCGCGGCACATGCGCGCGCTGCCACAGGGCGACTATCGCGTGGGTGTGCGGGCTGACCACATCGGCCTCGCGGGTCACGCCGAGTACGGCTGCTTGATCCCGGCGAAGGTCGAGCTTGCCGAGATCAACGGCTCGGAAACCTACATTCACGCCGGGCATGGCGACTTTCAGATGATTGCCGTGCTGCAGGGTGTGCACAAATTCGGATTGGGGGATGAGATCAGCCTCTATCTCGATCCCCGGCGCTTGTTCGTGTTTGACAGCGCCGGCAATCTGGTGGCGGCACCCGGAGAGAATGCCGGTGGCACGGGGGCGCACTAATGGCGCTGATCGAGTTCGAAAACGTCGCGCACAGCTACCTGCGCTCGCCGGCGCGAATGGAAGACTATGCATTGCGCCCGATGAATCTCGCTTGGCAGGACGGAGGCGCTTATGCGCTGCTCGGGGCGTCGGGTTCTGGCAAGACGACGCTGCTCAACATCATCTCGGGGCTGCTGCGCCCGAGCGCCGGCCGTGTGCGGTTCGACGGCCGCGACGTCACTGACTCCTCGACCGTTCAGCGCAATATCGCCCAGGTGTTCCAGTTCCCGGTGATTTACGACACCATGACGGTATTCGATAATCTCGCCTTTCCGCTGCGCAATCGCGGCGTCGCGGCCGCGGATGTTCGCAGCCGCGTCTCCGAGGTCGCGGAGATGCTGGATCTCACCAACCACCTGCAGCGGCGCGCCAGCGGCCTCGCGGCGGACGAAAAGCAGAAGGTATCCCTCGGTCGCGGTCTCGTGCGCTCCGATGTCAGTGCGATCCTGTTCGATGAGCCTTTGACTGTCGTCGATCCGAATCTCAAGTGGCGACTGCGCCGCAAACTCAAGGAGATTCACAAACGTTATAACACGACTCTTATCTACGTGACTCACGATCAGAGCGAGGCGCTGACCTTCGCCGACCGCGTCGTAGTGATTCATGAAGGGAGCGTGCTTCAGCAGGGTACACCGCAGGAGTTGTTCGAGACGCCGATCGACCGGTTTGTCGGCTATTTCATCGGCAGCCCGGGAATGAACTTTTTGCCCTGCCGGTTGTCAGGCGATGGCGCCGAGGTGGTGGGTCAGTTTGTCCCGCTGGCGGCCACGCTGCTGGCCAAGGCGACGCGAGCCACGGGGCTGGAAATTGGGATACGGCCGGAAGCAATCGGTCTTAGCAGCAGCGGGACCGGCCTCGCCGTTGAGATTGGCGACGTCGAGCATTTGGGCACCCGCAAGATTGCAACCTGCCGGCTCGGCGAGCACGAGATCAAAGTCGTGGTCCCGCCGGAGCAGCCGATTCTTTCGGAGCGCGGCATTCTGAAATTCAACCCGGCGATGACCCGCCTCTATGCCGACGGTCGACTGGTCGGCTAGGGCCGCGCGATGCAAAAGTGGCAAAACCAACGAGCCTGGTTTCTGGTCATTCCGGTCGTGGTGCTGGTTGCCTTCAATGCGCTCATCCCGGTGATGACGGTGGTAAATTACTCGGTCCAGGACATTTTCGACTCTACCCACCGGATCTTCGTCGGCACCGAATGGTACCGGGAGATGCTGCTAAACACGCGGCTGCAGCATGCGCTGCTGCGCCAGCTGGTGTTCTCGGGACTGGTGCTGCTGATCGAGCTGCCGCTGGGCGTCGCGATTGCCCTGACCATGCCGCGCAAGGGCGGATGGGGACTTTCCGCGACATTGGTTATCGTCGCGCTGCCGCTGCTGATTCCCTGGAACGTCATCGGCACGATCTGGGTGATCTTTCTACGGCCGGATGTTGGATTGCTCGGACATTTCATCGACCACACGCTGGGCATCCACTTCGACTATCCGACCGTGCCGATCCAGGCCTGGATTTCGGTGATGATGATGGAGGTCTGGCACTGGACCCCGTTGGTCGTGCTGCTTGCCTATGCCGGCGCGGCGTTCCTGAGCCGCA
>JBEKRP010000088.1:0-2551 GCA_049518595.1 Steroidobacteraceae bacterium
GCCGGGGCATCAGTTCCTTGTATGTGGGGATTTTCGAAAGGTCGAGCGGAGCGGCGAGGCCTGTAGTAGCGATCATAGTGGCCACATCGCTCGAAGGCGAAATCACGTCATAGTTGGCGGCGCTGCCGCCGCGCAGTTTGGCCACTAACTCGTCGCTCGATCCCATGTAAGAAGCGCTTACCTTGCACTGGCACTTCTCTTCGAAGCCGGCGATGAATGACGGGTCGGCGTAGCCTTCCCAGACCAGCAGGCCGAGCGTGGGCGCGGATTTGTGGCAGCCGGCGAGCAGGAGAAGGATGAGGCAGCCTACGGCCGCTGGAGTCAGGCGGCCTATGGCCTTTGGGGTCAGGCGACCTACGACTGCCGGGGTCAGGAGTCGTGGGTCGGGGGCCAGGGTTTTGTCTCTCATGCTACTGACTGCGCCTAGTGGCTCGTGGCTCGTGGCTGGTGGTTTAGCCTTCATGCGACACCAACTGTGGCGCGGTTGGGCGCCACCGCGGTGAGCCCCGCTTCCATTACGTCCAGCGCTTCGTTCATCTGGTCATCGCTCACTACCAGCGGCATCAGGATGCGCACCACGTTGCCGTAAGTCCCCGCGGTCACCAGGATCAGGCCGTGCTCGTAGCAGTACTGGGCGAGAGCTTTCGTCGACCCGGCGTCGCTGAGCTCGAACGCTTGCATGGCGCCTAATCCCCGAACCTCGCGGATCGCGGGGTAGCGTTGCTGCCAGGCGATCGCCCGCTGGCGGAACTGTTCGCCCAGATGCATGGCGCGTTTACAGAGGTTGCCGTCTTCGATCGCCTGGATCGCCGCCAGGGCCGCTTCGCATGCCAGCGGGTTGCCGCCGAACGTGCCGCCGAGCGATCCCGGTCCGGTGTGATCCATGATCTCGGCCTTGCCCGTGACCGCAGCCAACGGAAGCCCCCCGCCGAGGCTCTTGGCCGTGACCATCAGGTCCGGCTCGGTGCCTTCGTGCTCGATCGCGAACATCTTGCCGGTGCGAGCGAAGCCCGTCTGCACTTCGTCAGCGATGAAGAGAATGCCGTGCCTGCGGCAGATCTCCGCGACTGCGGTGAGCCATCCGGCCGGCGGCACGATGAAACCTCCCTCGCCCTGCACCGGTTCCGCGATGAGGGCCGCGACCGATTCAGCCGCCACCACGCGCTGGAAGGTGTCCTCAAGTTGCGCGGCCGGCCGGCCATACGGCACGCGGTAGACATCGCTCGCGAACGGTTCAAAGCCGGCCTTGTATGGGTGCGTTTTGCTGGTCAGCGATAGCGTCAAGAGCGTGCGCCCATGAAAAGCGTCTTCGAAGCAGATCACCGCCGGCCGCCGGGTGAAGGCGCGCGCAATCTTGATAGCGTTCTCGACCGCCTCTGCGCCGCTGTTCAGGAACAGAGTTTTCTTGGGCGTGCTGCCGGGCGTGAGCGCGTTCAGCTTCTCGGCGAGCCGCACGTAGCTCTCATACGGCGTCACCATGAAACAGGTGTGCAGAAACCGATCGGCCTGTGCGTGCAGCGCGGCGACCACGCCTGGATTGCGATGTCCGGCGTTGAGGCAGCCGATGCCCCCGGCGAAATCCAGAAACCGGTTGCCGTCCACGTCCTCGATGACCGCGCCCTCCGAGCGGCTTACGAATACCGGCGTCAACTGCGAAACGCCGCGTGGCACAGCCTCCTCACGGCGCGCCGCAAGTTGTTTGGAGCGAGGTCCGGGAATAGATGTTTTCAGCTCGATCGACGGCATGGGTGCTTAGCTATGCATCGTATCATTCGGGAAGGGCTTGGGGGCAGGCGAGCGGTCTCGCCAATGCCGGCCAAGAACATCGATGTTACGACGCGGCGACACGGCGATCCGCCCTGTGTGCCGGCGCGGCAGACATGCATGCTGCGCCACGCGCTATTCGGTCCTCCTTTCGTGCTGGTAGCGGACGCGCATGGCCTTATGGATTCTCTTCCATTTTTGTTTCAGCGCGAGGGCCGCCTGTGGATCGGCCTGGCGCTCGTGCCACGCGATCTCGGCGCGCAGTTTCTGATAGCTCTGCCAACGCGAGGGATCCAACTCACCCACGACGATGGCTGCCTGCACCGCGCAGCCATCCTCGACCGTGTGACTGCAATCCCGGAAACGGCATTGCGACGCACGGGCCGCGATCTCCGTAAAAGCGGAATCCAGGCTGTCCTGTCCCGCCCACAGTTGTAGCTCGCGCATGCCCGGCGTATCCACCAGTGCGCCGCCCTGTGGCAGCGGCAGCAGCTCGCGATAAGTCGTGGTGTGCCGGCCGCGGCTGTCGCTCTCCCGGACATCCTGGACCGTCTGCCGATCGACGCCCAGGAGTTGGTTCACCAACGTGGATTTACCGACTCCGGAAGAGCCCAGCAGCGCCATCGTAACTCCCGGCGCCACGAGCCGTAGAACCGGCTCGATTCCATGAGCCGAACGCGCGGCGATGGCCAGTACCGGCGCTTCGCCCGCAATGCTCGCGGCCTCCTCGATCCGCGCACTCAGATCCTGGCACACGTCGCATTTGTTGAGCACGATCGCCGCGCCC
>JBEKRP010000089.1:0-2537 GCA_049518595.1 Steroidobacteraceae bacterium
ATGCGCTCGACCCAGTCGACCGCGTCGACCTTGGGATCACGCGGATCGCCGTGCTGCGCCACCCATTGCCTGACCCGGCCGCGGCCAGCGTTGTAGCCGGCGAAGGTCATAATGTAGGAGCCGCGGTACTCTTTGAGCAACGCGGCGACCTCGGCGGCGCCCATCTGGGTGTTGTAGACCGGGTCAGACACAAGCCCGTTCCAGTCGTAGACGACGCCGAAACGCTTCGCGGTATCACGCCCGGCTTCCGGGGTGACCTGCATCAGCCCGACGGCCTTGGCCGGCGACCTGTCGCCCTGGTCGAAGGCGCTCTCCGTGCGCACGATGGAATAGACGACGCAGAGATCGAGCTGGGGACCGATCGGGCTGTAGGGCGGCACGCCGATATCGGGAAAAGCGTACTGGTCCATCACCAAGCCGCGCACGAGCGCCGTCTTGCCGATGAGCAGCATCGCCCGAGCATCGTTGTAGTGCGTGGTGAGTTGGCCGAGCGCTGCGATCGTGACGGCGTCGCTGCTCTCTTCGGCGAATTCGGTCACGAACGACGCGATGAGATCGCGCTCGCCGATCGCATAGAGAATGTCCGCAGCGTGTAGCAGTTCGTGCGCGATGCCGTGGACCGGTTCCGGCGGCGGGTCGCGCAACGCGATCTCGCCGAAGCCAAGCCGGGCGCGCGCCAGTTGGCCGTAATAGGCGGTGGGATAGCGAGCAGCAGCCTCGTACTGAGCACGCATTTCCTCGAATTGGCTGGTCGCCTCGGCGGCACGGCCGCGCCAGTAGGCGGCACGGGCACGAACGATCGGATCGGCCGAGCCTTCATCGACCTGCTCGAAATGCTTCAGCGCGGCGGCCGGATCGTCGAGAAAGCGCAGCGCGATCCAGCCGGCCATGAAGTGGAATTCCGCACGGTAATAGGGATTGGCCGGAGGCGCCGCCTCGCGCACCACTCGATACGCGGTCTCCGAGTCGCCGAGGTCGATGAGCCCGCGGGCCAGCAGCCGCCGCTGGCGCCACCATTCATCGGTGTCCTGACGTCGCAGATCCTCGGACGAAACCGCGAGCACCAACATGGCCGCGGCCGCGAATTCGTTGTGTCGCACCAGCCAGTGAAGGCGGCACAGCGCGAAGCCCATATCGCGGCGTGCTTCGCTGGGAGCCGCGTCGAGCAGCGCCCCAGCCTTGGTGGAGTCCGCCTCGGCGGCTGCGCAAGCTTTGACAATCGCCACTTCATCGACCCCAAGACGCTTTGCAGCGCGCATCGCCGCACCGAAGTCTTTGGCGCTTATGCGCCAGTCCATGCGTGCCGCGTGGTCGACGCGGGTCAGCTCGTCGTGGAACTCGTCGAGCAAGGCGGCCTCCAGCTCGGCTGATAGTTCCGCCGACCGCCATACCGCGCGAACTTCGCGCGCAGCGCCAGCCTGTTCGCCCTCAGCTTTCAGCATGCGCGCAAACGCGAGCCGGCCTAACGGGCTGGTCGGTTGTTCCTCGCCGAAGAAGCGCCGGACCGTGGCGGCGTCGCGCCGGTCCTGCCACAGCTTCGCCTCCGCGCGCCGGCGCAGCAGCGGAGTGCTTGGCCAATTGGTATTGGCACGGATGAAGGCGGTGTAGCGTTCGAATCTGACTTCGCTTTCAGGGTGGCGCAGCAGCGTCCATTCCACGAGCTTCTGCGCCACCGGATCGCCGATCGATGTCGCGATTAGGGTCGCTTCGCTCGGCTTGCCCTGGCGCACCAGCTCGATCGCCTGCTTCGTCGCGGCAAGATCCGGCGGCAGCGATGCCGCCGCCGGTCGGGCAATCGGCAAGGGGATGCTCGGTACGATTATATGCGCCGCGCGTGTCCGTTCGTTCTGCCGCGCTGCTGCGCTTGGCTTCGCGTCCGGCGCCGAGCGGTGCTTGTGGTGCTTCGCCTCGGCTACCTTGCTCCGGTGCGCCGGCACGTGCTTGAGGCGTGGCCCGGCGAACGCATCAGCAGTGCCGAGCGCGGTCAAGGCCGAAACGAGCAGCCAGACCACGACACGCCCGCGCGTTCGCGCCTGCCGCTGCTGACCGGCAGCACGCGCGTTGGCGCCGCGACCGAGAGCGGTAACGCAGGTTCGATCTACGCTTGGGTCCGAGGCGCGAATGTTCTCGGCCCCCCATTCGGCGACCTGGAGAGAAAAACGAGCACGAGGCCGGCTACTGACCAGTTTCATAAATGTGTAGACAGCGACCCACAACATTGCAGGGTTCCAGTCTGAGCCGGGCTAGAGGGCAGGCCCCGTTTACTCCAGGGGCCCGAGGTCTCTTCGTCCTGTGGTCGGCGGCCTCCCACCAAAGTGGCCAATCCTGCACCAGCAGCCCCTACCTTGGCGCGTTCCGTAGGCGTGAACGACCGAGCCGCAGCAGATAACTCAACGCTAACGCGTGATCTCCATTGCATCTGCCATCCCCCGACACCTGGCCGCCCGGCCCATTAGCCTAAGTTGAGGTAGCCACTCGCGACCCCCCGGAGCAGAATATCTGCTTCGGCTTCTTTTGTGGCAAAATCGTTAGTTTTT
>JBEKRP010000090.1:0-2534 GCA_049518595.1 Steroidobacteraceae bacterium
GCGATGTCGAGCACGTCGTTGTCATAGAAGTAGAGCCCCGTCACCGCGTAGTTCGACTTCGGCTGCAGCGGCTTCTCCTCGATATCGAGCGCGAGGCCCGCCGCGTCGAACTGCACCACCCCGTAACGCTGCGGGTCCTTGACGTGATAGGCGAATACGGTCGCGCCGTGCGCGCGGCGGTCGGCCCTCTGCAGCTGCTCGGGCAGACCGTGGCCGTAGAACAGGTTATCGCCGAGCACCAGGGCGGCCGGATCGGCGCCGACGAAGCGGCGGCCGATGATGAACGCCTGCGCCAGGCCCTCGGGGCGGGGCTGCTCGGCATAGCTCAGCGACAACCCCCATTGGCTGCCATCGCCGAGCAGACGCTGAAACGCCGGCAAATCGATCGGCGTGGAAATGAGCAGAATGTCGCGGATCCCGGCCAGCATCAGCGCCGACAGCGGGTAATACACCATCGGCTTGTCGTACACCGGCAGCAGCTGTTTGCTCACCGCGTAGGTGACCGGATGCAATCGCGTGCCGGCGCCGCCGGCGAGGATGATGCCTTTGCGCATGGGATCTTATGATTCCGTTCTAGCGTAGCGATGGCGCGCCCGTACATGGCCACCGCATTGACTCCCACTCGCCTGCATCGGTCTGTGAATGCAGGCACCATATTCATCAGGCATGAACAAACTTATCACGAAGTCATCGCTGCGGCATCTGGCGGCCGGGAACCCGAGTGCGCAGTTCGAGCTACTTCGACGCGCCTACATTTCCCATGGTTCGCACATCGTGATCACGCCCATCACGAGTTCGCGACACATTGCACGCGCGGCCCGCCGAGCACTAAATCGTATAACCGAGCCGCTCGATCACAGGCTGCAGCAGCGGGATGATCGGTTGCAGCTGCGGCAGATAGTTTCGGTACCGATACCGCGATCGCTCGTAGAGCTGTTCCGTGACCTGCGCGTAGCTTGCGGTGCGCGCATAGCGCCGATTCTCATGAAAGGCCAGGCAGCTGGGATCGAACTCCTCGCCGATAAACTCCAGCACTTGGCGGATGCTCGCCTCCTGGTCCTCCACCATGTCCTCGTAGCGCACGCGCAGATAGCCCAGCTTCATCTCGCGGCAATAGTGCTCCACCAGATCCGTCACCAGTGCGTAGTGGCGCGCGGCGCTCTCGAGCGCATAGGCGCAGTAGAACCCGTGCGTCAGCAGGTTCGAGTACACCGACAGCACGACATCGAGCGGGTGGCGCGTGACGTGCAGCAGCGGGGAGTCGGGAAACAGCAGTGCGATCAGTCCCAGATGCGTCTCGTTCAGCGGCATCTTGTCGGTGAACCAGGCGGCGCCTTCGGGGACGATGCCGAGTTCGCCGACCCGGCGCAGATAATGATCGCGCAGATTGTCCAGATCTTCGCGATGATCCCCCATCCACAGCTCCGCCAGCGCGTCGGGATAGGCGAGCGGGCTATCGAGCAGTCGCGGCATGAGCTCGGCGAGCTCGGCGATGAAGGGCAGCTCATCGCCCGCGACGATGCGTGGGTGGGCACTCAAGGTCTGTTCCAGCAGCGTCGTGCCGGAGCGCGGAAAGCCGAGCACAAAGATCGGTTGCGCGACATCGGTCCGAGTCTGGGCACGCGGCAGCGTCGCAAGGCGCTTCGCATTGAAGAAGTTCTTCAGGCGCGCGACGATTTGCTGTGCCTGGGCGTCCAGATAGGACAGCCCGGAGACCTCGCGCAGGCGCTGCTTGCCGGCGTCGAAGGCCGCAAAGGCCTCCTCGTAACGACCCAGGCGATCGAGCAGGCGACCTTTTTCGAGCAATTGGGCCGGCCCGAAGGTCGTGCTGCCCGCCGCCATCTTGTCCAGTACGGCCAGTGCCGCATCCACCTCGCCCATGCGGCCCAGCACCGTCGCGCGCAACAGCAGCACGTTCAGATTGGCAGGAGACAGCGCCTGCGCCCGATCCAGCAGTGACATCGCCGCCGTGAGGTCGCGGTCCGCTTCCTCGAGGCGCGCAAGACCCATCAGCGCGGGCAGACTATCGGGCGCTGCGGTGAGCGATTCTTCGTAGAGCGCACGCGCGGCACTCATTTTGCCTTGGTTCTTCAGGCACAGGGCGAAGTTGGCCAGCACCACCGGATCGCGCGCGCCGGACAGTTCGAGTGCGCGATGGTAGTGATATTCGCCCACCGCCGGGCGATGCGCCTCGGTGAGCACCATGCCTAAGAGATAATGCGACTGCGCGTTCTCCGGGGCGATGCGCACGGCGTTGCGGGCGTGGCGTGCCGCTTCGGCGATATTACCCCGGCCGAGCAGCAGCAGGGTCAGTTCGTTGGTGGCCCAGAAATTATTGGGCTCGAGTGCGACCAGGCGACGGATCAGCGCCACGCTCGCCTGGGACTTTCCCTGGGCCTTGCGGATCTCGTACAGGATCGCAAGCGCCCGCGTGCGAGCGGGGGCCAGTTCCAGCACGTCGAGCGCCAGGCGTTCGGCCTCCTCGGTGGCCCCTGTGCGGCGCGCCTCGGCAGCGTGTTCCTCCAGCGGCGCCA
>JBEKRP010000091.1:0-2620 GCA_049518595.1 Steroidobacteraceae bacterium
GCATCCTACTTCCTCTATGAAGAGGATCGCGAGCAGGAATCGCCATTCAATCGACTCGGCGCGGAAGCCATCGCAGCTGTCCGGTCGGACGCCAATTTCGCGGAAATCGGAACTCGTAGTCTTCCCGACGGCGGCTTGCTTCACTTGTTTCGCAAGGTCCCGGTCGACCCCTTGCGTCAGGAAAGAGCGTTCCTCCCTGCAGGACTGGATTCGCTCCCCGATTGCACGGTCGATTTCGATGGCAAGCTGGAACTCAGCGGCCTGTCCATGCGCAGGACTGGGAAGGCCATCGAGGTGAAGTATCGGTGGCGATGCCGCAAGCGGGTAGAGCGCAATTACTGGTGCTTCACCCACATCCTGGATGAAAAGGGAAACATCGTCGGCTATCTGGATCACCCCATCCTGAGGGGCGATCCGCCAACCTCGCAGTGGGCCGAAGGCAGCGTCGGGATCGAACGCCTGCAATTCAAGTTGCCGGAGACATTGACTCTGCATGCCTTTCGACTTCGGCTGGGCCTATTTCAAAAGGAATCCGGCGACCGTCTTCCGATCGCGTCGAGCGGTTTCAGAGTAACCTCCGGCAGCACCTCGAATATCGCCGCGTACCGCAGCTCGCTGCCGGGCTCGACCGCGATGGGCTCGATGCGCGGACCGCCTGCCGGCCGCAACCGGTGCTGGCTGACGGCTTCGGCGAAGGTACTTTGCATCAGGTCACTCACCGTCTCCGCATGCACCTGGCTGCCAAACTGCTGGCGCACCACGGCATACGGTACCTTGCCGGGCCGAAATCCCTTCAGGCGCGCGGTCCGCGCCAGGCGCTTGAGCCGCTGATCCACCTCTCCGGCGACCCGCTCGCCGGGCACCGCCACCTCGAGCCGTCGCTCGAGACCTTGAGTTGTCGTCACCGATACTTGCATCTTGTCGCTGTCCATCGCCCGTTGTTCATTGCCCAATCCTGATCGAGATCCCGGTGCCGTTCGAGCCGCTGGTGCGAAAGGAGAGACTCGAACTCTCACGGGTTGCCCCACTGGCTCCTAAGGCCAGCGCGTCTACCATTCCGCCACTTTCGCGCATCGGCCGCCTGGGGAAAAGACGTTCAATTATAGCTGAGATCAGCAGTTGTCCGACGCGGGGCGCGGCACTTGGTACGGGGCCCATGGCCCTCCAGTCCCGCCCCAGGCAGGGGACGCGCCGCTTCCGCCTATAGCGCTGCCGAGCCGGCCTGCGCACAGTGGAGTCCTCAGACAATAGGAGCTTGCCCATGTCGATGATAAGGCACGCACGTGCGGCAGCCGCAGCGGTGCGCGCGGGCGGTAGCCAGGGCGCTGCTGGATCGCTGCGTCGATGCGTCACGCATTCCTGGGTTAACTTAATTTAGCCTCCCAGGCTCTAGCCCGGCGGCCGAAACCGGCGCAATAATGATGCCGTTGCCTTTCCAAACCCAAACCTGCCGGTCCCGATCCGCGCCCGCGCGCCTTCTCTGCGCGGCGTTCGGCGCAGCCCTGCTGCTGACGCTTGTGGGCTGCAGCGAAGGCTCCGTGCCGGTGCTGCGCGGCAGCGCACCGTCGGCTATCGTAGCGCCCGCCGATGGCGGTGACCCGGTAGCCGCGGAATGCGAGCAGCTGCGGGCACAGATTCGAGCCAATCAGGAGGCGGTGCGCGAAGCGCCGACCACCAGTACCTCACCCGAGATAGTGGGCGCCGCCGAGGCGAAGGCCGACAAGCGCATCGACGACACGCGCGCCCGTCTCGACGAGCTCGATTGCCCCAACGATACCGGCAACTCCACCAAACCGCCCCGGCTCGCGCCAATGCCGCCGGCGCCGGGCGCTGCCAATCCTTAAGATCATTCGCGCGCGTTGCCTGTAAAGCGCGCCGCGGCGATCGGCGGGAGCCGGGCGAGTTGTCCGCGCAGCAGCTGTCGGCGGCGTACAATCGGCTCACCTTGAGATCGGTAGCCCGCCATGAGCAGAGCCTTCGTTCGCGAGGCTGATACAGACACGGTCGACGCGCTGCCGGATCGGCCGATCAGCCCGCACCCGAACTTCGTTACGCACACCGGCGTCGCCAAAATCGACGCGCGCCTGCGCGAGCTGGAGGCCACGCGCAGCACGGCGCTCGCGGCCAACGATCGGACTGCGCTCGCCGGCGTCGAACGCGACCTGCGCTATTGGAAGCAGCGACGCAGCAGCGCTCGCATCATTGCGCCGCCCGCCGCGCCCGAGATCGTGCGCTTCGGCGTCACGGTGCGCCTGCGGTTCGACGAGGGCGCGGAACGACGCTATCAGCTGGTGGGCGAGGATGAGGCCGATCCGCCCGCCGGCCTGGTCAGCTGGACCTCGCCCGTGGGCAGCGCACTGATCGGCCGTCGGGCGGGCGATGTCGTGGAAGTCTCCGGACGCCAGGCCGAAATCGTCGCCATGCACGCCTGAGGCCGGCACAGCCACATCAGGCGAAGGTCTTCAGAAGACGAAAAACGTACTCAGGCGATCCTGATTCAACTTGTGGCTGATCGGGTGCTGGTAGTGCGCGATGGGCAACATCATGTGCTCGCCAAAAAACGGACCGTAGTCGCCACGGCGCAGATGGAGCGACGCCGGGTTGCGTGCAGCGGCAATGC